>CAXNKG010000015.1:0-61328 GCA_964202965.1 Vicinamibacterales bacterium
TCCGCGGCCTTCATCCCCGCATCACTGGCGCGTAGCGCCCGTTCTCGAAGATCCATGGAATATGCGCGCATCGGCCCTCCCGTGTTGTGCACGCAGAAGTACCATGGCGCACCCGGGTCGTACAAGAGCTATCTGAAAAGCGCTTTAGGAACCCCAGGAACCGTTAGGAACTCTAGGCTCCCCTCCGCGCGGGCGCGCCGACGCGGTCGAGGATGGCGTTGAGCGTGGCGGACGTCCGCGACAGCGGCAGGTTGCTGATGTAGAAGTGGCGCGCGCCGACGTCGATCATCGCCCGCAGCGTCCGCGCGCAGATGTCGATCGGCGTGGCGCCCGCCGCGAACTCGGCCGCAAGGGCGTCAACCGGAACCGGAAGAAACCGGCTGAGAACGCTCAGCGTCTTCGGATTGGCGCTGCGGTAATAGAACACGCCGAACATGCCGGGCATGGCGCCCAGCCCCCGCCGCTCCGTTTCCCTCAGGAACCGCCCGACCGGCTCGGCGTTCAGGTGGCTCACGATCTGCGTGAGATAGAACTCCGCGTGAAACGTGCGGTCAGCGAGGTAGTCCGCCTGCTGCGCTGGATCGGCATACGGATTCGCCCAGCCGCCCAGTGCCAGGCGGGGCTCCCGCTCGCGGATCGCCTGCCGCAGCTGCCAGGCGTGCTCGACGCATCGTGGCCGGCCGACGCTCTTGTCGCCGCCAAGGACTACGAGCGCGGGGAACCCGTGCTGCCAGGCCTGTTCGGCATAACTCAGACAGAACTCGAGCGAATGCTTCGTTGTCAGGAACGGCACCACGCGCTCGCGCGGGACGTCGAGGCCGAGGTTCGTCACGAGGTGGCGGAGGTTGTTCTCCTCCTGCGTGCCGACCGCGCTGTCGGTCAGGAAGACGGCCACGTCGCCGCGCGTGAGCGTCCTGACGGCGTGATACGTGTCGATCCAGGCGTCGATGCCGTCGTGTGAGTCGAGCTCGGCGCGGGGTGGCCGCAGCTCCGCCGCGATCACGCCCCGGGCCCCCTGGAGCGCGGTCAGAAACGACGCCATCAGCGCACTGCGCGCATGATGAAGTCGAACATCACCTGCCGGAGATGCCTGTTCAGCCGCGCGTCGGTCACCGCGTGGCGCGACTTGGGATACATCATCATTTCGAACGGCTTGCCGGCGCGCTGGAGCTCGTACGCGAGCTGCTCGCTGTTCTGGCGATGCACGTTGTCGTCGATGCTGCCGTGGATGAGCAGCATGCGCCCGTGGAGCCTGGCCGCCGCGAATCGCGGCGCGGTGCGCCTGTAGCCCCCGGGATTGTTCTGCGGCGTCTTCATGTACCGCTCGGTGTAGACCGTGTCGTAATTGCGCCAGTCCGAAACCGGGGCACCGATGATACCGGCCGACCAGCTCGTGCTGTGCGTGAGCGCGTAGGCGGTCATGAAGCCGCCGTAGCTCCAGCCGTGCAGCACGAGGCGCGCGCTGTCCACATACGGCTGTTGTTTCAGCCATGCGACGCCGTCCTCGAGATCCTGCAGTTCGACTTCGCCGAGGCGCTGGTACACCGGCCACTGCGACTCGACGCCCTTGCCGCCGGCGCTGCGGTTGTCGAGGATCCAGACGATGACCCCCTGCTGCGCGAGCAACTGGTGGTACATGAACGTCGAACCCGCCCACTGATTCCGCACCAGGGACGTGCCTGGTCCCGCGTACGTATATTGATAGACGGGATAGGTCCGCGAGGGATCGAAGCCGGGCGGCTTGATCATCATCGCGTCCATGATGAATCCGTCGCGGGTCCGCACTTCCACGAACTCGGGCGCGCTGATCGCGTAATCCCCGAGCGTCGTCACCCGGTTGGCGTCGAGCACGCGGGCCTCGGTCCCGTCGGCACGATGCAGCCGCACCTGAGGCGGCGTGGAGACATCGCTCCAGACGCCGACGTACTGCGTGTAGGCCGGATTGAAGCTGGCCCGATGAGTGCCGTCCGTGCGTGAGAGCCGCGTCAGCGACTGGCCGTCGAGCCCGATCCGGTAGATGTCGGTGTCGATATGGCGACGGGCACCCGATTCGAAGTACAGCATGCCGCGCGGCTCATCGACGCCGGCAAGGCTGCGCACGTCCCAGCGCCCGCTCGTCACCTGCCGCACCTGCGTGCCGTCGGCGCGATAGTGATACAGGTGCTTGAAGCCATCGCGCTCGCTGAACCAGAGAAACGATCCGTCCTTCAGCCAGTTCGGGCTTCCGTTCGCATTCACCCAGGCCTTCGTCGTCTCCCGAAGAATGCGCGTGACCCGCCCTGACACCGCATCACCCAGGTTGAGATCCAGCCACGTCTGCTCCCGGTCCTGTACCTGGAACGCCATGCTGCGGCTGTCCGGCGTCCAGTCCACATCGACGATGAGGACATCGACGCGTGCGTACGAATCGAGCTGCGCCCACACCGGACTTCCGCCGGTCGCGTCCACAACAGCCAGTCGGACGGTGGGATTAGGATCCCCCGCCTTCGGGTAGTCGGTCACTTCGACGACGGGCCGATAGGAAATGTCGTCGACGACGGTGTATTCGGGAACCGGACGCTCGTCGAGCTGCAGAAACGCCAGGCGCGCCGAATCGGGACTCCACCAGTAGCCGCGGAAGCGCCCGCGGCCGTAGATTTCTTCCTGGTACAGCCAGTCCAGTTTTCCGTTGAGCGTTTCGGCGCTGCCGTCCGTCGTGAGGGCAACTTCCTTCTGCCCTGCGACGTCGACCGTATACAGATTGTGATTGCGCACGAACGCCACGCGTCGCCCGTCGGGACTGAACGTCGCCTCTTCTTCCGGTCCGGCGGCGGTGGTCAGGCGCACGGCCGCGCCGCCAAAGGCGTACACGTACAGGTCGTCGTCAATCGTGACGAGCCCAGCGGTCCACTGTGGGCTGAAGGTGATGTCATTCCCGCGGGCGGCATTTGCGGCCTTGTCGCGCGACACGCCAGGCAGGGCGGCGAGCGCGGAGGTCATCAGCGTCGTATCAAAGAGCGGCGCCGTGCGTCCCGATCCCGCGTCGACCTTCAGCCATTCGGCGCCCGCCGCCGCCCGCCGCCGCTCGAGAAATGTGTCCGCGTCGATCCAGCGCAGATTGGTGGAGGGCGCGCCGCTGAAGTCGACCCGCTGATCGGGGTCGTAGATCGCATCGATGGACAGCGTGCGCTGCTGCGCCTGCGCGGAGATCCCCGCGGCGAGCACGGACGCGATCGCCATGACGGCTGTACGACGGAAAACAGACCGCATGGCGACAGCATAGCTGATATCTTCGCCGTGATGGCTCACCTGACGTTTCTCGGCGCGGCGCGGACCGTGACGGGGTCGAAGTACCTCCTCGAGCATGGCGACGCGCGCGTCCTGATCGACTGCGGGCTGTTTCAGGGTCTCAAGGACCTGCGGCTGCGAAACTGGGCGGAGTGTCCGGTGCCGCCCCGTTCGCTTGCGGCGGTGGTCCTCACGCACGCGCATCTCGATCACGTCGGCTACCTTCCGCGGTTGGTGCAGCAGGGGTACCGCGGACGGGTGTTCTGCACCGGCGGGACAGCCGATCTGTGCCGCCTGGTGCTGCCCGATTCGGCGCGCATCCATGAAGAGGACGCACGGCAGGCGAACAAGCACGGCTATTCGACGCATCATCCCGCGCTGCCGCTGTACACCGAAGTTGACGCGCAGCGGGCGCTCACCCAGCTGCAGCCGCTCGGCTACGACCGTCCCATCGAGGTGGCTCCCGGTATCACGATCCGCTTTGTCCCCGCTGGACATCTGCTTGGTTCCGCGTACGCGCACGTCACGCTGAGCGGCGGCACGAGCATCCTGTTTGGCGGCGATCTCGGCCGGTACGGACGCCCCGTCCTCCTGGATCCGTCGCCGGCCGTCGCCGCCGACCTCGTCCTCGCGGAGTCGACGTACGGCGATCGCGATCACGCGCCGGACGACAATGGCCAGGCGCTGGCGGATGTCGTCCAGGACACGGTGAGGCGCGGCGGCAAGCTGATCATTCCGTCATTCGCGATCGGGCGCGTCGAAGAATTGCTGTACTGGCTGCGGCGTCTCGAGCAGGAGCACCGCATTCCGGTACTCCCGGTCTACGTGGACAGCCCCATGGCGGCAGAGGCGCTTCGCTACTACACCGCGCGCGTCGCCGAACTGGACGCCGAGCTGCGCCCCACGCAGAAGGGAGTTGCGGCGTTCGGGTCCGCGCGGTTCCAGACCATCGCGTCGGCACAGGAGTCGAAGGCGCTCACCGCATCGAGCCGTACGGCGATTGTCATTTCGTCGAGTGGCATGGCGACCGGCGGACGCGTGCTGCATCACCTGGCCGCGGCGCTGCCGGATCCGAAGCACACCATTCTGTTTGTCGGCTATCAGGCGGCCGGGACACGCGGACGAAAGCTCGTCGACGGCGCCCCGGACGTGCGCATTCACGGCCGATCCGTTCCCGTCGCGGCGCGGATCGAGAAGATCGATTCAATGTCCGCGCACGCGGACCGCAGCGAGATGCTGCGGTGGCTGGGGACGCTGCCGACACCGCCGGCGCGGCTGTGCCTCGTGCACGGCGAGCCGGCGCCGATGGATGCGTTGAAGGCACTCGTCAAGGAGCGCCTGGGATGGGATGCCGAGACGCCGGACCACGGCGCTCGCATCGAGATCTGAATGCCAGGCCGCGTCGAGCCGACCTTCTCGCGGCGATTTCCGTCTTCCCTCGAGCCCAACGCGTTCAGTCAGGTCCTGGCCGCGCTCACGGCGCGGGGAGCGCCGCTCGTCGATCTGACGGAATCGAATCCGACACGCGCCGCCATTCCGTACCCCGCCGACGTGCTGGCGTCGCTCGCTGATCCCGCGGCGCTGCAGTACGACCCGCACCCGTTCGGACTCCCACGTGCGCGGGCCGCTGTCGCCGCCGACCACGCCCGGCGCTCGGCACTCGTCAATCCAGACGATGTGGTGCTGACCGCCAGCACCAGCGAAGCCTACAGCTGGCTCTTTAAACTGTTGTGCGATCCCGGCGACGCAGTGGCCGTGCCGCAGCCGAGCTATCCGCTGTTCGATCACCTGACATCGCTCGAAGGCGTTCGCGTCCATCCTTACGCGCTCACGTATGACGGCCGGTGGTCGATCGATTTCGACACGCTGGCCGCCGCGCCGGATCGCACCCGCGCCGTCCTCATCGTGTCGCCGAACAATCCTACCGGTTCGTACGTGTCGACGGCCGAAGTGCGGGAACTGGTGCGCCTCTGCTCGCAGCGCGGATGGGCGCTCATCGCGGACGAGGTGTTCGCGGACTATCCGCTCGACCAGGCTGACCCGGCAACCGATATTGCCCGGCGCGCCGACGTGCTGTCGTTCTCCCTCGGCGGTCTCTCGAAAACCGTCGGCCTCCCGCAGCTGAAGCTCGCGTGGATTGTCATCGGCGGCCCCACGCCGGATCGGGCGCGGGCGCGCGACGGGATCGAGCTCATCGCGGACACGTTTCTGTCGGTGGGCACCCCCGTCCAGGTCGCGGCATCGCGTCTGCTGGCGGCCGGCGCAGCCGTCCGCGGCGCCATCCATGATCGTGTGCGTCACAACCTGACGGTGCTGCGCGCGGCAGGCAGGCGATTCGCGTCGTGCGACGTCCTGACGGTCGAAGGAGGATGGTCGGCCATCATCCGCGTGCCGTCGACCCGGACGGAGGAGGCACTGGTCCTGGACCTGCTCGAACGGGAGCACGTGGCGGTGCATCCCGGGTACTTCTTTGATTTTCCGCGCGAGGCCTATCTCGTGGTCAGCCTTCTGCCAGAGCCGCGCCAGTTCGCTCCGGCCATCGAGCGCGTGCTGCGCCGGGCCAGCGCGTGATGGCGCACCGCCGGGCGGGCCTCCTGGTGCCGCTGTTCTCGATCCCCTCGTCGCGCAGCTGGGGCATCGGCGAGATCGCCGACATCGGCGACCTGGCGCGCTGGCTCGAGTCTGCCGGCATGAGCGTCCTCCAGCTGCTGCCGATCAACGAGATGCCTCCGGCGGAAACATCGCCCTATTCCGCCATGAGCGCCATGGCGATAGATCCCCAGTTCATCGCGGTCGACGACGTCGAGGATTTTGCGGCGGCAGGCGGCGTCCCGCGTCTGCCCGCGGATTGTCACGCGCAGCTCGGCGCCGTTCGCGCCTCGGCCCGGATTGACTACGCCGGCGTGCGCCGGTTGAAGGACATCGCGCTTCGGCGCGCGTTTGCACACTTTCACGAGGCCGAATGGCGCCGCGGGACGCGACGGTCGGCGGACTTGCAGAGCTACATCTGGCATCAGGCGTGGTGGCTCGACGACTATGCGCTCTTCCGGGCGCTGCATGCGCAGTTCGGCGAGAAGCCGTGGGACCAGTGGCCCGCGGTGCTGCAGCGGCGTGACGGCGAGGCACTGACCCGGGCCCGCCACGAACTGGCTGATGAGGTGCTGTACCGCCAGTACCTGCAATGGATTGCCGGCGCCCAGTGGGTGGAGGCCCGGCGTGCGGCCGGCCCGGTCGCGCTTTTCGGCGATCTTCCGTTCATGGTCAGCGGCGACAGCGCCGACGTGTGGGCGCACCAGGACCTGTTCCGGCGCGATGCGTCGGTCGGCGTGCCGCCTGACGCGTTCAGCGAGGCGGGCCAGGACTGGGGGTTTCCGGTCTACCGGTGGGATGTCCTGGCCGAGCGCAATTTCGACTGGCTTCGCGACCGTGCCCGGCGGAACGCGGCGCTCTTCGACGGGTACCGGATCGATCACCTCGTTGGCTTCTACCGGACGTACTTCCGTCCTCATGACGGCGGCGCCCCGCAGTTCGTACCGGCCGAGCAGGACGCGCAAGTGCGCCTGGGCGAGCGCGTCGTCGACGTCTTCCGCGGTGCCGGCTCCGAAGTGACGGCGGAGGATCTCGGTGTCGTCCCCGATTCCGTCCGGGAGTCGCTGGCGCGGCTCGCAGTGCCGGGCTACAAGGTGCAGCGATGGGAGCGCCAGTGGCGCGTGGCGGGGCAGCCGTTCACCGATCCGAGCGATTACCCGGAGACGTCCGTCGTGACCTCGGGCACCCACGACACCGAGACGATGGCGGTCTGGTGGGAGCAGGCGCCTGTCGAGGAGCGCCAGGCCGTACTCGCGATGCCGTCGATCCGGACGGCGCTGACCGAGGAGGATCGGTCGGCCGCGCTTACCGAGCCGGCGCTCGCCGCGACGCTGCGGGAGGCCCTCCTGGCGTCGCTCTATGGATCGGCCGCGTCGTTGCTGATCGTCCCGATCCAGGACGCCTTTGGCTGGCGCGATCGGATCAATCAGCCGGCCACTGTGAACGCCTCGAACTGGACATGGCGGATGCCGTGGCCGGTTGACCGGATGTGGCGCGAGCCCGTCGCCGCGGCGACGGCGGCGCAGCTGGCGGCGTGGTCTAGGACGTACGGGCGCTGATCTTCGCCCAGGTGTCTTTCAGCGTCACGGTCCGGTTGAAGACCAGCGCGTCCGGACTCGAGTCGGGATCCAGGCAGAAATATCCGAGGCGTTCGAACTGGACCCGGTCACCCCGGGCGGCCTCGGCCAGCGAGGGCTCTACCTTGCACCCCGTGACCTGTTCGAGCGACTGCGGATTCAGATCCGTGAGCGCGTCGCGGCCGTCGGCCTCGGGATCCGCTGAGGTGAACAGGCGGTCGTAGAGCCGCACTTCGGCATCCACGGCATGGCGGGCGGATACCCAGTGGATCGTGCCTTTCACGCGCCGCGCGGCCGTCGACCCTGACAGCGATTCGGCATCGTACGTACAGCGCAGCTCGACGATCTCTCCCGCGGCATCCTTCACGGCGCGCTCGCATTTCAGGATGTAGGCGTAGCGGAGCCTGACCTCGGTGCCGGGCGACAACCGGAAGAACTTCTTGGGCGGCGCCTCCATGAAGTCGTCGCGTTCGATGAACAGCTCGCGCGAGAAGGGCATCGGGCGCGTGCCTGCGCCCGCGTCCTCGGGGTTGTTCACCGCCGAGACCAGCTCCTCGCCCCCCTCGGGATAGTTCTCGATGACGACCTTGATCGGCCGCAGCACCGCCAGCGCCCGCTGCGCGCGGCGGTTGAGATCCTCCCGGACCGTGTGCTCGAGCAGCGCGACGTCGACGACGTTTTCCTTCTTGGCCACCCCGATGCGGGAGCAGAAGTCGCGCACGGCCTCGGGCGTGAACCCGCGCCGCCTGATCCCGGCGATCGTGGGCATTCGCGGATCGTCCCAGCCGTTGACCAGCTTCTGCTCGACCAGCGCGAGCAGCTTCCGCTTGCTCATCACCGTGTAGTTCAGGTTCAGCCGCGCGAACTCGATTTGCCGCGGGCGGGACGGCGGCTTCGTCTGCTCGATGACCCAGTCGTAGAGCGGACGATGGTCCTCGAACTCGAGCGTGCACAGGGAATGCGTAATCCCCTCGAGTGCGTCCGAGATCGGGTGCGCATAGTCGTACGTCGGATAGATGCTCCAGGCATCCCCGGTGCGGTGATGCGCTGCGTGCCGGATGCGGTACAGCGTGGGGTCCCGCATGTTCATGTTGGGCGACGCCATGTCGATGCGCGCCCGCAGCACGTGCGTCCCGTCGGCACACTCTCCGGCGCGCATCCGCCGGAACAGGTCCAGGCTCTCGTCGGCCGGCCGGTCGCGGTGCGGGCTGTTGCGGCCTGGCTCGGTCAGCGTGCCGCGATAGCCGCGGATTTCGTCGGCCGTCAGGCTATCGACGTACGCGTGGCCCTCTCGAATCAGCGTCTGCGCGTACTCGTACATCGTTTCGAAGTAGTCGGACGCGTAGAACGTGCGGTCGGCCCAGTCGAATCCCAGCCAGCGGACGTCTTCTTCGATCGACTGCACGTACTCGATGTCTTCTTTGGCCGGGTTCGTGTCGTCGTACCGCAGGTTGCACCGGCCGCCGAACTCGGCGGCCACGCCGAAGTTCAGGCAGATCGATTTGGCGTGTCCGATGTGGAGGCACCCGTTCGGTTCGGGCGGAAATCGGGTGTGGACGCGGCCCCCCTGTTTTCCGCTGCGGAGGTCGTCGGTGATGATGTCGCGGATGAAATCGGACGAGACCGGCGCGGCCGCCGCGCCGGTAAGGGGTTCCATCTATTGATTATTTCAAATTTAGGTGAGATCCAGCACGCGCGGGACCGTGTCGATGGGTTCGGCCGCCGGAAGCTCCCTGGATGTCGTGACGTCCAGTTCCTTCAGACGCCGTGCGCTCACCAGGACCCTCGACTCAAAGGAGCCTGCGGCGTCGTTGTAGGCATTGACCGCCCCCTGCAGCTTCTTCCGGACCTCGTCGAAATGCTCGGCGAATGTCGTCAGCCGGTCGTAGAACTCGCGCCCCAGCCGCGCCACTTCCCGGTAATTCTGCGCCAGCGCCTCCTGCCGCCAGGTGTAGGCCACCGCGGTCAGGAGCGCGATGAGGGTCAAGGGGCTCGCCAGCAGCACTTTCTTCTGCAGGGCGAAATCGAGCAGCCTGGGATCCTGCCGCAGGGCCGCGCTCAGGAGATCCTCGCCGGGGAGGAACATCACCACCATTTCGGGGGACTGTTCGAGCGCGCCCCAGTACCCCTTCGCCGCGAGCTTCTGGACGTGGTCAGTCACCTGCCGGGCATGCGCCTGCAGCCGCGCCTGCCTGGTGGCATCATCGGACGCCTCCTGCGCATCCAGGTAGGCGTCAAACGGCGCCTTCGAATCGACGGCCACGCGGTTGCCGCCGGGCAGGCTGATGGTCATGTCAGGCCGGAGACGTCCGCCGTCGGTCGGCAGGTTCGGTTGTTCGTCGAAATCGCAATGCTCGACCATCCCCGCGAATTCCACGACCTGACGCAGCTGCCGCTCGCCCCATCGGCCTCTGACGTGCGGCGTCCGCAGGGCGCGCGACAGCGTGTGGGTCGTCAGGTCGAGCGCGCTGATCTTTTCCGCAAGGGTACTGAATGAGGTGATCCGGTCGCGTTCCGTTTCGGCCAGGCGCTGATCCACGCGTGTGAGGGTGTCCTCAATCGATTGCCGGGATGCCGCCAGCGAGGTCGTCGCGAGATCGAGAAAGGCGGCGCGATTGTCCTTCAGCGCCTCGGCCGCCAGCGCCTGAAACGTGTCGCGCTGCGCCGCCGCGAGCTGCTGCGCCATCTCGGCGCGCGCCTCGGCCACCTGCCGGCGCGCCTGCGATCGTACCAATGCGATGGCGACGGCCAGCACGACAAGACCGGCGGCCGCCGCGAGCATCAGTTCCATCTGTCCTTTGATACCATGCCCGTCAATTGGTGCGGGCGACTCTCACGCGTGCGATCGGGGCGAGCGGCTGCGGGCTGCTCACGGCTGTCCTCACGGGATGCGGCGCGGACGCGTCGCCGGTGACCTTACCCGCCGCGCACGACATCGCGCTCACGCCCGATACTGCGTCGATTCGAGGCCTCGTTTCGGCGGGCGCCACGCTCGATTCCATGCTGCGCGCCCACGGACTGGCCTCCAGTGCCGTGCATGCGGCAGTGACCGCGGCCGCCGAGGTGTTCGACGCCCGGCGCCTCCGGCGCCCCAGCCGTTCGTGCTGGAACGAACGCTCGACGGGCAGCTCCGCCACTTCGAATACGAGATCGACCCCGATTTTGTTCTGCGCGTCGAACCGGCTGCGGTCGGCTCGGCCAGCCTCCGCGCGGCGGTCGTCCCGATCCCGAAGCGGCTCGAGCACGCGATCGTGGCGGGCGCCATCGACCGCGAGACCCCGTCGCTGTTCCAGGCGATGGATGCCGCCGGCGAGAGTGCCGAGCTGACGATTGGGCTCGCGGCGATCTTCGCCGGGGAGCTCGACTTCAACAACGACGTGCAGCCCGGTGACCGGTTCAGACTGGCGTTCGAACGTTTCGTGCGGGATGCCCGGCCATCGACCTATGGCGACATCACGGCGGCCGAGTTCGAGAATGAAGGCCGCCGCATCCGCGCCATCCGGTTTACACCGGGCGGCGGCCGACCCGACTACTTCGACGAACAGGGACGATCGCTCCGCCGCTTCTTCCTCCGGTCGCCGCTGAAGTTCGAGCCGCGCGTGACGTCGCGCTATTCAACGAGCCGCTTTCATCCCGTGCTGAGGACCGCGCGGCCGCATCGCGGCGTCGACTACGGGGCGCCCGCGGGGGCGCCCGTCGTGTCGGTGGCTGCGGGGACGGTGGTCTCGGCCACCTCCGACAACACCAACGGCCGGATGGTCCGCGTGCGTCACGCGTCGGGCTACGAGTCGTATTACCTCCATCTGTCGGCATTCGCGCCGGGCATGCGGCGCGGGGCGCGCGTCGATCAGGGGCAGACGATCGGGCGCGTGGGCGCCACCGGTCTCGCGACCGGTCCGCATCTCCACTACGGGCTGCAGAAGAGCGGCGCGTGGGTGGATCCGCTGCGCGAGCAGCGACGCATGCCGCCGGGCGATCCCGTGCCGGCCGGCGACATGGACGCGTTTCGAGCCGTACGCGATGCCGCACTCAAGCAACTGGAGGGCGCGAACTTATAATTGAGGCGTGTCTGCCATTTATCCGTTCCGCGCCCTGCGACCCACCCCCGCATCCGCCGCCTCAGTCGCCGCCGTTCCCTACGATGTCGTGAACACCGACGAAGCGCGCGCGCTGGCGGCAGGTCACCCGCTCAGCTTTCTGCACGTCTCACGCGCCGAGATCGATCTTCCAGCCGGAACCGATCCATATGCCGACGCCGTCTACGCGAAAGCCGTGGAAAATTTCGCGGCACTCAAGACGCGAGCGCCGCTCGTCGTCGAAGAGTCCCCAGGCCTGTACGTCTATCGCCTCCGGATGGGCGACCACGTCCAGACCGGGATCGCCGCCTGCTACGCGCTCGACGAGTACGACACCGACATCATCAAGAAGCACGAGCGGACCCGCCGCGACAAGGAAGACGACCGGACGCGCCACATCCTCGAGACGCGCGCCCAGACCGGTCCCGTCTTCCTGACATACCGCGCGTCGGGCGCCGTCGACGCCGTCGTCAACCGAACGGTGCAGGCGCCGCCGTTGTTCGACCTCACAGCTGTTGACGGCATCCAGCACACCATCTGGCGGCTGCCCGCCGCCGACCACCAGGCCATCGCCGATGCGTTCGAGGCGATTCCTGCCCTGTACATCGCCGACGGGCATCACCGCGTAGCGAGCGCCGCACGCGTGCGTCAGCAGCTCGGCGGCGGCGGAAAGTCGGCGGGCGAGTGGGACACGTTTCTGGCGGTGGCGTTTCCTGATACTCAGACACAGGTGCTGCCGTACAACCGCGTCGTCAAGGAGCTGGGGTCACACACGCCAGCGTCGCTGCTCGCGGCGTTGCGCACGCGGCTGACGGTCACCGACGGTCCGGCGATGCCCCGACGCAAAGGCGACGTGGCCATGTTCCTCGGAGGGACATGGCGCACCCTTGCGCTGGGGGCGCCGCCCGCCGGAGTGAGCGCTGCCGATGCGCTCGATGTGAGCCGTCTGCAGGATCTCGTGCTGACGCCGCTCCTCGGCATCGGCGACATCCGGACGGACAAGCGCATCGATTTTGTCGGGGGCGCGCGCGGGACGACGGAGCTCGAGACGCTCGTGTCGTCAGGAAAGGCCGCTGTCGCATTTTCCCTGTATCCGGTCAGCGTCGAGGACCTGATGACAATTTCCGACGCGGGCGGCATCATGCCGCCCAAATCCACCTGGTTCGAGCCGAAGCTGCGCGACGGCCTGTTGTCGCACGTCATCTGAGCCCGCCATGAAAGTTCTCGTCGCCGACCTGTTCGAATCTTCAGGTCTCGACGGCTTGAAAGCAGCCGGGTGCGACGTGCTGTACGACCCATCGCTGAAGGACGAGGCGCTGGCGGAAGCGCTGGCGGCCACCGCGGCGGAGGTGCTCGTCGTTCGCTCCACCCAGGTCACCGAGGCGATGCTGGAGGCGGGCCGGCTCTCGCTGATTGTCCGGGCCGGCGCCGGGGTCAACACCATTGATGTGCGCGCCGCCGCCAGGCGGGGAATCTATGTCGCCACCTGTCCCGGCCGCAATTCCGTCGCGGTCGCGGAGCTCGCCCTCGGGCTCATCCTCGCGCTTGATCGGCGCATTCCCGACAACGTTGCGGATCTCCGGGCGGGCCGCTGGAACAAGAAGACGTATTCCGCCGCGCGAGGGGTGTACGGCCGCACCCTGGGGCTGCTCGGATTCGGCAGCATCGGCCAGGAAATGGCGCGGAGGGCCAATGCCTTCGGCATGGACGTGCTCGTGTGGAGCCGGCGCTTTCAGCAGGACGGTTCGGCCGCGCGTGCCGCTATTCCGCGCGACATCACCGTCACGGTGCTGGGTTCGCCGGAGGAGGTTGCCGGGCGCAGCGACGTCCTGAGTCTCCACCTCGCCCTGACCGCTGACACCCGGAACATCGTGGACGTGCGAGTTCTGGGGCGGCTGAAGCCGGGCTCGCTGTTCGTGAACACGGCGCGTGCGGAGCTCGTGGACGACCGTGCGCTGGAGGACGCCGTGCGGCGCGGCGTGCGCGCGGCCGTCGACGTCTTTCGGGACGAGCCTGCGCAGTCCGTCGCGACGTTCTCGCCGCCCGTCGCGGCGCTGCCGGACGTGTACGGCACGCACCACATCGGCGCGTCCACCGAGCAGGCGCAGGAGGCCATTGCCGCCGAAACCGTGCGGATCGTCCGCGCGTACAGGGACACGGGCAAGGTGCTCAACGCCGTCAATCTCTCCACGCGGACGCCCGCCACGCACACCCTCGTCGTGCGGCATCGCGACCGTCCTGGCGTGCTGGCGCACGTCTTCGAACAGCTCCGGCGGCGCAACGTGAACGTGCAGGAGACCGAGAACGTGATCTTCGACGGAGCGGAAGCGGCGGTTGCGCGCGTCAATATCGACGGTGAAGCGGACGCCGAGCTCTTACGCGCGATTGCCGGAGGAAATCAGGACATCCTCGGGCTTCATCTTGTGAAAATATAGGATCAGTTTCAGGGAGAAGGATTCACATGCCGACGACGATCACGCGTATCCACAATTTTTCCGCAGGCCCCGCGATGCTGCCGCTGCCGGTGCTCGAGCAGGCGCAGCGCGACCTGGTGTCGCTGCCCGGCGTCGGCATGTCGGTCCTTGAAATCAGCCACCGGTCGAAGACGTTCGAGGACCTCCTCGACACGGCGATTGCCGACATCCGCGGGCTCGCGGGAGTTCCCGCGAATTACAAGATCCTGATGCTCCAGGGAGGCGCCACGCTGCAGTTTTCGATGGTGCCGATGAACCTGCTCGGTGCCGGCGCCACGGCGGATTACATCGATACCGGGTCGTGGGCCGACAAGGCGATAAAAGAAGCGAAGAAGGTCGGTGCGGTCAACGTGGTGGCCACCACCAAGGCCGATCAGTACGCGCGCATTCCGCGGCAGGACGAGCTGAAGCTCACCGCCGGCGCGGCGTATGTGCACATGACCACCAACAATACGATCGAAGGGACGGAATGGAAGGCGCCCCCGAACGTCGGGGGCGTGCCGCTCGTCGCCGACGCCTCGTCCGACATCTTCAGCGGCCCGATCGACGTGGCCCGCTACGGCGTGATCTACGCCGGCGCGCAGAAGAACCTGGGGCCGTCGGGCGTGACGCTCGTCATCATCCGCGAGGACTTGATCGGCCGGGCCGGGCCGTCGGTGCCGATCATGCTCGATTACAAGATTCACGCCGAGAACAACTCCTTGTACAACACGCCGAATACGTTCGGCATCTACATCCTCGGACTCACGGCGAAATGGCTGAAGTCCCAGGGCGGCCTCGATGCCGTCGCACGCAACAACCAGCGCAAGGCCGGCACGTTGTACGCGGAGATTGACCGGACCGGTTTCTATCGCGGCACAGCGCAAAAGGACAGCCGCTCGCTGATGAACGTCACCTTCCGCCTGGGGAGCGAGGCGCTGGAGAAGGCATTCGAGAAGGAGGCGACCGCCGCCGGGCTCGACGGGCTCAAGGGCCACCGGTCGGTCGGCGGGATGCGTGCGTCGATCTACAACGCGTTCCCCGAAGCGGGCATGGACGCGCTCGTCGACTTCATGCGGGAGTTCGAGCGGAAGAACGGGTAGCGCTCAGTTGCCCTGCGGTGTCGACGTGGGAGGGCGGCGCCGCCGCCTTCGCCGCCGGCGCCGCGGTCGTTCCGCTTCGGCCGGTTCGCCCTCCGGTTCGAAGGTCGAGGCGGCCTCGAGAAATCCACGCCAGTGCTCGAGGACCTCGGGCGCGTTCCCGTGAATATCCAGCCAGGTCAGCGCTTCCTGAAACGGTCCCCGGTGCGTCAGGGCTCGCCTGGCGCGCGGTGAAAGGCTGGTGTCGGCCAGCCGCCGCTGCAGGCTGAGGATCTGCCTCAGCCGATCGATATCCCGCCGCGGCAACGGCAGCATGCCGAGCGCCAGCACGGGCTCGCGCTGCCGCCTGTCACCGTCGCGCGGGACTGGCTGCTGGGGACCTCCAAGGCCGACACCCAGGGGGACGATGAGCGACCCCAGCAGGATGGCATTCGTCAGCGTCTCGGGCGTGCCCTCGAACCGTTTCCGGTAGGCGTCGAGCGAGCCGAGCGATCGCCATAGCGCGTCACCCGAACGGGCCTGCAGCTGCGCCGCAATCGGTTCCAGCAGCCGCCGTTCGGCGAGCATCCGGAAGGCGCGCTCGCCGGCCCCCGCCCGCAGCAGTTTGTACAGCTCCTCGAGCAGCCGCGCCGGTGCGGCTTTGGCGATGTCGGTCCGATGCGTCGCGATCGCCGTGTCGATCGGCGGATCGATGGAAAAACCCAGGCGCGCCGCCATCGAGACCGCGCGCAGCATCCGGACCGGATCTTCCTGAAACCGATCGTTCGGGTCGCCGATGCACCGCATGACTTTCGCGCGCAGGTCCTCGAGGCCCCCGGTGTAGTCGATGATCGAGAACGTGCCGATGTCGTAGAACAGCGCGTTGACGGTGAAATCGCGCCGGAACGCGTCTTCCTCCGGCGTGCCGAAGCTGTTGTCGCGGTGCACGAGCCGCGAATGGCCCTGCGGATCCGGTTCGTCAACGGGAATCGCCGGGTCGGCAACCGGCGCCGCGTTGGCCGCCGCGATCTCCTCGGCCGACAACTGCCGCCTGAACGTCGCGACTTCAATCGCCTTGGTCCCGAACCGCACGTGCGCCAGCCGGAATCGGCGCCCGATGATCCAGCAGTTCCGGAAGAGTTTCTTGACCTGATAGGGATGAGCCGACGTGCCGATGTCGAAGTCCTTGGGTCGCAGGCCCAGGAGCAGGTCGCGGACGCTGCCGCCGACCAGATAGGCCCCGTACTGGTGCTGGTGGAGACGGTACAGGACGCGCAGCGCGTCGGGGTCGATCTGTGTACGCGACAGTGAGTGCTCGCTGCGCGGCACCACTACCGGGTTGGCCATCGGACCTGAATTGTAATGCTACGATCGCGGCGATGCGAACGGGCGGCGCATTTCTGCTGATCGTCCTCATGCTGGCAGCTCCGTCGACGCTCGTGGCGGCGGAGCACCCGCTGCTCGCGGCAGCGCGCGCCCTCTACAACGCCGGCGACTATGACGGGGCCATCACCGCGGCCGGCGCCGCACGGAGCGATCCCGCGTCGGCGGACGCCGCGGCCCTCGTGACCGGCAGGGCCCACCTCGAGCGATTCCGGGTGGCGTCGAGCGATCCGGCCGACCTGGCGGCGGCGCGCGAGGCGTTGTCGGCCGCGCGCATGGCTGCGCTCCTGCCGCGCGACCAGGTGGACCTGCTCGTGGGCTTCGGCCAGGCCCTCTTCCTCACGAACGCGTTCGGCGCCGCCGCGGAGCTGTTCGACAGCGCCCTGGCACGCGCGGGTCTGCTGCCGTCCCGCGATCGGATCCTGCTGCTCGACTGGTGGGCGACCGCGATCGATCGGGCGGCGCACGGCCTGCAGCCCGACCGCCGCGCCGCCGCGTTCGAGCGTGTCGTCTCGAGAATGGGAGAAGAGCTCTCCGCCGATCCCGGACAGCCTGCGGCGAACTACTGGCTGGCCGTCGCCGCGCATGGGACCGGCGACCTCGAACGCGCCTGGCACGCGGGGGTGGCCGGGTGGGTACGCGCGCTGATCCGGCCGGATGCCGCCGAGACACTGCGTCGGGACATCGACCGCTTCATGACAACCGTGCTGATTCCAGAGCGCGTCCGCCTGCGCCCGGCGCGGGATCAGGCAGCCGCCCTGGCCGACCTCAGGGATCAGTGGGGCGCCGTGAAAGATCAGTGGAAGTAGGCTAGGGCTTCGCGTCGCGCCAGTTGTCGGCGATGCCCACATCCACGGTCAGCGGCACCTTCAGTGCCGCCGCCCCCTGCATGAACTCGCGCACCGTCTCGGATGCGCGTTCCGCTTCATCCTGCGGCGCCTCGAACAGCAGTTCGTCGTGCACCGTCAGGATCATCCGTGTCCGGAAGCCACGCGCCGGCAGCGCGGCGTGCAGATCGATCATCGCTTTCTTCAGAATGTCGGCCGCCGAGCCCTGAATCGGCATGTTGACGGCGGCGCGCTCGGCCGCTGCGCGCATCTGGCCGTTGCGGCTGTTGAGCTCCGGCACCAGCCGCCGGCGTCCGAACATCGTCGTCACGACCCCGGTCTCCCGCGCGCGCGCCAGCAGGTCGTCGATGAACCCGCGCACCCTGGGAAAACCGGCGAAGTAGGCGTCGATGAACGTCTGTGCGGCCTCCTGCGTGACGCCGATATCCTTCGCCAGCGTGAACGCCGTCTTCCCGTACAGCAGCGCGTAATTGACGATCTTCGCGCGGCGCCGGAGCTCGTGTCTGTCGAGCGTACTGTCAGGGCCGAAGACCCGGTTCGCGGTGCGGTCGTGGATGTCCTCGCCGATCCGGAACGCCTCGATCAGCGCCTCTTCGTCAGCCAGATGCGCCAGCACGCGAAGCTCGATCTGCGAATAGTCGGCGGAGATCAGGACGTGCCCCGGCGCGGCGACGAAGGCGCGCCGGATCCGCCGCCCCAGTTCGGTACGGATGGGGATGTTCTGGAGGTTCGGCTCCGAGCTGCTCAGTCGCCCGGTCGCGGCGACGGCCTGGTTGAAGCACGTATGGACGCGGCCGGTGCGCGGGTGGATCAGCTGTGGCAGAGCGTCGATGTACGTGCTCTTCAACTTGTGCAGTCCGCGCCACTCGAGGACCAGGCGCGGCAGCTCGTGCCCGAGCGCCAGCTCCTCCAGCACTTCGACGGCCGTCGATGCTGATTTCGTCTTGCCCGTCTTCTTGAGCGTCGGCAGCTGGAGTTTCTCGAAGAGGATGTCGCCGAGCTGCTTCGGCGAGTTGATGTTGAACTCCTCGCCGGCCAGTTCGTAGATGCGAGCCGAGCGCCGGGCCAGCTCCCCTTCGATGTGGTGGGACTGCGACGCGAGCGCTGGGCCGTCGATCAGAATGCCGGCGCGCTCGATGTCGGCCAGCACCGGAAGCAACGGCATTTCGAGATCGCGGTAGACTTGATCGAGCCCATCGGTCGCGAGCAGCGGGCCGAGCCGGTGCGACAGCTGCCGGGCCAGGTCAGAGCGCTCCCCGGCAAAGTTCAACACCGCCTCCGGCGTCAGCATCGACAACTGAACGGCCTTTGCGCCGCGCCCGCAGACGTCCTCCTGGGTCAGCGCCTTGTAGCCCAGGTGCTCGAGCGATGTGTCTTCGAGGGGGTGCCCGGTCCGCGTCGCGTCCAGGAGATAGCTCGCCAGCATCGAGTCGAACGCGATTCCCCGGAGCTCGATGCCATGGTTCTTGAGCACGACGAGGTCGAACTTGAGGTCATGGCCGACCTTCCTGATGCGCTCGTCCTCGAGGATCGGTCTGAGTTGC
Source organism: Vicinamibacterales bacterium (assembly GCA_964202965.1). Taxonomy (GTDB): domain Bacteria; phylum Acidobacteriota; class Vicinamibacteria; order Vicinamibacterales; family UBA2999; genus CAXNKG01. The sequence continues at coordinate 18,817 of CAXNKG010000015.1, forward strand.
TCCAGCGCCGTCTCCGGGCTCAGCTGCACGGCGACAGGATCGGAGAGCAGGTCGCCTCCGCTGCTGCTGCCATGCCCGAGCGGTACGTACCGCGCGTGACGGTCGGCCGTGGACAACGACACCCCGACGATGGCCGCGCGCATCGCCGTCGGCTGGTCGGGAACGACCCGCAGCGCGACCTCGCCCGCCTCACGAAGATCGGTGATGAGCCGGTCGAGCGCCGCCGTCGAGGACACGAGCGCGTAATCCTTCTGGATCGTATCGGCGGTCGGCGCGTAGTCGTTGACGAGCGTCCGGAAGGCCAGTCGCGAGAACAGCTCGTAGCAGCGCTCCCGCGATGCCCCCCGGTACCGCAGCGATTCCAGGGCAACGTCGAGCGGCACGTCGCACCGGATGGTCACCAGCTCACGGCTTTGCAGCGCCGCGTCGCGGTGCGCGAGCAGCGCCTCCCGGTACTTGCGCTGTTTCAGCTCCCCGGCCTGGGCGAGCAGGGCGTCGAGGCTGCCGCAGGCGTGAATCAGGTCAATCGCACCCTTCTTCCCGACGCCAGGCACTCCGGCGACGTTGTCGCTCGCGTCGCCCACGAGCGCCAGCACGTCGGTCACGCGCGCGGGCGCCACGCCGAACTTCTCGACCACGCCGGCCTCGTCGAACCAGGCGCCCTCCTCGCGCGGGTCGTACACGCGGACCCCGTCGCGCACGAGCTGAAAGAAGTCCTTGTCGATTGACACGATGGCGACGTCGAAACCCTCGCCGGCCGCGCGCGTCGCGATCGTGCCGATCACGTCGTCCGCCTCGAACCCTTCCGCCGTGATGATCGGCACGCCCAGCGCCTCGCACGCCTCGTGCACCCAGGCAATCTGTTCGGCCAGGTCGTCCGGCATCGCTGCGCGGTTGGCCTTGTAGTCGGAGACGAGGTCGTCGCGAAACGTCCGGCCCGCCAGATCGAACGACGCGGCGACGTACTCAGGGTGATGATCGTTCATCAGCTTCCTGAGCATCGTCACGAACAGGTAGACCGCATGCGTCGTCTGGCCCGCCTGGTTCGACAGCGCGCCGCCGCGAAACGCGTGGTACGCGCGATACATCTGCGAACTGCCGTCGATCAGGAAGAGCGTGGGGCGGGACATCGGGGGAGCGGAGACCGGCGTAAGGATATCATTGGGTTTCGATGGATGTTCGAGCGGCCCGACGCGCGCGCATCGCCGTCATCGCGGTCGTCGCGTTGGCGGCGACCCTGGCCGCGTGCTCCGGCGGCGGCGTGTTCAGGCGCGAGTACGAGTACGAAGAAGAGCTGTATCTCGCGCTCGACGGCTCGGCGACGCTGAACGTGAACGCGTCCGTCGCGTCGCTGGTCGCGCTGCGGGGCGCGACGCTCAATCCCGATCCGGTCGCGCGTATCGACCGCGACGACCTTCGCCGCTTTTTCGGCGGGGATGACGCCGACGTCTCCGTCAGCCTCGCGCGCCGCGACGGCCGGCGGTTTGTCCATGCGACGGTGCAGGTCGACAGCGTCGAACAGCTTGCGCGGCTGACCCCGTTTTCCTGGTCCGAGTACCGGCTCGGCCGGCGCCAGGATGCAATCGAGTTCCGGCAGCATGTCGGCGGGCCCGCCGCGGCGGCCGGGCCCGCATCCTGGACCGGCGCGGAGATCGTCGCCTTCCGCATGCACCTGCCGAGCGAAATCGTGTTCCACAATTCGCCTGGTGGCATCGAGCGCGGGAACATTCTCGAATGGGAGCAGCCGCTGGCGGACCGGCTCGCCGGCGAGCCGATCGACATCGAGGTGCAGCTCGAGCCGACCTCGATCCTGGCGCGGACCCTTCTGCTGTTCGGGTCGACGGCCGTGGCCGCGATCGCGACGCTGGCGGGGCTGGTGTGGTGGATCAGCCGCCGGGGGACCGACGGCTGATCGACGCGGTCAGAGTTTCTCGAGGTCGCTGGCGGCTTCCGCGTCCGTCTTCAGATTGTTCGTAATCGAGAACGCCCCGAACGAGCTGGCGAGTGAGCGGGCCAGCATCCGATCGATGTTGCTGTTCACCACCCCTTCGAGCGTGACGCGTCCGTTTTCCACGATGATGTGGATCGGGGGGTTCACCATCGCGCCGTAGGTCCAGAAATTCGAGTTCCCGTAGATGGACCGCGAAATCCTGAACCGCAGGTCGTCGTCGTACCCCGAGACGGGGAGGACGGTGACGTTGTTCTGCATCTGCGTGACGCCGGTGACCCTGGCCACGCGTTCACCGAGATCCTCCACCTTGTACGGCATCGTCACCCTGCCGGTGAGGACCACCACGCCGCCCTCCACCTCCGCGCTGACGCTGTCGAAGATGGTGAAGTTCGGATACTGCAGCACCTGACGCGAAATGTCCTTGAAGATCTCGAGATCCGCGCGACCCTGTGCCCACGCCGGTGCGCCGATCGCGAGCGTCACGATGACCGTGGCAACTAACCTGGCAACCATATTCGTCCTCCTCGTTGTGTTCTGGGCTGGCGCCCGCTGAACACGGAGCAAAGACGTTGCCAGTGTGTCCGGCCGCTCGAACGCGCGTGTTGTCGAGGAAAATCAGCGAATTCTGCCGGGTGTCCTCCGGCGCGCACATCAGAGGATGAGCATGGTCGCGATGCCGGCCCCGACCAGCAGGATCTGGCGCAGCGACCCGGCGTCCGTGCGGCCCCGGTGCAGTCCGGGAATCAGGTCCGCCATGGCGACGTAGAGGAAGCTCGCGGCTGCCAGTGACAGGAAATACGGCAGCAGCACGGGGACCATATCGAACGCGAGCAGGGCCGCGATGGCGCCGGCGGCGCTTGCGGCAGCCGACAGCACGTTCAGCATCAACGCCCTGCCGCGCGAATAGCCGGCGTGCAGCAGGATCGCGAACTCGCCAACTTCCTGCGGAATCTCGTGCGCCGCGACCGCAAACGCCGTGGTGATGCCGAGCGGCACCGACGTCATCACCGCGGCCGCCACGACCGCGCCATCCACGAAATTGTGAAACGCGTCGCCGATCAGCACCGGAACGACGCTGCTCTCGTGCACCTCGCAGTCGTGCACGTGGCAGTGCCGCCAGAGCACGAGCTTTTCGAGCACGAAGAACAGCAGGATGCCCCAGAGAAGCGTCGCGAAGACGCGCGCCGGGGGCAGGTCCGCGAGCGCCGCCGGCAGCAGTGCGAGGAGCGACACGCCGAGCAGCGCGCCGACCGCATAGCTGACCAGCCACGGAATCAGCTTCGAGCGGGCCGAATCCTTTATGAGGAGAACGCCGGAGGCGACCAGGAGGCCCCCGAAGCCGCCGATGAGGCTGAGGCCGAGAGCGATGACGAAAGTCGGCACGCGAAACGCATGATAGCGCTGATTTCTACGACGCTATGTATCCCCGCCGCGCGCGCACCGCGAGCCGGCGGTCTCGCACTTCCACCCGGATGTCGTGCCAGTGGCCGTCCCGTGTTCCGGAACTCGCGTAGCCGAGCGAGTACTGCCTGCTCAACTCGTCCGCGAGGCGCGCGGTCGCGCCCTCGAGCTCCCCGAACCCCCGCACCACCTCTGTCCGCCCCCCGGTATCGTCGGTGATCTGGCGCAGCGCGTCCGCGTTGACGCGCTCGGCGGTCGTGCGCGTCCTGATCGGCGCGTTGCCCCCGATGGGCGGGAGCCGGCGCTGCGGACCGCGCCGCGGGATCGGGAACGGAAACGGCGGCGGCCGCTGGATGGTCGGCGTGGTCCTGGCGACCGGCAGCGTGCCGTCGACACCGAGCGCATAGACGAGGACTTCCGATTCCCGAATCATGCCGCGCAGCGTGCTTACGCCGATACGGCTGTTCGTGTCGTTGCCGTCGGAAATGACCAGCAGCGCCTTCTTCGGATGCTGGCCGATGCTCGCCACCGGGATGGCGTCGGCGATGGCGTCGTAGAGCGCCGTGCCCCCCGACGGCAGGACCCGCGCAACCGCGCGGCTGATCGCGCGGCGGTCCGTCGTCCACTCCTGGACGACGCGCGGCCGATTGGCAAACTGCAGGAAGAAGAGCTCGTCGTCTGAGTGCAGAAGGTTGTAGACGAAGCGGTCGATGGCCGCACGCGCGGCGGACATCTTGTCGGACGTCATGCTGCCGCTTGTGTCGAGCGCGATGCCCAGGCTCACGGGCGACCGGTCGCTGTTGAAGTGCGTGATCTCCTGGAGCTCGCCGTCTTCGTAGACGCGGAAGTCTTCCCGGCGAAGCCCGGAGACGAAGCGGCCTTCGCCGTCGGTGACCGTGGCCGTGACGTTGATCAGCTCCACGCCGCTCTGGAAGCTGGCGGCGCCCTGGTCCTGGGCGGCCAGCGTCGCCACGGCGAGGATCCCTGCGACCGTCGTGACCAGCGCGTGATGTTTCATGATGCGTGGACCGCCTTGAGGGCAAAAGCCTTGCCTCCAGTGATCCGAGGATTTCGGGCACATTCTAACTGCGAAATGGCCCCCTGTCGCCCTGCGAGGTCAGGCCTGGTGTTTCAGGCCTTCGATGAACCGATACCCTTCGCGCTCGGCGAGGACCCGCGTCCCCTTGAAGCGGGCGGCCGTGAGGGCGCCCAGTGTGGCGGCGGCGTCTGCGGGCGCGGGGCCACGTACGCGGCCGGCGAAGCCGAGACCGCCGCCTTCGATGATGACGAGACGGCCTCCGGCGCGCAGGACGCGATAGGCCTCGCGGAGCAGTCCTGCGGCCGCCGCAAGCGGTTGCGCGAGCCGTCCCGGGTGGATGACCACGACGTCGAATCCGTCGGCGGGAAGCGGAAGCGCGTCGAGCGGCGCCACGGTGACCTCCACGAGCGCTCCGGCGCCGGCGGCCGATCGGCGCGCCTGCTCCGCATCACGCTCGTCTGCCACCGCCACCACGGCGTGGCCGCTCAATCCGACCTTCGCCGCGATCTCCCCCACGAGCGACGCATCGGCCACACCGATCTGCAGCGCGCGTTCTCCCATGCGCACGCTGCTCATCACGACAGGAAGACGTTCAAGAGAGGACTTGCGCAGAAAAAACATCGATTGGCAATTGTAGCGATCACAAACCCAAGCGCCAGAACAATAGGGCGCCGCCAATCACCAAAAACGTGAGGAAAACGCCCCGGCTTATGTGGGGGTCGAATGCGGCTACCGATACCGTCTGGCCTGATAGAAGAGGAGCCGACAGGACCGGATCTGTCTTGATCCGCAAGTTCCGGTGAGCCTCATAGAGGAGTGCGTCTGTGGTGTCCGCTGGCTTCGGTCCTATGTCGCGATCAATTGCCGCCCGACGTTCGATTCTGCGTCGAGCATCAGCTATTGACTCTTGGAGTGAAGCGGGCCGATCCTCAAAATGCGTCGAAGACCAAGTGACAGAACTTAACAGCGAGATCCCGTAGACAGCCCATATCACCCACCACTGCTTTCTGTTTGGGTGCCAGACATTCATCGCTTCTTAGCCGCCTTCTTCTTGGCCTTCGGCCTGCCTAGGTTCTTCGGGGCCGGAGGAGTGCCAAGCATCGCGCGTACGGCGGCCTCGAAGCTGCCAGTGATGGGCGGGACGGTAGTATCAGCGTTTCTACGCTTCGCCACCGCTCGGCTCTGCTGACTTGGCTTTTAGTCGTTTCAGTTTTCGCATCACCAGCTTTAGCCAGTCCTCGACTTCTTCAAGCGCTTCAGCATCAAGGCTCTCAGGCCATTCGAGAGCTACTACGCTGTCGCCTAGTGCGAACACTTCACGGGCTACGCCCGTTGGAAATTTGGCCGGCGCACCAGGCGTGACAGCCCACGGGTTCGGCGGAGGCGCCGGAGGCGTGATCTGTGATGGAGGTTCCGACTTGGTGACTTGTTCCACTGGTATCCCCGTTGCGGTGCCCTCAACGAATACGAATGTTCCGTCTGCTGAGAACCCCGAAATCTTGCGGGGGGTTTCAAACTGAAATACGCCCTGAGACTCCCACTGAACGTAATCACCGACCGCGATCGGCAATCCCCCGTCAGGCGTCCCCCCGTCGTCCGCATCACTATACACGCCTGGGGTTAACTTCGCAAAGTCAATGGACGCCTTGAATACACGGATAAATGTGTCCACGCTGGCAGGATTAAACTTGCGAAGGATTAAGGCATCCCGCAGCGCCGCATCCGAAGGCAGCCCCTCCGCATACCTCGTTAGTAATTCACGGTAAATAGCAGGCTTTTTCGCGCAGTCTTGCAGAGCCTTTAAGCGCTCCGGAGCCGCATCACTGAGTGTAAAAATTCGGTAGGACGCGTCAGTGATTCGGTAATGGTCATCAGCCTCATCAAGAAGGCCGAACTGCCGCAACGCGGAAATCACCCGTGCGGAACTCCCACTCAGCTTCTCGCCGAACCCCAAGTGCTGCAGAATCGTCTGCACCCGGACGGGATTCCGTTTGTCGTGGTCGTACAGCACACGGGCTTTCGTAAGCGCATCCTGCAGGGAAATCGCCGGAAAGTTCGGACTCCTCGGCCCCCGCGCTGCCGCGTCACCCCTTGTCGCCTGATCCTTCGCGTCACCCATCGGGAACCTCCACCAGAACTATACGGGCTCATGCGATCCCATGTCAACGCCATGGGACGCTAAAAACGCATGGCCTAACGATTTTCTACGTTGACTGTGGATTCGGCGTGATACGATGCCCCTTAGTTGAGGCCGCCTATGAGAAGAACCCGTGGCCAGACCGCTCCGCCCGACCCGTCGGCGGATCTGGCCGTAAAAGACGAAGGGCCGTCCCCCGCAGCCCTAGAAAGCTGAGGGACGGCCCTAGACGGGTCGCTTGTTCACGCGGGTGTGGCGAAACTGGCAAACGCAGCGGTCTTTAAAACCGCCTCCCCTCCAGGATTGCGGGTTCGAGTCCCGCCGCCCGCACTATTCAGACTAGTACATCGACGGATCTGCGTCAATGACGAAGAAGCCCTACACGTAACTGCACCCAGCCCGTCCCCCACCATCGGCCCGCGCTCCGGTGGATGGGGGGGGGCGGCTGGTCCCGCCGCAGGATCCTGGACTCCTGCACGCGACCGGTTCAATTCCGGTGTCCTCCACTAATTTTAGTACTTGACGAACCCGTCTAAAACAGGTACATTACGAACCATGGAAACGGCCTTGAACATCTCCCAACTGGCGAAGTACTTCAGCGATGAGGACGCCGCCCGCGCCCTGCTGGAAGATATGCGGTGGGGCAAGGACGGCGCGGTCTGCCCGCATTGCGGCGGTGCTGACCCCTACAAGCTGACGCCGAAGGCCACCAGCAAGCGCCCCGGTCGTAAAGGTCTGTACAAGTGCCGCGCCTGCCGCAAACAGTTCACCGTGACCGTAGGCACCATCTTCGAGGACAGCCACATTCCGATCTCCAAGTGGCTGTTGGCGCTGCATCTACTGGCCTCATCGAAGAAGGGCATCAGCGCCCACCAGCTACACCGCAATCTCGGCATCAGCTACAAGGGTGCGTGGTTCATGGCGATGCGCCTGCGTCACGCGGCAGGCAATGGACCGATGCGCGAGTTGATGGGCGGCATGGTCGAAATCGATGAAACCTACGTAGGCGGTCGCCTGCGCCGTGGTGGGGGTAAGCGCGGTCGCCCTGGCCGTGACTCGCACAAGACGCCGGTAGTCGCGTTGGTAGAGCGCGGCTCCGGTCGCGTTCGGGCGTTCCCGATGCCGCGCGTGACCGCGAATAATCTCGCGAAGGCCATTGAAGCCAACGTCAAGGCGAACGCGACGATGATGACCGATGACTTCGTCGCGTATAAGGCGGTCGCGGAGGATTCCGACCGGAAGCACCTGTCCGTGAACCACTCCAAAGACGAGTACGTGCGCGGTGAAGCGCACACGAACACGGTCGAAGGATTCTTCTCGCTACTGAAGCGCGGCGTGAACGGTGTCTATCATCACGTCAGTCGCGGACACCTCTCGCGCTACTGCGATGAGTTCGCATTTCGGTACGAGCATCGCAAATCGAGCGATGGGCAGCGCGCGAAATTGCTCGTCGCGGGTGCCGAAGGCAAGCGTCTGACGTACAAACAGCCAGACGGAATCAGCGCGAAAAGCGCGTGAGGAGTGGAAGCGTGTTTGGGGCCATAAACAAAGGAGATTTTGGTGATTGGGTTTGTGATCGCATCAATTACCCATCGATTTTCCCCATGATATAGTGGCGAACTTGTGACTGCACCCCTTCAAATCGCGCCGAGTCGAGGCAAGCTCGGAGTGCTGCTCGTCGGGCTCGGCGCGGTGGCGACGACGACGATTGCCGGCGTCTGTGCGATCCGCAAGGGGCTCGCGCCGCCTATCGGATCGCTCACCCAGATGGGCACGATTCGCCTCGGCAAACGGACCGAAAACCGCACGCCGCGGATCAATGAGTTCGTGCCGCTCGCGGACCTCAACGACATCGTGTTCGGCGGCTGGGACATCTTCGACGAAGACTGCTACGGCGCGGCCCGTACCGCCGGCGTGCTCGAACCCGCGCAACTCGATCAGGTGCGTGGGGAACTGGAGGCGATTCGCCCCATGTCCGCCGTGTTCGACCAGCGGTACGTGAAGCGCCTCGACGGCCCGAACGTCAAGAAGGGCAAGAACAAGCGCGACCTGGCCGAGCAGGTGGTCGCGGACATCCGCGCCTTCAAGGCCACGCACGGGTGCGATCGCCTCGTCATGATCTGGACGGGCAGCACCGAGGTCTACATGAAGGAGACCGCGGTGCACGCCACCGTCGCGTCGTTCGAGAAGGCGCTCGAACAGAGCGATGAGGCGATTCCGTCGAGCATGGTGTACGCGTATGCGGCGATTCGTGAGGGCATCCCGTTCGCGAACGCCGCGCCCAACCTGACCGCCGACATTCCGGCGATGCTGGAACTGGCGGCGCGTACGCAGTCGCCGCTGGCCGGCAACGACATGAAGACGGGGCAGACGCTGATCAAGACGATCATCGCCCCCGGCCTCAAGGCCCGGCTGCTTGGTGTCCGCGGCTGGTACTCGACCAACATCCTGGGCAACCGCGACGGCGAAGTGCTCGACGACCCCGAGTCCTTCAAGACGAAGGAAGAGAGCAAGAAGTCGGCGCTCGACTACATCTTTCAGCCCCAGCTCTATCCCGAACTCTACAAGGACCTGTGCCACGTGGTCCGCATCAACTACTACCCCCCGCGCGGCGACAACAAAGAGGGGTGGGACAACATCGATTTGATCGGGTGGCTTGGCTATCCGATGCAGCTGAAGATCAATTTCCTGTGCCGCGACAGCATTCTGGCGGCGCCGATCGTGCTCGACTCAGCTCTGTTCCTCGACCTCGCGAAGCGCGCCGGCATGTCCGGCATCCAGGAATGGCTGTCCTTCTATTTCAAGGCGCCCATGCACGCTCCCGAGGTCTACCCGGAACACGACCTGTTCATTCAGCTGATGAAGCTGAAGAACACCCTTCGCTTCATGATGGGCGAACAGTTGATCACCCACCTCGGCCGTGAGTATTACGACTAGACTGCAGGACTGAAGGAGTTGTCATGAGACGCACTGTCATCGGTCTCGGCGCCCTGGCGCTGATCGCGGCGGTCGGGCCCCTCAACGCTCAGGACCATCCTCATCTCGCCCCAGCCAGCGGCGTGCCGCACGGCATTCCCCGCATTTGCGCCGACGCGACCGTGACGTCGGCGGCGAGCGGCGCCTGGTCCAATCCTTCGACATGGTCGACGCGGCAGGTGCCCGGTGCGGGCGCCGCGGTACGCATCGCGCCGGGCACACGCATCGTCTATGACGTGGTCAGCGACGCAGCGATGCGCTGCATCGACGTCGATGGCGACCTCATCTTCCGGACGAACGCGGACACACGCCTGAAGGTGGGCACCCTGACGGTGCTCGAGTCCGGCCGTCTCGAAATCGGCACCGTCGACGCCCCGATTGCCGCAGGGGCGACGGCGGAACTCGTCGTTGCGGATCAACCCATCGACACGGCGCGCGATCCCGAGCAGATCACCGGCGGCGTCATCGGGCTGGGAACGATCCGCATGCACGGGGCGGTCAAGTCGCCGACGTTCGTGCGGGTGGCGGCGGAACCGCTGGCGCGCCAGAACACGCTGCAGCTCGAAGACGCTGCGTCGGGGTGGGGGCCGGGCGACACGCTCGTGATTCCCGACACCCGGCAGCTCCGCCAGAACGAGCGCGGCACCAACTACGTACCCCAGTGGGAGGAACTGTCACTCTCGGCCCTCACCGGCCGGACGGCCACGATTGCGTCGCCCCTCCGGTTCGATCACCGCGGGGCGAGGGCCGCCGACAACCGCCTCGAGTTCCTGCCGCACGTCGGCAATGTGACTCGCAATGTCGTCATCCGGTCGGAGAACCCGCAGGGGACGCGCGGCCATGTCATCTTCGTGATGCATCCGGACGTCGACATCCGGTACGCGGCGTTCAAGGACCTGGGCCGCACGCGGATGGGCGTACTCAGTAGTACGGAGTACGGGACCGATGGTGGTGTGCGGCGCGTAGGGACCAACCAGATTGGCCGCTACTCGCTCCACTTTCACCATGCGTTTGGACCGCGGACGCCCAATCCGAGCGGATACCAGTTCACCCTCATCGGCAATGCGATCGACGACGCCTCGAAGTGGGGCATCACGATTCATAACAGCCACTTCGGCCTGATTCGCGACAACGTCGTCTACAACTCGCGCGGCGCCGGCATCGTGACCGAGGACGGCAACGAGAGCTTCAACGTCTTCGAGCACAACTTCGCGATGCGGTCCGAAGGATCCGGTGAGTTTGCGCCGCGAAGCGGCTACGGCGGCGCGACCGGCGATCCCGGCGGCGAGGGCGCCGGCTTCTGGCTGCGCGGCCCGAACAACACGCTTCGCAACAACGTCGCCGCCAACGTCGACGTCTTCGGCTACGGCATTGCGGCCGGGGCGCTTGAAGCGGTGAAGGTGCCGAGGTTCAAGGGCGCGGACAACAGCAAGGACGGCGAGTTCACGACAATCGATGCCGTCGATACTCCGCTCCTGGAGTTCGCCAACAATGAGGCGTACGGCGCCATTCAGACCGGCATCGCCATCGGCTGGAACGGCACCGTCAAGGGCCTGCGCGTCTGGCACACGTCGCGGAATGCGGTGACGGCGTTTCCCGCCGATCGCCTGGAGATCGATGGGGCCGTCGTGCGTGGCGATGCCGCCGTGCTCTCCACGGCGTTCGAGAATCCCACGGGCATCTGGTTCAGCAACTACGTCGCCAAGACGGTGACGGTGCGGAACAGCGACGTGCAGGGCATGCGCGTCGGCGTCGCGAGTCCGTTCTTCTCGCGCATCGATGCCGAGCCCGGACGCGGCGACGGTGTTGCGACCGTCGAGAACAGCTATCTCCGGAATTACGTGGGGATCGCGGTCGCGACCGCCTATACGCCCGAAACCACGCAGGCGCCCGTGAAGAAGGGCGTCGTGCGCAATACGCGGTTCGAGCCGCTGATCGGCGTGGCACCCGCGACCTACCCGGCCGCGGCGATCTCCATGAACTACGGGATGTCGTCGGGCGACACCGGCCTCCGCGATCCGCTGGTCGTATACGACTTCAACGGCACGCCTGGCGACACGTTCCGCGTGTTCTATTCGCACGACGTGCCGGCGGCTGCGGCGCCGGCATGCAACGCGCCGCGCACGGACATTGGCGGATTTGTCTGCGCGGGGGACGACGGCCTTCAGGAATCGAGGCGCTGACTGAGGACGCGGTTGCCGCCGGCCGCGCTCGCGCGGCCGACGGCAGCCACCGCCTGCTCGAGCAGCACGTCCGCCTTCATCGCGCGCTCCGCTGAGGGCACGACCAGCACCCCCACCGACACGGTCACCGCATAGGCTTCATCCGATCGGTGATCGCGGAGCCGCATCCGTTCCTGCACCGTCACGCGGATCCGCTCGGCCAGACGCTCGGCGTTGAACCCCTGAATGTCCGGCATCAGCACGCCGAACATGTCCTCGCCCAGCCGGCCCACCCAGTCCGTCTCGCGGAAATAGTTGCGCACCACAATCCCGATGCGCTCGATCACCCGGTCCCCGGCGCCACGGCCGTGCTTCTCGTTGATCTCGTCGAGGTCGTCCACGTCGAGGACGATCACCGCGAACGGATAGCCGAAGCGCTCGGCGCGCTGGATCTCCTTTTCGAGCGCGGCGACGAACACCTCTCGCGTGTGAAGAGTCGTCAGCGGGTCGACAATCGAAGGGCCGTTGCGGCCGACGTGCGCTGAGACTGCGGCACAGACGTCGAGCGAGGCGCGGTGCAGCATCTGCGTCAGTGTCGGCCAGGGCTCCGATTCGAGGCCGAACGACTCGTCCTGCGCGAGCTGATCGAGCGCGGAACGCTCCATCAGGTACAGCACCGTGAACAGCAGCCTGATGGACACCTCATGCTGCACCGCGAGGCGGCCAAGGTCGGCGACGATCGGGTAGCCGGCGTCCAGCTCGCCGTCGCGAACCGCGGTGGTCAGCAGCCGGAAGGCGAGCTCCCCGAGCCTGGCGCGCTCCTCTGCGCTGACGTGTTCGACACCGGCAAACGGGTAGACGCCCAGGGCGTCGGTGACGATGTCACCGGCGTGGCCCTGGAGAATACGCGCCACCTGTGTGCGCAGCTCGACGGATTCCTGCACGTTCTCGGATATCGGCCCGAACGAGCCGATTCACCACTGTACTTACAAAATTCAAATCCCTACCGTAAACTGGCCATTCGGCCGAAACCACAGTGGGACTTGTGTCAACAGATCGTTGGGGGTATCCGTGCGTACGATGATCGGTGAGTGTCTCCGCCAGGCGGGGATCATCACCGAGGACGATCTTCAGGCGGCGCTGGTGGAGCACAAGCGCTCGGGCGAGCGCCTGGGTGCGGTGCTGATCCGCCTGAGCCTGGCGACCGAACGCCAGATTGCGGAGGCGCTCGCCTACCAGCTCGGGTTCGCGTACGCGGACCTCGTCGCGCACCCGCCGGATTCCGGCGCGGTCATTCTCATCCCCAAGGACGTGGCCCTCAAGCGCAATTGCATCGCTGTGTCCGTCGAGAAGAACGTGTTGACGGTGGCGATGTCGGACCCGCTGCTCTTTACCCTTGTCCAGGACCTGGAGTTTCAGACCGGCTACCGCATCAAGCAGGTCGTTGCGACGCGCGGCGAGATCATCGAAGCGATTCAGGCCTGGTACCCGGACAAGGCACTGACGCGCGTCACCCCAGGCGGCATGCAGAGCCGGAGCCGCGACGACGCGACACGCGGCGGCATGCTCACGCCGCGCGGGCCCGGGTCGGCGGCGGCCGTGCGCGACGAAGACATCTTCGAGCAGACTTCCAGCACCCCGGCTGCCACGGCCGAGGCCGCGCCGATCATTGACATGGTCGAGCTGGTCATCAAGAACGCGCTGAAGAGCCACGCCAGTGACATCCACATCGAGCCGACCGAGGGAGACGTCGTCGTCCGGCACCGGCTCGACGGACTGCTGAAAGAGGTCATGGACCTGCCGAAGTGGGTGCATGACGGCGTGGTGGCGCGCGTGAAGATCATGGCGGGCCTGGATATCGCCGAGAAGCGGCTGCCGCAGGACGGGCGCATCCGCACCACCGCCGACGACGGGCAGGAGGTCGATCTGCGCGTCTCGACGCTCCGCACGATCTTCGGCGAAAAAATCGTGATGCGCGTCCTCGACCACCGTAAAGGCGTGCCGCCGCTCGAAGAGCTCGGATTCTCCGCGGCCTCGATGGAGCATCTGCGGTTCTTCCTCCGCCATCAGCACGGCATGATCCTCGTCGTCGGCCCGACCGGCTCCGGCAAGACGACGTCGCTGTCGTCCGCGCTCGCCTCGATCCGGTCGGAGCGCACCAACATCATCACCATCGAGGATCCCGTCGAGTATCAGATTCCAGGCGTCAATCAGACGCAGATCAATTCCAAGATCAACCTGACGTTCGCCAGCGCGCTGCGGTCGATCCTCCGCCAGGATCCCGACGTCGTGCTCGTTGGCGAGATCCGCGACCAGGAGACGGCGCGCATCGCGATGCAGGCGGCGCAGACGGGCCACCTCGTGCTGTCCACGCTGCACACCGACGACGCGCCGTCGTGCGTGACGCGCCTCACGGATATCGGCATCGAGCCCTACGTGACGGCGTCGGCGCTCATCGGTGTCGTGGCGCAGCGCCTCGTGCGGCGGCTGTGCGCGGACTGCCGCCGTCCGTACACACCCGAGCCTGAGACGCTGCGGGCGATGGGTGTCTCTGAATCGGAATCCGGGGCTCAGATGTTCTATCGGGCCGACGGTTGCGAGAAGTGCAACCTGACGGGCTACCGCGGACGCGTCGGCATCTACGAAATCATGGCGGTGACCGACAGCCTGCGGCGGCTCATCGCGCAGCGCGGGGCCGAGGCGCAGCTGAGGGAAGCGGCTATTGCCGCCGGCATGATCACACTGGGGGAGGACGGCCTGTTGAAGGTCAAGGCGGGCATGACCTCGCCTCAGGAGCTGCTGCGCGTCGTCACTGAAGTGCGGCAGACACGCGCGCTCTGTCCGGGCTGCGGCATGGCGACGTCACCGGATTTTTCCGTCTGTCCAACCTGCGGCCATGGGCTCGGCGGCGGGTGTCCGCATTGCCGGCGCCCGATCCAGGCCGAGTGGAAGTTCTGCCCGTACTGCGCCAGAGGTACCTCGGTCACCGGTACAAAGAGACAGTCCCGGCGCCTGGCGTCACAGCGATCGGTTCCCGAGCTGCCGGCGCCGCGCAACGTCGCCGAGTTCAAGAAATAGTTCCATCTCGTCGATGTCCAACAGTCTCTACGAACTCCTGGGGGTTGACCGCGGCGCCCCGGCGGAGGAGATCAAGCGCGCGTTCCGCCGCGAAATCGCGAAGTATCATCCCGACAAGGTTCAGCATCTCGGGAAGGAGTTCCAGGACATCGCCGCGGTTCGATCGGCGGAGTTGACCCGCGCGTACAAGACGCTGACCGACGATGCGGCCCGGGCGGAGTATGACGAAGGTCTTGGCGGCGCGACGGCTCAGCCCGGACCCTCGCCGTCGAAGCCCGCCGGGGCGGAGACCGCGTCTTCGCCTGCGCACCGGCCTGAGCCGTACGCCCCCTCCCCTTCGTCGCGCCCGGCATCCGGATCGTCTGGAGAACGCGGCGGGGCCAGCGATCTGGTTCGCAAGGCCGCGGTCATCCGATTCAGGCAGGCGGTGAGCGAGGAGTTCGGCCGGTGCGAAGGCGCATCCATCTCCGGTTTCGAGATTGCGTGCACTCCGCCGAAAGGCCGCTTCTGGAACAAGCTGCCGCCCCGCATTCTTGCGCGGTTCGTGCAACAGGTGGACGCCGCCGCGGTGTCGGAGACCTGGGCGCTGGCATCGCGCGCGCAGCGGGACGAGCAGCGGGAGATCTGCGTGTTCGTGATGGGGCCGGTCGTCGCGCCGGTCGCTCAGCTGGCCCACGCGATTGCCGACGAAATGCGGAGACAGACGGCGGGTGCGAGAGTGTCGATCGTTCCGGTGAATACCCGCACCTGGTCGGCCGACATCCCGAAGGACGCCCCGCCCGTCGTGAAGTCGCTGGCCGCGCGACTCAAGTCGCTGTGACCGTGCGATGGCGCTGATTGAAACGGCCGACCTCTGGAAGACCTACACGATGGGGACGGAGGAGGTGCATGCGCTGCGCAGCGTGTCACTCCAGATCGAACGGGGCGAGTACGTGGCGATCATGGGGCCGTCGGGATCCGGCAAATCGACGCTGATGAACCTCATTGGCTGTCTCGACACGCCGACCAGGGGTATGTACCTGCTGAACGGCAAGCGCGTGAGCGACATGAACGATAACGAGCTCGCCCGCATCCGGAACGAAGAAATCGGGTTCGTGTTCCAGATGTTCAACCTGCTCCCGCGCGCGTCGGCGCTCCACAACGTGGAACTGCCGCTCGTGTACGCCGGGGTGTCGGCGGCGGATCGCCGGGCGCGCGCGACGGCCGCGCTGGAGAAGGTGGATCTGGTGTCCCGGATGCAGCATCGGCCCAATGAGCTGTCTGGAGGCCAGCGGCAGCGCGTCGCCCTCGCGCGCGCGCTCGTGAATAATCCGTCGATGCTGCTTGCCGACGAGCCGACGGGGAACCTCGATTCACGCACCGGCGCCGAGATCATGGCGCTGTTCGACCGGCTCCATCAGGCGGGCAACACAATCCTCGTCGTGACGCACGAGGCCGAGGTCGCCGCCTTCGCGCACCGCGTGCTCCATCTCCGCGACGGTCAGATCGAAAGAGACGTCCGGCGCGCCGCCTGATTGAGTTAGACCGCCGCGACATGCGCGGCCCCAACCGCCCGGAGCGGTGCGTCCGGATTGAACGAGCGGGGGTCGAGCACGACGCGGTCACGGGGGGTGTCGGGATCCAGGGCAGGCACCGCGCTCAGGAGCGCGCGGGTATAGGGATGTGCCGGATTGGCAAAGAGGGCACTGGTGTCGCCCATTTCGACGATCCTCCCGAGGTACATCACCGCGACGCGGCCGCAGATATGTTCGACCAGCCGGAGATCGTGGGCGATGAACAGGTACGTCAGTTTCAGGCGCTCCCGGAGCTCGAGCATCAGTCTCACGACCTGGGCCTGAATCGACACATCCAGGGCCGACACGGCCTCGTCGGCGATGACGAGCGCCGGGCTCAGTGCCAGGGCCCGCGCAATCCCAATCCGCTGCCGCTGCCCGCCGCTGAACTGGTGCGGATAGCGCTGCAGGTGGTCGGGCTCGAGGCCCACCATCTCGAACAGCTCCGCCACGCGCTGCCGCCGCTCGGCACGCGCACCAAGGCCGTGAATGACCAGCGGCTCCTCGACGATGTCGCCGGCGCGCATGCGCGGGTTGAGCGAGGAATAGGGATCCTGAAAGACGATTTGCATGTCCCGGCGCGCCAGGCGCATCCGTTCGCGCGGAAAGGCGAGCACGTTCTCGCCTCGAAACAGCACCTCGCCTGCGGTTGGCTCGATGAGGCGAAGGATGCAGCGCCCGGTCGTGCTCTTGCCGCTGCCGGATTCGCCCACGAGGCCGAACATCTCACCTTCGTGAATCGCAAAGCTGACGTCGTCGACCGCCTTGACGATCGACGGAGGCTGGAACAGACCGCGCTTTCGCACGAAGTGCTTCACCAGGCCTCTGACGTCAAGAAGCGGTGTCATCGTCTGTCGGAAGTCCCGGGCGCAAATGGGGTCTGATCCCAATTCCGGTCCCTGCCGGGGACGGCGGCAAGGAGGCCGCGGGTGTAGTCGTGCGCGGGGGCGCGCAGGACCTGCCTGACCGGTCCCTGCTCCACGAGCGACCCCTTATTCATGACGGCCACCCGGTCCGCCATCTCCGCGATCACGCCGAAATCGTGCGTGATGAGGAGCAGCGCGAGATTGAATGTCGCGCGCAGCTCGCGAAGGAGATCGAGTACCTGCGCCTGGATCGTCACGTCGAGCGCGGTCGTCGGCTCGTCCGCGATGACGAGCGCCGGCCGGCACGCCAGGGCGATGGCGATCATGACTCGCTGGCGCATGCCGCCCGACAGCTGGTGCGCGTAGTCCCGGACCCGCTCGCCGGCATTGGGGATGTGCACGGCGTCGAGCAGCTCCACCGCGCGCTGCCTCGCCTCGGCTCGCGAGGCCATCCCGTGCACGGTCAGCGCTTCGCCAATCTGGTCGCCCACGCGCATCACGGGATTCAGCGCGGTCATCGGTTCCTGAAAGATCAGCGAGATGCGCGCGCCACGCACCTGGCGCATGTCGCGCTCCGGGAGTGACAGCAGGTCGCGCCCCTCGAAAAATATCTGACCGCCGGTGACACGTCCCGGCGACTGGAGGAGCCTGAGGATCGCGAACGCCGTCACGGACTTACCGCTCCCCGATTCGCCGACGAGTCCCAGCGTCTCCCCGGGCGCGATGTGGAACGAGACATCGTCGACCGCGGTGACCGTCGAGTGCGTCCCGGCAAAGGTGACCGTCAGATTGCGAACGTCGAGCAGCGGTGCGGTCATGAGGCGCTCGGGACGTCCTGATGTTCGCCGAAGACCTGCCGCAGGACGTCGGCAATCTCACCAAGCGTCGCCTGGGCTTCCACCGCCGCGAGGATGGGCGGCACGAGATTCGATCCATTCCGCGCGGTGCGATCGACTGTTGCCAGAGTGGAGCGCCAGACGGCATCGCTTCGTCCCGCGCGCACATGGCGCACCCGCTCAATCTGGCGGCGTTCGACCTCGGGATCGATCTGGAAGACGTCTTCGATTCTCGCGGCGCTGGCGAAACGGTTCACACCGACGACGACCGTCTCGCCCGTGTCGATCGATTGCTGAGCCCGGTACGCCGATTCCTGGATCTGCTGCTGCGTAAAACCCGATTCAACGGCGGCAATCGCGCCGCCTCGCTCGTCTATGGCGGCCATCAGCCCGGTGGCCTCCTGCTCCAGCCGGCTCGTCAACGCTTCGATGGCGTACGCCCCGCCCACGGGATCCGCCGTATTCGCCACGCCGCTTTCGTGGAGGATGACCTGTTGGGTTCGCAGCGCCAGCGTGGCACTGTCCTCGGTCGGCAGCGCCAGCGCCTCGTCCCGCCCGTTGCAGTGCAGCGACTGCGTACCGCCCAGCACCGCCGCGAGCGCCTGCAGGGCCACACGCACGAGGTTGTTGTCCGGCTGCTGCGCGGTCAGCGTGCTCCCGGCGGTCTGCGTATGAAAGCGGAGCTGCTGCGCCCGGTCGCTCCGGGCGCCGAACCGGTCGCGCATCGTGCGGGCCCACAGACGGCGCGCGGCGCGGAACTTCGCAATCTCCTCGAGGAAGTTGTTGTGGGCGTTGAAGAAGAACGAGATGCGCGGCCCGATCGCCTCGATGTCCATGCCAGCGTCGATGGCGGCCTGTACGTACGCACAGCCGTGCGCCAGGGTGAACGCGATCTCCTGCGCCGCGGTCGAACCGGCCTCGCGGATGTGATACCCGCTGACCGATATCGGATTCCACTGGGGCATCTCGGCCGCACAGAACGCCATGATGTCCGTGACGATGCGGAGGGACGGAGCCGGCGGATAGATGTACGTGCCCCGTGCCACATACTCCTTGAGGATGTCGTTCTGCAGCGTTCCGGACAGCACCCGAAGGGGTGTGCCATGACGCCGGGCCACCGCGGCATAGAGCGCGAGCAGGATGATGGCCGTCGCGTTGATCGTCATCGAGGTGGAGATCCGATCGAGCGGGACGTCCGCCAGGAGCACGTCCATGTCCTCGATGGAGTCGATCGCGACGCCAACGCGCCCAACCTCTCCGGCCGCGAGCGCGTGATCCGAGTCGTACCCGATCTGCGTCGGCAGGTCGAAGGCAACGCTCAGGCCGGTGACGCCTCGCGACAGCAGGTAGTGAAACCGCCGGTTTGATTCGGGCGCGCTCGCGAACCCGGCGTACTGACGCATCGTCCACGGGCGGCCCCGGTACATGTCGGAGCGGACGCCCCGCGTGAATGGAAACACGCCGGGAGCACTGATATCGCGGGTGGGATCCACCGCCCGAAGGTCATCGGGGATGGTGAATGGACGTGCCACGTGGCCGGAATTGTACGTCGGTTTGTTGACACCTTTCGGCACTGCCTCTACAATGCCTCCAGCCTTGCAAGAAGGCGTAAACCCCTGTAGATAAACACTTTTTGCGCCTGAGCCCTGCCGATCTCCCCGGTCCGCGGGTTCGGCTCAGGAGACGCCCCCGGATCCCGGCCCGGCGGCGGCTGAGGAGGAACAGGAATGGATGACGTCGTCAACCGGTTCGCTCGAGAGCTGGCCGACGCGATTGCCGCTGCTGTCGCCGAGAGCCCCCAGGTGGAAGCCTGCCGCGCCAGCGCGCGGGAGGCGGGTTTCGAGATGCGTGTGACGCTCGAAGCCGTCGTCGGATTCGTGAACCGGACCAGTGGAGGCGCTGTCACCAAGATCACGACGCCCGCGCGGCTCCTGCCGGCGCGGCGGAACTTCGACCTGACCTCCAACGATCGCCGCTTCCTTCGTTCGCTCCGCATCGGCGCCAACGAAGCCAAGGAAGAGAAACCGGTCGAATAACTCCTCGACCTCGCGGACGGAAGAGGCCGGTGCCACTGCGCCGGCCTTTTTTGCGTACGCACGAACATTCCTGTAGCCATCTCGCGGAAGACCGGCTAACCTGTGCGGTCTAAACCCCGCACTCATCCAACGAATAAAAGACGAATACACCATGGCGTTCGGCGGATCCTGTCGGCTCGCGTCCCTCGCAGCAGCTTTCGTCGCCGTCGCGTTTCCTGTGCTGTTCCCGCCGGTGCACGCGCAACGCGCTCCCGCGCCGCCTCCCGCCACCATCTTCGGCGTCGGCGACATCATGCACTGTGGCGCGTCCCATCGCGCGGAGCAGACCGGTCTGCTGATGGAGCGCCTGCTGAACAGCACGCCGAACAGCATCGGTGTCACCTTCGGCGACAACTCCAACGATGACGGGTCACCCCAGAGCTATGACTGCTTCGATCGGTCGAGCTGGGGGAAGCTGATGAGCCGCCTGATCCCGTCGCCCGGGAACCATGACTACGGGGTCGACAAGGTTCTCCCGTTCTACTTCCTGTACTTCCCGCAGGCCGGTCGTCCCCGGCTGGGCTATCAGGCATTCGATTTCGGCGGCTGGCGCATCTACGCGCTGAACAGCGAGCTCGTGGCGCCCGACCTACGCCAGGAACAGCTTCGGTGGCTGGAGCGCGAACTGGTGGTGCACCATCGGACGAAGTGCGTCATGGCCTATTTCCACCGGCCGCCGTTTTCGTCCGGCAACTTCGCGAGTCCCGCGTGGACGATGCCGCTGTTCCGAAAACTGTACAAATACGGCGTTGACCTGGTTGCCACGGGCCACGAGCATTTCTTTGCCTCGATGCCGCCCATGACGCCCGACGGCGTCGTCAGTGCCGCCTACGGCGTGCCGGTGCTGGTGGCGGGAACCGGAGGAGCGGTGTTCTTCAATCGGCCCCGCGTGTTGAAATTCGGCACCCAGGGTGAGCAGATGGTGACGCATGCACTGGGCATCCTGAAGATCACGCTGAAGCCGGCGGCGTACGACTGGGCGTTTGTCCCGGTCGATTCGGCGGTAAGGGGGCCCTCAGGCAGCGGGCAGTGCCACGAAAATCCTCCGCGCTTCGTCGAATAGGCGCGCCCCGGCCCGTCAGCGGGCCGCCTTCCCTTGATTCGCCACGGCCTGCATCGCGCTCCTGATGGCGTCCTGATCGCCCAGATAGAACTTCTGGAGCGGCTCGAGGTCGTCGTTGAGCAGGTACACGAGCGGGACGCCGGTGGGGATGTTCAGCTCGACGATATCCTGCTCGGAGACGTTGTCCAGAAACTTCACCAGGGCGCGGAGGCTGTTGCCGTGGGCCGCAATCAACACATGCTTGCCGCTCTTGATGGTTGGCGCAATCGTGCCGTGCCAGTAGGGAAGGAACCGTGCCACCGTGTCCTTCAGCGACTCGGTCAGCGGGAGCTCGTTCGGCGACAGCTCCGCGTAGCGTCGATCGCGTGACGGATGCCGTGGATCGTCCGGCGTCAGCGGCGGCGGCGGAATGCCGTAGCTCCGGCGCCAGATCTTGACCTGCGCCTCGCCGTGCTGCGCCGCGGTTTCGGCCTTGTTGAGACCCTGGAGTGCGCCGTAATGGCGCTCGTTGAGGCGCCAGGACCGATGGACGGGCAGCCACATCATGTCGAGCTCGTCGAGCGCAATCTGCAGCGTGCGGATCGCCCGCTTGAGCACCGACGAGTAGGCCACGTCGAACTCATATTTCTCGGATGCCAGCACCCGCCCTGCTTCGCGGGCTTCGGCCTGCCCCTTGTCGTTCAGATCGACGTCGGTCCATCCGGTGAAGCGGTTTTCCCTGTTCCAGGTACTTTCGCCGTGGCGGAGCAGCACAAGACGATGCATGTCAGTGTGAAACCGCTGCGAGCTGCCGGATCGCCGCGCGGCCCGCGTAGCTTGCGGCGGTGCCGAGCTCCTCTTCGATCCGGAGCAGCTGATTGTACTTGGCGACCCGGTCGCTCCGGCTCGCCGACCCCGTCTTGATCTGGCCCGCAGACGTCCCGACCGCAAGGTCGGCGATCGTGCTGTCTTCCGTCTCGCCGGATCGGTGCGAGATCACGGTTGCGTAGTTCGCCTCGCGAGCCATGGCAATCGCGTCGAGTGTCTCAGACACCGTGCCGATCTGATTGAGCTTCACGAGTAGCGCGTTACCCACGTGCTCGGCGATCCCTTTCCGCAGGATCTCCGGATTGGTGACGAACACGTCGTCGCCGACCAGCTGCACGCGATCACCGAGCGCCTTCGTGAGCATCCGCCATCCATCCCAGTCGCCTTCGGCCACGCCGTCTTCGATGGAGATGATCGGGTACTGCGTCGTCCACTCCGTATACATCTCGACCATCTGCGCGGGCGTACGGGTCGTCTCCCCGGATCTCCTGAATACGTACCGGCCGTTGTCCCAGAGTTCGCTCGAGGCGACGTCGAGCGCGAGGAAGACGTTCTGCCCCGGCTTCGCCCCCGCTTTTTCGACCGCCTGCATGACGAGGTCGAGGGCTTCCCGATTGGATCGGAGGTTGGGCGCGAAGCCGCCTTCGTCGCCGACGCCGGTCGAATGGCCCGCCTTCTTCAGGATCGCCCGCAGGGCGTGAAAGACCTCCGTGCCGACGCGCAGGGCTTCGCTGAACGTCGGGAGGCCAAGCGGCATCACCATGAATTCCTGGAGATCGACGCTGCTGTCGGCATGCGCGCCTCCGTTGAGAATGTTCATCATGGGCACCGGGAGGACGCGCGGTTCCTTCGCTCGTCCGCTGATCCGCGCAAGGTGCGCATACAGCGGCTCGCCGGCCGCCGCCGCGGCGGCTTTCACGGCGGCCATCGAGACCGCCAGCAGCGCGTTGGCGCCAAGCCGGCTTTTCGAGGGCGTCCCATCGAGGGCGATCAGGCGGCTGTCGATCGCGCGCTGATCGAGCGCCTGCCCGCGCAGCGACTGGGCGATTTCGCCGTTGATGTGGCCAACCGCCGTTCGCACACCCTTCCCGAGGTAGCGATCGCTGTCCCCGTCCCGCAGCTCGAGCGCTTCGCGCTCGCCTGTCGACGCGCCGGAGGGCACCGCCGCGCGGCCGAACGCCGTGCCCGCCCAGAGATCGACCTCAACGGTCGGGTTGCCGCGGGAGTCGAGAATCTCCCGTCCATGTACGCGCGTAATCTGCAACGTGAATTCGTGCCTTTGACTTCTGACTTCTGACTTTTGACCTCTGACTCTAACCTCTGACTCTTGACTTTTGACCTACGTGTGTCAAGTGGGTGGAGCACCGCCGCGATCCGCGTCTGCCTCGGCGCGCAACGCCTCTTCGCTGATGGGTCCGATGAGCGGCTCGTCGTCCGCGGTGACGACGACGATGCCACCCCCCGTCACCGTGCAGCGCCGGCGGTCTTCGTCCGGGTTGAAGCCGATGAGCGCGCCGCGCGGAATGAGCACGTCGCGATCGATGATCGCACGGTGGATTCGGGCGTGCCGGCCGACGCGGACGCCGGGCATGAGGATCGCCTGATCGATCTCACAGAAGCTATGGACCCGAACGTTGGGGCAGAGGATGCTGCCGCTGATCCGGCTCCCGGAAATAATGCAGCCGCTCGAGATGAGCGAGTCGAGCGCCTGGCCGCACCGCTGGCGTTCGTCCGCGAAGACGAACTTTGCGGGCGGCGCCTGCGGCTGGTTGGTGCGCAGCGGCCACTCCGGGTCGTAGAGGTTGAACTCGGGATTCACGTGGCAGAGATCCATGCTCGCCTCGAAGTACGCATCGAGCGTGCCGATGTCGCGCCAGTACTTCGAGGCCTTCTTGTTTTCGTCGTAGAACCGGTACGAATAGACCGGCCCGGTCTGAATCAGCGCCGGGATGATGTTCTTGCCGAAGTCATGGTCGCTGCCGGGCCGCGCCGCATCCTCCTCGAGCGCGCGCACGAGCACGTTGGTCCGGAAGATATAGATGCCCATGGACGCGAGCGCCACGTCCGACGACCCGGGCGCCGGCTTCGCCCTGGCGGGCTTTTCCTCGAATCCGACAACCCGGTCGTCGTCCTCCACGTTGACGATGCCAAACCGGCGGCTCTCGGTCACGGGGACCTCGATGGTGGCGAGCGTCGCGTCCGCCTCGCGATCGAGATGAAAGCGCAGCATCTTCGAGTAGTCCATTTTGTACACGTGGTCGCCCGACAGCACGATGACGTGGCTGGGCGATTCCCGGACCATCGAATAGAGGTTCTGGTAGACCGCGTCCGCCGTGCCCAGGTACCAATGCTCGCCGACGCGCTTCTGCGGCGGCAGGATCTCGATGAACTCGCCCAACTCCTCGGACACGACGCTCCACCCCATACGGATATGGCGGTTCAGGGAGAGCGATTTGTACTGCGTGGCGATGAAGATCCGGCGCAGGCCGGAGTTGATGCAGTTACTGAGGGTGAAGTCGATGATGCGGTACGGCCCCCCGAAATAGACGGCCGGCTTGGCGCGTTCCTTCGTGAGGGGGTTCAGCCGCTCGCCGGCTCCCCCCGCAAGCAGGATGACGAGAATATCGTCCAGGTCCATGCGCGATTCTACTCAGTAGCTACACCATTTTAGCGGTTTGACTTGCCCTATATTCGTGCCTATGATCAGTCGATTCGGATTCTTGGATAGCCCTGCGCGGGCGTTTTCTCACGAGAGAGGCATGATGCATATCGGTCGGGTTTTCACCGTGGCCGCCACGGTCGCCGCGCTCGCAGCCGCGTCGCAGGTTGTGATCGCCCAGCAGCAGCCACAGCAGAACAACCAGCAGAACCGCCGCGAACAGGAAAAGCGGAGCCAGCAGGAACAGCGCGATATCGAGGCGCTGGTGCAGCTGGTGGACGCGGTCAGCGCCGGTAAGCAGCCGGCCCCGGCCGACGTGCCGATTGCGTGGCAGAGCAATCATTTCGTGAAGGGGAGCGAAGGCGGGACCTATATTCCGTTCACCCTTGCCGTAGACGGGACCAAGCTCGCCAACCCGGCCGTCGCGATGTACGTCCGTGCCGTCGACAAGGCCGCGGCCGCCGCTCCCGCGCCGCCGCAGAACAACAATAATCGCAATCAGCAGGCGCCGGCGCCGGTCTACCCGTGGGATGACATCAACTTCATCCAGGTTCCTGCCGGCGGCACGCTGCAGCGCGCGCTCATGCTGAAGCCGGGCGAATACGACCTTTACATCGCCGTGAAGGAGCGGACCCCGCAGCAGCAGCAGCGCAACGCCCCGCCGCAGAAGTCCGGCGTGCTCAGGTACACGCTCAAGGTTCCGGACTACAACACGGCCGACATCACGACGAGCACGCCCATCCTCGCGGAATCGGTGGAGCCGCTGGCCGCCCCTCTCAGCGCCGAGGACATGCGCGCCAACCCCTACACGTTTGGCGGCACGCTGAAGGTCGTGCCGGCCGCGACCACCGTCTTCAAGACGGCTGACGATTTCCAGTTACTGTTCTGGGTCTACGGCGTGGGGGACAAGGGCGGCGTCCCTGACGTGACGATTGAGTACAATTTCCACGTCAAGGGCGCGGATGGCGCGGAGAAGTTCTTCAACAAGACCCAGCCCCAGGTGCTGAATGCCCAGACGCTGCCTCCCGGCTTCAGTGTGCAGGCCGGCCATCAGGTGCTCGGGTTTCTTGGCGTGCCGCTGAAGAGTTTCCCGGCCGGCGACTATCGAGTCGAGTTCAAGATCACCGACAAGATTTCAGGCAAGACGCAGACGCAGAACGTCGCTTTCACCGTTCAGGCCTAAACAGCAAGGAGCGCCGCCGTACGACGATGACCTACCGCCTCACACTGCGCACGCTGACAGCAGGGATGTGTGTGGCGGCTGCGGCGGCTCCCGCGTCGGCCCAGTTCGAACAGCGCCGGCCAGCGATCGTGCTGGCTCATGCCTCGACGACCCCTCAAGCCGACGTTCACGGCATCGTCCTGGATGACGCCGGACGTCCGCTCGCGGGCGCGGTCATTTCCGCTTTCGGCTCGACGACGGTCTTTGCCGTGTCCGATCCCGCCGGGCGATTTGTCTTTCGGAACGTACCGTACGGACCCTACCTCGTTCGGGCCCACCTGCAGGGATACACGCCGCCTCGCGCGCGCGTGGTGCAGGTCAGTCGATCGTCTCTGACCGTTTCCGCGATCGCGCTGACACGCCATCCCGCTGAAGCAGAGACCGTCACAGTGCTCGCCGCAGGAGTTGCCGGGAGTGACGTCGCGGCGACTGCCGGGGTCGACGACGCCGATACGCACGACCACGGAGAAGTCGCGTGGCGCCTGCGTCACCTGAAGCGCAGCGTCTTGAAGGACGCGGCGATGGGCCTGTTGCCGGCCGGCGACGAACCGTCGTTTCTCGACGCGCCGCTGGCCAACATCGGACGCGCCCTCGAATCCTCGGCTAGGCTCGCGTCGCTCTTTGCCGACGTGCCGTGGAACGGCCATATCGATCTGCTGACGAGCGCGTCGTTTGACCGCCCCGCGGAACTGCTGTCCCCCCAGATGTGGCCGTCACGCGGCGTCGCATTCCTCGCGCTGGAGGCACCGACCACGAGCGGTCACTGGACGATGAATGGCGCAGTGACGCAGGGCGATCTGTCGTCGTGGATCGTGGCCGCGTCGTTCAGGCGCGCTCCGGCGCTCCATCGCTACGAAACGGGAATGACGTACGGGACGCAGTGGTCGCTCGGGCGAAACGGACTTTCGGCTCCGGTGTTGTCCGATGGTGGACGCAACGCCGGCGGCGTCTACGCGTATGACGAGTGGACGCTGTCCCCGAAGGTGACGCTGCACTACGGTGCGAAGCTCGCCCGGTACGATTACCTCGCCGATCGGAGCCTCTTCAGCCCACGCGCGAGCGTCACGCTCACGCCGACGTCGGACGAATCGTTCACGCTGCGCGCGGCGGTGTCGCGCCGGTTGACGGCGCCAGGCGCCGAGGAGTTCATGCCGCCGACGATGGGCGTCTGGGTGCCGCCCGAGCGGACATTTTCGGCGCTGTCCGCCCGCGCGCCCCTCACGCCGGAGCGCCTGGATCACGCGGAGATCGAGGTGGAGCGGGCGTGGGTCGGCGACGTCGTGATCGGCGTACGGGGATTCCGGCAGGACGTGAGCGATCAGCTGGTGACCCTGTTCGGCGCGGTCCCCCTGACGTCGACAGGTGACCTCAGCCACTATTACGTCGCGTCCGCCGGCGACGTCAACGCGCACGGGTGGACGGTCAGCGTGAGTCACACCGTGGCGGAGCAGTTCAAGGCATCGGTCGACTACTCCCGGGTGCATGCCATCTGGCGCGGGCGCTCCGGGGATGCGGCGGTGCTGTCGGCGCTCGCTTTCGCGGCGCCGCGCGAGGATCGCGAACGGTTCCATGACATCACGGCGTCGGTTGCCAGCACGGTGCCCGTGACCGACACCCGCGTGTTCGTTCTCTACAAGTTGAATTCGCGTTTTGCGCGTCCCGGCACGGCGACCCCGTCGCCTGGCGCGCGGTTCGACCTCCAGCTCACGCAGGCGCTGCCCTTCCTCAGTGCCGGCGGCGGCGAATGGGAAATGCTGGTCGCGGTTCGAAGCCTCTTCCGCGACGAACTGCTCGACTCATCCGTGTACGACGAGCTTTTCGCCGTCCGCCCGCCGAAGCGGGTCGTCGGCGGCGTCACCGTCCGCTTCTAGGCCCCTTTTTTTGGCCATTTTCGTCGTCCATTTTATTGAACGAGGCATACTTGTCATTGGATTTCCTGCGGGCTGAGCAACGGGTTCACGGCGCTAAGACAAGTATTTGCAGCAGGTTACGAGAATTCTGACGAGACGGTTCGTGGTATATCGTTTGCTCGATCGACTGACCTCGCCGGCAATCGGCCCTGCCCGCGGGACGCCTCCATGACGGCCATGTCACTTTCGCGCGCAGTCACACGGTGGACGCAGCCAGGCCTCCCGGTCCTGGTAGTCGCCCTGCTGCTGACGCTTGGTATCGCGAACATCGTGTCCCGCGCCACGTTCAGCGAGGCCGAAGACGGCGCGCTGTGGACGCGGAGCGCCGAGGGTGTGGTGGCGGCGGAGATAGCGGATGCGACGCCCGCCGCCGCCGTCGGCGTGCGGCGAGGCGACGTCCTGCTGGCGATTGACGACCGGCCGATCGAGGCGGTCGAGGATGTGGTGGCGGCGCTTCACGCGGCCGCCCCGGGGTCCAGCGCCCGGTACACGATTCTGCGGCTCGGCGCTCGAGAAGTCATCGACCTTCGGATTGCACCCATCCCGAACGGGGCGCGGCCGCTCTACTTCGTGTTTGCCGGCATCGGGATCTTCACGCTCCTGATTGGCGGGGCCGTCCGCCTGCTGCGACCGCGCGATCCCGCGACGCTGCACTTCTTCTGGCTGTCGGTGGCGTTCTTCGGCCTTTTCACGTTTTCATTCAGCGGCCGCCTTGACCGTCTCGACTGGGTCTTCTACTGGGGCGACGTGATTTCGATCCTGCTGCTGCCCGCCCTTTTCCTGCATTTCGCGCTGATTTTCCCGGAACGCCGGGGGCGGTGGACGCTCACACGGGCCGGACAGTTTGTCGTCCCCCTGATCTATGTGCCTGCCGTCGTCCTCGGGACCGTTCGCGTGGTCGCGCTCGTGCGCAGTACGGCCGATGCACCGCTGTTCGTCGGTGTCATCGCGGCGCTCGATCGTCTCGAATACGCCTACCTGGCCACCTGTCTGGTGCTGGCGCTCGCGGCGCTGACGCGCGGGCCGGGCGAAGTACCGTCGATTACGGCGCGCCGGCAGCTCCGGTGGATTGCCTGGGGTACGACGCTGGGCACGGCGCCGTTCGCCGTCGTGTACGCCGTGCCGTGGGCGCTCGGCGTGGAGCCGTCGCTGCCGATGCAGCTCTCGGCGATTCCCCTGAGCCTGGTTCCGCTGTCGTACGCCTCGGCCATCGTCCGCTACCGGCTGATGGACGTCGAAATCATCTTCAAACGCGCGCTCGTGTCGGCCGCCGCGCTGGCGGCCGTTGTGTCGATGTACGCGCTCCTGCTGTACGGCTTCGAGCGCATCTTCACGCGCGGTGAAGCGGGCTCGAACTGGGTCCTCGCCGCCATCGTGACCGCGATCGCGCTCGTGCTCGCCCCGACCGTCAAGCAGGCGGTGCAGGATGGCCTCGATCGGATGTTCTATCGCGACCGGTACGACTACCGGCGCGCGCTTGTCGCGTTCGCGCGCGATCTCAACAGCGACCTTGACCTGAATCGGCTGAGCGAGCGCCTGGTCTCGCGCGTCGTGGAAACGCTGCTCGTCGAACGCATGGCGCTGATGCTGGCCGATGACGAGCTGCGCCGGTTCACTCCGGTCTCCGCCTCCGGGTTTGACGCCGGCGGCCCGCCGTCGCTGGAGAAGGAAACCGAGATGGGCTCGCGGCTCCAGGACGGCCATGTCGTGTCGCTGGACGATCCGCTGACGTCGAGCCGATTTCCGGACGACGAGGTCGAGTTCTGGCGCGGCGCCGGCCTCTCGTATTTCATCCCGTGCGTCTCCAACGAAGGAACGATTGCGGTTCTGGCGATCGGGCGCAAGGAAACCGGCGAGTCGCTGAACAGCGAGGACACGGCGCTGCTCTCAGCGGTGGCGGGACAGATCGCCACCGCGCTCGAAAATGCGCGGCTGTACCGGCAGCTGCACACGAAAGCCTCGGAGCTGGACCGCCTGCGCGCGTTCAACGAAAACATCCTGGAATCGCTCGACGATGGATTGCTGGTGGCCGACCTGTCGGGCCACATCGTCCGCTGGAACCGCGCGCTGGAGCTGCTGTACGGCGTCTCGCGCGACGCTGCGGTGGGCCGGACGCTGGACGAGGTCTTCGATGCGCCGGTCGTGGAGGCGATTCGGGCGGCGCGCCGGGACCGGCCCGGCGGCGAGACGCTGTCGCGCATCCGGCTCGTCGCCAGGGATGCGGCCGACGGCCGGGCGATGATCGTGAACGCCGCGGTGGTTCCGCTGCGCGCCTCCGGCGATCAGATGGAAACCACGGTCGGCACGATCGTTATTTTCGAGGACATCACGCAGCGCGTGGAGCTCGAGGAGCAGCTCCAGATCTCAGAGAAGATGGCGTCGATCGGGCTGCTCGCGGCCGGCGTCGCGCACGAGGTGAATACACCGCTGACCGGCATTTCGAGCTTCACGCAAATGCTGCTCGAGAATGCGCCTCCCGACGATCCGAGGACGCAGCTGCTCGAGAAGATCGAGCGCCAGACGTTCCGCGCAGCCAAGATTGTCAACGGGCTGTTGAACCTGTCGCGTCCGCCTTCCGCGGCGTTCACCGAGATGAGCGCCGTCGACGTCAACATCGTGGTCAACGACGTGCTGTCGCTGCTGGAACATCAGTTCGAGCTGCAGCACGTGAAGGTCAGACGCGAGCTATGCGCCGGGACTGCCATCGTGACGGGCATGGAGCACAAGCTCCAGCAGGTGTTCCTCAACCTGTTCCTGAACGCGAAGGACGCCATGCCGAAAGGCGGATGGTTGTCGGTGAGCACGGCCATGAGGGACGACAGGGTCGTCGTCGAGGTTGCCGATACCGGGTCCGGGATCCCGAGTGAATACCTTGCCAGGATCTACGACCCGTTCTTCACCACGAAATCGATGGGGCGGGGAACCGGTCTCGGCCTGTCCATTAGCTACGGCATCGTTCGCGAGCATCTCGGATCAATCGACTGCGAGAGCATCGTCGGACAGGGAACGCGCTTCCTCCTCGAATTTCCGCCAGCGGCTGCCGAGCGGCCGATGCGGGCCATGCAGTCATAAAAGCAGGTATCCATGCGGCGTAATGCCTCCATCCTGGTCGTCGACGACGAAGACATCATGCGGGAGATCCTCGAAGCGCTGTTGACGCGAGAGGGCTATTCCGTGCGGCTGGCGGCGTCTGGCGCCGAGGGCCTCGAGCTGGCCAGGTCCGTGCCGTTCGACGCCGCGATCGTGGACATCATGATGCCAGGCATGGACGGCATCGCGGCGCTCGAGGAGCTCAAGAAGATCGACGAAGAGCTGCCGGTGCTGATGATTACCGCGTTCGCGTCGGTTGAGACTGCGATATCGGCGATGAAGCGCGGTGCGTTCGACTACATTACCAAGCCGTTCAAGAACGACGAGGTGGTCATCGTCGTGCGCAACGCCGTCGAGCGGCGGCAGCTGAAGGCGGAGAACATGGCGCTCCGCCAGACGCTCCAGGCGCAGTACCAGAATTTCGCCGGCATCATCGGCCGCAGCCCGCGAATGAAGCAGGTGTTCAACCTGATCATCCAGGCGGCGCCCAGCCGATCGACGATTCTGATCACGGGCGAGAGCGGCACCGGCAAGGAGCTGGTGGCGCGCGCGATCCACGCGCACTCGGCGCGATCGGATCGCGCTTTCGTCACCGTGAATTCAGGCAACCTGCCGCCGGACCTTCTGGAGTCCACGCTCTTCGGCCACGTAAAAGGCGCGTTCACCGGCGCTGTCTATCCGAAGAAGGGCCTGTGCGATCTCGCCGACAAGGGCAGCATCTTCTTCGACGAGATCGGCAACATTCCTGTCGAGACGCAGGCGAAGCTGCTGCGGGTCATTCAGGAGCGCGAGTTCATGCGGCTGGGCGGGATGGAGACGATCAAGGTCGATGTGCGCATCATTGCGGCCACCAACTGCGACCTGCGCGAAATGGTAAGCGACGGCGGTTTCAGGGAGGACCTCTATTACCGCCTGAACGTCATCAGCATTTTTCTGCCACCGCTGCGCGAACGGAGGGAAGACATTCCCGTGCTGGCGCAGCATTTTCTTGAGAAATACACGCGCGAGAACAACAGACCCGGGCTCGAGCTGACGAGCGACGCGCTCGACATGCTCATGGATTACGACTGGCCGGGCAACGTGCGCGAGCTCGAGAACGTCATCGAACGCGCCGTTGTGCTCACGTCGGGCACGCGCATCGACGCGGACCTGATGCCCGAGCACATGCGGTCGTCTCCGTCGTTCCACATTCCGCGGTTCGTGGTGCCCCCCGAGGGGATCTCCTTCAGGGACATCATCACCAGCGTGGAGAAGCGGCTGATCGAATCGACGCTCGAGGCCGCGGGGGGGGTCCAGAAGCGCGCGGCGGAGCTCCTGAAGATCAAGCCGACCACGTTGAACGAGATGATCAAGCGGTATGAAATTGGCCCGCGCCGCAGGAAGGCTGGCGTGGACGAAGAGACTGGCCCCGACGATGCCACACGGCCGGCCCGTCCACGGCCGACACTGCCGGCGACGCAGCTCAGCCGCGAGTAACGGGCCCCGCCGGCGGCTTCCGCGCTTCGCACAAGGCGAGCGCGTCACCCGAGGTGATGAGGCGGACGTCAATGAAGCCGGCGCGGCGCAGCGCCTCCAGCTGCTCGTCGGCCGTCATGAACAGCGCCGTACTCCGAATCGAGTCGTCCTCCGGCGTCCGGTCGCAGACCACGAACAGCCCCGACGGCCAGAGCACACGGAAGATTTCACGATAGAGCGCGGGTACGTGGCGCTTGTGCCGGACTTCGTGCACCGCCTGCATCGATACAGCGCCGTCCCAGGGACCCGGAACGGTGCTGGTCCACGAGCTGTTCCTGAAGTCACCCACGACGAATCTCGCGCGGCGAACGTGCGCACCCGCTGCCTGCTCATCGCGATCATGGGTTCTGAAAAGTCGAAGAGCGTGTACGCGTGGAGCCCGGCACATCGGGACAGGATCTGTTCGGCGAGAAAGCCGGGGCCGGACCCGAGTTCGAGGACGCGCGCGCCAGCGGGCAGTTGCTGGATGCGCTCGACAATGGCCCGGCGGATGGGGATCCGGTGCGGCCGCCTGCGATCAGCGGCGTTCGCCCATGCCTCGGCTCCTTCGGGGCTTTGCAGGTCTTCTCCCGTACGGGACGTCTGCGTCAGGATCCGGCCGGTCGGGCTCGGGCATGCCTCAGGGCTGCCTCACCAGGGCCAGCAGCCGCTCGAAACGTCCGAGGACGGCGTCCCACCCGCAATGCTGCCTGACGTACCGGCGGCCGCTTTCGCCCAGCCGCTGGCGGAGACGCGCGTCACCCATCAGCAACTTCATTCCTTCGACAAACTCCTCGCGCGTGGCGTAGACGAGTCCCCCATTGCCGCGTCGGCAGTGATCGACGGCGGCCGGATTGCGCGCGGTCGCGAGCACTGGCGTTCCCACCGCAAAGCTCTCCAGCACCGCCGTGCCGAGGAGGTCGGTTGCGTCCGGAGCCAAAGTCACCTCGGCGGCTTCGCAGGCCACCATCCGTTCGCGGTCGGGGAGAATCCCCGCCATTCGCACAAAGCGAGGCTCTGGCACCGTCATGAGTTTCACGCCCATGAGCACGAGCGGCGTGTCGCCGTTCCCGGAGGCGTAGGCGTCGAAGTACTCGAGCATCTCCTCAGTGCCGTTGTCCGGTTGCACCCGGCCGCTGTACAGCACGAATGGCCCATAAAGGCGAT
Source organism: Vicinamibacterales bacterium (assembly GCA_964202965.1). GTDB lineage: Bacteria > Acidobacteriota > Vicinamibacteria > Vicinamibacterales > UBA2999 > CAXNKG01. The sequence goes on from CAXNKG010000015.1 coordinate 52,303, forward strand.
GACGCCGGCGAAACAATACGCCGCGGCCGGCGAGATAGGACTCGGGTTCCTCGACAGTCTCCGGCGCCGATGCCTCGTGGTCCTCGGACTCTGGCTCGTCGGACGGATCCTGCTGGTGCTGGGGGTATGACTGCTGTGCCGGGACGTCGACCCCTGCGCCGACGAACTCCTCGTTGACCGGCACGCGCAGGTAGCTGCGGACAACCAATCGCTCGGACGACGAGAGGTAGCCGACCGCCCTGACGGCGCGAAACACGTCGTGCCAGATTCCGTACCGCAGGACCGGGTCGATCTGGACGTGCGGGAACAGGACACTTCGATCGCCTGCCACCTCCACACCAAAGACCGTCGTTGCGTGGTACAGGGAAAAAAAGAGGACCGCGTCGTACGTGCGGTGATGGCGCTTGAGATGGTCGATCAATCCCGGCGCATTCGGACCGAGCTGCCGGACCCACTCACGCTCGTCTTCCCGGCCGTGTGGCATGCCGGCCATCTCACTCGAGAGCCGGCGAAACGCCTCCGCGTTGTGCGGCTGAGTGACCGCGAAGCGCCGCACCAGGACGCCGCGCACCCGGTCGGTCCCTTCCGAGAATTCATTGGCCCACGTCTGCGGGTCGCGCGCGCACGTCGTCAGCACCTCGGCATGGTGACGGCCGCCGACATGCTCGGCGAGCAGGCGGCACGCGTGCTCGGCACCAGACGCGACGTCGGCGCCGTAGCGGGGTGTCACGAACGCCAGCTTCATGCCGTTGCCTCCGGCGCAGCGCCCGCGGGCAGTCCGGCGACGACGTCGATGGCCGGAGGACGGTCGGGCCGCCGCCGGGCAAACCAGCCTGGCAGCGGTTCCATCACGCTGGTGCGTGGAAAGGATCTCAATCGATCGAACATGGTCAGGTACTTATTTTCGATGACGGACCAACTGTACTGCGCATCGAAGTACTGGCGCCCGCGTCGTCCGAGTTCGGCGGACGCCGCGGGGTCGTCGAGCAGGCGGCCGAGCATGGTCTCGAAGTCGCCGAAGTGCTCGTAACACATCCCGGCGCCGCTGCGGCGGCTCTGGCCCAGCAGCACGTCACAGCGCGCGTTTGCCAGGACGGGACGGCCGAGCGCCCATGCCTCCAGCGCCACCATCGAGAGGCTTTCATAGAATGACGGCATCACGAGCGCCTCCGCCGCGGCCAGCACGTCGAACTTGTCCTGATCGGCAACATACCCGAGATGGCGGATTCGCGGGTGATCTGGAATCGGCATGGCGGCCGTCCCTATCAGCACGAGATCGACCGGGCGCCGGGCGGAGTCGACGTAGCGGCGAAAGAAGTCGAACAGCTCCGCGCATCCCTTGTTCTCGTCGATGCGCCCGACGTAGAGGAGAAACGGTCTTTGCAGGCCGAACGTCGCGCGTGCCCTCGCCGCATCGACGGCTGCCGGGATGGCCGACCCGACTCCCACGACGACACCGGGGACCGACTGATTGTGCGAGACGGCCTGGATGGCCGCCTGCTCTTCCAACGAGTTGTACATGATGGCGCGTACTCCCCGGAACACAGGCTGAAACAGCGACAGGCCCAGCGCCGGTTCCCGCTCCGCAGTCGGTACGAGCACGGCTCGGTCGGAGACGGCCCGCGCCCCGTAAAACGTCTGGTGATACCGCATGCTGAACAGGAGCACGAACTCAAACTCGTCGCGCGCGTGCCGCAGCCGCGAGAGCAAGCCAGGGCTCACCGGCCCCTGGCTCTCGAGCCAGTCGAGCTCCTCCTGCAGGGTGTGCGCGCGCGCGAAGACACGCCGCGACCGGATGCCGAAGTCGCGCACGTCCCGTTCGCGGGCGACGGGAAAGCGCTCGACGGTTATGCCATGGACGGTGGCGTTGCCAGCCGGGAACTCGTTCCGCCACGTGAGGTAGTCGCGTGCGCAGGTCGTGAGGACGCGCACATCGAAATGCGGGGAGAGCCGCTCGGCAATGTACCGTGCGTGCAACTCGGCACCTCCGTTGATGTCCGCGCCGTAACGCTGAACGACGACGGCGAGACGGCTCAATCGGTGGGATCGCCCTCGGAATCGGGCGGTGCCGCATGCAACTCCGCCGTCGGCGCTGCGCCCGGGGCGTCCGGTGGCGCCTCGTCGGGCGTGGCAGCCCCTGTGACATCGGGTCCGGCCTCAGCGCCGGGTGTGTGCTCGACCTGGCTCGACGGCTGCAGCGCCAATGGCGCAGGCATCCCCTCCGGCCCGCCGAATGAACCGCGCCGCCCGCGGCGGCGTCGCCTGCGCCGGCGCGTCGTCTCGGCCGATCCCTCGGCGGCAGGCGGCTCGGGCACCCCGCCAGGCTCGGTCATGGCTGTTGGTGCAGGCGCTGCGGGCGATTCCACCGGCCGAGGGGCGGACCGCATGGTGGGGGCGACCCCCTCCATGCTCCGGACGCGCCGATCGTTGAAATCCACGCGTCCGTTCAATGACTCCACGCGCATCGTCAACGACTGGACGTCCAGGCTCAGTCGTGCAATCTCCGTTACCAGGCGCTGCACGACTTCGTAGTGCAGCGCATTCCACTCGGCTTGTTGCCGCTCGCGCTCAGCTTCGCGCGTCGCCGTTTCCACATTCAGCTTTGCCTGGAGATGGAGCGCGCGAATCAGCGGGTTCGGGTTAAAGAAGAGCTTGAGGAGCGGATTGAGCAGCCGCCGGATGAATCGCATCAGTCCGCGGTGCGAGTCGTAAATCGTCGTGTCTTCAAAGGTGTAGATCGGCTCGCTCGACGCCTTGGCGGGCGTGGCCTGGCCTGTGGACCCAGCCCCGCGGCGAAGTGCATCGATGAGCGACGGCTTGATCGCACGAGGATCGAGGATGGACTCCAGCTTCCGCGCCGCCAGATCCTGGATCTGCTGCGTGGAGAAGTCGACGCCCTGCCGCTGGGCGATGCGTGAACGGATGTCGCGCATGATCTGCTCGACGTCCACCTGGTCGCGAGGCGGACTCTGCGGCGGCGGCGGCCGGCGATCGGAGCCGCGCCGGTCGGGGCCGCGACGGCCTCGGAAGTGTCCCCGCCGTCTTTCCTGGTTATGATCCATCGTCAGTACTTTCTAAACAGAGGACCCCACTCGGTCCGCATGAACGCGCGGATCCGCGACCGGCCGATGGTGGGGTACCAGAAACCATCGTGATACAGATTCGAGGCAAACGGCGCCCAGACCATCAGCGGTGAGTGCAGCAGGAGGCGCTCGAACGGACGCAGAAAACCGCGCCGAAGCATCTGATCGCCCCAGATGACGAGCGATCGGCGCGTCGTAAACCCGAAGTTCTCCCCCGAGACGTCGTCGCCGACGAGTTCGATGTCCCGCGGGTCCGCGATGCCGAGGCCGCGTTCGTGCGCCATCCTCAGGAAGGGGATCGAGAGCGGATCGAAACCCATCAGGCGCGCGGCAATCGCGTCGATGGCGACCGAGTCCGACGCCGCCAGCAGCACGTTCGTCACGCGCGGGATCATCGTCCGCGGCCCCGCACCGTCCCCGGAGATGGTGCCGTCCATCGCGGTGAAGATTGCCGGATGGAGCTCCTGCTGCATATATAGCAGGTCGACCAGCACCTCGTGCATGTACTTGTGCGCGTAATGCCGAACCTCGCGGAGCAGCCCGCCGAACGAGTTCTTGACGGAACCGGTCATGACGGCATGGCCGTGCGTCTTCACCGTGGGCAGATGCACGATCTGCTTTCCCGGATACATCGCGGGAATCTGGATACCTTCGGGAAAAATCTGGTTCAGCTTGAGGAGCGGGCTCTTGAACTGATAGACGCGCCACTCCACCTCGGTCAACGGCGTAAAGGTCAGGCCGTGCCGCTGCAGGACGGGCTCCCAGCGGTTGTTCCGGCATCCCTCGCGTGGCTCGGTGACGACCGTCTTGTTTTCGATCGGGATGAGCCGCGCCGGATTGAACCCGTCGGCCAGCATCTTCGTCGCGACCCCATCGACCTGCCACGGCTGGGACGAGCATGCGGGAAAATACTTCGTCCAGGAGAGGTTCAGTTTGAGCAGCGTGTCGCGGTCTTGTGACAGGACAGTCCGGTAGCCTGCGAGGTCCATCACGCGGGCGTAGTCGTCGATGACCGTCTCCGGCCGCGTACGAACCACAGCCACGCGGGCCGTCCTCCGACGGGTCTCTCGGGTTGGTGTCTCCGGTGCGTCGAGGACGACAGGCATCACAGGCCCAGGGGCGAATACATCAAGAGCACGACCGTGGCGGCCCACAGCGCCACACAGGCGAGCAGGGGCGGATCGGTGGTCAGCATGGCCGCGGGATCCCCGCCACCGCGTTTCTGGTGCACTAGATAGAGATATCGGAAGATCCCGTAGAGCACAAACGGGATTGTGAGGCCGAGATAGCCGGTTCCCAGGCGCTCGGCTGTCTCGGCACTGGTGGCAAACACGGCGTAGGCAATGACCGTCGAGGCCGTGACGACGGCGATCATCTGATCGAGCAGGTACGGTGAATATTCGCCCAGGCTTCGGCGGTGCTGACCGGCGTCGTCGCCGAGGAGCATCAGTTCGTGGCGCCTCTTGCTCAGGGCAAGAAACAGCGCGAGCAGCGTGGTGCACGTCAACAGCCAGGGCCCGATCGGCACGTCCACGGCTGCGGCGCCGGCGCCCGCGCGCAGCACAAACCCTCCGGCGACCGTCAGGACATCGACGATGACGATGTGCTTGAGGACGGTGGAGTAGAGGACGAGCAGCGAGGCATACGCAATCGCGTAGGCGGCGAAGGGGACCCCGATGACGGTGGCCAGCGCTATCGCGCCTGTCCCGATCACGGAAGCGGCCGCCACTGCCGTTCCCACCGGCAGTGCCCCGGACGTGATCGGGCGGGCCTGCTTCAGGGGGTGAAGGCGGTCGACTTCGCGATCCCAGATGTCATTGACGAGGTATATCCCGCCCGACAGGGCGCAAAAGATGGCGAAGGCCGCAGTGGCGGAGCCAATGGCGCCCGGGTCGAGCAGTCGCCCCCCGAAAATCAGGCCGGCAAAGAGCAGCAGGTTCTTCGTCCACTGTTCGGGACGAAGCGACGCCGCGAGAAGCGCGATGGCCGATGGCCCGGCCCCGCGGCGCGATTCCACGATCACGTCGCGTCAGACGCTGGCGGACGACGAGAAACTGCGCACCGCATCGGCTTCGGTCTCGTAAGTTTCGAACACCGTCAACAGTTTGGTGATCGAGAGAAGATCGGTGATGCGCTTCGTCAGGCTCAGGAGCTTGAGGCTCCCCCCCTGGCGGCTCACCGTCGTGTACGTCCGGACGATTTCACCGAGCCCGGCGCTGTCGATGTAGGGCACGCCGGCCAGATTGAGCACCAGCTTCCTCTTGCCCTGCAACACCAGGCTGTTCACCTTGTCCTTGAGCACTTCATCGCCCTCTCCAAGCGTCATCCGACCCTGCAAGTCGAGGATCGTGACTTCGCCTGCGGAGCGTTCGTCAATCTGCATGAATTCCCTCAGCGTCAGACGACAGATCAGACCCGAAGGTCTGACCTGTCTGGATGTGATGTTGGTGGCGAGAGGCGCGGCGTGCGCGGCGATCTAGACGCCGCCGGCGCAGGCGAATTTCTTCTGCTGGAAGCATTCCTTGCAGAAGACCGGTCGTCCCTGCGTGGGACGAAACGGCACCGTCGTGTCCTTGCCGCACGCCGAACACTGGGTGTGCGTCTCCACCCGCTCCCGCGGGGCCGAGCCCACGGTCATCCGGGTTGCACGCTTGGCCTTGCAGTTCTTACACCGCTTCGGCTCGTTCTTGAACTGCTTGTCCGCGAAGAAAAGCTGTTCGCCCGCCGTCCAGATGAACTCCGTGCCGCAGTCCACGCACCTGAGACTCTTGTCTTGGAACTCCATCGGTCGCCACCTCGTGCTCGTCCCTCACGCCGGCGCGCTATTCCGCTTCGCGTCGGAGTTTCTTCCGGTTCCGCTTCCGCGCGAGGGCTTGTTTCGCCCGCCGCTTGTCGCCCGGTTTCAGATAAAAGGAGTGCTTCTTGATGTCCTTGATGATGTCCTCTTGCTGCACCTTGCGCTTGAAGCGTCGGAGGGCGCTCTCAATCGACTCGCCCTCCTGGAGCTTGACTTCAGCCACGCTTAAAAAACACCCCCTCACCGGCCTTCTGTACTGCCTGTAACGGCCTTCGACATTCGTCGAACATGCTAGGCTATCATGGGCAGGCGCGGATTCTAGGCGCTCGGCGGGCCCACGTCAACGAAATTAAGCGGCAAAACCCGCCAGTTCTGCACCCCTTGGTGAGCCGTTCACGTGGCAGCCGGCGACGGTCCAAATCGGTCAGCAAGTCGTTATCCGCCAGCTAATTACCCTCCTTTCGTATGAAGATTCTCGTGATCGGCAGCGGCGCCCGTGAGCACGCCATCGCCTGGAAGCTTGCGGCGGAGCGAAGCGTCACCGAGGTGGTGTGCGCGCCAGGGAATCCGGGTATTGCGCCTCTGGCGCGCTGCCTGCCGGCATCCGTGGGCGATCCGGCGGCCCTTCTAGCGGTTGCCGCCCGTGAACGGGTCGACCTCACGGTTGTCGGGCCCGAGCTGCCCTTGAGCCTGGGTGTCGTCGACCTCTTCACTGCAGAGGGCCGTCCCATTGTGGGTCCGACAAAGGCGGCGGCGGCGCTGGAGTCCAGCAAGTCGTTCGCGAAGGACGTGATGGATCGGTTCCACGTCCCTACCGCGCGCTTCGAGACCTGCGATAGCGCGCAGGCGGCGCAGGCGGCCATTGCCTCCGGACGGCTTGGCTATCCGCTCGTGCTCAAGGCCGACGGCCTCGCCGCCGGCAAGGGCGTCGTCATTGCGCCGGACCGGAGTACGGCCGAGGCCGCGGTCCGCGAAATGATGGTCGAACGCCGCTTCGGCGACGCGGGGGCCCGCGTCGTGCTGGAAGAGTTCCTGGTCGGTGAAGAAGCCTCTTATTTCGTGCTCGCCGACGGAACGGATTTCGTTCCCCTGTCGTCGGCACAGGATCACAAGCGCATCTTCGACAACGATCAGGGGCCGAATACCGGCGGGATGGGCGCGTTTGCGCCAAGCCCGCTCATGACGACGGAGATCGAAGAACGCGTGCATGCCGAGATCGTCCAACCCGTGCTGCACGGCATGGCGAACGACGGGAATCCATTCCGGGGGTTCCTGTACGTCGGCCTGATGCTCACGGCGACCGGCCCGAAAGTCGTCGAGTTCAACGTGCGTCTGGGAGATCCGGAGGCGCAGGTGTTACTGCCGCGGCTCGACGAGGATCTTTCGTGGCTCCTGGGCGCCGCCGCCACCGGGGCCTTGCCGACGCGGGCTGCGAAATTCCGGCGCGAGCCGCACGTCGGAATCGTGCTGGCGTCGGCCGGCTACCCGGACACCGCGGCGACCGGCACTCCCATCAGCGGGATCGAGGAGGCGTCGGCGGTCGCTGGAGCTCTGGTGTTCCATGCGGCCACCGCGCGGCAGGGCAAACAGCTCGTGACGGCGGGAGGCCGCGTGTTGACCGTGGTCGGCCGCGGGGCGTCGTATCCGCAGGCGATCGAAACGGCGTATGCGGCCGCCGGGCGGATCCGATTCGACGGCATGCAGCTGCGGCGTGACATCGGCCGAAAGGCGCTGGACTCATGAAATACACGGTGGTGACCTTCGGATGCCGCGTGAACCAGGCCGATTCATTCGAGATCGAGGATGCGCTCCGTGCCCGCGGCGGGGTGTCGTCTTCCCTCGAGGACGCTGAGCTTGTCGTCGTCAATACCTGCTCGGTGACCGCAAGCGCCGATCAGGCGGCGCGTCAGACGATCCGCCGCGTCGCCAGGATCAACACGGCCGCCAGGGTGGTCGTGACCGGCTGCTACGCAACGCGCCGGCCCGGGGAGGCGGCATCGCTGCCGAATGTCGTGCAGGTGGTTCGAAACCCCGAGAAGGACAGCTTGATCGAGGACGTAGCCGGCGCCGTTGGAATATCGACGTCGGCCCGGGATGGAGACGGTCCGTGCGGGAGCACGCTTGCACCGGGCGTTGCAGGGCGGACGGCGCTCACGCTGCGAGTTCAGACCGGGTGCGAGGAACGCTGCAGCTACTGCATCATTCCGTCGACGCGGGGTGCGAGCCGGTCCCGGCCGCTGGCCGCGATTCTCGAACAGATCGAACACGCCACGACGGCCGGATACAAGGAGATCGCCATTACCGGGGTGCATCTCGGGTCGTACGGCCGCGACATGGCGTCACCGGCGTCGCTGCTGCAGTTGCTCACGGCCCTGTCGCGCATCGACGCTCCAGTCCTGTTTCGCATCAGCTCGCTCGAGCCGATGGATTGCACCGACGCCGTCGTCGATCTGGTCGCCGCGTCCCCGCGCTTCGCGCCGCACTTTCACCTGCCGCTGCAGCACGGGTCGGACGCGATGCTGCGCGCGATGCGCCGCCCCTACACGAACGCGCACTACCGGCGGCTGGTGGAGCGGATCGCGTCGCTGATGCCCCACGCCTCGATCGGATCGGACATCATTGTCGGGTTTCCGGGAGAGTCGGCCGAGGACTTCGCCGAGATGCAGGCGGTGCTGGGGGGCCTTCCGCTGACGCATCTGCACGTGTTTCCCTACTCCGATCGTCCGGGCACCGACGCCGCAGCCCTTCACCCGAAGATTGACGGCCGCGTGGTGCGGGCCCGCGCCGCGGCCATCCGCGACGTTGCGATCGCCTTGTCGCGGCGCTTCCGGCAGTCACAGATCGGCCGCACGCTGCGCGCGCTGACCGTGGGCGACGGCCGGTCGGTGGTGACCGGAAACTATCTGAAGCTGCGGCTGGATGTGCCGCGATCGCGGAATGAATGGGTGGATGTTCGCGTGATCAACGAGCGCGACGCGATCCTTGCAGGCGTCGCGGCCTAAAGCGCTTTTCAGATAGCTCTTGTACGACCCGGGTGCGCCATGGTACTTCTGCGTGCACAACACGGGAGGGCCGATGCGCGCATATTCCATGGATCTTCGAGAACGGGCGCTACGCGCCAGTGATGCGGGGATGAAGGCCGCGGA
>CAXNKG010000016.1:0-57137 GCA_964202965.1 Vicinamibacterales bacterium
TTCTCGGCGACGTCCGCGGCCTTCATCCCCGCATCACTGGCGCGTAGCGCCCGTTCTCGAAGATCCATGGAATATGCGCGCATCGGCCCTCCCGTGTTGTGCACGCAGAAGTACCATGGCGCACCCGGGTCGTACAAGAGCTATCTGAACAGCGCTTTAGACCGCGTACAGGACAAGGGCCCGGAAAGGATTCCCCGGGCCCTCACACCGATCAGGCGGACTGACGCCCGCCGCGACGAGGCGTGGCGATCAGCCGAGTCGCGAACGAATGCCGCTGCGCGCCATCAGCAGCACACGCGCGACCGCACGTCGCACCGGGGACGCCGGTGCGACATGCGTGGCGTAATAGAGGTACGCGCTTTCATGAAAAGCCCGCACCGCCGGCACCCTGACGCCTCGGCTGGAATGCCCGCCCTGGTGCACGGCGGTGGCGGCAGGGGCATAGCGGACAATGTGGCCGCGAGACCGGAGCCGCCGGCACAGGTCGGCGTCCTCCCAGTAGAGGAAGTACCGCTCATCGAAGCCACCGACCTCGTCCAGCGCGTCGCGCCGGGCGAGCATGCAGGCCCCCGACACCCAGTCCACCGTCCGCGCGCGGCCGTCGGCGTCGTCTACGACGTTGCGCCGGGACACGGCGAGGCCGGGCAGCAGGCGCCGCAACAGCGCGGTGCGCCCGAAAATTCCGGTGAACATGTCCGGGTCGCCGCGCGCATTCCCCTGCATGGTCCCGTCGGCGTTCAAAATGCGGGGGCCCACGATCGCTGCCGTGCGCGTCTGTTCGATTTCGCGCTTCATCTGCGCGAACGCGCCGGCGATTAACCGGCAATCGGGATTCATGATGAGCACGAGCGGCGCGGCCGTCGCGGCGATCCCCTGGTTCACTCCACGGGCGAAACCGGCGTTCTCCTGATTGGCGATGCCGCGCACGCTGGGCGCGAAGGCGCCGGCGACCGCCCGGCCGTCGTCGGACGAGGCGTTGTCCACGACAACGGCCTCCCACTCGTAACCGGCCAGGTCGTCGGCCAGGGACTGGAGCGCGTCACGCAGCACCGAACCCGCGTTGTAGCTCACGAGCACCACGCTGACGTCCACGGTCAGCGGGCTCCCGCCGCGAGGCTGACGTCAAATCGCTTTTCGCGCCACTTGGCCACCAGCCACCCGCGCGTGAGGTGGCGTTCGATGGCCTGGCTGTCGACGCGGCGGCTGCGCTGAATCTCGCTGCGCTGGCGCAGCACGCGCGGGAGGGCCGCAAGCGCGGCGCCCTTCGCCTTCAGGAACGGCACCAGCATGCCCTGGCGCGCGAAGTACGCGGCCGCCGCCGCGTCGTACAGGAGGTGTCCGGCCAGCGTCCGCACGAGCAGCGATGACGGTGTGTTCTTCAGGTACACCCACTCGAGATTGCGCTGGCCGTGGAAGACCGCGGAGGCACTCACCCGCCCCAGGGTCGCGCTCCCGTGGTGCCGCACAACGGCATCGGCGACATAGCCGCACCGGTAGCCGCGCAGCCGAGCGCGGTACGACAGGTCGACATCCTCATGCGACGCGAAAAACGCCTCGTCGAATCCACCGAGCTCGTCAAACACATCGCGGCGAATCAGGCAGGCGCCCCCGCAGACGCCAAACACCTCTTCCGACACGAGGGCCTGGTCGGCCGGGCCGCCATGATGGCGCTTGAAGGCGCCGCCCCACCGGAACATGCCGTCACCGGCGCTGTCGACAATCGTCGCGTCATGCATGTACACAATCCGGGACGTCGTCAGCAGGCATCCAGCGGCCTCGTCGATCCCGGCGCGAAGGCACGCCAGCCACCCGGCTTCAGGAGCGGTGTCGTTGTTGAGAAAGGCGACGAAGCGGCCGCGCGCGGCGGCTGCGCCCGCGTTGTTGCCGCCGGTAAAGCCTTGATTGTTTCCGAGAACGACCAGGCGGACGGCCGGGAACCGCGACCGCACGAGATCGGCCGTGCCGTCGGTCGATCCGTTGTCGACCAGGACGACTTCGAAGTCGGCGCCGCGCTGCGCGAGCACCGCCCCCAGGCACGGCTCGAGAAACCGGCTGCCGTTCCACGACACGATCACGATTGAGATGTCAGGCGACACGGCGGTACGTGTCCCACGTGAGCATGGCCGTTCGTTCCCACGTAAAGGCCGCGGCGCGCGCGATGCCGGCACGGCTCATGTCGGCCCGCTCCGCGGCATTCCCGACCACGTCCGCAATCGCGGTGGTCCATGCCGCCGTGTCGTGGGGATCGATCAGCCGCGCGGCGGCACCGGTGACCTCGGGGATACAGGCCGCGCGCGAGGCGATGACCGGCGTCCCCGACGCCATCGCTTCAACGAGCGGCAGGCCGAACCCTTCGTACAGCGAGGGATAGACCAGCGCGGCGGCGCCGCGATACAGGGTCACCAGTTCTTCTTCGCTGACCGACTCTCGATGGATCGTGGCATCCGCGATGCCGGCCGCGGCCGCCCGGGAACGCAGCGCGCCCCAGACACCTCGATCGGAGCCTACCAGCACGAGTGCCAGCGAGGCTGTGGGACCGCCAGCCCGGCGCGCGGCGGCCACGGCGTCGACCACCGTCGGCAGGTTGCGCCGCTCATGGAGATCGCCAACATGCAGCACGTACGGACGCGAGATGCCGTGATCCGCAGGTGCGGGATCGTTCGGCGACGGGCTGAATCGAGGGTCCACGCCGAGATGCGCGACGGTAATCCGATCGGGCGCGATCCCGTAGGCAGCCGTGATCTCGGTGGCAGAGAAGGCGGACATGGTCAGGATGTGCGCAGCTGCGAACGCGCTTCGCCTGTAGAACATCCGCCGAATCGGGTCGCGGAGGTACGGATACCACTCGGGATGACGCGCGTAGCTGACGTCGTGAATCGAGAGCACGACCGGGGCCGGCGCCCACCACGGCGCGGTGTACGCCGGCGCGTGGATGACGTCCACACGCGCGCGACGCGCGGCACGCGGCAGGCCGGCCAGAATCCATCCGGCATTGGTCGGTGGATGGCGGGGTTCGGCCTGGTGTGCGACGCCGGCCGGGATCAGTTCCGGCCGCCCGCCCAGCGCCACAATCTCGAGCGGTTCGCCGAGCGCCAGCAGCGCCGGTACAAGGCTGCCCACATACCGCCGGACCCCGGCCGCCGGCGACGAAAACGCCCGCCCGTCGATGCCGACGCGCAGCGCTAGCGGATCTCCATGTGCAGCCGGCGAACAGGCCGATTGAAGGCGGCACACGTCTGACGGATCCGCTCTTCGACGCTGCCGTTGATCGCCGCGCTGCTGAGGATGACTTCGTCGATGGCGTAGCGCTGAAGCGTGTCCTGCAGGCGATCGAGATTGCCGCGTACCGGCACGCCCATGATCCACCGCCGGTGCTTCATCGGGTCGTCGTCCAGGAACGCGATGGGATTCATCTTCCACCGCGGGTTGGCGCGCATCTCGCGCACCAGCGTCTGGCCGAACGCGCCGGCGCCGCAGACCAGCACGCGCCGGCTCCGCTTGTTCCGCGCCGATGCCAGCAGGTTCATCGAACGGAAGGACGCGCGTGTCGCCACGATGCCGACAGCCAGGAACAGCGCGTCCATGACGAACACGGTCCGCGAAAAACCTTCCAGCCGGTACAGGTACGCCGCGGCCATGATCGACAACAGCGACCCGAACCCGACGGCACGCACGACAGTCGATAAGTCGCGCAGTCCGAACGTCTCCCACGACCGCCGGTACAGGCCGGAGAGATACATCGCGAGGAGCTTGCAGCCGAGCACCGCCGGCAGCGACACAGTGAAGTACGGCAGGAAGTTATCGAGATCCTGGCCGTCGAAGCGAATCCGGTACGCAAGGTAGTACGCGACGGCGATGAGGACGATGTCCAGCAGGACCTCGCCGACATGAAACCGGAAGGCCAGGTCCTTCAGGAACGGGGCGAACGACGATTTCTGAAGCGCGCGGAAGTCCTCGGCGTTGTACGCCGGCACGCGCGCGAGATAGATTCCGAGCAGGACGATGCCGACGGCGAACACGGCGACCACGGGCAGCACGGGCTCGACACCGCCGCCTTGCATGACGAACCAACCGGTGCCGCCGCCGACGATGCCGAGCGCATACAGCACCCGGACCGCGCTCCGCTCCGAGAACCCGAGCGACACCAGGCGATGCGAGACGTGGTCGGTTCCGCCCTTCGTCGCCTGCCGGCCGGCCAGCCGCCGCAGCACGAGGACGAAGGCCGTGTCGAAGAGCGGGACGATCAGGATCAGCACCAGGATGACCGTCGGACTGATGAACGAGAGCGGAGCGCCGAAACTGGGGACGAGCGAGATCGCCCCGAGCAGGCCGCCGATGAACAGACTCCCGCAGTCGCCCATGAAGAGGCGCGCGCGGCTGCGGTTCCAGTAGAGGAATCCGAGCAGGGCGCCGGCGAGCGACACCAGCCACAGCACCAGCGCGGGCCCCAGAAACGCCGGCAGGAGCAGCGCCGCGAAGACGGCGGCAATCAGCGAGACGCCGGCGGCCAGTCCATCCATGTTGTCGAGCAGATTCATCGCGTGGCTGAGACCGGCGAACCAGACGATGGCGACGAGGGTGTAGAGCGACGGCAGGGCATCGCCCGGATCCGCGCCCCCGAGCGCGAGGACGAGAAACGCGCCGACGATGAGCGATCCCACCAGCTTGGCGACCGGCGAGAGTTGCAGGTGATCGTCGAGCAGCCCGAGGACGAACATGGCGAGCGCCGCCGCGGGAACCGGGAGCCACTCGGCCGGGTCCGCAATCAGATCGGGCTGGAGGAGGATCGCGAGGAATCCGGCGACGGTACCGACGGCGATCGCGATGCCGCCCATGGTCGGCGTCGGGTCCCGGTGCCACCGGTCGGTTCGCGGCGGCACGACCGCGCCCGCCGCGGCCGCGTAGCGCCGTACGAGGCCGCCGCCCGCGACGCTGCAGGCCGTTGCGAGGACAAACGCGATCGCGTACACAACCATCAGCAATCGCTCAACTGCCGGTCGCCCTCGCCTGCGCGCCCGCCTTCTGCTCGTCCAGAACGAACGGCCTGCGCTCGAGGATGCCGTTGCAGATTGTATCCAAGCCGCGGGAGGCTCCCGGTAGCAGTTCCTCGAGGCGCCGCAGCCGCAGCCGGTAGATCGGGTAGCCCGCCCTCGGTTCCATGAACGGCAGCGGAATCATACGATTGAAGAAGAAGTGGTACGCGTAGCGCCGCGCACGCGCCAGGTGCGATCCCGCCAGTCGCTCCGCACACGGCAGCCGGTCGAGAATCTCGAAGTATTCCGCCGGCGTGCGTGCGTCGCTCGTCAGCCCCTTGTTGCGAATCCACGCCTCGCCCGCCACGATGACCGGCACGCCGACGCTGGTCAACTCGACCCCCATCTTGGTGCCGTAGATGATCGCGGCATTGCACAGCGACATCAGCGTGTAGCTGCTCATGTCGCTGTCGGGCGGGACCACGACGATATTGGACGGCAGCTGCGGGAGCCGCTTGCGCAGCTCGGCCAGCACCGGCTGGCGCGACTGGGGGAACCCGCTGATCTCCGCGGGATGCACGCGGATCAGCAGCTGCAGATCGGGACGCGTCCCGAAGTATTCACAGGTACGCACCAGCCACTCCACCATGTTCGGAAACGCGTTGGCAGGATAGTGCAGCTGGGCATCCCAGGTGACGTTCGTCAGGAGACCGATGACGGGGCGCGCCGGATCCAGCCGGAGACGGCTCGCGGTCTCCCGGGCATCCATGCGCTGCGGCCGGTGGAACACGATCCAGTCAAAGAGGCCGTCGCGGCGGCTGGCCAGATAGCGCCCGAGGGCGGCATCCTCGGCCGGAGACAGCTGCCGCTGCTCCCAGTGATCGCGCGGCTCCGTCATCAGCGTGTGGTGGTACGTATCGTCATGGCTGAAGATGAACCGCCGCTTGCGGTAGGCGACGTTCCAGGCGACCACGTGCACGCGTTCGCTACGCGCGACTTCCCCGACGATGCCCCAGGGGACGTAGATCCCGTGCGTCAGCACCGCGGCTTCAAAGCCCACGCCGCGCAGCAGCCGGCGCGACACGGACGCCGTGCGCAGCGCGCCTTCGAGATAGCGCCGCAGCACCGCCTCGCCCGCAGGCTCCGATTCGAGCGAGCCGCTGGCGAAAAAGCGGAGCGCACCGGCATACGCGTGCTCCCCGATCGCGACGCCGTCGAGGGTGTAACCCCGAATCTCACCGGCCGGCAGCGTCCGGGCCGCGTCCCGTGCCGCTGCGGCGTCGTCCGGCGTGATCCAGTCGCTGTACTTGTGGACGGTGAAGCCGAGCGCCCGGTACACACGCTCTGCAGGCCACCGGCAGTCCCGGCACAGATCGGGCGCCGGGCCGGCCTCGAGAAACCGCGTGAGATTCGGATAAAAGGAGGCCTCGCACTCGGCGCAGGCCGGGAGCGCGGCGTCGCACAGCAGCACGTGCACGTCGGCGCCGCGGAACGTCAGCGCGGCTCCCAGCGCACTTTCCAGGGTGACCGCGTGCGCGTAGCCCCCGATCGAACTCGCGAGGAGCACGCGCCGGCCGCCCGCCGCGGCGGCTGTCGCGGCCTGCCACGTCGGCGCATCCGCCGAGAGGATTGGCTGCCAGTCGGGATAGGCGCCGAATCGCGCGTGACACCAGCGGCGCGCCAGCCGCGACGCGCGCCACAGCGCCGGCAACCGGCGGATCGCATGCCTCATGCAGTCATCGATTGCGCCGGATCGCGTGGAGCGGGCGGCGTGTCGCCGTCGATGAGTGCGACGAAGTCCTCCACCGGCGGCAGTTCCGCGAATGCCCTCCACGGCTGGTGCGCCTGTAGTTCATCGAGCGTGTAGCCGCCGGTCGCCACGGCAATCGTACGGGCGCCAATGGCGTTCGCGCACTCGATATCGTGCGGAGTATCGCCGATGACGAACAGGCGGTCTTCGGCGACCGGCGCAGTCCTTGTCGCGAGTTCGAGCGCCCGGCGCGCGATCGACGACCGGTCGCCCGGATCCTCGGCGAACGCGCCGTCGGGAAAGAACTCCGTCAGGTTGTAGTGCGTGAGTTTGGCGCGCGCTCCGCCCCGCGTGTTGCCGGTCAGCAGGTACGAACGCACGTCGGGACGGGGCCGCAGCCGCTCGAGAATCTCCCGCACGTTCGGCAGCACGGCCCCGACGCGAAGCGGCAGGCTCGCCGGCAGGAGCTCTTCATATCGGCGGACCAGCCGCGCCAGGAGATCAGGCTCGGGCCGCACCCCCACGACTTCGAACGTCCGAACGGCGATCTGGTAATCGGTCAGACCCGCGGTCCGGACCTCGGTCCGCAGGTCGAAATCCCGGCCGGTCACTTCCTTCACCGAGTCGTTCCACGCGAACATCCCCGCGCGGCCCGTCGTGAGGAGCGTGCCGTCGATATCCCAGAAGAGAACCGTCACGCGAGCTCCGACACCGGCCGGCCAGGCCGACTCCGCAGGGCGGCCGTAAAGGCCGCCGCAAGCGAGGCGATGTCGAGACCGTGGTACTCGAGGACCTCGTCGTTCGTACCGCACTCGGGCAATTCGGCGACCCCGATCGACGACACCGTCACCGCCGGGTCGAGACCGAGCCGCGCGATGGCCGCACCGAGCATCTGCCCCTGGCCGCCATCCAGGTAGTGATTGTCGAGCGTGACCACGTGGCGCGCGCCGCCGATCGTCTCCATCAACCACACCGGATCGACGCGGTTGAGCCAGGGCAGGTTGACAAGCCTGACCGTCGCACCGGCCTCGCGCTGAACATCCTCTGCCGCATGCCACGCGTTGGCGAGCAGCCACGGCCCGTACCCGAACACGACGAGGTCGCTGCCGTCACGAACTGTCCATCCGCGTCCGACCTGCACGCGGTGGCCCGCCGGATAGGGAAACGGCACCGGCCACTTCACGGACACGAGACGGAGATACGCGCTCTCCGCGGCGGTGTTGACGACGTAGTCGAATAACGCGGCCACTTCGGCTTCGAGGGCCGGCTCGGCCAGTACCAGGCCGGGCACCGAGCCGAGCGCGCCGATATCGCGCACCGACTGGTGCGAATGGCCGGGCCCGCCCGGCAGCAGGCCGGCGAGCGACCCGACGTAGATCACCTTCGATCCTTCGCTGCACTGGTTGTAGATTTGCTCGTTGGGCCGCGCCGCCAGAAAACAGGCGAACGAGTGCGCCACGGGCAGGTAGGCCCTGTGGGCCATGCCGCAGGCCATCGACACCATGTCCTGCTCGGCGATGCCGCACTCGACGAACCGCTCGGGGTACTTCTGCGCGAACGGCACGAGGCCGCAGTCCTTCACCAGGTCCGCGTCGAGCACGACCAGGCGGTCGTGACGGCCGCCCTGGGCGACGAGCGCGGCGCTGTAGGCCGCAATGAGGTTCTGCGTATCCCGCGGCTCGCGCCGCGCCGGCCGGCGGCCGGTGCGGGTAGCGAGCGTCCCGAGGCCCGCCGCCTCGAACAGCCGCTGCGCGCGTGTCAGCAGTTCGGCGGACCCGCGCGCGTATTCGTCCTCGGTCGGCGCGCCGGAGTGATACGCGTACAGCTCGCCAGCCTTCATCGACGGCCCTTCCATGAAGGACACGCCCTTCCCCTTCACGGTGTCGGCAATGACGATCTTCGGCCGATCAGTGATGCCATCAAGCGCGCGGAACGCCGATGACAGACCCGCGATGTCGTGCCCGTCGACGCGCGAGACGTGCCATCCGAAGGCCCGCAGCTTGGCGTCGAGGTCTCCCAGGTCGCTGACATCCGCCACCCACGTGTCCGACTGGATCCTGTTGCGGTCGATGATGACCACCAGCTCACCGAGGCGATCGTGCACCGCCGAGGGGAGTGACTCCCAGAACTGACCTTCCTGCAGCTCGCCGTCACCGGTCAGCACGAAAATGCGGCGCGGCGCGCCAGCGAGGCGGTTGGCCAGCGCCATCCCCTTCGCCTTTGAGATGCCCATTCCGAGCGATCCGGTGTTCGCCTGGATATACGGCGTCTCGACGTGCGGGTGACCGGGAAGCCCATGCAGGCGGCGCAGATGATCGAGCTTGCCTTCGGGAAGCAGGCCCAGGCCGATGAGCACCGTGTACAGCGCCGGCGCATCATGCCCCTTCGACGAGAAGAAGATGTCGCACGCCGCCGGCCCCTGATCGAGATCGCGGATCTCATTCAGGAAGAGCCAGCTCATGATGTCGATCGAGCTGAAGCTCGTGCCGACGTGGCCCGACCACGCGCGGGCAATCATGTACAGCACGTTCACCCGCGCCAGCGCCGCGAACGCCTCGGTCGTGAGGCCGGGCGCGAGTCCCGCGGCCCTCAGGCGGCGAAATTCCTGCGCCGCCACGTAGACGAGCTCGTCGCTCGCTACCTGGTCGAGCTGTTGTTCACCCATGGACCCTCGTACGGCGGCTGCGGCACTGGCGGCAGGGACGCGTCCCCGCCCGCCACCACCCGCTCGGCCACCATCCAGTCATACTCGTCGTTGATATCGAACCCTTCATAGCCTTCGGTGAAGAACGGCACGATCACGTCGCCAGCAATCGTGCGGCCCTCCGCCACCACCCGCGTCCACGCCATCTCGAGTGAGGCGTTCTGCACGTACACGGGCGGAAGCGCCTGGTACGGCGTGCTGTGCCACGGCTGCCCCTTCGGCGCACCCGGCAGGAGCGGAGACATGCGATCCCCGTCCACCACCCACATCTTGCCGGGATGCTGCGCGCACTTCTCGACGGCCCGCAATGAGTCCGCGCCGGGCTGTCCACTGAACCGCGACCAGGCCCGGCGTATCGTCCCCGCCGTCCGGAACGGGCTGGTGGGCCGCAGCAGGCTGAAGCAGTCCCACGTCCGCCCCTGGCGCTCCAGCTCCGCCAGGGTGTATTCCACCCACTCGATATCCGACGACGTGTCTCCGGCAAACTGCCCCGGCCGCAGGAACGGCACCTCGGCGCCGTAATGACGGGCGAGCGCCGCAATCTCCTCGGAATCCGTCGACACGATGACCGCGTCGAACACGCCGCTCTCGAGCGCCGGCGCGATCGTGTACGCGATCGCCGGATGCCCCGCGAGCCGCCGCACGTTCTTGCCAGGGACACGCTTGGAACCCTGGCGGGCCGGAATCAGCGCGACGACTTTCACACCTGATTCGGATTGTGGTTGATGTAGACGGTCTTCAGGTCCGAGTAAACGTCGAGCGCCTGCGTGCCCGCCTCGCGCCACCCATTCCCTGACTGCCGTAATCCGCCAAACGGCATGTGCGGCTCGCTGCCGTAAGTCCCGCCATTCACGACGGCCACGCCCGCCTGGATGCGGCCGATGAACGCCATCGCGCGGTTGATGTTCTGCGTATGAATCGACGCCGTGAGCCCGAACGGCGAATCATTGGCCAGCGCGACGGCCTCTTCGAAGTCGCGGACGCGATAGAGGCACGTGATCGGACCGAACAGCTCCGCCCGGGAAATCTCGTCGTTCGGCCCGACATGCTCGATGATGGTCGGTGCCACGAAGAACCCGTCGCCAAACGCCGTGCCGGTGAGCCGGTGCCCGCCGGTGAGGACCACCGCTCCTGCCGCCTTCGCCCGCTCCACGGACGCCAGCATGCCCTTCATCTGGTCGCCATTGATTACCGGACCGTAATCGTCGGTGTCGGCTGTACCGACTTTCAGTTTCGACGCCGCCTCGACGAGCATCTGTCGGAATCGGTCGTACACGGCATCGAAGACGAGGATGCGGCTGCCCGCGGCGCATCGCTGCCCGGCGTTGCTGAACGCGGAGCCCAGCGTCCACGTCACCGCATTAGCCAGATCCGCGTCGTCACAGACGATGAGCGGATTCTTCCCGCCAAGCTCGAGGCAGACTTTCGCGAGCCGGCGCCCGGCGGTCGCGGCAATCCACCGGCCGACTTCGCAGGAGCCCGTGAAACTGACCACGGCGACGTCAGGATGCTCGACAAGCGGCGCGCCCGCCTCTTCGCCGAACCCGTGCAGGGTGGCGTAGACACCATCGGGGACACCGGCCTCGCGAGCCAGCACGCCGAATGCCCAGGCTGAGAGCGGCGTGTCTTCGGAGGTCTTCAGAATCGCGGCGTTGCCGCAGAGCAGCGCCGGGAAGGCCTTCCAGGCGACGTTGGCGATCGGGGTATTCGCGGCGATGATCAACCCGGCGACACCGAGCGGCTGGCGAATCACCATCGCGGATTTATTGGGCACCGCGCTCGTCGTCGTCTGGCCGTAGAACCGGCGGCCCTCGCCGGCGACGAAGAATCCCATCTCGATGGCAGCGTCGGTTTCGCCCAGCGCGTCCTTGCGCGACTTGCCCGTTTCGAGCGCGACGAGCTCCGCGATCGCGCTGCGATGCTCGCGCATGAGGAGGGCGATCTGGCGCAGGATATCGCCCCGCTTCACGACCGTGGTCGCGGCCCACGCCGGCTGGGCCTTGAGCGCGAGGCTCACGGCGCGGGCGACATCCGCCGCGCCGGACCGCGCCACCTCGCAGATCGGCGCCCCGGTAGCGGGATTGACCTTCGAGAACGTGCGGCCATCGTGCGCCGGCGCATCCTGCCCGCCGATCTGATTGGGGATCGCAGCGGGAATGGCCGTCAGGCTCACCATGCCGTAAACCCGCCGTCGACGCGCAGTTCGTGGCCCGTCACATACGTCGAGGCATCCGATGCGAGAAACACGAGGGGACCCTTCAAATCCGCTGCCTCGGCCATGCGGGCCAGAGGAACGCGCGCCGAATATTTCGCCTTGAACGCCTCGTCCTGCGCCGCGAGCACGCCGCCGGGCGACAGCGTATTGACCCGCACGCCCGACGGTCCCCAGAGGGTTGCAAAGTATTTCGTCAGATTGACCACGGCCGCTTTCGAGGCGCCGTACGCCGGTGATTTCAGGAACGGGAGGTCGCCTGCGAGATGATCGTAGAACCGCTGGTCGGGCGACACCGACGCATAGAGCGACCCGATGTTGATAATCGACCCGCGCGACGCGTCCGCCATCCGCTGGCCGGCGATCTGCGTCACCTGGAACGTTCCCAGCAGGTTCACTTCCACCATCCGTCGGAACTGCTCAATCGGGAGGTCGTCGATCCGCGACCGGTTGCCGCCAGAGTCGGGCGGCTGGTCGACGCCGGCGTTGTTCACGAGAATGGCCGGTTCGCCGAACTGGCGGACCAGGGCGTCCACCGCGGCCTCGATGGAGGTGCGCTGCGTGACGTCGCAGTCGAAGCGACGCATGCGCGCGCCCGCGCGGTCCGCGAGGGCGGCATAGGCCCGCGAGGGTGTGACTCCCGCGAGGTCGAGGGCCGCCACCGTCGCGCCCGCGTCCAGCAGGGCCTCCGCCCAGATGGGACCGAGCTTCCCGGTCGCGCCGGTCACCACGGCGGTACGGCCGTCGAGTTGGAACAGCGGCTGGCTCACGAACGCGCGAAGGCGGCGCTGGCTTTGCCGCTCAGCACGTCGTGGGACAGGAAGTCGTCCTCATGGAGTGCCGTGTTCGTGGTGCAGCCGATGACCGCATCCAGCTCGTACGGCGGAATGCCGCCGCCGGGCGACTTCATCACAATATCGGCCGCGGTGAGGACGTGGCCGGCGGGCAGGTCGTGCGCGGCCACGAGGCTCTTGCCCATCTTCACGATCGGGGCCTTCTCGCTCTCATAGATCTTCTTCACGCCGTCACCAAGCGCCTGGTGCGTGCGCTCGAGGTCGCGAACCAGCTTGCGCAGGCCGACCGGCTCGAGCGAGAACGCGTGGTCGGTTCCCTTCATGGCGCGGTTCAGCGTGAAGTGCTTCTCGACGATGCGCGCGCCGAGGACGTAGGCGGCAATCGACATCGCGATGCCGCTGTCGTGGCCAGAGAACCCGACGACCGCGCCGGGGAACTCGCGGCGGTACTGCTCGATGACGCGCAGGTCCAGTTCCTCGAACGCGGCGGGATAGCCGGCGGTGCACTGCAGGATGGCGAGCTGCGGATTGATGGGCATGATCGTGTCGTACACGCGCCGCACGTCGTCAAACAACGCGCCGCCGGTGGAGACGACGATCGGCTTGCCGAACGCGGCGACGTGCTTCAGCAGCGGCAAGCTCTTCACGTCGCCCGAGGCGATCTTGTAGGCCGGCATGCCGAGCTCTTCGAGGAAGTCCGCGCTGCCGGCGTCAAACGCGGTGGCGAAAAAATCGATGCCCAGCTCCTTCGCGTACGCCTGCAGCTCGACATATTCCTTCCGCTCGAACTCGAGGAATGCGCGGTGCTCGCCGTAGGTGGAACCGAAGCTGTTCTCGTTGTCGTAGGGCTTGTTGTACGCGGCCCGGGTATACAGCCCGCGGTTGTCGCGCTTCTGGAGCTTGACCGCGTGCGCGCCGGCGAGCTTCGCTTCGCGGAACAGCTCGCGCGCCTTCTGCACGCTCCCCTGGTGGTTGTGCCCGATTTCCGCAATCACGTAACACGGGGTGTCGTCGCCGACCCGGTGCTGCCCGATGCGCATGCTGCCTGCCATCCTGAGTGCTCCTGTGGTTATGTCCGGACCATCGGGCGCAGCTGCGCCACGAGCTGGTCCCACCCGTATTCCGCCTGGGCGATGTCCCGCGCCGACCGGCCAATCCGCTGCGCCTCGTCCGTTCCGGGCAGCCGGTCGCACCGGTTGATGTCGATGACGTTCTTCATATGGACGATGCCCGCCGGGGAGTGCTCGTCCAGGTTCGCGATGACCGCACAGCCGCACTCCATCGCGGCGTTGACCGTGGTGTTGTTGGCCCGCAGCCCCTTCTCGAAGAAGGCGGCCAGAAACGTACAGTCGATCAACTGGTTGTAGACGGCGGTATCCGACAGATACCCCATGAAGTACACGTGGCCGTCGAAGAGCGCCTCCAGCTCCTTGAAGCGAACGACGAACGAATCGTCGAAGCTCGTGTTCTCGTGCAGCGCCGTCGACACGTAGATCGAGTACGTCTGACCCGTCGCCGCGAGCAGATCCCGCAGCCGGCGGTAGAGGGGCACGCGAATCTTGTGCGCCATGCCGAAGGTAAACACCGACAGGTCCGACTGCTGAAACCGCTGTGGGTTGAGAATCGTGCCCGGGCAGAACAGCTCCTGGGTATCGGGCCGCACGGGGCTCAGCCGGTGAAAGAGCTCGTTGTTCCCGCACGACACGCGGGCGGCGGCCGCGACCAGCCGGCGTTCGACCTCCGTGCCGTCGTACGCATGCAGGAACAGCTCGAAACGGCCGCGATGCGCCGCGCTCCACATGTCCAGGTCGGCCACATCCGCTGGCGAAAATTCAGACAGCTTCAATGACAGGAGCGGCAGCCGGAAGTCGCCGAGCTCAACGGCGCGCAGCCCGACCACAGGTACTCCGAGATGCCTGGCGAGGATCTCGTTGAACTTGGCGATCCCGCACGTCCACGGGTTGAGGTGATATCCGGCGATACAGTCGATCATCAGAAATGGAACCGGGGGGGCGAAACGCGTCGAGGGCGTCGCGAAGGCCCGATCCAGCCTGCTATGTCCTCGGAAGTTGTGATTTTACCGTATGTTGGGCGGTTCTGGCCTCCACGATGTACCGCGGCCGGCTCCGCACTTCGTCCAGGGCCCGCCAGACATACTCGCCGACCGCAGCCAGCATCGCGAGGCTGATCCCCGAGAGAGCCATCATCGCGCCCAGCAGCACGACGTGGGCGGGCGCCAGCACGCTCAGCGGGAGCCCCAGCGCGCCTGCTCCAGCCAGCGCGGCGCCCACACCGGTGAGCGCCAGCGCCGTCACCCAGCAGGCCGCCACCGGCACATCGGAAAACGCCGTCACGGAGTCCACAACCAGCTTCAGCTTCCTGCGGAGCGTCCATCCCGACGCGCCGTGCAGGCGGGCATGTTTGTCGTACTCGACCTGCTCCTGACGAAAGCCGATCCACGTGATCAGCGCAAACACGCTGGTGTGCCGCTCGTGAAGACGCCGGAAGACGTCGATGACGGCCCGGTCGATGAGAAAGAAGTCGGCGCCCGCGGCCGGCATCTCCTGCATCCCGACGACCCGCCGCATGATCCAGTAATAGAGGCGGGAGAACGCCCCCTCGCGCGAGGCACCCGGCACGCGGCGGCGTGACGCCCAGACGACGTGAGCGCCGCTCTGCCAGCGCGCAATCAGCGCCGGAATGACTTCAGGCGGGTCCTGAAGGTCGGCAGCCAGGACCACGGCGGCACTCCCCTGCGCCTCGTCCAGTCCGCAGGTGATCGCCGCGTGTGAACCCCCATTGCGGGCGAGGCGGACGCACCGCACCCTGGGATCTCGAAGGGACAGCTGCTGCATGGCCGCGAAGGTCTCGTCACGCGAGTGATCATCGACGACGATCCATTCCCATGGCAGGGTGCCAGACTCCAGCACCGACCGCAGCCGCTCGTAGAGCACGGGGAGATTGCGGGCCTCATTCCAGGCGGGCGTAATGACGGAAAGGCTCACGCTGTCCATGCCGGGCTCAGTCGGCCACCTGGCAGATCTCCCGCAAGGCGGCCATCACGGCGTCCTGGTCGGCGTCAGTCATATCGGCGTACAGCGGAAGCGCCACGCCGTGATCCTGGATCGCTTCGGACGTCGCGAGCGTGCCGGCGGCGCGCCAGGTGCCGTCCGGGTACGACGGCTCGCGATGTGCGCACATCACGCCGCGGCGCGTGGGGATGCCCCGGTCGAGCAGGCGCTGCATCACGACTCGTTGGTCGAGCCTCGCATCCAGAGCAACACAGTACGTCTGCCAGTTACTGCGGGCGAAATCGCGCTCCACAGGGAGCTGAATCGCACCGCAGCCGTGAAGACCCTCGCGATAGCGTGCTGCGAGGGCGCGCCGGCGCGCGATGATCGCCGGCAGGCGCTTCAGTTGCTCACGGCCGACGGCGGCCTGGATGTCGGTCATCCGGTAATTGAACCCGAATGTGTCGTAGGACTCGAAGATGACCTGCGGCGCCGCGTGCCGCACGGTATCCGGGACACTCATGCCGTGCTGGCGGAGCCGGCGGAACTGCGCATCCAGCGCCCGGCTGCCCGTCGTCAACATGCCGCCGTCGCCTGTGGTCAGCACTTTGCGCGGGTGGAAGGAGAAACAGGCGACATCGCCGTGTGGCCGGCCGATCCGCTCCCACGCGCCGCCGACGCGGATCTCGCTGCCAATCGCGCATGCGGCGTCTTCGACCAGCGGGACGGACCGGCGGCGCGCGAATTCGCCGAGCGCCGCGAGATCGCACGGCATGCCGAGCTGGTGGACGCAGAGAACCGCGCGTGTCCGCGGACCCGCCGCCGCGTCGAGCTGCCGCGGGTCGATGTTGTAGGTGTCCGGCTCGACGTCGACAAATACGGGAAGCGCGCCGCAATACCGCACCGCATTCGCGGTCGCGATAAATGAGTGACTGACGGTGATGACTTCGTCGCCGGGCCCCACGCCCACCGCCAGCAGCGCCAGATGCAGGGCCGCTGTCGCGCTCGACACGGCACACGCGAAGTCGGCACCGACGGCCGCGGCGAACTCGCGCTCGAACGCCGCAACCTCCGGACCCTGGCTGACCCACCCGGACAGAATGGCCCGGCGGGCGGCATCCACTTCAGGCTCGCCGAAGCTGGGGCGCGCGAAGGGAATCACGCGCGTCATTGCGGCTGTGGAACCGTCCAGTTGCGAACAACCTCACGCTCGAGAAGTGTGTCCGGGTCAACGTCGAGCGACGTGTACCACGCCATCAGCCGCCGTATGCCGTCTTCGAGCTGCACGCGCGGACGATAGTCCACGAGCCCTGCCGCGCGGGTCACATCGGCGCACAAACGCAGGACGTCGCCGGGCCGCATCACGTCATGTTCGAGGGTCACGGGCCGTCCAGCGACGCGGCCGACCATTTCAGCAAGATCGTGAATCGTGATTTCGGCGCCGCTGCCAAGATTGATCGTCTCCCCAGGCGTGCGGTCGTGCTCGCCCGCATCGAGGATGCCGGCAGCCGTGTCGCTGACGTAGGTGAAGTCCCGCGTCTGCGACCCATCGCCAAAGACGATAAGCGGGCGCCCCGCAAGGGCCCGGAGCAGGAACTTCGGGATGACTTCCCCGCTGTCGCCTTCGTGATGGCTGCGCGGACCATACGTATTGAATGGACGCACGACCACTGTGGGATAGCCGTACGTACGGTAATAGGCCCGGGTGTAGGATTCGCCGGCCAGTTTCGACGCGCCGTACACGGTGCACGGGCTCGTGGGATGGTCCTCCGTCATCGGCACCCATCGCGCCGTCCCATAGACCTCCGAACTGGAGACGTAGACGAATCTGGGCACACCCGCGGCACGGCAGGCCTCGAGCAGCCGCAGGGTCGCCGTAGCGTTGACCTCATGATTTTCCTGCGGTGCGTGAATCGAGTGCCGGACGCCAAGACACGCCAGATGGAACACGATCCGCACGCGCGGCAGGATCCCGCCGAGACGCCCGGTGTCGCGGATATCCGTGGTGTCGAGCGCGACGCGGTCCCCCAGGATGTCCTCGACGTTCTCGCGACGCCCGTTCACCAGGGTGTCGACGACGACGACGCGGTCGCCACGCGCGTGCAGCTGGCGGACGAGCTCCGACCCGATGAATCCAGCCCCGCCGGTCACGAGCACAACGCTTCTATTCACTCGAGGGCTCGGTGCGATACCGCAGCAGCCGCGCGGGGACGCCGGCGACGATGGCGAGCGGTGGAACATCGGCCGTGACGACCGCGCCGGCTCCGACGATCGACGCCCGCCCGACGCGCACGCCCGGCAGCACCACCGCGTTGACGCCGATGTCGGCCCACGCCTCGATCGTCACCGGCTGGATCTCCAGTTCTGTCTGAATGACTGGCAGCTCGATCGGTTCGCCAGTATGGGTCGAGCCAAGCACTTTCGCCCCGGGCCCCCATCCTACGTATTCACCGAGCGTCAGATTCCGCGCATCGAGAAATGCCTGGGGGCCGATCCACGTGTGCGCCCCAATCCGGCAGGTGCCGTCGATGCGTCCCTGGATGACGGCGTACTCCCCAATGAACACACCCTCGCCGATCTCGAACGTTTCCGGATGCCGGAACCGCGCGCCGCGCTCCACGCGAAGCCCGTCTCCGACCTGACGCACCAGGGCGCGCCACAGCACGCGGCGCATCATGCCGTCGAAGGCGGACTCGCCATCGACGTACCGTCCGTACAGGGCAAGCCGCTCTTCAACGGACGTCGTGTCGCGCAGGTGCGCCGCGAGTCCGACCTCGTGGGCGGGATCGGGGGTGATCACGCGCTGACCGTGCACAGCGGATACTTTCATCGGCATCTAGACCGGCGTCGCCGCCGGCGCGGCGGCTCGGATAATCCCGGCGACCACCTCAATCTGGCCATCGGTGAGTTCGGGATACAACGGCAGAGACAGCACCTCAGCCGCGATGCGCTCGGCCACCGGACAATCGCCTTCCTTGTAGCCGAGGTCGCGGTACGCGGGCTGGAGATGCAGGGGAATCGGATAGTGAATCCCCGTTTGCACGCCTGCGGCCGTCAGTTGCGCGCGAACCGCGTCGCGATTCGACACGCGGACGACGAATTGATGATAGACGTGCCGCACACCGGCGCGGACCTGCGGGATCACGGCGGCAGTGCCAGCCAGATGGCGCGCATAGACGTCGGCGCGCTGGCGGCGCGCCTCGGTCCATGCGTCGAGGTGGCGCAGTTTGACGCCGAGCACCGCGCCCTGCAGGCCGTCCATCCGGTAGTTGAACCCTCGGCGCGTATGAACGTAGCGCGTGTCCTCGCCCCAGGCGCGGAGCGACCGCATCGTTGCGGCCAGCTCCGGGTCGCTGGTCACGATGGCGCCACCCTCGCCGCAGGCGCCAAGATTCTTGCCGGGGTAGAAACTGAAGCAGCCGATAACCCCCATCGAGCCGCATCGCCGGCCGTGGTACTCCGCTCCGTGCGCCTGGCAGGCATCTTCAATAACTGCCAGGTTCCGAACGCGCGCCATCGCGAGAATCGGATCCATATCGGCCGGCTGGCCGTAGAGATGCACCGGCACGATCGCCCGGGTACGCCGCGTGATCGCCGCCTCCAGTTTGTCCGGATCGAGGGTGTAATACGCCGGATCGACATCAACAAACACGGGGGTTGCCCCGGCGTATTCAATGGCCGCGATCGTGGCCACGAAGGTAAACGGTGTGGTAATGACTTCATCACCGGGACCGACGCCGGCGGCGAGCAGCGCCAGGTGCAGCGCGCTCGTGCCGCTGTTGACGCCGATCGCCTCGCGCACCCCGCAGTACGCGGCGAATCGCTGCTCGAACGCGACCACGGCTGGACCGAGGGCGAAGTGGCCGCTCTCGAGCACTTCGTGGACGGCGGCGTCCAGTTCGGGTTTGATGGCGCGATACTGCGCCTTCAGATCGAGCATGGGGATGGTCGTCATACGATCGCCCGATCGAGACTCACCAGCCGGCCGCGTTCCGCCATGGACGTCGTCGCGGCCTCGAGGAGGCGAACCACCCGCAGCCCCGCCTCGCCATCCGTCATCGGCTTCTTACCGGTCCTGATGCAGTCGAGAAAATGGGCGGCGCCGGCGTGCAGGGCTTCGGTCAGCCTCAGCTTCGGCGCCCACATGTCTCCGGCGCGGTAGCCGACCAGCATCTCGTGGAGATTCTCCGGGCTCGGATTCACGGAGATGCCGCGGTCGTACACCTTGATTTTTTCGTTGGTTTCCAGATCGTCGAACACGATCATCCGTTTGCTTCCGCCAAGCAGCGTCCGCCGCATCTTTACCGGCGCCAGCCAGTTCACGTGCACGTGCGCGATGAGCCGATCGGCGAAGAACATCGTCAGGTAGGCGATGTTCTCCGGCTTCCCGGCGACGTGCGCGAGGCCCGTGGCGGACACAGCCGTCGGCTGCCGTTGCAGCACGAAGTCCATGATCGACAGGTCGTGCACCGCCAGGTCCCACAGGACGTTCACGTCCGGCTGGAAGAGACCCAGATTGATGCGGACCGAATCGTAGTAATAAATGTCGCCGAGCTCTCCTGCGTCCGTCAGTTCGCGCATTTTCTGCACGGCCCCTGTGTAGACGAAGGTGTGGTCCACCATCAGCGTCAGCCGCCGCGTCGCCGCTTCGTCGATGAGGCGCGCCGCGTCGTCAGCAGTCGACGCCATCGGCTTTTCAATGAGCACGTGCTTGCCGGCGCGAAGCGCCGCCATGCCGAGCCGGAAGTGGTCGTCCGCGGGTGTTGCGATCACGACCGCGTCGACCGTGGGGTCCTCGAGCACGTCGGCCGCGCGATCGGTTACGCGGACATGCGGGTACTGACGGGTCACGGCGCTGCGCCGCCCTTCACGAAGGTCGCAGACCACGCGGACCGCCGCGCCGGACTGGTCGGCGAAGTTGCGGACCAGATTGGGCCCCCAGTAGCCGTACCCGATGACCCCGACGCCAGTCACGCGAGAGACCCCTTGCGGAGAACGCGAGCGGGGACCCCGGCGACCGTCGCGCCGGCCGGAACGTCTCGGGTCACAACGGCGCCCGCGCCGACGAGCGCGCCTGCTCCGATCGTGACGCCGCACATCACCACGGTGCCGCTCCCGATCGAGGCGCCGCGCTCGACGCGGGTTGGCACCACCTGCCAGTCCGCATCCGCCTGCAACCGGCCGCCGCGTGTCGCACGGGGACGCGGATCGTTGATAAACATCACGCCATGGCCGACGAACACTTCGTCATCGATCGTCACGCCCTCGCAAATGAACGTGTGCGAAGAGATCTTGCATCGGCTGCCCACCGTCGCGCCCTTCTGAATCTCCACGAACGTTCCGATTTTCGTCTCCGACCCGATCCGGCAGCCGTACAAGTTCACGAGATCCGGATGTCGGATCGTGGCGCCGGCGCCGAGCACCACGTCAGGCGCGATCGGCATGTACTTTTTCGAGGACGAGGACCCGGCCCTTCTTCCCCCAGTCCAGATTGGCTTCGAGGTCCGGCCGCGACCGGCATCCTTCAAGGACGAACAGGAGCCGGAGCATGTCCTTGTTCAACAGCGTGATGTGCGACGGGTCGACGTCGAACTGCGTCGTGAAATCGAGCAGGCTCGCGGGATCCGGGTGGAAGCGCGTCGTGACATAGACATACCGGGAGGTCATGCGCACCATGTTCGCAACTGCCTGCCTTACCTGCAGCACGGTAAGGTGCTCCAGCACTTCTCGGCAAATCACGAGATCGTACGCGTTGGCCGGTTTCAGCGTCGGGTCGGTGACCTGGCCGATCGTGATGCGGTCGCGCACGTCCGGGGTCGCCAGTCGGAGACTGCTTTCGGCGAAGTCGATGCCTTCGACGTTGACGCCAATCTCCCACAGCAGGTGCATGAGCGCGCCCGGACCGCATCCCAGGTCGAGGGCCTTCTCCGGCTGAAACACCTCCTTGATGAGGAAAGGATTTCTGGCCTCGATCTGCCGCCGGGTCTCGAGGGAATAGTTGTTGCCCCCCTCGCGCCACTCTCCGGTGAAGTATTCCGCGTCGTAGTGTCCCGACGCGACGGATGTCTGCGCGTGCACGCGCGCCTCAAACTCGGTGATGTTCATCGCTGATTCTGCTGGCTCACAAAGTGTTCGAGCAGGCGGGTTGACGAGTCGACCACCGTGTCCAGGTACACGATCTCGATCCCGTACTGCTGGCAAATCCGCACCTGCTCGGCCGGAAGACGGTTCCGCCAGTCCTGCCCCTTGATGTAATAGCGCGGCTGGAGCTCGCGCAGCGTGGTTTCGGTGTCGACGATATAGAGATGGGTATACGTGATGTACCTGATCGCGTCGACGACGGCCACGCGATCGGCCTCGGGAAGCAGCGGGGAGTGCTTGGTCCGCACGTACGCGTCCGACGCCACGTTGCAGAAGAGTGGCACCCCGAGCTCGGCCGCCGCGCGGAAGTACTCGATGTGTCCCCGATGCAGCGGGTCGAACGCCCCGTCCACCATTCCGACGCGGCCGCGATACTCCTTGAGGGCATCGAACAGAACGACCACTACTGAACCAGCAGCCCTTTCGCGTTCAATTCGTCAAGCGCGCGATCAAAGAAATCCTCCGCCACGTCGGGCGTCGTCTTCGCCCATTCGATCAGTTCAGTGAATCCCTGCTCCAGCGACACGGTTGGCGCGTAGCCGAGCGTCGTCCGCGCGCACGTGATGTCTGCCGTATTGTGCCGGATATCGAACCGCCGGCCTGTCTGCGTAATCTGCGGCTCGATACTGGAGCCGAGGAGCCGCTTCAGCAGGCGCGCGATATCGAGAATCGTCACGGTCTCGCCGGAACCAACGTTCACCGGAAGGAAGTCGGCGCCGCTCTTCTCGATCATCAGTACCAGGCACCTGACCACGTCGTGGATCGACACGAAATCGCGGAGCTGTCCGCCGTCCTCGAACACCACCGGCTGGCGGCCGTTCAGCAGCCGGCTCAGCCAGATCGCCGCGACGCCGGCGTACGGGTTACTCAGGCTCTGGCGTGGCCCGTACACGTTGAAGAACCGCGGCGCCACGGCTGGAATCCCGTAGGTTCTGCCGATGAGGAGCACCATCTCCTCCTGGTGGTACTTCGTCATCGAGTAAATGTTGTCCCGGTAGAGCGGCTTGTCCTCGGGGGTCGGGATGGACGCCACATGCTCGCCGCAGGTCGGACACCGCTGCTCCCAGTCGCGAGCCGCGAGCGCGGCTTCGCCACGGATGCCCGGCGCGACGACGCCGTGGGTGGCGCAGCGGTACGCCCCTTCGCCATAGACGCCGATCGACGAGGCCACGACCACCTTCTGCACGTGGTGCTTCGCATTCACCAGGATGTCGAGCAGCAGCGCGGTACCCCGCGTGTTGACGTCGACGTACCGATCCACCTGGTACATGCTCTGGCCGACGCTGACCGCCGCCGCGAAGTGCACGACGGCGTCGGCGGCCAGCACCAGCGGTTCCAGCCTGGCGCGATCACGAACGTCACCCTGGACATACGTGGCACGCGGGTTCGCGTAGGACGGCCACGTGCCCGACCGATGGACCTGCGGCTCGAGATTGTCGAGCACGGTCACACGATAGTCGCGGGCCACCAGCGCGTCGACGAGGTGAGAGCCGATGTAGCCGGCGCCGCCGGTCACGAGGATGTCGCGGATCTTCGTCATGTGTCCTGTGTCAACGATACCGCGTCGCCCCCGCGCGCCTGTCGCGCATCGAGCAGGCCCGGCGTCCCGAGTGAGGCCAGCGCCGTGTGCGCCATGGTCAGGTGCGCGCGGGAGAACGCCGCCGCATCAGCGTAGTAGGCCGTGCACGGCACGCCGTAGAACGGCGCGAGATACGAGAAGCCGCCGTAGGTGCCGACAAACCTCTCCGCATTCGCGACGATGGCGCTCTGCACCCGCAGGTTGTCCGATGGGGGCGCAATCGTCGCCGGATCGATCGACTGGGCCCCGGCCGACAGGAAGGCGCCATGATCGTCGAGCGCCACGCCGGTAGTGAGCAGGACCACAGGGGCTTCCGTCGACAGCTGGGCAATGACCCGCGACACGATGGCGCGGTTCTCCTCGGTCGCGGGAAAACAGTCGTTGTAATAGAACTTCGCGGCGATGTATCGGTCCGGCAGCTGCACCTCCGCGATCCGTGGCGGCGGTGCGAGGCGCTGGTAACGCGCGTGACGAAGTATCCACCGCTCGTCCAGATGCCGCCACCAGAATGGATTCATCAACTCGTACATCAGCGAGGGATGCAGTATGACGCTATCTCGCGCCAGCCCTTCGAGCACCTGATCGAGGAGACTCCGTTCGCGCGTCGTCACCCGCGTCTGCTTCTGTTCGCCGACCTCCGCGGCGTGGTCGCGACGCGACTGCCTGAACTCGGACGGCGAGAGATGATCGAGGACGTCTTCATAACGGCCGGCGACAGGAGCGTACCACCCAGCCGTGCCGCCGCGTGACACGACCGTCAGCCGCCCTGGATCGACCTGGAACTCCGAGGCGAACCAGCGCAGAAACGGCGCCCAGTACAGGATCTCGAAACCGACTTCGCCCATCCAGGGGCCCGCGACGATCGGTGTGCCGCGTGCCGCCAGCGCGCCCAGACGCCGCCGGATCGCGGCGCCGCGGGACCGTCCGGCGACGGCTGCCACACGGCGGCGGACCACCCGTGGAACGAACGAACGCAACCCGCCCACGTCAGCGCGCCGCCAGCGCGCGCTCGGCGGCGGCCCAGTCCGCCTCCGTGTCGATCGAGAGCGACTCGGGCTTCATGACGGGGACAGTCCTTCCACGTCTTCGACGGCGAGGACCTCGTCCGCCTCGACGGATCGGCGCAGCCGCTTGCCGACGACCGCGTCGAGGCGTTCGGGGGCGATCCCCGTGCCGGGCTTCTTGATCGCGAGGTGCTCGCGCGTGAGGGTGGTACCGGCCGGCAGCGCGTGCCGCGCCACCAGGCTGCGCGTGAAGAGCCGCCGCAGCGGAGCGGTGACCTCCGCGGCGGCGTCTTTGTCGACAGGATTCGCCCGCATGGCCTCGATGAACCGGATGCCGTCCACGATCTGCCGCAGTTCGGCCGTTGTGACCGATGCGACGACGTCCGGCCCGAACATGTCACGCGACAGCGTCACGTGAACTTCCAGCATGTCGACACCGGTGGCGGCCGCCGCCAGCCCCGCGTAGATGGTCGCGGAGTGATCCGACAAGCCCACCCAGCAGCCGTACCGCTCTCGAAACACCGGAATCAGGTTCAGGCCGATACGCTCGGGCGGGCAGGGATACGCGGTGGTGCATTGAAAGACGCCCACCGGAACGCCGTGCGATCGGACGAATGCCACGGCGGCGTCAATCTCGGCCAGCGGGCTCATGCCGGTCGAGAGCAGCACGGGCGCCCCGGTTCGCGCGACCCGCTCCAGGAGGTGCCTGTTCGACGTTTCGCCCGACGGCATTTTCCACAGCGCCTGGCCGACCCGCTCGAGCATGTCGACGGCTTCGACGGAAAACGGCGAAGACATGAAGATGACGTTGCGGTCGCGACAGTGGTCGGCGAGGCCCCGCCACTGGTCCTCCGTGAATGCCGTGCGCTCCCAGTACTGGTAGCGCGAGGCGTCCTGCCGGCTGAAGGCGATGCGAAACGGCTCCGCGGGCGTACTCTCGGCGGCCGCAATGTGCGTCTGGAACTTCACGGCGTCGGCGCCGGCGTCCGCGATGGCGTCGACGAAGGCGTGTGCCAGGCCGAGGCTGCCATCATGCGTCAGTCCCACTTCGCCGATGACCATGCACCGCCCGCGGTCCAGTCCTGTGAGGGCGTGATGATTCGGAAGACGCGAATCGCTCATGGGCGCTCTTCTCCCTGCGTTGCGTTGGTCGCCGTCAGCGCCGCTTGCCGCGCCGGATCCAGTTCACGCGGCGATCGGACGAGGCGGTCGCCGATCAGCCAGGACGCACCGCGAACCGCTCCACCCAGTACGGCCCGCGTCCAGGCCGGAGAGCGCACGCGGCCGGGAACCGGCACGGCCAACCCGAGCGCCTCGACCGCCTGGACAAACACGGGGGTCGCGGGACTCGTGAGGCCATGCGGTCTGATAAAGGCTGCCAGGAACTGGCGATGTGGGTGCTCCGGGGATGCGGGCCGCCGGAGTGCGGTTCCGAGCTGCGCCACGTGTTCCTCCATCGACCGCGCAATGCGCAGCATCCCACCACCGACCTCGACCAGATAGCGGAAATGCGCGGTCCCCATCTGGTTGTCGTGAAACCTCGGCACGAGGAGCGTGAGCACGTCGCGCCCCACGATCGCGCCTTCGATGAACGCACTCGTATTCAAGCCGACGACCGCCGCGCTGTGAAACAGCGAGTCGAAATAGTCTGCGCGTGACCGCTCATCAATGGGGTTGCCGCCCCAGACGGCGACCGGGCCGTACGGCGCGAGATCGACGCCGTTCCAGACCGCCGCGGTCGAGGGATAGGGCCTGATGAGGATCGACGCGCCCGCAACCGCAGCGTCGGCGCTGCGCCGCAGGGCCCCGAGCCATTCGATCACGAAATCGACCTCCGGCGGACTGCCCTGAATCACACCGGTGCAGACGTACAGGATGACGGGCCGATCGGCTGGGAGATTGAGGCGCGCGCAGAATTCGTCCCGGCTGCGGGAGGGCTGCCTGGTAAACCAGTGGTCGAAGCACTGGGCGCCGGTCACCACGACCCGCTCCGCCGGGACGTGGTGCACCCGTACCGCTTCGTCGCGCTGCGTCTCGTTCCAGACGAGCACGCGGTCCGGATAGTCCCGCAGCAGCGCCTTACTCGTCAGGTGGTCCCAGCTCCAGACGGGGAGCCCGCACGGGATGCCGAGACGGCGCGCGGCCCTGACGTAGTCAATCTGCTGTGACCCCAGGTCGACAAGAGGCGTCACGAGCAGCACGTCGGGCGCCACGCCAGCCACGTAGCTGACGATGGACTCGGACGGCGGGACGAGGGCATCAAGGGCATGGAGCACGCGGCCGTAGAGACGGCGCCAGCGAGGTCCGCCGATCACCGGCGGATTCGCTCCCGCGGCCAGCAGCCGGGGCGTCCGGTTCCGCGCGCGGACCCGCCGCAGCGGAGCGTCATCGTAGAACGGGTCGAGATAGCGCAGATAGTCGATCGCCAGCCGGATCCGCGGCGCGATGCTGCTCCACGTGTCCGGGCGCGACGGCGGGATTGTCCCGACCGTGACGCCGGGAGATTCGTTCGCCAGGGCGCGCACCGCTCCCTCGCCGCCCAGCTTGTCCTCAACTTCGACCGCGAGATGGATCCGGTGCCCGCGCGCGGCCAGCATCCGTATCGCCGCATCGTAGTTGCGGAAATACGTCCAGTGCCGCGCGATGAACAGGATCTTCACAGCGCGTTCGCCCGGGTGCGCGTCAGCAGATTTCCGGCTCCGGCGGGGTCGAGTCCGCGCAGATCGGTCACCGCGAAGCGTCCCGCGTCAAGCTTGTGATACGCGCGCATCCCTACGGCAACATGCGCGTGAAGCCATTCAGGATTGACGAACATGGCGGATGTATCCACGCCGAAACGGGGCAACAGCCACGCGATGCTGCCGCACGTGCCGACGAATGCCCGCGCGCCGGCGGCAATCTGCGTCTGAACGCCAAGATTGGTCTGGGGCGTCATCCAGTCCCGCGCGCTGATGACGTCTGCGCCGCCGAAGGTATAGTCGCCGTGATCGTCGTGGAGCAGGAGCCCCGTATCGAGCAGCACGACGGGCATCTGCCGGGCGAGCGCCGCCACGACGTCTCGAAGCATCGCACGGACGGGCGGCGTGTCCGGCATGGATCGGGCTCCGTAGAACTTCACGGCCATGTACTCGCGTGGCAGCAGCGCCGGGTCGATGATGGGCGCCGCCGTCTGCCGCGTGAAGCGCGTGTGCAGGTCAACGAACCCCATGGCCCGATGTCCGGACCAGTAGAGCGAAAACAACCGGTACATCAGGCCGGGATGAATGACGTCGAAATCACGCGTCCCGAGTTCCCGTGCGACCGCCTCGAGCACGTCGTGATCGAACGGCGACGGCTCGTAGTGCTTGACGAGCCCGCGCTCGGCGATCCGCCGTGCTGCGTCAGTGGGATCGAAATGGTCCCAGATTTCCACATAGCGCGACGCAACGCCCTGGTACCACGAACCGACCCCGCCGCGTGAGACGGCGACGACGCGGTCTTCGGGCAGGCGAAACGCCACCTTGAGCCACTGAAGGAACGGCACCCAGTACAGCGCCTCGAACCCGACCTCCGAGAGCCACGGTCCGACGACGAGCAGCCGCTCGCGCCGCACGATGGTCTCGATCTCACCTTCGATCTCCCACTCGGTGCGATGGAACTCCCAGTGCTCGCGGATCTGGGCGCTGCGACGGTGCGCTGCGCGGACCGGGCGGCGCAGCCGCCGATACACGTCCTTCACCGTGTTCAGGACCACGTCACGGCCGCGTCCGGCGGCGCGCCGCACGGCGATCCGCCCGTCAGTCGCGCCTTCCCCGGCGACCTTCGCGGTCCACCGCGCGCGGCTCCACACGCGGCGCAGTTCCTTGCGGAGTCGATTGTCGGCCGCCGAGGTCCAGTCCGTCATCGGCGCACGGACTCGATGAGCGCCCCGGTGCCGCCGAAGCCGACCCTCACGACGTTGACGGCGCGGGTTTCGAGTTCCACGAACGCGCCGCACCGCAGTCCGGAAAACACGCGCTTGGCGACCTCCAGGTGGTCGAAGCGGAAAGTCGTCGGTCTCGAATAGAACGAGAGCGTGTCGACGCCGAGCAGCGGCGCCAGGTAACAGAAGCCGCCGTACGTTCCGACGAACGCCTCGGCGCCTCGAATTACCTGCGTCTGGATGGCCAGGTTGTTCTCGGGCCGCATGAGGTGATCGATCCGGTGAATGCGCCCCTTCAGCTCGGGCGGAAAATCGTGATGGTCGTCGTACCGATCGGCCGTATTCAGGAGCACGACGTCGGTGTGCTGCGCCAGGTCAGCCAGAAACGACGCCACGAACGCCTCGTTCTCGGCCGTGCCAGGCAGGGCGCTGTTGGCGTAGAACTTCGCCACGACGTATCGCTCCGGAAGCTGATCGCGCAAGGCGAACGGCGCGGTGGGGGGCAGCGCGGAATACTGCGTGAACATTTCGATCAGCGTCACGGGCGCGCGCTGAAACCAGAAGTGCTCGAACAGCCGGTACATGACCGACGGATGCAGGAGCTCCACGTCGCTGAGGCCGCGGGCCCTCTTCACGCGATCGATGATCTCGCGGTCGAAGTCAGTCACCTCCAGGTGCTTCATCCGGCCATCCTGCGCCGCGACGCGGGCTTCATTGCGCTGCCGGAATTCGTCCGGCGTGTAATGCGCAAGCAACTCTTCGTAGTTGGACGTGAGATGTGAGTACCAGGGGGCGGCCCCGCCCCGCGAGACGACGATCAGTTTCGCGGGGTCCAGATTGGCGTACGCCTTTGCCCACGCGACAAAGGGAATCCAGTACAGCAGCTCGAACCCTGTCTCGGACAGCCAGGGGCCGACGAGAATCGGCTTCCGGCTGCGACCGAGCAGCGTGACGAGCTCGCGAACCTCCTCGGCCTCTGCCCCGCCCCATTTCCACGACCGCTTCGCCGGGTCGCGATACCGCCCCGGCTTCGGCGTCAACGCGGACGGCGGAAGCATGCCTGGAAGCTCCGACTTCGCGGTAGGCGCGAGCCGGAGGACGAACCGGCGCACCTCCCGGACGAAATCCCGTTTCGCCCTCTTGGTGTTCTTCCTGAGCCGGTTGCGCACGCGCTTCGATTGCAGCCGCAGGCGGGCGCGGCCAATGACGAGAGCTGTCAGGGCATGCAGCGGCAGCCGCAGGACCGCGTCGGCCGCGCCGCCGCGCTCGGGCTCGGGCGACGGCGCCGCCAGCGCCCGCTCAATCGCCGCGACGAACCGTGGGGTCGCCTGTTCGCCGGCCCCGAAGGGTCGGACGAATATGCCGGCGAAGGCGCGTGAACGGGGATCGTCCACGCCCTCGGGCAACAGCGTCTCGGCGAGCTGCTGCACATGCGCCTCGAACGATCGCGCGGCGTGCAGCAGGCCCGCCAGTACGTACTGGAAGTGGATCGTGCCCTCCTGGTTCGTCAGCGAAATCTCGGGGAGCATGACCGTGTGGACGGGGCGCCCGACCACGGCGGCTTCGATGAACGCGCTCGTGTTCAACCCGACGACGGCCGCGCTGTAGTACATCGAGTCGAAGTAATCGTGCTTCGATGGCTCGTCGATCGGGTGATCGCCGAAGAAGGCGACCTGGGAGAACTCCGAAAGGTCGACCGACTCCCACTCCTTCAAGCGCGTCGGGTGGGGCCTGATGAGCAGGCCGATGTCCCTGAGCCTGGGGTCGGGGCTCGACCGCACCGCGCGAATCCAATCGACGACAAAGGGCGGCTCGTCCACGGTGTTCCTGAACAGCGTGGAACAGACGTAGAGGATGAACGGCTTGTCGGCCCGAAGGCCCACGTGGTCGCAGAATTCCCGCCGCGAGCGCTCCGGCGTCCGGCCCCACCACTGGTCGTAGCACTGCGCGCCCGTGACGGCCACTTGAGATGCCGGTACGCCGTGCATGTCAACGGCTTCGGCGCGCTGTTCCTCGTTCCAGACGATGACGGTGTCGGGGAAGACCCGCAGCAGGGCTTTCGTGGACAGGTGATCCCAGCTGCCCACCGGCAGCACCGTCCGGATGCCCAGCGCCTTGGCGGACCGCAGATAGTCGATCTGCGGCGAGCCCAGGTCGACGAGCGGCGTCACCAGCACCATGTCAGGCTGTTGTGCCGAGATGAACGCGTCCACGGACGCGGAGCGTGGCAAAGCGCGTTCGAAGGCGCGCAGCGTCCGTGCCACAAGCCTTCGCCCCAACGGCGTGCGAAGCCCTGGCATCTCCAGCAGCCTCACGACGACGGCGGGCGTCCGCTGGGCAGCCCGTGCGCGAAGCTGAATCGTCTGCTCGTACCTCGGCTCGAGATAGCGCAGGTAGTCGAGACTCAGCCGGAGGCGGCGTCCGAGGTCGAACCACGGACCGGCGACGGCCGGCGCCTCGCCCATCGACAGTTGCCGCGGGTACCGCGCGACCAACCGCTCGGCCATCTGCTGCCCGCCCAGCGTCTCGGGCACGCTGACCACCATGTGAACCTGATGGCCGCGCTCCGCGAGCGCTTCAATGGCGGACTCGAAATTCCGCAGGTACGACCAGTGGCGAGCGAAGAACAGGAGTTTCATGACGGTCTACTTGGCGGATCCGGTCGAGCCACGCAGGGCCCCGAGCCGGCGGAGCACGAAGCGTTTGGGATTACCCAGCAGCCGCATCCTCCACAGGAGATACCCCTTGCGCGCGCCGCTGCGCAGATGTTTCCACTCCGCGCGCGCGCGCTCCGGCAGATCCGTCCATGCGATGGCGGCGTACAACGGCAGCCGCAGCACCACCTCCCCGATCGTGGCGCGCTCGGGCCGGGGCGCCGGCGACGCGAGCACCTGCTCGATCACGGCGACGAACCGCGGGGTCGCGGGAGTTTCGTCCCCAAAGGGTCGGACGAAGCGCTGGGCAAACGCGCGCGACCGCGCATCGCTGACGCCTTCCGGCACCAGGGAATCGGCCAGCATGCGCACGTGCTCGTCGAACGATCGCGCCACGTACAGGAGGTCCGCCTGGAGGTAGCGGAAATGAATGGTGCCTTCCTGGCTGGCCGTCGAAATCTCGGGCAGAAGCACAGTGTGGCATGGGCGGCCGGCGACGGCGGCTTCGATAAACGTGCTGGTGACGAGGCCGACCACCGCGCCGCTGTAATACATCGACTCGTAGTAGTCGTCTTTCGACTGCTGGTCGACGGGGTGGTCGCCGAACAGCACCACCTGCGGGTATGCCGACAGGTCGATCGGCTCCCACTCCTTGACCCGTGCCGGGTGGGGACGAATCAGGATGCCGATATCTCTCAGCCGCGGGTCGCCGCTCGATCGGAGCGCACGAATCCAGTCGAGCACAAACGTCGGCTCGTGGGTCGTCTTCCTGAGGAGGGACGAACACGCATACAGGACAAACGGCCTGTCGGGCCGCAGACCCACGCGCTCGCAGAAAGCCGCACGGGACCGGGACGGCTGCCTGCCCCACCACTGGTCGTAGCACTGCGCGCCAGTGACCACGACGCGGTCGGGCGCGAGGCCATGCATCTCGACCGCTTCAGTCCGCTGGATCTCGTTCCAGACGATGACGGTGTCGGGAACGAACCGGAGCAGCGCCTTGGTCGAGAGGTGGTCCCAGCTGCCGACCGGTAGCACCGTCCGCATGCCGAGGGCCTTCGCCGCGCGCAGGTAGTCGATTTGCAGCGACCCCAGGTCGATGAGCGGCGTGATCAGTACCGCGTCGGGCTGCTGCGCGGCGATAAACCGCTCAAATTCCAGGGCACGCGGAATGGCCCGCTCGAGCGCCCGGAGCGCGCGCGCCAGCCACCGGCGCCCGGTCCCGGTGCGGACGAGAGGCCGCTGCAGCAGGCGCAGAATGACGCGCGGCGTGCGTTCCTCCGCGCGCACACGCAGCTGCGGCGTGTCGACATACCGGGGCTCGAGGTACCGAAGGTAGTCGACGCTCAGCCGAAGGCTTCGCGCCAGCTCGAACCATCGCCCGGTGCCGGCGGGCGCGGGGCCCATCGAAAGCTGTCCCGGGTAACGGGCGACCAGCCGCTCGACCATCCCCTGGCCGCCGAGCGTTTCGCCGACGCTCACCACCATGTGGACGTGATGCCCGCGCTCGGCGAGTGCCTCGATCGCCGACTCGAAATTGCGCAGGTACGACCAGTGGCGGGTAAGAAACAGCAGCTTCATCGGCGTCAGCAGACGCTCCGGCGGGCGACGCGCTTGGCGGCGGCACCGGCGCCGCGCACTCGCGCGACGACCTTCTTCCGGGCCCGTCGCAGCGTCTTCTCAATCTGACGCGTCGATTCGTACCAGGCGCGCCACACCTGCCGGCGAACCCTCTTGCTGGTCTTGCCCACGTACTCGCCTGTCGCCTCCTGCGCCCTGAATCCCACTCCCCAGAGG
Organism: Vicinamibacterales bacterium; assembly: GCA_964202965.1. GTDB lineage: Bacteria > Acidobacteriota > Vicinamibacteria > Vicinamibacterales > UBA2999 > CAXNKG01. Next base: position 32,521 of record CAXNKG010000016.1, read on the forward strand.
GCGATCACACCGGACAGCAGCGGGCTCGTGGCGAACGTCCAGAGGGGCCGATCCTGCGCCAGCGCCCGCGCCAGCCGCGCGAGAACGAAGGCCGGCGGCCGGCAGGCCAGCGTCCACCAGGACGGGAGTCGCTCGAGGGGCGGCGCGAGGCGCGCAAGGCCGTCGATCGCCCGGCTGAAGACCGTCGTCGCGTCGACGTCAAGCCCGTGCGGACGAAGGAACGACTGCACGAAGTCGCGGCCGGCTGCGCCGGACGCGCCGCCGTGGAGCGCCTCCGCCAGCTGCAGCGCATGCTCATCGAAGCTCGACGCGACACGCGCCAGGCCACCCTGCGCCGCCGCGAGGTGCTGAAAGTGCAGCGTGCCCTCCTGCGCGTGGGCGAACTCCGGCGCACGAATCGTGAACACCGGACGGCCGACGATAGCCGCCTCCAGTTGAGCGCTCGTGTTGATGCCGACCACCGCGCAGCTGTAGTAGATCGACTCGTAATAATCGGCCGCCGATCCGGGACCGCTCGGGTCGGTGCCGACCGGCGGCCATATCGCCACGCCACTGAACGCGCCGGCATCGGAGGCCCGCCACTGCCGGGCGTTCGCCGGGTGGGGCCGGATAAGCACGCCCGCTGACGCGACACCGGGAACGTCCGAATCCCGCAGCGCAGCGAGCCAGCGCTCGGCAAACGGGACTTCGTCGGGCGCAATGAAGACGGAGGAGCCCACATAGAGCACGTAGGGACGCCCGGGGTCGAGTCCCACCATGCGGCAGAATTCCTCCCGCGAGCGCCCCGGTCTGGCGGCGAACCACCGATCGAAGAGGTGCGCGCCGGTTGTCGTCACTTGCTCGGGCGCGACGCCATGCAGTTCCACAGCCTCACGCTTCTGTGCCTCGTTCCACACCAGTACGTGATCGGGAACAACCCGGATGAGCCCCTTGCTGGTGAGGTTGTCCCAGCTGGCCACGCACAGCGCGCTGCGAACACCGAGCCGGCGAGCGCACTTGACGTAGTCCACCTGTTGCGAGCCGAGCTCGATGAGCGGCGTCACGAGCACCAGATCGGGACGCTGCTCGCGCACAAACGCCTCAATGGCCCGATTCGGCGGAATGATGGCCTCGACCGCCTGCAGCGCCGCCGCGAAGACTCGCCGCCCCGTCCGAGTGCCGGCGGCGCGCGCGACGAGGCCCCGATAGATTCGCGGTACGCGCTTTTCGGCGCGAGCGCGCAGTGCGGACGCGCGCGTGAACACCGGATCGAAAAACCGCAGGTAATCGAGGAGCAGACGGACGGTCGTGCCTAGGCTGTCCCACGATTCCTCCCGCCCCTCGCGCGACCAGGGAGCCACGCCGGGCCCACCGCTGCGCGTCGCCTCGCGGTCGCCGCGGGCGAGAAAATCGCGCACGCTCTCGCCCCGTTCCGGCGTGGCGCCGAATGTCAGGCGCGGTGACGCGGCCGCAAGGCGCCTGGCGATCGCGTCTTCGCCAAGTTTCGTCCGGTTGGTCTCGAAGGCGACGTGGACATCGTGACCTGCGCCGGCAAGCGCCTGCAGCGCGCTGTCGTAGTACCGGAGGAAGCCCGGATGGAGCATCACGAACAGGATGCGGCTCACCGGGCACGCTCCGCCTGCACGCGGGCCAGGCGCCCGTCGCCGACAAATCCTCCCGATGCGTCCCACTCGATCACGTCGCGGACCTGCGATGCGAGCGCCACTCCCGCGTCAGCGACTGCGCGTCGAAACCTGGCCTGCGCGTCGGTGTCCCGCCACCCGTGGCGTACGCCGTCGATCATTTCGGCAACCGCCGCCGCGATCTCTTCCGCGCCCGTCGGCCGATAGCCGCAGTTCCGGCTGTTGCGGAAGTACCGCGCGGTCAGCAGTTCGGAGATGCCCAGCACATGCCCGGTATCGAGATCGATGACCGTCGCAAGCGTATAGATGCCATTCGAGCGAATGGGATATGCCGTAATCGGGTCGCGTGCGTCGAGCCGCAGTGACGGCGTGCCGGCCGCATAGGCGGCAGACTGCCCTTCGGAACTGGTGCACACGACGAACGCGCTCCTCGCGACGAGGTGGCGCTCGAGCAGCGGCGCGTCCGGGGTGTCGGTGGCCACATCGATGACGGCAGGCAGGCGCGGGTCCGTCAGGCCCGGCGCACGCAACCGGACGACCTGGTACCCCTCGTCCCGCAGAACGGCCAGCGCCGGCGCCCACAGATCCGGCCGGCTGAGCGTTTCGACGACGACAATCGGCTGCGCCTCCGTGATACCGAGTGCGGCGGCGCACTCCTGCGCCCGGCGCGTCTCGCCGGCCGACAGCGTGGCCGTCGCCGCCGTCCGGATCGCGAGGCGATTCAGCCGGGGCGCGATCGCCCGCACCTCGGCCGCCGCGCACCGTTGATGCGTGCGATCGGCCATGTCCCGGAGGGCGGTGCGCACGGGATACGGAAGCCGCTCGTTGCCTGAGTGGCGCCGCAGATCCCGGTAACACTCACGCCAGAACGACGCGAGCGCCGCGTGAACACCGTGGCTGATCCCCATGTATCCCACTACGGTGTCTGGCCGCGTCCCCTGAGACCGAGCCGATGCGTCAGCACGAGCACCTCATAGAGCGCCCGTTTCGCGACCCGGCGGAGCCGGCCACGTCCGATCCGCGCACCCACCAGGGTGCGGTACAGCGCGTGCCGCGCATAGTGGGCGACGAGTTTCCGGCTCCACCAGACACGGCCGGCCGTGCGCTCGACCACGTGTGACACCTCGGTCTTCCGGAACCCCTTCCATCCGTACGCGGCCTGGTAGCGCAGCAGCATCCCCATCCACTGCGTCCGCGTAATCGGAAACGGCGCCGGCGTGCGGCTGGCGTACTCACGCCAGAGCACGATGCTGTGCTGGAGCCACGGCGCCCACGAAAACCACCAGGGTGCGGTGTGCGGGAGCACGAGGGTCGTCCGCTGCCGCGACACGCTGGTGGCATTCGACTGCCGGCGAAACCAGAGTTCCTCGGGGACCTGCCGGATGCGGCCCTGCAGCGTCAGTTCCGCAATCAGCAGACGGTCCGGGCGGAGCACCGTGCGGAACGTGCCGGCACGGCGAAGCGCATCGACACGCATCAGTCCGTACACCATGTCGCCTGCGCCCACGACGTCGCGGCAGAACGCCTTCCATCGATCGTGCACGTCACCCAGGGCGGCCGTGTCGAACAGGCGCGGCTCCTTGTCGATGAGGGCGCCTCCCGGAGTCACACGACGCGTCATCGGATACGCCAGCACCGCCTCGCGATCGGCATCGAGCTCCGCCATCAGCCGCTCGAGCCACCGGGACTCCCAGATGTCATGGTCGCTGACCCACGCAAAATACTCGGCGGACGGACACTCACGAGCGGCGATATCCACGACGCCGCGCCAGGTGGCGATCATCGCCTGCCGCGACGCATGGCGGTGATACCGGATGCGGGCGTCCCGAGCGGCATAGTCCCGACAGATATCTGCGGTGTCGTCCGAGGACGCATCGTCAAGCAGCACGAGGACAAACGCGCGATGGGTCTGCGCCAGCAGAGAGTCCAGCGCCCGCGGCAGGTGCGCCGCGTTGTTGTGGAGCGTCATTCCCAGCGCGACGCGCGGAGCGGTCACACCTGTTCCGTTGCGGAAAGGAGGCGGCCGACCGCCTCGGCGGTCGAATACGGAGGCAGATCGCGCGTATCGATACGGGGCAATTCGAAGGCGGGATCGTCGAGCCGCAGCTGCCGCCGGACCGTATTGAACGCCAGCGAATAGCCCGACTCGCCCAGGATGCGCACGGTCTCCGCGGTATACGTGTGAGGGCCGCCCCATGGATAACAGAACGGCACAGCCGCCTGGCCGGTCATCCCGCGAATCCAGGCCACGCCGTCCGACAGCTCGTGCTGCTGCTCGTCCTGCGACAACCGCGCCAGCATCCGATGCGTGCGCGTGTGAGACCCGAAGGTCATGCCGCCCTCGGCCATCTCACGAACCGCCTGCGGATTGACGTAGAGGGTTTTTGCAAAAGCGGCCGGGTCGCCGACGTGGCGCACGAACAGGTCGTCGAGAATCCGGTCTGCCTGTTCGAACGGCAGCTCGTGGACGACAAGGCGCTTGACCGCGCGTGCATCGTCGTCCTCCCAGCGGTCGCTGCCGAAGACCTCGGCGGCGCCTGGCTGCCGCGGCTGACCGCTGGCGGCCAGCACGGCCTGCCCGAATGCGTCGGCGCCGAGACGGGCGAGCAGAAACTGAGCTTTATGCACCGGCAGGAGCCGCGGCGTGTCGCTGCAGGCCTGCTCCGTGAGGAAGAACGTGCCGCTCAGGCCGCGCCGCCGAAGGACCGGAAACACCGTCTCGTAGTGATCGATGAGGCCGTCATCGAATGTCAGGACGGCGGCGTTCTGCGGCAGCGATCCATGGCCGACCAACGCGTCGGTGAGGGTGGACAGGGACACCACGTCGTACGCGGCCTGCAGCCAGTCGAGCTGCTGCTCGAAGAGCGCGACCGGCAGCGCTCGAATGTCGGGGAACGGCGTTCGAACCGTATCCCGGACGTAGTGATACATCACGGCCAGACACGACGATCCCGTCATCGCGTCATCTTCTCCAGGGACACGAGCGAGAGGGCCGCATCCCGGGACGTCTTATCCCGCAGGTACGCGCCAATCATCCCGGACTCGAAGTTCGCGTAGAGGCGACGCACCGCCGCGGCCGAAAAATCCGCCCGCTTGTACACCCGCCCGCCGCCCTGCTGGGGCACCCCGGTGAGCGTTCCCGCCTCCAGCGCACGCGCGGCGTCGGCCAGCGCGTCCGCGGCAGCGGTAATCGTCCTGTTGCCGATGTCGTGGGGACCATCGTCCGCACGCATGTCCGGGCGCACGTGGGCGATGATCGGACCGGTATCGACGCCGGCATCGAGAAAATGGATCGTGGCTCCGCAATACTCCGGCTCACCGTTCACCAGCGGCCAGAAATTCGTCCCGGCGCCGCGGTAGTACGGGGACAAGCCGAGATGAATATTCAGAATGCGGCCCGGAAACGTCTCGATGAGCGGCACCTTGAGCAGGCCGGTTCCAAACACGAGCACGACATCCGGCGCGAGATCGCGCATGCGGGCAATCTCCGCGGGATCGTTGCACCCTCCGGGACCCACGGAACGACTGGGAGCCGTCACGCTCGACTCCGCGGCAAAGTACGCCTCTTCTGACGCGTCCCGCGCGGCGAAGTGACGCGCGATGACGGCGGCGTCCTCGTCCGATTCTGCGTACTTCAGCGGCTCGAAGGTCTTCTGCTCGCGCCAGACGCTCGCCACCGGCAGCCGCGCGGCCAGCCGGTTCGCGACAAACGCGTGACGCCGGAGCGAACTCGTCAGGACTATCGCGCGCATTCGGTGGTGGAGACGCTCACTTGTCGTTCCGGGAGTCTCCGGGCAGTTCGCCACGCCAGACGCCGGTCACGTGCAGCGTGCGGTAGACGGTGACCGCGGTCCGGTGGCGGGCGGTCATCAACAGGCTCTTTGTCACCTTGGCGGCGCGAAACGCCTTGTCACGACCACTGACGAGGCCGCGAATGATCGCCTTCTTCTTCTGGTGCCGTTCGTTGTACAAGACCCGCCGCAAACGCGTCGCCTCGCGCCACAGCTTGTGGACCACGAGCGCGTCACCACGTGGGTCTCTCACCAGCCAGCCGCCCACGACACCGCGGGTCGTCCCAGCCAGGGCGACCGCAGGCCAGCGCGCCCAGGCCATCGCTGACGGCGTCGCTGTGGAAGGCCCGGTTCGATGCAACCGCTCGAGCGCATCGATAAAGGCAGGTGTCGACGGCGTGTCGAGCCCGGCCGGCCGGACGAACGCCTGGAGAAAACTGCGGTTCCGCTCGTCGCGGGCGCCGTGCAGCGCGACGGCTTCGGCCAGGTGGGCGAAGTGCGTGTGGAAGTCCGCCGCGGTTCGCAGCGGGCCGCCGTTGGAATCCATCAGGTACTGGAAATGGATCATCTCCTCCTGATGCGCGCGGTATTCCGGCAGCGTGATGGTCAGGACCTGGCGGCCGACGATGGCGGCCTCGAGGAAGGAGCTGGTGACCAGTCCGACGACGGCGTCGCTGTAGTACAGCGCGCCGAAGTAATCGTCGCGCGCCGAAGGATCGATCGGGTTGCGGCCCCGAAAGGCGACGTTCTCGAACCGATCGAGACGAATCCCCTTCCACTCTTTCATCCGTTCCGGGTGAGGCCGCACGAGGACGCCGAGTTCCCTCAGCGCCGGGTCCGGATGCGCACGCAGCGCCTCGAGCCATGTGACGACGAGGTGCGGTTCCGGAGGTTCCGGCGTAGGCGTGAGGGCGGAATGGACCCAGAGCACGAACGGGCGATCGGGCCGGAGTCCCATCGCCGCGCAGAATTCGTCGCGGCTGCGCTCCGGCCTGCGCGTGAACCAGTGGTCGTAGCACTGGGCGCCGGTGGCAATGACGCGATCGGCAGGAAGGCTGTGCATCTCGACGGCTTCCTGACGCTGCCGCTCGTTCCAGACGAGGACCATGTCCGGCACGATGTGCACCAGCGCCTTGCTGGAGAGATGGTCCCAGCTCAGAATCGCGGCGGCGACCGGGATCTTCAACTCGCGCGCGGCCTTGAGCAGATCGTGCTGCCGCGATCGCGCGAAGGTCAGCGCACTCAGCACGACCACATCGGGTGCCTGGCGCCGCAGGTACGCCACCATCTCGCGGCTGGCGGGAAGCAGCTGCTCGAACCGCGTGAGCCCCTTCCGGGCGATGGCCCGTCCGCCGGGGGCGCGCGTCGCCCACCGGACGACCCGTGACGTGCGCGGCAGCGCGCGCAGCCGCAGCTTCTCCGGATACCGCGGCTCGAGCGCGCGCACATAGGTCAGCGACTCGCGCATCCGCTGGGCCGCGTCGAACCAGCGTTCGTGTTCGAGCGACGGAATCCGATCCCACGTAATTGATGCGTGGTCCGCCGCAAGCTGATCGACAAGCGCCTGACCACCAAGCGTTTCCGGCTCCTCGTCCGCGAGGTGGACCTGATGACCCCGCTCCGCCAGGCCACGCACGACCGAATCGAAGTTCCGGAGGTGCGCGTAATGCAGCGTCGCGAACAGAACTTTCATCTATGACAGGGACGGCTTTCGGCCGACGACGCGCAGGTTCTTGCCGTAGGCGCCCGCGTTGGCAAAGAACTGCAGCCGATCGGCAATCGCCTCGACGCCCGCGTCATCGGCCCCGTGGACCTCACGCCGGTACCAAAGGTAATCGACGATGTCGAGCCCTTCGGTGGCCACGTATTCCGCCACCAATCCCTCGCGGTGCAGCAGGTCCCGGATCGTGATCGGCGTGTAGTAGTTGAGGTGATGCGTCGGCCAGATGAAGTGCGCGTCCCGCCCCATCAGCAACCGGGACGCGGAGTCGTAATTCGGCACATACATGAACAGAATGCCGCCGGGTCGCAGCAACTGGGTGCACGCGCGGACCGTGCGGACCGGTTCGAGCAGGTGTTCCAGCACGTCGAACAGGCAGACGGCGTCGAAGCTCCCCGGTTCCAGCTGCGCGTCCTCGAGGGCGACGTCGCGCAGGTCGAGCCCCCGGCTGCGGCCGAACTCCACGGCTGATGGGTTCAGGTCGAGCCCGACAGCGTCCCATCCACGGTCGCGCGCCGCTTCCACCACGAACCCTGTACTGCACCCGACATCCAGCATCCGTGGACGCGGAATGTGCAGGTGGCGCGCCATGATGTCCACCCGTTCACGGCCGAACCGCTCGACGCGATAGGCATGGCTTCGGATGCCGAGGTCCCGGACAATGTCCTGGTATTCCGTGGACCGGTACACCTTCTTGTAATGGGATTCGTCGAACACCGGACTCACATAGACGAGATCGCACGCCGTGCAACGCACGATGCGCATGTGATCCTTCTCGAGCTCCGGCTTCGCTTCCGCGCTGCCGCACGTCGGGCACCGTCGCGCGGACAGCAGATCGTCGGGAATCTTCCCGTGCACCCGTACCAGTTCGTCGATGGGATGCGTGCGCTTCTCGATCAGCTGCTTGTACGACCCGCCTGGCCGCAGCTGTGCCACATCGACCGGCTCGTATTCATCGGGCCGCCTGTACGGAATCCGCAGGCGATCATCGCCAAGCGTCCGCTCGAGCACCAACACATCGTCGGCGCTATCGATATCGAGCGAATCGGCCGCGCTCATGACGAACGGCCGGCAGTCATCGCCGTACAGCGACCCGCGCTCCAGGACCTCCGCACGGACCGCGAGTACCGCCGGACCGTTGCGGGCGTACACGCGCGGCTTGTCCTGGCGGCGGGTGAGCGTCGGTGCATCTCCGTACGGCCGCAACCGGTCGCCATCCAGCCGCATCACCGAGGCCGGGGAGAACTGGTGAGGCACTTCCACGACACTGACGACCGAATCGGCCCCCGTGCTTTCGAGCAGCTCGATCGCGCGATCGATATGTTCGGCTCGCCGCAGGGGCGAGGTCGGCTGCAGGAGCACGATGACGTCTGCTCTGGCGCCCTGGCGCTTCAACTCCGCCACCGCGTGCTGCAGCACAGCCAGCATGGACGCCTCGTCGCTGGCGAGATCGGACGGACGAACAAATGGGACGTCCAGGCCAAGCGCGCGTGCCGAGTCCGCAATGGCGGGATCGTCGGTGCTCACAATCACGCGCGTCAGTCGCCGGCTCGCCAGCGCCGCCGCGGCGGTGTAGGCCAGGAGGGGACGGCCGCCTATGTCGATCAGGTTCTTGCGCGGGATGCCTTTGGATCCGCCCCTGGCGGGAACGATGCCAACAACGTTCATACAGCCGCCGGCGTGAAGACGAGCCGCTTCTGCGCTTTCAAAGGTACGCGGGCGAGCAGGTCGGCGATTCGGCCACCAGCCTCTCCATCTCCGTAGAGCGGATTGGACGGGTAGCGCCCGTGCGCCACCTGTACGGCGATGGCCCTGGCGATTTCGTGCCGGTCATAGCCGACGTCGATCACGTTGGCGCCGCGATCGCGGCCTTCCTGCCGGGTGCCGATATTCACGGCCGGCGCCCCGAGAAACGCGCCCTCACGGATGGGCGCGCTCGAATTGCCGACGACGCAGGCGCACGACAGCATCAGGCGCACGTAGGTATCAATCGGGAAGTTCTTGTAAAAGCGCACGTACGTCGGTTGCCGCTTCTCCCGGAACGTGCGCATGCCGCTCGAAATGTCTTCCGATCCGGCATCGACGTTGGGCCACAGCATGATCGTCGGCATCTTCAGGTCGTCGAGCGCCAGCAGGGTCTCCCAGATCTGTTCCTTGCCGTGTCCGTACTCCGTGGTGACCGGGTGCTGGTTCACGAGCAGGAACGGCTTCGTCGGGTCGATGTGCGCGCCGACCCCTTCGCGCGTCAGCCACTCGGCGTGCGGCATGCCTCCGTCGCTCCGCGCGATCTCCGCCACGAGGTCGATGCGGGGACAGCCAACGACATGCACCGTGTCCGGATGCTCCCCCATGCGGACGATGCGCTCGCCGGCGGCCGCATTGGCGGGGAAATGAATGTGCGACATCTTCGTCACCGCATGACGGATGCTCTCGTCGATCGTGCCGCTGATCTCCCCTCCCATCGTGTGGGCAACGGGGATGTTCATGTACGCGGCCGCGATCGCCGTCGCCATCGTCTCGAAGCGATCGCCGACGCTGACGACCACGTCCGGCTTGAGGAGCTCGAAGATGGTGGGCAGCTCCAGCAGTCCCAGGCCGGTCGATTTCGCCATGGTGGCGGGCGTCTCCCCTTCGACAATCATGGTGACGCGAGCCGATGGCGTGAACCCGTCGGACTCGATCAGATCGACGACCGCTCCAAAGCGGTCGAGGAGCGCTGACGCGCCCACGACGAGCTGAAGCTCCAGAGACGGGTGCGCCTTGACCGCGCGCATCACGGACTTGATGCTGCTGTAGTTGGCGCGAGAGCCGATGAAGATGCAGATTTTTCGCAAGTGGTATCCCGATTGATGACTGGTTAACGGCCGTCTCCGCCCGGCTTCGCGGGCCGCTGCAGCACGACTGTCGCGACGTAATAGCGTGCGAGCCTGAGGCTGCGCATCACATGGCGGGGAACTTTGCGGAGATCCCGGATGGCCGCACGCGCGACACGCGAGGTGCGGCGGCCGAGCCTCCGCCCGGCGGCGCGAGCGGCCTGCGACAGCCCGGCCCCGGACAGTTCGGGGGCTCCTGGCGCCGGCGTCCCGAGCCACAGCATCGCCGCCAGGGGCCAGAACAGCACGCGCTGCACACGCGACGTGACCCGTTCGCGCTCCTCCGGCGCCGCGCCCTGTGCTGCGAGCCGCTGAATCGCGTCCGCAAGGATGGGCGTACAGGGCGTGCCGACGCCGTGCGGCCGTAGAAATGACCCCACGAACCGCTCGGTCTCGCTGCGCACCAGCGCGGGATCGCGCAGCACTGTGGTGAGCTGTTCCAGATGCTCGTGAATTGAACTGGCGACGCGGACAAATCCGCCGTTCTCCGGACGCAGGTAGCGGAAATGGAGCGTCCCGTCCTGCGTGCCGGCGAACGTCGGCGAGAGCAGCGACAGCACCGGCTTGCCGAGAATCGCTGCCTCAATCATGGCGCTGGTGTTGATGCCAACGACAGCCTGGCAGTAGGAGAGCGAATCGAACAGCGTGGCGCGCGCCTCCTCGGCCACCGGCGTGTACCGGGCCCTGGGCCAGATCGCGACGGCGCCCAGGTCTGAGAAATCGGCGGTTGTCCATGCCACCGGATTGAACGGGTGCGGCCGCACGAGAATGGCGGCCTCGCGCAGCAGCGGATCAGTGCTGGCCCGCATGCCCTCGATCCACTCGCGCACGAACGGGACCTCGTGTTCCGAGCGCGCGATGAAGACCGACGATCCGGTGAACAGCACGAACGGGCGGTCGTCAGGCAAGCCGACCATCCGGCAGAAATCGCTTCGGCTCTGGCTCGGCCGGCGCTCGAACCAATGGTCGAACGGCTGTGCGCCCGTGACGACGACCCGGTCCGGTTCCACACCGTGAAGCTCGACGGCTTCGAGCTTCTGCCGCTCGTTCCACACCGCGACCGCATCGGGTTGGACGCGGATATGCCCCTTGTTCGTGAGATTGTCCCAGCTCGCGATGGCGGCCATCACGGGAATGCCCGCTGCCCTGGCGGCGCGGACCGCATCCACCTGGTCCGACGCGGCATCAATCAGCGGTGACACGACGAGCACGTCGGGCGCCTGACTGTCGAGGAACTGCGTCATCGAGGCACTGACCGGCACCGCGCGCTCGCACGCCTGCAGGCCCCGAAGCAGTCGATTCACCCGTGACGGCCGCATCGACCGGATGCGATTGAGAAGGCCGAGCCACGACGGCAGAACCTTGCGATACATCCGGTTCCGGAGCACCGGCGCATCGGCGTACCTCGGATCGAGATACCGGACAAAATCCATCGTTCCGCGAATCGCGCGCGCCAGCGGCATCTAGACGTCCTGCCGCTCCGGCACGACGCCCGCAATCTCGATCCGGTCGTCGTCGATGAGATCGAGCCGGGCGTGCTTTCGCTCCCGGAGCGAATTGACGGCGAGGATGACGTGGTGCCCCCGATCGGCGAGGAGCTTCATCGTGGAATCGTAGTACCGCAGGTATTCCGGGGACGCGACCGCAAACAGGATCCGCATTGACGGCCCTGGCGCGGTGCGCGGTGTGCGGCGTGGGTCCCGCTGCTGCCGCAGCGACGCCGCCACGCGCGCGCTCGCGGCCAGCGGCCACAAGGCGACGCGACGCGCCGCCAGTGACAACGACGGCGACCGGCGCGCAACAGGTGGCGCCGCCGCGCACGTTTCGAGCGCGTCGACGACGCGCGGCGCGGCCGCGACGTCCAGGCCATGCGGCCGCACGAACGCCTCGACAAACGCGCGGCTTTTCGCCGGGTCATAGGGGTCCCGCAGCGTCCCGGCAAGCTGATTCAGGTGCTCGTCCATCGTGCGGCCGACGTGCAGAAGTCCGCCGTTGACCGTCTTCAGGTGCTGGAAGTGCAGCGTGCCTTCCTGCTGGCCGGCAAACTCATCGGCGAGTAGCGTGAACACCGGACGGCCGACGATGCCGGACTCGATGAGCGCACTCGTGTTCACGCCGACCACGGCCGCGCTGTAGTACATGGAATCGAAGTATTCGGCCCGGGCGTTCGGATCGAGCGGATTCGCGCCGCCTCGCGGCCACACGGTGACGGCCTCGAACGGCGTCGTGTCGAAGTCACGCCACTGGTCAGCATTCTGCGGATGCGGCCGAATCAGAATGGCGGCGCGACGCAGCTGGGGATCCGCGGCGCCACGCACCGCGTCGATCCATCGACGGACGAAGGCCACCTCATGCGGGGTGATAAATGGCGACGAGCAGAGATACAGCAGCAGCGAACGGTCGTCCGGAAGACCAGCGGTCCGGCAGAATTCAGTCCGGGAGAGGCTGGGCCGTGACGTGAACCAGCGGTCGTAGGCCTGCGCGCCCGTGACAATGACGCGCGACGGATCGATGCCGTGCAGTTCCGCCGCTTCGCGCCGCTGCATCTCATTCCAGACGATGACGTGGTCGGGCGCTTCGTGGATCAGGCCCTTGGTCGTGAGGTGATCCCAGCTCCCGACGCCGAGCACCGTCCGGATGCCGGCCACCCGGGCGGCGCGGACGTAGTCCACCTGTGTGGATCCGAAATAGAGGAGCGGTGTCAGGAGCAGCAGGTCCGGCTGCTGATCCCGCAGAAGCCGCCGCGCGCCGTCTGCAGGCGGCATCGCGCGCTCCAGCCACGCCACGAGGCGGCGCCAGATGCCCATCGCCGTGGGAGAGCCGACGATCGGCCAGTGCGGCAGGCGCACCGCCAGCGCAGGCGCCTGACGTTCCGCACGGGCCCGCAGGCTCGGCGCGTTGTCGAACCGGGGACCGAGATAGCGCCAGTAATCGAGCGTCAGGCGCAACGCCGACGCCAGGGGATGCCACGGCGAACTGCCGCGCGCCGCGTAGGCGTGGGTGATCTGCGTCGGAAAGTCACGCTCGAGCGCCTCGACGGTGCGCATCCCGCCGACGCTGTCGTGCCGGTCGGCGACCAGATGCACCCGGTGTCCGCGCTCGGCAAGCAGGCGGAGCGCCGACTCGAAATTCCGGAGGAATCCAAAACTCCCGAGACAGAAGAGCAACTTCATGACGCGCGAACCTTGACGGGCAGGCGCAGGCGCTTGAATCGCTTCGCCCGTTCGGTGGTGACCGTTCCCCAGCCGGCCGTCGCCGCGGCGGCCTCCAGCCGCTCGATCTGGCCGGCGGGGAGCCGCTCGCTGTGGTACGTGATGGCGGGCGTCCCGCAGAAGGCCGCGAGGATCGCCATGTCACCGTAGGCGCCGACGAACGCCGACACGCGCTCCAGCGCGTGCACGCGATCGGCAAGCGGCAGGCCGTCGAGGGCGACCACGTCGCCGGCCGCCGCTGCGTGCCCGGCAAGCTCGGCCAGAAACTGTCGATGAGCCTCGGTGTCCGGCAGCGCAGGGGTACATTCGCCGCTCACCGCCACGCCCGACCGCGCGGCGGACGCCCCCGGCGCCGCGGACAGCGGCTCGTACTTCAGGATGTCGGCGAAACGGTCCGGCTCGCCGTCGGCGTGAAGCCGGCGGAACGTCCGGAACAGGAGAAACGGATGCAGCACCTGGGGTTCGGACAGATCGAACGCCCGTGCCGCCCGCTCGACGATGTCGGCGTCGAACGGCGACATCACGGCCTGCTTCGGATCCTGCTCACTCTGAGGGACGGTTCGGCGCGTCCACTGCGCACGCTCGGAATCGGAAAACAGCGTGGCGGTATCCAGGAAGCGGTGGGCAATCGATCCGTACCAGTCGCGCTGCCCGCCGTGCGACAGCACGACCAGGCGCTCGGGCGGAAGGGCGTACGCCGCGGCGACCCAGCGAACGAACGGAATCCAGTACAGCAGCTCCAGCCCAATCGCGTCGACCCACGGGCCAACAAACACCATGGACGTTCCCTGCTGCACTTCTTCGAGCGCTGTCCTGACCGGCCGCAACGAGAGCGACGTGCCGATGACCGTCGAATCGACCGCAGGCTTCTGCGACCCGCCGCGCCGCCGAAGCCAGAGGTACAGGCCGCGCCGAAGAGGCGCGTACGCCGGAGTCGCCGCCTGAGGAGACTTTCGAATGTCAGCCGCCGCTCGTTCGATCTCCGCGGCCAGGAGCGGAGCCACGGGCTGTCCGACGCCGTGCGGCCTGAGGAACTGCTCGGCAAACGTCCGGCTGCGATCGGAGCAGCTGGGGGCCTGCTGGAGAAGCGGCGCGATCTGCCGGTGATGCTCCGGAAAATCACGCGCCACGGACGCGAGTCCGCCATAGGCCTCGACAAGGTAGTGGAAGTGCATCGTGCCGATCTGGCCCTCGTCGAAGCCGGGTATGACCAGCGTGTGCACCGGCCGCCCGACAATGGCGGCCTCGAGCATGGCGCTGGTATTGAGACCGACAGCGGCGTGCGCGTGGTGAATCGAATCGAACAGCTCCTGGTCTCCGCCCCGGCTGGCATCCAGTGACAGCGCGACATTGCCGAGATCGGAGAAGTCGACCGACGTCCAGGAGCTCCGCACGGCAGGGTGCGGCCGCACGAGAATCCCGCAGGTCCGGAGGCGGCTGTCCTCCGCACGACGGATCGATTCCGCCCAGCGGCGGACCAGCTCCATCTCATTGGGCCCGGTCAGCTGGGACGACCCGAGGTACAGCACCATGGGCGTCCGGGCATTCAGCCCGAAGGATTCGAGAAATTCCGCCCGGCCTGTCGACGGAGTCCGCGAAAAGAAGTCGTCGAACCGCGCGGCGCCGGTGACCACCACGGTGTCCGGGGGGCAGCCGTGAAGTTCGATGGCCTCCCGCCGCTGGATGTCGTTCCAGACCAGCACGCGGTCCGGCAGAATCCGCATCAGGCCCTTGTTCGTGAGGTTGTCCCAGCTGAATGGCACAAAAACCACGGGGATGCCGAGCTTGTGCGCCGCCTTCACGTAATCGGTTTGGTACGACTCGAAGGTGACGAGGGGCGTCACCAGGACCAGGTCGGGGCGTTCCTCGCGAAGAAACGCCTCGAACGCGGCGTCCACCGGGATGAGCTCCTCGCAGAACGCCAGCGCTCGTCCCAGGAGCGCCGGATGGCGCTTCACCCACGCGTGGCGTTCGCAGAACAGGGCAAACTCGGTCGGCGCAATCTCGTACGCTCGACGGACCAGCCGTGTCGCCTGCGCGTAGCGGGGGGCGAAATACCTGGCGTAGTCGCGAGCGCCCCGCAGCAGATCGACGAACTCCCGCCATTCGTCCGCGCGCTGTGTCGGATTGACCCGGCCCGAAATCCGTTCGTGCGCCACGACCGCCGGCAGCTCGAAGGTGCCCTTCCTGAGGCGGCCGGCCAGACGAATGTCATGGCCTCGATCGGCGAGCAGCACGAGCGTGTCGCGGAAGTTGCGGATGCGACTCGTGGCGCCGAGGAGGAACAGAATCTTCATTCGGCCGCCGGCATCGGCCGCATCCGCGACAGTTCGCGGCGCGTGGAGATCCGCAGTTGCAGCACGGCCAGTTTCAGCCCCGTCCATCGGGACACTGCGCCGGCGCCATGACGCCGCACGGCCAGATCCCACAGGAGCAGTCCGAAATGCTGGACGTTCGGGGGAAGGTAGGCGTACGGAGGCACTCGTCCGGCAAACAGCATCCGGCGCTGGCGAGGCAGACTGAATCCCCCGGCGACTTCGCGGTACCACAGCATCTCAGGCGCGTACGCGAACTCTCCGATGAGGGCCAGCCGGACGAGGATCTCCAGATCCGGCATCAGCACCGGACGGAAGACGCCGGCCTCCTCCAGCGCGCGGGCTCGAAACAGGCCGTACACGCAATTACCGGCAGCCGCAGCCAGGGCCGTCCGCCGCACCCGCTCGCGACGATCCGGGATTCCCGCGGTCTCGAAGGGCGGCGGCATTCGGCGGCGTTCGCGCGGGTAGACGCGTACGGTCTGCGGGTACGCGAGCACCGTCCGTGGATTGTCGTCCAGGATCGGGACGAGCACCTCGAGCCATCGCGGATGCCAGACGTCATGGTCGCTGACCCAGGCAAAATAGTCGGCCCCTGGGAAGAGATCCCTGCTTCGCTGAAAAGCGTGCCGCCAGTTGCCAATCATGCCGAGGCGCGTGGGGTTCGGCTCGTAGACGATTCGGGAGTCGGCCGCCGAATAGGTGCGGACGATCGCTTCGACCGCGGGCGAAGGCGCGTCGTCCACGATGACGATGGCGAAATCTCCGAAGGTCTGATCGAGGAGCGACTCCAGCGCGCGCGCGAGCGTGTCCGGCCGGTTGTAGGCGGCCAGTCCGAAGACGACGCGCGGACTGCGCGTCAGGCCCGCCTCCGCCGCCATCCGACGAGGTGCGAATACTCGGCGCCCGTCTTGCGCAGTTCCACGCGCGACGGCACGGGATGAAGCCAGTACAGCCGCTCGAACGCACGCCACAGCGCGGGGGGCTCGCCGTCTGCCCAATCGCCCTGATGCAGGGAATACAGGTAGCGGCAACCGGTCTCGAAGGCGTGCCGGACGTGCTGCTCGACGCGTTCGGGCGTCACCTGCCTCAGCGTCATGACGTCAAGCGTGAGATCCAGCCGGGGCGGACGCAGCGCGTCCAGCGCCTCCTCCGGGGCGAAGACGAAGTCCACGTTCTCCCATTCATTCCACAAGGCATCCGTGGACGACTCGCCGAAAAACCGGCAGCGGGCGCCAGGAAACGCGGTCATCAGGTACACGGCGGAGACGAGAAACGTGTCGGGACGCCCGGTAATCAGGTAGGTCACGTTGGGACAGATCGTCTTGAACTGGTAGGCGAAGCCGCCCCACCCCCCACCGATTTCCCACACGATGCGGCGTGACGGCTGTTGGAATGCCGGCAGCACCGCGCCATCCTGCAACGCGACTAGCGCGCTGAAGAATCTCAGCGTGTCCGCGTTGCACCGGCCTGCGCTCGTGCGGCACCCGAAGCCGCCGAGGATGGATGGTTCCTCGACGAATAGGTCGCGGCCGACCTGCACGAAGAGGCGCTTCAGGTCCCGGCGAATCGCCTTCTCTATCCGCGACTCCGGGGCGTCATAGTCCGCGGCGGACGCGCCGCCGAACGGTTCGGCCCACCGGCGAAGCCCGGCGATCGTGTCCGGCGACGCATCCCACAGCGGCGCCAGCGCACGAGAGACCGCCTGCTCAGCCTCAGATCGCTCGAGCTGTCCAGGGCTGTCGAGCATCCGGCGTGCCCAGCCGCGAACGCGGAGATAGTGCTCGTGCGCGCCGCCCGCCTGCCCGCCGTCAGCGGTCATCTCACCTGCGGGCGCCGTACCGGTCACCAGCGCGCGAGCAGCAGCTGTTCGGTGCGGGTATCCCAGACGTGAAACCGCACGTCCGTCTTCCCCAGGTACTCGATCGTCGCCGTCGGCACCCCGGTGCAGCGCGGCGACGAGTAGTCGTCGACGACGATGACGCCTCCCGGGGACACTCGCCGTCCAAAGTATTCCAGGCAGTCGAGCGTCGGCTTGTAGAGATTGGTGTCGATGTGCACAAAACGGTACGCAGACTCGGGCAGGTGCGGCAGCAGGGCGCTCACATCTCCCTGGTGGATCTGCATCTGGGTGAACGCCGAGAGGTACGCCACCACCTTCTTGTACTTCGCGCCCCTCCAATGACCGGCCGCATGAAACGAATCGTGTGCGGTAACCGCGTCCGCGGGGTGCCCTTCGAAAGTATCGAAGACGTGCATCGGCACCTCGCTGCCCGTCAGCGAGAGAAGCGTGCTGGCGATGAAGTGCGCGGAACCACCGCGATAGGCCCCGATCTCCGCAACGGCGCCCGGTACGCGGGCCACGTTATGGACGGCCTGCCAGATCGCGTACAGCTTGTCGTACCCCATGACGGTCCGCCGCGACTTCACGACGGGCTCCGCCGCGTCAAAGAACGCCGCGGTCGGGCGATACGCCGTCGTGGCGCAGCGCCACTCCTTGGCAAGTCCGCGCGATCCCCAGTTGGCCGGGTCGCGCCGCGGCCGATCCGGCGCAGGTGCAGCGTTCACATCATCTGAATCCATGTCACCTCACTTGCTGCGGTCGTGGCTGCCGCCACACGCGCAGTCTCCCGATGGTCATGCGCCAGTCAGACTTCGGACGCTCCAGATCGCGGACACACGACCACCAGAGCTGACTGAGGGCGAAGCGGAGCCCCGCGAGACGCCCGAACGCGGGTCGTCCCGATCCCCGGAACGCAAAGTCCCAGAGGAGCGTCGCGAAGTGCTGCACGTGAGCAGGCAGATACACATACAGCGGCGCGCCGTTGGGGAAGAACACTTCACGCTGCCGGCCGACGTCGAACACGCGCAGCACTTCGCGATACCAGAGCACGTACGGCAGCTGCCGGACCTGTCCGAAGAGCGAGAGCGCCAGCAGCACCTGCCGGTCGGGCGTGGTGACGCGCCGGAAGACGCCGGCGCCCTTGAGCGCACCCACGCGCATCAGCCCGTAAATCATGTCGCCCGACAGCATGTAGCGTGCCGAGTGGCGTAACCGTGCGGCGCGGTCGCGCATGCCGGAGGTGTCGAAGGCCTTGTCGGTCATGCGGCCGTCGCCCGGCATCATCCGCATGTTCCTGACGTAGGCGAGCGCCACATCGGGGTGCGCGTCCAGGACGGCCACCAGTTCCTCCAGCCAGCGCGCGTGCCAGAGGTCGTGGTCGCTGACCCACGCGAAGTATTCGGCGCCCGGGTACATCTCCGTGGCACGCGCAAAGGCACGCCGCCAGTTGTCGACCATGCCGAGGCGCGTGTCGTTCGCCTCGTACCGCACGCGCCCGTCCTCGCGCGCATACGCTCCGGCAATCGCGGCGGTCTCCGCTGATGGCCGATCGTCCACGATGACGAGTGCGAAATCGCGGTACGTCTGCGAGAGCAGCGATTCGAGCGTGCGCCCGAGCGTATCCGGCCGGTTGTAGGCCGGGAGTCCGAGTACCACGCGAGGCCCGGTCGCGCGGCCGTTCATACGTGCAACCGCCGCCAGCCGAGGAAGTATGGTGCGGGCTCGGACGTCGAGTCCCCGGTGCGGACGGCGAGCCGCTTCGCGACGTAGGCCGGCTCCGATACGGGGTGCCTCCAATAGAAACGGTCGAGAATCCACCGGATCGGCACGCCGCCGTGGGAAAAGAGATAGCGACAGCCGAGGTCATGCGCCTTCTGGACGTGCACCCGCGCCCGCTCGCCCTTCATGCGCACCAGCGCTCCGAGATCGACCACGAGATCGAGTCCGGGCAGCGGCATCCCCGCCACCACCTCCTCCGGCGCAAACGCGAAGTCGGCGAGGTGCCAGTTCTGCCAGAACTCAGCGGGCCGCGCCGGGTCGTAAAAGCGAAAACGCGCTCCTGGATGGAGCGCCTTCAGGTACGCCCCGGAAAGAAGGGCTGAGTCGGATGACGCCGTCATCAGATACGTCACGTCCGGACAGAGCGCCGTGAAGTGGTGCGCGAAGCCGCCCCACCCAGCGCCGATCTCCCAGACCGTACGGCGGCCGCCGGAGCGTCTGAAATCCGTGAGGAGCTCCGCGTCCTGCAGTAGCGAGATCACTCGAAAGAATCGGAGGGTATCTTCGTTATAGAGCTGGGCAAGCCCGTTGAAGCCGAAGCCGCCACACACGTCTGGCTCATCGATCCACAACGCCTTGTCGCCCTTCGCCAGCAGCCGGCGCAGGTCTCGAGTCAGCCGTTCGCGAAGGTCGTGGCCTCCCGCTCCGTTGTAGTCGGACGCAGACACGCCCGTGATCGCAGCACCGTAGCGGCGGAGTGCCGCGACCATCGCGGGGGTCGCGTCCCACAGTGCCCCGAGCTCGTCGCGGATGCGACGCTCCGCCTCCGTCAGCGCGTCAGCCGGCAGATCAGCCGCGCGGAAACCACGAACCCGCTCCCGCACCTCCAGGTACTGAGCGAAGGCGTCGGGCGGGATCGCCGGAACGTCCGGTCCGGCATCGTGGACCGTTGTTCCACGGTCACGTCCCCCGACCGGGGTTGTTGCCGTGGCATCGGCGGTCCGAGCACGGCCGGATGTGTCGGCACTCTTCTGCCGGCCCCGGGTGTGCTTCCGTCCGCGCGTCTGCTCGTCCACGGCTCGCAAGGCGTTTTCGACAGGACGCAACGCGCGCGTCAGCACCGGGCGCGCCAGCGGTGCCCACCATGCGCCGCGGTCACGCCTCGACGGACGGCCGGCCGCCGTCTCGAGTGCCTCAACCAGCCGCGGCGCGGCCGGGGTGTCAATCCCATATGGCCGCACGAATGCTTCAACGAACGCGCGGGACCGGCGGCTGCCATCGGGCTCCCGTACGGCCGCCTCGAGGTGTTCGACATGCTGTTCGAGGTCCGACGCGAGGTGCAGCACGCCGCCGCTCACCTCCCGCAGGTGCTTGAAATGCAGCGTCCCATCCTGCGTATCGCGGAACTCGGGAGCCAGCCACGTATGGACGGCGCGCCCGATAATCGCGCTTTCGATCTGCGCGCTGGTGTTGACCCCCACCACGCCGGCGCTGTGATACATCGAGTCGAAGTACTCCGCCCGCGAATCGCCGTCAGCGGGATTGGCGCCCTCGCGCGGCCAGACGACGACGTTTCGCAGCGCACTCAGATCGGCGTCGCGCCAGCGCCCCGCGTTCTGCGGGTGGGGCCGCACGAGGACACCGGTGCGTCGAAGGAGGTCGGACCGGCTCCGGATCGCATCCACCCACCGGCTGACGAACGGCACCTCGTCGCGCGCGATGAAACGCGACGAACACAGATAGAGGAGGTAGGGCTGCCCGGGATCGAGGCCGACGCGGGCGCAGAACGCGGCCCTGTCCTCGCGCGGCGTCCAGGTAAACCAGTGGTCGTACGCCACAGCGCCGGTGACGACGACCCGATCGGCCGGAACGCCGTGCAGCGTCACCGCCTCATGCTTCATCGGCTCGTTCCACACGGTGAGGAGGTCCAACGGGTCGTGAATCAGTCCCTTGTTGGTGAGATTGTCCCAGCTGAAGACACACAAGGCGGTCGGGATCCCCAGTGACCTGGCACTGCGCAGGTAGGCCGACTGTGGTGATCCCGGCTCGACGAGCGGCGTCACGACGACAAGGTCGGGGCGCTTCTCACGTATGAACGCTGTGATCGCGCTGTCCGGCGGCAGCGCGCGATCGGCGGCCCGCAGCAGGCGCTCAAGCATCCCGCGCCCGGCGGGTGTCCGCACCAGCCTGCGCCACGCGGCAGACGAGGCAAACACCGGAAGCTTGAGTTCAGCCCGCATCCGGAGCTTCGGAGCATGTCGATACTCCGGGCCAAAGTACCGCAGGTAGTCGAGCCCCTTCCGCAGCTCGAGCCCCAGTTGAATCCATCGCGGCGAGTCCGGCGCCGGCGGCCGGCCGTGAGTGATGCCGGGGTACTCGCGGCACAGCCGGCCAAGCAGATCGGTCGGGTCGAGGTGCTCATGGGTCTCGGCCACGACATGCACCGAATGACCGCGCTCGGCCATCAGGCGCAGTGTCGACTCGAAGTTCCGCGCATAGATGTTGCTGCGCATGAAGAACAGGATTCGTACAGCGCGACTCGTCATCGCGGCGGAGCCTCGACCGCGCTGACTGGCGCCTGGCCACCGCGGACGAACAGGCCGTACCAGACGACATGCTCGCCCGACTTGCTCCGGACGGTAATCTTTGAATCCAGGCGGAGGCCGTGACGTTCGAGCACCTCGCTGACCGCGCTGGACAGCGACGTCGAGACCTCCACCAGCATCGTCTGCAGCTCCGGAGATGCGATCGTCCGTGAGGCGCCCTCGAGGACCGCCAGCTCTCCGCCGTCAACGTCCATCTTGATGTGATTCGGCAGGGGCAGCGCGAACCGCTCGATCAGGTCGTCGAGCCGGAACATCATCACCGGCTGCTGATACAACGTCGGGCCGTCTTCTGGAGGGTCGTACCCGAGTACGTGCCTCGCGGAGCCGGGCTCGAGATCGCGAAGACTGAACACGTTCATGGCGGTGACGTCGGAGAGCGCGACCGACATCGGCGTGATCTGCGCGTCCAGCTTGTTCAGGGCGATGTTGGCGGCCAGCGACGCAACGCTCGCGTAGCTCGCCTCGAACGCAAACACCCGGGCCCCGCCGCCCGGTTTCATCGCCGCCACGAGCGAGTAGGCACCGATATTGGCGCCGATGTCGTACAGCACGTCACCGGCGGCAATGCGCCCGTGCATCCAGTCGATCGTAAAAGGCTCCTTGTGGCACGCACGAAGCCGGAACTCCTCGCCCTTCGTGTGCACGCGCATGTAGATGTCCGCGTGGTCGTACTCGAGCCGTCTGGGAGGGGCCACGGCGTACGCTTCGATGAAGGAGCTCGGCGGAAAGTGCGGCATCATCGCACTCAGCACCGTTCGCCGCCGGACCTCGCCGAACGCGCAGAACGCCGATACGAACTTCTCCGTCTTTTCCTGGGGCGTCAACCGCGCATCGTCGGCCCTGAGCCGCCGGATCTCCTCGAGCCGCTCGTGCTCGGCCTGGCGCGCCAGCTTCTCCGCCTCCCGGGACTGCTGTTGCGCCGCCCGAGCCGATTTCACGGCCCGCCTGGCGGCTTTCGCCCTGACGTCAGCGGCCGTCTCACGCTCGATGAGCGCCGCCCGGATCGAGAGCCGTGGGCGCAGCAGCGCCGCGGACAACGACGGTGTCGGTGTGCCCGGACGCAGCCTCCCGAGCTGCTCCAGTGCCTCGACGAGCCGCGGTGTGGCAGGAACGTCGATCCCGTTCGGGCGCACAAAGGCTTCGACGAAGCTCCGGCAGCGCGCCGCGGCGTTCGACGCAGGCTCCCCCAGTGCGCGATCGAGTTGTGCCAGGTGCTCATCGAAGTCGCGCGCGATCGTCACGACGCCCCCGCGGACCTGGCTGAGGTGGTGAAAGTGAAGCGTCCCCTCCTGTGTGTCGCGGAATTCCGGGGCCAGCAGCGTGAAGACCGGACGGCCGACGATGGCGCTCTCGATCTCGCCGGTGGTATTGACGCCAACCACAGCGCTGCTGTGAAAGATCGAATCGAAGTAATCGCTCCGGCTGTCCGCGTCGACCGGCGCGGCACCGGAAGGCGGCCAGACAGCCACCGCCCCGCCAAGGTCGAGGCTGTCGCCTTGCCACTGTTCCGCGTTCTGCGGATGCGGGCGCACGAGGACGCCGGCGTCGCGCAATCTGGCCGATGACGCATGGCGAATCCGCTCCACCCACGTCCGCACGAAAGGCGCCTCCTGCGGGGCGACGAACTTCGACGAGCAGAGATACAGCACAAACGGCCGGTCGGCCGGCAGGCCGACGCGTGCGCAGAACTCCTCGCGCGTCGTCCGGGGCCGCCAGTCGAACCAGTGATCGAACGCAGCGGCGCCCGTCACCGCCACGCGCCCGGCCGGGATGCCGTGCAGTTCCACGGCCTCGCGCTTCATCGCCTCATTCCAGACGGTCACCAGGTCGACAGGGCCGTGAATCAGCCCCTTGTTGGTCAGGTTGTCCCAGCTCGCGACGCAGAGCGCGGCCGGAATGCCGCGCGCGCGCGCAGCCCGGACGAACTCGGCCTGGGGTGCCCCCGGCTCGATGAGCGGCGTGACGGCGAGCGCATCGGGGCGCACCTCTGCCAGGTACGCGTCGATCGCCGGGTCAATCGGAATCGCCAAATCCTGCGCCCTCAGCCATGCCGCGAGCGCGCGACGTCCGACCGCGGTGCGGGCCATGCCGCTCGACGTCCGGTCCAGTACGTACTGCGGCGCCTCGCGCAGCGCCCGCTGGCGGAGCTTCGGGGCGTCGTCGTATTCCGGCGTCAGGTAGCGCAGATAGTCCATGCCGAGGCGCAGCTGGCGGCCGAGCAGGCCCCAGCCGTCCCGCCTGATCGGCATCCGGCCATGCGTGAAGTTCGGATACCGGGCCGTCAGCTGTCCGGCAATGTCCGCGGGGTCGAGCTGCGCATACTTCACGATTCCCTGAAACGCGAGATGTACGTGATGGCCGCGGTCGCACATCATCCGCAGCGTCGACTCGAAGTTGCGGACATATCCCGCGTGCCGCATGACGAACAGCAGCTTCATTCGACGCTCAGCAGTCCATGCGCCACGAGCTGATCGACCAGCGGGTACAGATCCCAGACCGGCACGCCGCACTCGTCGGCGATGTCGACGAGCGACCTGGTTCCGTCCGCCCACGTGATCAGATTCAGAATCAGGGGCACCTGCGTCTCCGGCGTCGACAGCTGCGCATACAGTCCGCGCGGTCCGAGCTGGGGCTCGCCAAGCACGGTGACGCGCGGGTGGCAGTGCCGCTCGATTGTTTCGAGCGCGAGCCGTACGGCGTTGTAGCCTCCGTCGAGTCCCGCCGGAGTCACCACGTTCACGAGGTCGTCCAGCGAGGTGTGATACTCGGGGTACTGGTCGAACTTCGAGCGCATCATGGACGCGATCGGCAGGTCGATCCCCGGCGCGCAGTACTGTCGCTCGTCGCTTCCTCGATCGGCCCACCGATAGAATGCGCCATTTCACAAAAGAGTCCACTGTCATGGTTTTATTTTCA
>CAXNKG010000017.1:0-56726 GCA_964202965.1 Vicinamibacterales bacterium
AGCGTCCCGGTGTACTCGCTGTACAGCGAAACGCGTGAACCGACGGCCGACATGCTGCGGAACGTCGACCTGCTGGTCATCGACCTGCAGGACATCGGCGCGCGCATCTATACCTACATCTACACGATGGCCAACTGCCTGCGCGCCGCAGCGCGGCACCGGATCCCGGTCGTGGTGTGCGATCGGCCCAACCCCATTGGCGGCGTCCAGGTCGAGGGGGCGCTGCTGGCGTCTGGCTTCGAATCGTTTGTCGGCCAGTTTCCGATTCCGATGCGGCACGGCATGACGATTGGCGAGCTGGCGGCGCTCTTCAACGAGGAGTTCGGCATCGGCGCGCAGGTCGAAATCGCCAGGATGGAGCGCTGGGAACGGGGGCGGTATGGCGACGAGGTCGGGCTCCCGTGGGTGATGCCCTCCCCCAATATGCCGACGATCGACACGGCGGTGGTGTACCCGGGCACGGTACTGTTCGAAGGGACGCTGCTGTCTGAAGGCCGTGGCACGACGCGTCCCTTCGAGCTGGTGGGCATGCCGGGCGTCGATGCGGAGCGGTTTGCCGCGGCGATGAATCGCCTCGACCTGCCGGGCGTGTTCTTCCGCCCCGCCGTCTTCGAGCCGACCTTCCAGAAAAATGCGCAGCGCACCTGCGGGGGCTGCCAGATGCATGTGCTCGATCGGAACGCGTTCAGGCCGGTGCTGACCGGGGTCGCGCTGATTCAGCTGTTCCGGCACGCACACCCGTCTGGGTTTGCCTGGCGGCAGCCGCCCTACGAATACGAACGGGACAAGCTGCCGATCGACATCCTTGCAGGGTCGGACGTCCTGCGGAAGCAGATCGAGTCCGACATCTCCCCGATGGAGATCGCGGCCGGATGGTCCGAAGACGAGCGCGCCTTCGGGACGATCCGGAAGAAGTACCTGCTGTATTAGGCGAAGCCGCCCTCCTCAAGAGCGCGTGCGGGCGAGGCTGGGCGCCTTCACCACCGGCGCCGCCGGCGCCAGGTGGTGCTCCGTCAGGTGCGCTTTAAGCAGCGCGAAGGCGTCGGCCGGCGTATCGGTCCGCAGCACGAGATCCAGATCGTCGGGACCGATCGCTCCCCACTCCCGCATCGGTTCGAGGTTCAGGATCGGGTCCCAGTAGTCGGTGCCATACAGGATGATCTGGATCCGCTTGTCCAGCTTCTCGGTCTGCATCAGCGTGAGAATCTCGAACATCTCGTCGAGCGTCCCGAACCCGCCCGGAAAGATCACCAGCGCCTTCGCCAGGTACGCAAACCAGAACTTCCGCATGAAGAAGTAGTGGAATTCAAACCGGAGCCCGTCCGTGATGTAGGGGTTGGCGTCCTGTTCGAACGGCAGCTTGATGTTGAACCCCATCGTCTTGCCGCCGGCTTCCATCGCGCCGCGGTTGGCGGCTTCCATGATGCCGGGACCGCCGCCGGAGGTGACGACAAAGCGATGCGTGGGCCCCGGGAGCTGCATCGACCATTCTGTGAGGAGATGAGCGAGCTGGCGCGCCTCCTCGTAGTAGCGCGACCACTCGACCGCCTTTCGGCCACGAGTGAGATGCTCTTCGTGCGGTTCCCCCTTCCCCACTATCTTCTTCATCAAACGCTCGAGCGCCTCCTCCGCATGCTCACGGCTGTGGATTCGCGCCGACCCGAAGAACACCACGGTGTCCTGGATGTGCTGCTCCTTGAATCGCCGCAGCGGGTCGAGGTATTCCGCGAGGATCCGGAGCGGGCGGGCTTCTCCGCTCTTGAGGAAGTCCTGATCGAGGTACGAGAGGGGCTGCATGGGTACAGTTTAAGATGCGGTAGCCGATCCGATGACGTCTGAAGTCACGCAGAACATCACCATCAATGCCATGCCGTCGAAAGTGCTCGAGGCTTTCTTCGACGAAAAGGCACTTGCCGCCTGGTGGGAGGTGTCTCGCGCCGTCTGCGTGCCTCGTCCGCTGGGTAGCTAC
The DNA here is from genome assembly GCA_964202965.1 of Vicinamibacterales bacterium. Taxonomy (GTDB): domain Bacteria; phylum Acidobacteriota; class Vicinamibacteria; order Vicinamibacterales; family UBA2999; genus CAXNKG01. The sequence goes on from CAXNKG010000017.1 coordinate 1,970, forward strand.
GCCGTCGAATGGGAACCGACTGCATGGCGCGACGACATGCTCGGCCGCCTGGGTGGCAGCTTTCATGGGACCGTCATCGACTTTGCCGCGGGGCGCGAATTTTTCGTCGCCGAGCTGTACTGGCATCCGCCGGACGGCGATCCGATAGGCCCGATGGCGCTCGAGGTGACGTGTATCTACAAGGGACCGTTCACCACGGAGCTCCAAGTGCGGCAGTCAGGCTGCGACCCCGACAGCGCCCGATGGCTCCGGTATTACGAGGTGATGCAATCGGGCTGGAGCGTCGCGCTCGCCGCACTCAAGAAATATCTGGAACAACGCAGCTAACGCCGCGTTGCAGGCGGCGCTGACCGGCCGCGCCCTAGACGCGCAGCAGCTTCAGGAAGTTCGACGACCCTCGCGCCAGCTCGGGGGTGATGCTGACCAGCACGATCACCGATCCCTTCGGAATCGATCCCTCGTCCACGAGCATTTGCCCGATGCGAGTGGCCTCGTCGCTGACGTCGCCCTGCATCGGGCCGCAGAGCACCGGAATCACGCCCCACGCCAGGTTCAACTGGCGCACCATCACGGCGTTATCAGTGGCCGCGAAGATAGGCGCGCGGGGCCGGAGCGCCGACAGGAGGCGCGCGGTCTTGCCGCCTCGGGTGATCGCGACGATCGCGGATGCCTCGCCGCGGGTGGCAAGGGTCACGGCCGCTTCGCAGATCGCCCGCCCGTGGCCGCCGAGCAGCCGGACGCTGGCCGGCTGGCCCGGGCTGGCCGGCGGCATCTCCTCGGCGTCTCGAATGATGGCGTCGAGCACCTGCACGGCGCGGACGGGGTGCTCCCCTATCGCCGTCTCTCCGGCCAGCATGATCGCGTCAACGCCGCTGTCGACGGCAAAGGCGGCGTCGCTCACTTCGGCGCGGGTCGGGCGCGTTTCCGTCCGCATCGATTCCAGTACCTGTGTCGCGAGGATGACGGGCATGCCGAGCGCCCGGGCACGGCGCGTCACGTCCTTCTGGATCCGGGGCACCCGCTCGAGCGGCAATTCGAGCCCGAGATCGCCGCGCGCCACCATCACGGCGTCGGCCGCGGCGAGGATTTCGTCGAGCCGCTCGACCGCCTGCGGACGTTCGAGCTTGGCCACCAGCGGAGTCGACGGCGCCGCAGAGCGCGCGAGCCGTTCCCGCGCGATCTGAATATCTCCGGCCGACTGCACGAAGCTCAACGCGATGAAATCCACGCCGGCCGAGACGCCAAAGTCGAGATCGTCGAGATCCTTCGACGTGGTGCCTGACGTCGGGAATGTGACGCCGGGGGCGCTGATGCCTTTGTGTTCTCCCAGCTCGCCTCCATCCACGACGAGCGTCTGCACCGACTGGCGATCGGCCGTCTGGACCTCCAGCGCGATGCGGCCGTCGTCGAGCAGCAGCGTGTCGCCGGCGTGCAGCGCACCCGGCAGGTCCGCGAACGTGGTGAAGACGCGCCCGGGATGTCCGAGATCGGTCCCGACAGCAATGTCCAGCCGATCGCCCTTCTGCAGAACGATCGGCAGGCCGCTCTGCAGCCGGCCGATGCGGATCTTCGGACCGGCGAGGTCCTGAAGGATGGCGACGTGCCGCTTCTGGCGGCCACTCGTGTCGCGGATGCGCGCGATCACCTGGCCATGCGTCTCCCGAGTGCCGTGGGAGAAGTTGAGGCGGAACACATCGACCCCTGCGGCGACTAATGCATCGAGCACCGCTGCGTCGCTGCTCGCGGGGCCGACCGTCGCAATAATCTTCGTGCGGCGCATGGGATAACCTAAGCGTACATGACAATCGACGCGGGCCTGCCCTCGACCATCGAGGGACTGGCGGACGCATTTCGATCGCGTCAGCTGACGTCCGAGCAGGTCACCGCTCACTGCCTGCGGATCATTGAGGCGCGCAACCCGGCGCTCAATGCCTTCATCGATGTGTTCGCGGACGAGGCGCTGCAGCAGGCGCGCGACGCGGACGCCGACATGGGGCGCGGACGATATCGTGGCCCGCTGCACGGTGTCCCGGTCGCGCTGAAGGATCTGATCGATGTCGCCGGACGGCGAACCACGGCGGCGTCGCACGTGCGCGATCGCCACGTCGCCGACCGCGACGCCACGATCGTCTCGCGGCTCCGCGACGCGGGCGCCGTGCTCATCGGCAAGAACAACCTTCACGAATTCGCGCTCGGGACGACGAACGAAGATTCCGCGTTCGGCCCGGCGCGGCATCCCGCGGACCCCGCCCGGTCGCCGGGCGGGTCATCCGGGGGATCGGCAGCCGCGGTGGCTGCGGGCATGGCGTACGCGGCGGTCGGCACCGACACCGGCGGATCGGTCCGGATTCCGGCGGCGGTCTGCGGCCTGGTCGGCCTCAAGCCGTCATCCGGGGAGATTCCGCTGCGCGGCGTGGTCCCACTGAGCCGATCGCTCGATCATGCGGGGCCCCTGTGCCGATCGGTGTCCGACGCGCGCGCGCTGTTCGGGGTGCTCAGCGGACACTCGACACAGACGAACAGCGCGACCCGCGACCCGCGTGGCCTGCGGTTCGGCGTCCTGCGAGGCTACTTCAGCGCCCTGCTGGATCCGGTTGTGGACGCCGCGTTTTCGGACGTCTGTGCCAGGCTCCGTGATGCGGGAGCGGCGCTCGAGGAGATCGAGATAAGCCACACGGCTGACATCGCCTCGATCTACGTGCACATCGCGCTGACCGAAGCGGCCGCGTATCATGCGCCGGCGCTGGAGACGCAGCCGGACGACTACACGCCGAACGTACGGCTTCGACTTGAAACGGGGCGGTACATCCTGGGGGAAGATTACGTGCGCGCGTTGAACGGTCGCACGGTGCTGCGCGCGGAAGTCGAGGCGGCGCTCGAACGTCGCGACGGCCTGCTGCTCCCGACCGTTCCGATTCCGGCACCGGTGCTCGGCCGCGACACGGTGCGGGTGGGCCGCGCGGAACAGCCCGTACGAAACCTGATGCTGCGGCTCACGCAGCTGTTCAACCTCACCGGCCACCCGGCCATCACACTGCCCTGCGGCACGGCGCCGGGACAGCTCCCGGTCGGCGCGCAGGTGATCGGCCCGCGTGACGGGACGCTCAGTTTGCTCGACGTCGCTGCCGCGATCGAGCCTTGCCTCGGCCCGCGGTCGTGATCTCGTCTTTCTTTCACGCCTGGGAACGCCGGCTCGCCTCCGTCACCACCGATCGCGTCGTCCGGGGGTTCGACTGGGGGCTCGACTGGATCGCGCCGGACGGACATCCCCCTCACGACGACGAAGCGGAGCAGCTGCGGCGGTGGGTCGACGACATCATGCGGGACACCGGTGCGTTCTTCGACACACCGGCGACTGGCGACTACGCCTACGACCGGGCGACGGCGTCGCTTTCGTTCCCGAGTGCCCTCACGACCCCGCACCCTGACAACAACATCGTACGTGCCCGATGGTTTCCTGCGGCCACGGAGCCCGCGATCGGGGCGCCTGGACAGCGCGGACGGGCTGTCGTCCTCCTGCCGCAGTGGAACGCGGACGCGGAGGGGCACGTGGGTCTGGCGAAACTCCTGGCCCGCTTCGGCGTGTCGGCGCTGCGACTCAGCCTCCCGTACCACGACGCGCGGATGCCGCCAGAGCTCACCCGCGCGGACTACATCGTCAGTTCGAACATTGCGCGGACGATCCAGGTGTGCCGGCAGGCGGTGCTCGATGCACGGCGAGCGATCGCCTGGCTGGCATCGCAGGGATTCGAGCGCATCGGCATTCTGGGGACGAGTCTGGGGTCGTGCCTGGCGATGCTGACCACGGCGCATGAGCCGTTGATACGGGCACAGGCGCTCAACCACGTGTCGCCGCGATTTGCGGACGTCGTCTGGCGGGGGCTGTCCACGCAGCACGTAAAGCAGGGACTCGACGGCCGGATCGACCTCGACCACCTGCGCGAGCTGTGGCGTCCAATCAGCCCTTCGTCGTACCTGGATCGCGTCGGTCACGCGAAGACGCTCCTGGTCTACGCGCGATACGACCTGACGTTTCCCGTCGATCTGTCGCGAGAGCTGGTCGAGGAATTCCGGCGCAGGCACCTGCCGCACCAGACCGCCGTCCTGCCGTGCGGCCACTACAGCACGGGGACCGCACCCTTCAAGTACCTGGACGGGTATCTCCTGACGCGGTTCCTGGTACGGAACCTCTAGACGTCGGCCGAGACGATCTGCGGCGCGCCGAATCCGAGTGACTCGAGCGAATCGGCAATCACGGGGTGGTCGCCGACGACGAGTATCGAGGCCCGCGCCGGATCGATGTATCGCTGCGCCGCGCGGACGACGTCGTCCGCCGAGACGGCGTTTACCCTGGGAATGAGTTCCTCGAAGTAGGTATCGGGCAAGTCGTACAGCGCGAGCTGCGCCACCGACCGCGAGACCTGCTGGGCGGTCTCGAAGTTGCGCGGGTAGCCACGGGTCAGCGACGCGCGCGCCAGCAGCATTTCCGTGTCCGTGGGCGGCCGCGGGCCCCGGATCCCGTCTAGTTCTGCGAGGGAATCCCGGATGGCCTCCGCCGTCGACGCGCTGTGCACGCTCGCCTGCAGGGCGAACGGGGACAGTCGGCGCCGCCAGTCGAATCCGGTCCTGGCGCCGTAGGTAAAGCCTTTTTCTTCCCGGAGCTTCAGGTTGATGCGACTGACAAACTGCCCCCCGAGCACGGCATTCATGACGAGGAGCGATGGGTAGTCAGGAGCGTTGCGGCGGGCCGACAGGTGGCCGATGCGAAGCTCCGACTGGGCGGCGCCCTCGCGCGGTATGACTGTCAGCCTCGGCGCCTCAACACGGGGCACGACATCGCCGACCTCCGATGCCACCCGTTCAGCGGATGCTTCCCAAGCACCGAAGGCGGTCTCGGCGGCCTGACGAAGCGCGTCGTGCGTCATCGGCCCGGCGACGACCAGCGTGGCGCGGTTCGGCTGGAAGAGGGCTCGATGACACTGTGCGACCCGTTCCAGTTCGAGCCCGCGCAGCGACGCTTCATTGCCGATCGCCAGATGTCCGTACGGGTGGTCGGGGTACATCAGACGAAGGAATGCGCGCTCCGCCACGGCCGGAGGCGAGTCTTTGAGCTGCCGCAGCCGATCGAGACGCATCTGCCGGACGCGGTCGAAATCCTCGCGCCGGAGACTGGGTCTGATCAGCAGGTTGGCCAGAAGCCCGGCGCCCCGCTCCATGAACCGCTCGAGCGTTGTCAGCGTGAAGACAACCGCGTCGGCCCCAACGTCGACGTCGTATTCCGCGCCTATCTGCGCGAGCGACTCCGACACCTCGATGGCCGACAGATCGCCGGTCCCCTCATCGACCATGTCCGCGGTGATCGCCGCGAGTCCCTCCTGGCCGGCGGGATCGGATACGACGCCGCCATCAATCAGCATGACGAAGGTGACGACGGGTACCGTGTGATGCTCGACGGTGCGGACGGAGAGCCCGTTGGCGAGTGTGTGACGGACAATGCGGGGAAACCTGAACGCCGGATCGGGTCCAACTGCCGGCAGCTGCGAGCGGTCGACGCGCATCAGGACACCGTGACCGGATCGGAGCCGGGCAGCCCGAGCGCTTGCTGGCCGCGCGGCACGACGCTGAGCAGGACGCGCTGGTCGAATCGCAGGTACGCTCGCGCGGCGTCCCGCACAGCGGAGGGGGTGGCGTCCCGGTACCGGGCCAGGTCGGCGGCAAAGAAGCCCGGGTCGCCGCGAAACACGTTGTAGGCGTTCAGCTGGTCGGACTTGCCGCCGAAGCCGCCGACGGTCTGAATCCGGTACATGAAATGCGCCTCGGTCTGGGCGCGCGCCCGATCCATTTCGGCCTCCGACGGCCCCTCATCGGCCACGCGCGCGAGTTCAGCATCAATGACCGCGGCGATGTCCGTGAGCGACTTCCCCGGCGACGCGGTCGCCGCCAACAGGAAGAAACTTGCGAGCTCACGTGAATACTGAGCGGCGGATACATCGAGCGCGAGACGCTGTTCGTACACCAGGATGCGGTACAACCGCGACGTCTTGCCATTCGCGAGGAGGTCGCCCAGCAGATCGAGCTCGGCGTCATGCTCGCTGAACATCGCGGGCGAGTGCCACGCCATATAAATGCGGGGCATCTGCACGCGATCTTCAAGCACGAGCCGCCGCTCACGGTCGAGGGCCGCGGCCGCACGGGCCGGTTCGGCCACGGGGCCGGCCGGAAGATCCCCGAAGTAGCGCTCGGCAAGCTCGAAGCCACGCGCGGCGTCGAGGTCTCCCGCCAGCGACAGCGAGGCATTCGCCGGGTGGTAGTACGTGCGGAAGAACTCGTGCACCTCGTCCAGGCGGGCCGCCGTGATGTCTTCGGTCGCCCCGATCGTCAGCCAGTGGTACGGATGATCCTCGGGATAGAGAGCACCAGCGAGCGCCATCAACGCGTATCCGTACGGGCGATTTTCGTAGTTCTGGCGCCGCTCGTTCAGCACCACGTCGCGCTGCGTCTCGAGACGCTGCTGCGTGACCGCGGGGAGCAGATAGCCCATCCGGTCCGATTCCATCCAGAGCGCCAGGTCAAGGGCGCTCGTCGGAACGACTTCCCAGTAGTTGGTCCGGTCGGTGTTGGTGGATCCGTTGACGACCCCGCCCGCCTGCTGGAGCGGTGGAAAATAGCCGGAATTGTGGTGCTCGGAGCCCTCGAACATGAGGTGCTCGAACAGGTGCGCGAAGCCGGTGCGCCCGGGGCGCTCGTTCTTGGAACCCACGTGGTACCAGATGTTTACGGCGACGATGGGTATGTGATGGTCCTCGTGAACGATGACATCGAGACCGTTGGACAACGTTCGTTTGGAAAACGGAAGGCTGGGAGAGTCCACTCGGCGCATCGTACCTGCAATTCGGAATGCGACTTGCGGCCAGGGCCTGGGGCATTCAGTCACTGGCGCTTGACCGACTAAAATAGTCGGATATAGACTTGGATCTGACATTGAGACTCGGTCTCAGATCCAAGGAGCGTCATGTTCGTCCGTTCCCTATTCACCGCCGGCCTTCTCGCAATCTGCTGGCTCCACCCGGTTCCCGCCACCGCCCAACAAACGGAGGCAGCGGCTGTCCCCGCGCCGGATGCGCAGGTGGATGAGCTTCGTCGCCGCGTCGACGTGCTCGCCGCGGAGCTGGAAAAGCTGCGGAGCGGTGAACAGCCGCAGGAGACACCGCTCCCCGACGACCGTCGTCGCTCGCTTGGGCTCGCCCCGTCTGCGGCATCCGCCTACCGTCGCGCGCCCGGGGTGCTGTCGTTTGCCGGCTACGGGGAAATGCTGCTCGAGAACTATGACAGCGACAGCGAAGCGGGCAGCGGCGGTGCACCAACCACGCGTCTCGATTTTCTCCGTGCGGTCCTCTATGCCGGCTACCGATTCAACGAGAAGTTCCTCTTCAACTCGGAGATCGAAGTTGAGCACGGCAACGAAATCTTCGTCGAGTTCGCCTACGTCGATTTTCTTGCCAGCGACTACCTCACGGTGCGCGGCGGGTTGTTACTGCTTCCGCTCGGCCTGACGAACGAATTTCACGAGCCGAACGTCTTCCTCGGCGCGAAACGGCCGGAAACCGAATCGCGGATCCTGCCGTCGACGTGGCGCGAAAACGGCGCGGGCATTCTGGGCAGCATCGGCATTGTGAATTACCGGGCGTATGTCACCAACGGATTCAACGGCGCCGGCTTCAGGCCGTCCGGCCTCCGCGGGGGGCGGCAGAAGGGCGTCCAGGCGCGCGCCGCCAACATGGCCTTCTCAAGCCGGGTGGACGTCACCCCAATCCCGGGGATCTTCGGCGGCATCGGCTTCTACACAGGCGGGTCGGGCCAGGAGCAGGTCGTCCTCAGCGGCGAACGCCTGGATGTCGGCACCCAGATCGTCGACGTGCACGGACAGGCGCAGCTTCGCGGATTCGATATCCGCGCGTTGTTTGCGAACGCGACGGTCGATGAGGCCGGGGCGGCGAGTGCCGCGCTGCGACTTGCCTCTGGCGCGCCCATCGCCGAGCGGCTGCGCGGCGGATACGTGCAGACGGGTTACAACGTGCTGTCGCAGTTCAACAACGCGGTGGCACTGACACCGTACTTCCGATACGAGCATGTTGATACGCAGGACCGGGTCCCGGCCGGATTCACACGGGACCTGACGCTCGACGGTACGTTCCGGAGCTTCGGCATCGATCTGAGGCCGATCCCGAACGTCGTGCTGAAGACCGAGTACCAGTGGGTGACGAACGCCGCGAGGACCGGCCGTAACCAGTTCAACGTCAATCTCGGATATGCGTTCTAGCCGCCTCTTCCGGCGCTGGGTCTCCGGCCTGGCGCTCACCCTCGTTGCGACGTCTGCGGCGGCCGCTCAGGGCATCAGCCGTGAGGAGGCGCTGGCCGGCGCCTATCCGGGCGCGCAGATTCGCGCGGAGCAGGTGTTTCTGACCGATGCGCAGATGAAGGACGCGTCAGCGGCCGCGCGCGTGGACATCGCTTCGCCGCTCGTCGCCCGGTATGTCGCGTCCCGCGACGGCATGCTCGTCGGCAGGGCCTATGTCGATACGCACACGGTTCGAACAAAGAAAGAGAGCCTGCTGATTGCGCTCGATGCGGCGGGCCGCGTCATCCGGGTAGATGTCACCGCATTCCTCGAGCCGACCGAATACCGCGCCTCCGAGCCGTGGCTTCGGCAGTACCGCGGCCGCCCGCTCGATGCAGACCTGGGCATCGATCGCGCGATCCGCCCGATTGCGGGAGCGACGCTGACGGCACGCGCGACCAACGCCGCCGTCCGACGGGTACTGGCCATCGACCAGATGCTTGATGGGGAGCGCGCCCGATGAAGCGCTGGGAGCGCTGGACATTCAACGGGTTGACCACCGCCGTGGCGCTGACGGGATTCGTCTATTTCTGGATGAAGTACTTCGTCGAATCGAGCGATCCGTTTGCGGTCATCAACCACCCCTGGCAGACGGTGATGCTCAACCTGCATATCGTCGCCTCGCCGTTCTTCGTGTTGATCTTCGGCATCATCTTCAATTCGCACGTGATGAAGAAACTCAAGGCGACCCGGCTTCCCAACCGCCGCTCCGGGTACGTCTCCCTGACGATGTTCGCCGTGATGGTGTTCTCGGGATACCTGCTCCAGGTGGCGGCAAGCGAGCAGTGGCTCCAGGCGCTTGTTGTGGTCCACGTCTCCAGCAGTACCGTCTTCTCCCTCGTCTACGCCGCGCACCTGCTGATCAGCGCCAGGCTCGCGCGAGTCGTTCCGCAGGCCCCGATTCGCGAGGTCGCGTGAAGCCGCTCGCTGCGGCCCTTGCCGTGGCGATGACCGCCGCCCTCTCGGCCCAGGCCGCGTCGCAGCTTGTCGCGCGCGACGTCTACCTCATGGGCACGCGCGCCAGCCTCGCCACCTACGCGCGGAGCCGGGATGCCGGACTGGCGGCACTTCAGTCCGCATTGACCGCTCTCGAACGCACCGAGGCCGAGCTGAGTACCTGGCGCCAGAGCAGCGAGATCTCCGCGCTCAATCGGCAGGCGGTCGGCACGCCCTGGCGCGCGACGCCGGCGACGTGCCGTCTCCTCGACGACGTCTGGCGGTGGCATGCGGCGACCGGCGGCGCCTTCGATCCCGCGATTGGGCAGCTGCTCGCCGCCTGGGACGTGCATGGCGGGGGCGCCGTCCCGAAGGGAGTCGACCAGGCGCGGGCGGCGAAGGCGTCCGGGCTCGCCCTTCTTGCCTTCGACTCCGGTCAGTGCACGGCGACCAGGCTCTCCGAGGTCACGATTGATGCCGGCGCTTTCGGGAAAGGCGAAGCGCTCGACCGCGCCGCCGCCGTGATGAGTCGCGATCCCTGGATGATCGATCTTGGCGGGCAGGTGTCTGCTGGCGGCATGACCGGCGACGGCTGGCCAGTGGCGATCGCGCATCCCCGGAACCGAACGAGGCCGCACGCGCGGATCACGCTTCGGCACGGGTCCGTTTCAACCAGCGGAGGGTCGGAGCGGGATGTGACAGTGGGCGGAACGCGTGTCGGTCACATCTTCGACCCGCGGACCGGCCGGCCGGCGCCGTTTGGGGGGTCAGTGACCGTCTGGCACGAGCGCGGCCTCGTCGCGGACATCCTGTCGACGGCGCTCTATGTGATGGGACCGGAGGACGGGCTGCAGTGGGCCGCAGCGAATCAGGTGGCGGCGCTGTACCTCATTCCGGAAGGGTTGTCGGTCCGCACCAGAATGACCGGGGCGTTCAGGACCGCCTCGGGTCTGACGATCAGCGTACCTGAGTAAGCGGAATCCTGCCCTTGTTCGCGGCCGCGACCTTCCGGGCCTCGATCGCCAGTTGCTCCACAGCTTTCTCCGCCAGTGTCATGAACGCGCGGCCAGCCGGTGAACCTGGCTCGCTGACAATGAGCGGCACACCCGCATCACCGCCCTCGCGAATCGGCTGATAGATCGGCAGCCGTCCAAGGAACGGCACGTCCATCGTCTTCGACAGCTCCTCACCGCCTCCATACCCGAAAATCTCCGCCTCGTGATCGCAGTTGGGGCACGCGTAGTAGCTCATGTTCTCGACGATGCCGATCGGTTTGATGTTCAGCTTCTCATACATGCGGACCGCGCGGCGGGTGTCGGCGAGCGACACCTGCTGCGGCGTCGTCACCAGGATCGCGCCGCTGACCGGAACCGTCTGGCTCAGGCTCAGGGCGATGTCGCCGGTGCCTGGCGGCATATCGACGATGAGGTAGTCCAGATCCTTCCAGGCGACGTCCTTGAAGAACTGCTGGATCACGCCGTGCAGCATCGGGCCGCGCCAGATCACGGCCGAATCGTCGCCCGTGAGAAATCCCATGGAGACGACCTGCAGCCCGTATTTTTCGGCAGGAACGATCCGCTTGCCGTCGGTTTCGAGCTGCGTGTTCAGTCCCAGCATGATGGGCACGTTGGGGCCGTAGATGTCGCCGTCGAGAATACCGACGCGGCTCCCGGTCTGTGCCAGCGCCAGCGCCAGATTGACCGACACGGTGGTCTTGCCGACGCCACCCTTGCCCGCGCCGACGGCGACGATATTCCTGATCATCCTGGCTATTTTACCGCCTCGTGATGCGGCGTCTCGAACAAGTGCCGCGCGTCATTGCTCAGGAGCACCCAAAGCGCATAACCGCCGAGCGCGGTGCCGAACGGAAACACCAGGAGATTCACGACGGCAAGTCCCAGCATCACCACGCGCCCGAGATACCGGCGGCGGCGCAGCAGCATAGCCACCCACAGGTGTCCGACGCCCCACACGAGCGAGAACACGCCAACCGTCGCAAAAATCGCCGCCGTCAGGCCGGCCGCGAGGGCGACCCGCTCGCCGTCCGGATCGTCGACGATGGCCATCGCGCCCGCGGCGAGCAGCAGCATGGACATCCCGACCAGCGCCGCCAGCGCGCCCCAGAAACTGGCGAGAATGCCAAGGAGCTTGACGTGACGGTCCACGCTTGCCTCTGCGGCTACGCGACGAGAACGTGCAGCTCGACGCGCGTCGGCGGATTGTGGCGGGGAGCAACCGTAAAGTGAAAGCGGGCGCCGTCCGCAACGCCGGCGGGAACGGAGACGTTGAGCTGATGGCGGCGGCGTTCGGCGCCGCTGCCCTGGCACCGGCCACACGGCTCGGTCCACGTTTCGCCCCGGCCGCCGCACGCGCTGCAGAGCGACTGCACGGGAACTTCGAGTGGTACGGTCGCGCCGGTGCGCGCCTCGCGCGTCGACAGCCGAATCGTCGCGCTCAGCGCCGCCGCGCGCTCTTCGGCGAGAAACGCCCGCCGGATTCGTTCGACCGCGCAGGCCACGGACGGGAAGTCGACGATGACTTCATCGGCGAAGCAGCTCGTGTCCACATGTCCTTCGTAGCCGCGTGCGAAGACGAGTGGACCGCCGCCGAATGGACGGAATGCGCGGCTGCTCATCGACTGGGGGGTACCTTAGGGGGCACCCAGGGAGAAGTCAACCTGGCGGAATAGATGAGGGGCGGGAACGAGCGAATGCCTGCGCTTACCGCGCGCCGATTGTCAGCAGCAGTTCCTTGCGGATGCCTTCGTCCATGTCGTCGAGCGCGAGCGCGTTTTCGCACTCGTCGCACAACACCTCGAATACCTGCGGCCGGCCCTCTTCAGCAACCTCGACACGTGAATCCTCCAGATGCACCACGTGCAGCTGGACCGTCTTTACGAGGAAGTTATGGTCGTTCCCGCAGGTGGGACAGGTCAGCGCCACTCGCGTCTCCTCTTTCGTCGTCAACAGCAAACTCCTACTGAACGCCTCGGAGCGCGTCCTGAGGTCGATTGTAGGGGATAGGATCCGGCCCTGCAAAGGAGAAAGTCGCCCGGCTGGGCTAAATTCGCGCAAAATAAGCGCTTTTGGACCCTTCGAGGCGGCTAAACCAGTGCCGGACAGTGCACACGAGCGTCGGTGACGCGGCCGAACGGGGTCAATCGGCGAGCCGGCGGACGTTCGCCTCCGCCGTATAGATCAGCCTGGCGTCCACCCGCGCGTCGGGAAACAGACGCTCGACAGCCTGACGATACCAATCGAGCTGTATCCGGTGCACGTCCCTCGCACGGCCTGTCTTGAACTCGAGCACCGTCAGCTGCCCGTCGACGCTCCGGATGAGGCAATCGATTGTGCCGCGCACCCGGCCACCGTCACGCTCCATCGTGAACGGCACTTCGTGGAGTACGTCGGCGCGGTCATACAGCGCACGTATGTCGGCCCGGCGGCAAATCGCGCGGTACGCGTCAATAGTATCGCCGGCCAGCTCGGACGCGGTGCGAGTGGACACGAACGCGGACCTCTCGTCTGCCCGAAGCATGGCGAGCGCCGACGTCACATCCACCGCGTCTCCAGGATTGAGTCCGAATCGATGCAGAAGGCGATGGACCAGGCTCCCCACCACCCGCTCGGAATCGTCACCGGCGGCGCCGGACCGAGACCCGCTCAGCCCGTCTGCCTCAATCAGTGATGCGACGCTTTGGGCGGCAGTGGGCTCCGCCTCGAGCGGGAAGAAGTCAGATTGCCTTTCTGGGCTGGCCTCAGCCTGGGGCGCAGGAATGACCGGTTCCGCGGGCGCGCAGACGCTGAAGCGGTGGATGGCCCCTGAGGATGCCGCCCACTGCACGGGACTGGCGGCGGCGCCGAGCCGGTCGAGCAAGGAGGCCGGCAGCACTTCAGCCAGGCTCCCACGCACCGGCAGCAGGCGCCCGTCCTTGAGCACCGTCCCGAGGTAAAGGCGGTCGCGGGCCCGGGTGAGCGCCACGTACAACAGCCGCTTGGATTCTTCCCGCTCACGGACGTCATGGTCCTCGTCCACGTCGGGCTGCCGTTCTCCGACGGCGACGGCATCCCGTGACCATCGCACCGGGTCGCGCCGGTTGCTGATACCTCGCGAGAGATTCATCAGGAAGACCACTGGAAATTCCAGCCCCTTCGATGCGTGGACGGTCATGAGATTGACGGCATCCAGCGCGTCGATCACGGCGTTCGCTTCATCGCCGACCGACAGCCGGTCCAGATGCGCCGCCACCCGCCCCATCGTCTGGTAGCCGCGGTTCTGCATCCGGCGCATCAGGCCGCGGATCTTCTTCAGATTCTGGCGCGCCTGTTCGAGCCGCGGGCCGCGCAGCTCGTACGCATAGGCCGACTCCGTCAGCACGATGTCGAGTAGCTCCGCCGGAGGAACGCGGTCCACGAGACCCCGCCAGCGATCGGTGGACTCACGCGCATGGGCCAGAACATCGGCATCCCGCGGATCGAGCGTCGGGGATGCTCCTCCCACGGCAGCCACAGCCGACGCGATGCGGGGAGACAGCCGCCGCAGCGCTTCATCGGACAGGCCGAACACCCGGGACCGCAGCAGCGCCGCGGCGCGGAGATTCGATTCCGGCTCCGCGAGGTAACGGACCGCGGCCATCACGTCCTTGATTTCGTCGGCGTCGAAGAATCCGAGACCCTTGTAGACGTAGGTCGGAATGCCACGCCGCGCCAGAGCGGCCTCGAACTCACGATGGCTCTCGCGGGAACGGAACAGAATGGCAATATCACCGGCCGTCACCGGGCGCCGCAACCCTGTGCCCTGGTCTCTGACCAGGACGCCCGTCGCCAGCAGACGGGCGACTTCGCCGGCGGTGGTCTCCGCGCACTCCTCGAAGGTGGCGCCTCTGACAAGCCCGAGCGCCTCCCCATCAACGTCCTCCGACCCGCGCGCGACGGGGAACCGGTCGGTCTCCGCATACGCGAACGCCTGGTCGCCATCGACCTTCGCGACGTCGTGGCCGACGTCATTGACGAATGCGAGCAGCTGCGGCACGGACCGGAAACTGCGTGAGATCGACCGGCGCACGTCCCTGTCCGGACGCAGCGTTTCAATGTGCCGCGCCGCCTCCCGCAGCACCGCCACGTCCGCGTCGCGAAAGCCATAGATGGACTGCTTCCGGTCGCCAACGATGAAGATCGAGGGCTGGACCGGTCCATCGACGACCCCCGTCCCTTCGCTCCACGCCTGAATCAGCAGCGAGACGAGCTCCCACTGCGCCCGGCTCGTATCCTGGAACTCGTCGACCAGCACATGGTGGTAGCGCGATTCCAGCCGGTACCGGCTGCGCGAGAACTCTTCCATGCGCCGCAGCATCGCGAGCGCCTTCAGCAGGAGGTCGGAAAAATCGAGGACCGCATGCGCATCGAGCGTCCGCCGGTACTCCGACTCGGCGACCCGGAACATCCGCCGGACGCCACGTGACAGCAGGATGTTGAGATCGCGCCGGTACGACTCGTAGGCCGCCGAGACCGCGACGGCATGATCGACGACGAGCGACGTATGCGTCCGCCAGTCGGCCGGATTCGCGAACATGCGCTGCGGCAAGGGGGACCGCGTGCGGGGCTCTCCGTCCTGCCGGAGGAAGTATTCCCGAGCGCGCGTGAACAACGCCTGTACGGCGGCGGCGTCGACGGTGCCGGCGTCGAGCGATTCCCGCAGTCTCGCAAGGCCGCGCGCCAGCATCTGGAACGCGGGCGCGAAGACCGGGCCCGTCTCCAGAAAACGGTCGAGACCGCCACGCATCGCGCCGAAGACGTCCAGCATCGCGCCCGCGCCGCGGCGCCCGATGATGGCGGCATCGATCTCGGCAGGCCCTCGTGCCAGATACCGAGACAGCACGTCCGGCGCCACCAGGCGCCGATGCAGGAGGGACGCCAGCGCGGTCCTGACCCGGCGCTCCCCCAGCTGCGCAAACACCAGGGCGACGTCCTGATCGTCTTGCGACAGCGAGCGGCAGATCCGCACCGCGGTATCGAGCGCCTCATCGATGAGGCGCGGGAGCTCGGTGTCGTCCGCGACCGAGAACCCCGGATCGACGTCGGCTTCCAGCGGAAACTCCCGCAGGAGCGACAGGCAGAAGGCGTCGATCGTGCTGATGCCGATGTCACCCGTGCGGTCGCGGAGGTCCCGCCACCGGGACGGCGCGATCTCACCGGACTCCGCCGCGGCGCGAAGGGTTGCCATGATCCGCGCCCGCATCTCGGCCGCGGCCTTGCGCGTAAACGTGATCGCCAGGACGTTGGACGGATCGACACCGGCGCGAAGGAGATTGACATAGCGATCGACGAGCACGCGCGTCTTGCCCGTCCCCGCCGAGGCCTCGAGCGCCACGTTGAATCGCGGATCGACGGCGCGCTGCCGCGCGGCCGTATCGAGCGCCGCGAGCCGCTCGTCGGCCGACTGCGGGCGGTCATCGAAGGGCAGCGCGCCGCTACTCATCGCCGACGTAGTCCTTCCGGCAGACCGACGGGTACGCGCAGTACGTGCACATCCGGGTTTCGTGCGGCCTCGGGGGGACGACCCCCTGCTCGATCCCGTCCACGATCTCGAACAGCCGGTCGCGTGCGTCACCGAGCGCGGCCGATCCGTCGCGGCCACTGGAGACCACGGCGACAAGCGGCCGCCTGCCGCTCAACCCGATATACGCAGCCTCGTCCACCTTCCACGGAGTGCCGTCGCGCGTTTCGAGGCGTTCCTGCGCGCACAGCGCATAGACGGCCGCCTGGAGCGCGCGTGTGGGCGCGGGGGCTGAGCCCGACTTGTAATCAATCACGCGAAGCCGATGGCCCTCCAGCAGGTCGATGCGATCGGCGACACCTTTGAGCGGCACGCGCCGGCCTGTCGCCGCGCCCAGCCCAAAGTCGCCCTCGAGGCGGTACTCGAGCCAGCGCTCCTGCACGGAGGCCGGCCGGGACACCTCGAGTCCGAGGACGACGTCGGCGATGCCGGTGGAGACAGCAGACCCGAACAGCCGAGCCCGCTCGAGCGCGGCGTCGGCATCCGGCAGCTCGGCCAGCATCGGTTCGACCACGCGTTCGAAGACCGCGCGTGCGTCATCGAACAGATCGACCGTGATGGTGCCGTGCCCGGCCGCGTCCCAGGCCTGGAAGAAGCGCTGAAACACCTCGTGAAGGAACCGTCCGCGCGCGCGTGGCGACCGCATCGGCTCATCTTCAACGGGCTCCTCGAGCCGCAGGACATCGGCCGCGAAGAACTTGAACGGGCAGTCCTGGTAGCGCTCGAGCGCGCTGACCGAATACGCCTTCAGCGCATGCGCGTCGATGATTCCTGGAGTGCGATGCGGTGCGTCTTCCAGCCGCCTCATGGCCGCACGACGAGCGACCGGCGCCAGGTGGCCCGTGTCGATGGGATTCGAAGCCAGCGCCTCGTATTCGAAGATGCGGGTCGCCGGATGTCGGCATTCCTCCAGCTCGAGCCCCGCGCCTGGCAGCGCGTCCAGCAGCGGCGAGGGCGTCACCAGCGCGTCGTCTTCGAGCGCGAACGTCGAGACAACCAGCTCCTCCGAGGGCAGCCGGAGCAAATCGGTGAACGCGGCGCGGATGGCGTCGACGCGTTCTGATTCAGCGCCCCATCCCAGTTCGCGGAGCAGGCCGGGCGGATAGAAGATGTTGCGGCGCAGACTGTCGGGCCACTCCCCTTCCACAAGCCCCGCGAGCTGCACGTGCTCGAAGTCCCCAAACCGTGCCGTGTGCGCGTCCACCACGTGCACGCCCCCGGTTCCGGTGAGCGGCGTGAACGTGCGGCCTTCCACCCAGCGGCGGATGATGGCGGCGACCGCGTCGAAGTCGACCGGCGTCGCGTCGAAGCGCGCGTACGCGTGGCTCAACAACGCCAATGCGTCGAGGATCGCGGCACGCCCGCGCAGCAGGCGCGCGCGAAGCGGGTCGTCGGCCGAGGGCAGGCGCTCGGACGCGGTCAGGAACGTGCGCAGCTGATCGAGATGAGCGGCGCAGGGCGCCTCCTCGCGCAGCGGCGCGAGCACGGTCGTCACGTCGAGCGCGGCACCGGCGGCAAGCCGGATGTCCGCCGCCGGCCTCGACGATGACTCGACCGCCCACATGTCCACGATGCGGGCGAGCGCGTCGTGGCCGCCGAGGTACCCGGCCTCGCTCAACGCGCGATCGAGCCCGGCCAGGCTGTGCGCGCGAATCGCGTCGCCGAAACGCACGTGCGGGGTCCGCAGGAGCTCGATCAGCGCGCCCCTCGTGAAGTTTCCCGTCACGCAGGCGACGAGGGCATCGAGCGCCACGGCAAAGGGCTCGGCGGCCAGCGGCAGCGCGTCGAACATCTGAGACGGAATGCCGCCGGATCGCAGGATCTCCCGCGCCAGATAGACGTAGGGCAACGGCCGCCGGACGACCAGTGCCGTGCGCCCGAGCGCGCCCGGCGCGCGCCGGCGCGCGCGTACCCGCCGGGCGAAGCCGGCAATCTCCTCCTCGCGGTCGCGGGCAAGATGAACGGCTGTGCCCTCGGCCGGCACGAGGAGCCGCGGTGGGGGCGCCGCGCCATCGCCGTGGCGCACTTCCTCGATGCCTGGGAGGAGCTGGTGGATCCGCTCGTGAAACGCTCCGGCGACGGTCCCGTCCGTCGCGATCACGTCGAGACGTTCGAGGCCCGGCAGCCGCGCCAGGAGATCCCAGTCGGCGGCAAACAGGCCATGGGGGTCGGACGTCCGATCCGCCACCGTGATCACCAGATGGCGCCACGGGCGCGGCGCGGCGGTAGCCAGCAGCTCGCGCTGAAGGATGTGCTCGTCGGCCGAGCCGGTGTCGTCCCGCAGTCTCTCGAACAGCTCGTACACGCGCGCCAGGAACCTGGTCTGCAGCACCAGCCGTTGGGCGCCGCGGTCATCAGCCGCGCCCGGCTCGAGCATGCCGAGCGCCAGCCGGGCGAACGTGTCGACGTCCCTTCCGTGGCGGCGGAGCGTGTCGTAGAACTCGAGAATCTCGGCCACGAGTCCCGGACGGAGGCGAAACGGCGGGACAACGCCCTCCTCGTCGGCGCGCCGGCACGCGACGCCCATGAGCACTTCGCGCTCGGCGTCCGCGAGCGGCATCCTCGGAGCCGGCAGCCGTTCTCCCAGCGTCGAGTGAAGCGCCCGGCGCGTAATGAAATCCGGAAGAATCAGCGCATCGCCTGTGCCGGCACGCGATCGCTCGATCGATCGCACGAGATACGCCCCGGCCGCCTGGGTGGGAACGATGACGATTCGATCGCGTGCGTCGAACGGGGTGCCCGCACAGGCGAGCTCGGCCGCCGCCCGGCGGAATGCGTGGAGATCCGGCACCCGCACGAGCCGCGTCGTGCGCGCCGTGATCACTGCAGCTGTGGAGGCTCGAGGAACGCGCGCAGTTCCTGCTGCGCCCGGGAGAGCAGCATCAGGGCTCCCGCAGCCGATGACGAGGCGCCCCAGGCGGCGTCGACGTCGGCGCTGCGGGCGGCGGCGTATCGCCCGTTGATGGCACTCTCCGCAAAACGCCACGCGCCGAGAAGAAGTTCGTGGGTCACGCGCAGGTCGGGCGGAGGCACGACCCGCTCCAGCCGTTCCGCGCCGCCCTTGAGACGCGACTGCAGCGTCACCAGCGCCTCGGGGGCGGGGCCGTCCAGGCGACGAATCGATTCGAGCGCGGGCTGCGAACGGACCAGCTGCAGCACCTGCGCGCCGACAGAACGCTGATAGTCGAAGTACAGCGAGCGGCGGATGGCCCACTGGTCGCGCAACAGCCGCAACCGCCGGGCGGCCTCCAGCTGACTCTGCACCGACGCGTTGAGCGCCTGCACGATCTCGGGACGCTTCCGGCCTAGGCGTGTGTCCTCCCGGGGAATCCGATCGAGCACACGCTGCACGCCGGCAATTTCGGCCCCCGTGGCCGCCCGCGTGGCAGCGGTCATGAGCCGCCTGGCCATCCCCGAGTAGCGCCCGTCAATGGCCTGCTCGCTCCGGATGGCCGTTTCGGCGATTCGCCGGAACGACGCGACCTCGGCAGCGGGCAGGACCGCACCGTCTTCGGCCAGAAGCTGAAGGACAGCCTGATACAGCGCCACTCGCTCCGCGGCCAATTCGGTCAGTCGCGCCACGCCGAACGCCTGGCCGACCAGTTCCCGGACGCCGGGCAGTGTCGCGACCGGCTCGAGCGGAATGACCGGTGTCTCTGCAACGAGCGCGACTTCGAACGACGCGGCGCCCGCCGCACCGCGAATCGCCGCAATCGCTTCGTCCAGGACGGTGAGGATTTCGCGCACGTCGCGCTGACGGTAGCCGTAGTGATCGCGCGGCCATTCGGCCAGCGTGGCGCGCGCCTGCCGCGCGATCTCGAGCGCGCGTGTGCGGTCGCGCGTCATCACCACGGTGTTGAGCACCGTGGCAACCTCGTCGCTCAGGCGGCGGAAGTCCTCTTCGCCGCGCGCCTGCGCGTACCACTGCTGCCGGGCCGAGGCCGCATGCCGATCGGTCCGCGGCCAGTCGATGGCTGCCACGGGCAGCGTCGCGGCATGGAGGCGCGGGTCCGCGCCGCCGCCCATCAACAGGGAAAACACGACACGATCACCCACGCGCGCGAACTCGCCGTAGCTCACCACCATCGTGCCGTCGGTGAGATACAGCCGAAACAGCGTCGCCTCGGCCGCGGACGCGGTGCCGGACGCGGCGAGCCACAACACAAGGAACAATCGGAGCTTCATGATCACGACATGTTGTGCGACCGGGCGCTCATTGTACTCCCGGGAGCGCGCCGGAAATCGACGCCGCGCCGATCGTGTGGAAAACCTGTGGACGCCGCGTGCAAAACCTGTGGAGAACCTGCGCGCGCAAAGTTTTTCTGGCAGGCCGGCACCCGGTGCGTGCACATCACCACCGGGTCTGACGTCCGCCTTCGCGTGGCGCTTCGCTTGATCTGCGGCCAGCATTCCGTAAGATCAACCCTCGTTCGTTCCCCATTACAGACACACTCGACCGTGACCGTTCATCGCTTCAACGAAAACATCGGCGGCCGCCCGTACCTGATTGAAGTGCGGCCGGTCAGCGACAAATGGCGCGCCCAGCTCCTGCGGGCGCCCGGCATCCCCGCCGCCATGATGCCGTTCTACGGCGGCACCCCCGACGAAGCCGCCAGACAGCTGACGGAATGGCTCACGCTGGCCCACCGCCGGCGGCTGGCGTCTATAGAGACGGCCTCATAGAAAATCTAGTCTGGGGGTATGACAGGGGAGGTCAGGAATATGGTGGACCTGACCGGGATCGAACCGGTGACCTCCTGAATGCCATTCAGGCGCGCTCCCAACTGCGCTACAGGCCCACTTGCCAGGACGGAAACACTCCATCCTAGCATGCGTCGCGACCCCTGATCAGCTTGTCGTAATCGCCCGGCGTATCAACGTCCGTCACGCACCCCTCGTCGTCGACATCGACGTTCGTGATGTCCTGTGCGTGTGCGTGGACGACCGCACGCGCACCTTCATCGAGCGGTGCGCCGCGGAGCTCCGCGAAGATCGCCCGATCGAACAGCACGGGATGTCCGTGCCGGCCGCCGAACGCGGGACGCACAATCAACACGCGACGCTTCCGCCACGCGTCGATCACGCGTTCGACCGTGTCGACGCGCACCATGGGGATATCGACGAGGGTGACGAGTACCCCGTCGGCGCCGGCGCGTTCGGCCTCCTCCAGGCCCACCCACAGCGACGACACCTGACCCAGACCAGGGCGTGGATTCGTGACGACGATCGGCTCGATGCGAAGGGCGGCGGCGGCAAGCGCCTGTGCAATCGCCGTCGTCTGTGAGCCGCCCACGACGATAATGCGGGGAACCCCCGCGGCCGCAAACGTGCTCGCAAGCCGCACCACGAACGGCTGCCCGTCCGGGTCCGGCAACAGCGCTTTGGGACGGCCCATCCGGGACGATTCGCCCGCGGCCAGAATGATGGAGGCCAGCACCGCCGCATCGTACCGGGGCCTCTGATTCCGTGCAACTCACAGAGGTTGAAGGAGTTCGGGCGATCCTTGACTTCCCAGACCGGACTACCTACACTGGCCGCGCTTTCGGGGGCACCGGTGCGGACGTACCGCTACACTCGTCAGGCTTCATAGTTCGCTCACCAGCGGTCAGTGAAGCGCCGGGGATTTTGTCCCCGGCTCTCGCGCATCGGAGGACACGGTTATGGCAAGCGGGACGATCGCACGCCTGCTCATCGACAAGGGCTTTGGCTTCATTCGCGATGAGGGCGGCATTGAGCATTTCTTCCACCGCAGTGCCGTTCGCGGCGCAGTCTTCGAGCTGCTCCGCGAGGGACAGCGCGTGGAGTTCTCGACTGAGGAGTCCGCGAAGGGGCCACGGGCGGGAGATGTTCGCCTGATCGAAAGCTAACGCGCAGCCCGGCCCCCGTCGGGGCCGGGTCACCGTATTTCTCGTTCGGCCGCTACCTCGCTCGTCGCGCGCGGACCCTGCGGCGAGTTGCGTTCCCCATTGTTCCGGACGGGGCAATCCACGTTCTGTTCCATGAAAGTACAACGGCTGGGCTATGAGCCGCCGAGCCACCGGCGCCATCCCGTCGACGCCGCCAGCTCGCCCGTGGCCGGGCGCAGGGTGAGCAGGCGGCGGCAGGCGGCAGCCCCAAAGACCGCGTCAGCCGTGAGGAGCAGCACGGCAATGTTCCGGCGCGACGCGATTGACGCCAGATCGCGCCCGAACGCCGCCACCGCATCGGCCGGAAGGGACGCGTTGGGATGTTCAGCCAGGACCACCTGGGGCGTGAGCGCCAGCGCTTTCCCTAACCGCACGCGAAGCCTGGTGGCAGCACCGGCCGCGCCCATCGGGCGCTCGGCCTCGCTGGCGGAAATGCCGACTTCCGCACAGAGCGCGTCCACCGCGCGCCTCAGGTCGGGCGCCATGGACTCGAAGTCGAGTGACAGCGGCAGCGCGAGATTCTGCCAGACCGTCAGTTCGTCGACGAGCGCAACCCGCTCGCTCAGGATGCCGAACCGGTCGAGCGCGCTGAACCAGGCGTCGGTGGTGGTGATATCGCGCGTCGAGCAGCCGAAGATCACGACGTCGCCTTCGTCGGGAAGCGTGGCGGCGGTGATCATGTTGACGAGTACCTCGGCGGCGGCGCGGTCGAATCCGATCAAGGCGACCGTGTCGGTCGCGTGAAGCTCGAACTCCTCGATGCGGAGCGGCCGCAACGAGTGATACTCCTTGCGGACGCCCCTCAGCCGGATCGCGGCGTCATCTGCGGTCATCGTTCTGGACTGCCGCGTGCGCCGGCCGCCTGCAGGCGCTCCCATTCCCCGGCCGGCAACGTCACGGAGCCGGGGTCCAGGCCATGTGCCGGGTCGCCGTGGAAGTCCGACCCGCCCGTCACGAGCAGGCCCAGATCGCGCGCCATCGTGAGGTATTCCTCAATCATGGCGGCGTCGTGGTCGGAGTGATAGGCCTCGACGGCGTCAAGACCCGCCTCGGCCAGCGTTCGCACGGCGCCTCCCCAGTCATCGGCACCGGGGTGCGCGATCGACGCAATCCCGCCGGCCTGATGAATGATGGCAATCGTTTCTGCCGGCCGCGGACCTTCACGCGGAACAAAGGCGGGGGCGCCATGTTGAAGCCACTTGTCGAATGCCTCCCGTGTGTCCTGAACGTGTCCGGCGGCGATCATCGCCCGGGCAATTTGAGGACGCCCGAGCGACCGGCCGGTGTCGCGCCGGGCGAGGCCGAGAAGAGGCTCCATGTCGATCGGCATACCAAGCGCAGCGAGCCGCGCGCCGATCGCCTCCACGCGGGCGATGCGATTGCGGCGCTGTCTGCCCAGAAACGCCGCGAACGCGGCATGCGACGGATCGAAGAAATACCCGAGGAGGTGCATATCGCGTCCGCTTTCCATGGACGTGATTTCGATCCCCGCGATCACCTCGATGCCGCGGGCCTGGCCGAGCAACTGCGCCTCCGCAACGGCGTCTGTGGTGTCGTGATCGGTGACGGCCATGACCGTGAGACCGGCCTGGCCGGCTCGATCGACCAGCTCCGCAGGTGTACACCGGCCGTCAGACGCTGTGGTGTGGAGGTGAAGATCGACCCGTGCCGTCACCGCGTGGCGCGAGCGGGAGGCGCCCCGGCACGCCCCGGACGACGGGCGCGCCCCTGACGCTTGACGAGAGCGCGATACTCGCGAATCAGCAGCTCGAGGTGCTGCCGCTCCTCGTCCGCGAATTCCAGGAAGATCTGCTTGCCTTCGGAGTCCTCGAAGCGGTCGCCGTACTTCTTGAAGAACCGGTGAGACCCGCGCTCGCAGCGGATGCCGATGAGCAGCGCCTGCTGGTCGTTGACGCCGCGCGCCAGACGATCCGTCCCCTCGGCGAACAGACCGTTCGCCGCGCCCTTGAAGAAGAGGAACGTCGGCCGCGACTCGAGCTGCGGGTCGCGCTGGAGCAGTTCGTTGTAGCGCGCCTCGAGCGTGGCCAGGTGCTCTTTTTCCTCGCCAGCGAGGTCCTCGAAGACCTTCTTGCCGCGCGCGTCGCGCGTCAGCCGAGCCGCGCGGCTGTAGAACTCCAGGCCGCTGCGCTCGGTCGCAATGGCAATCCGAAGGGCGTCGCGCGCGAACAGGAGATCCGTGTGGCCGTCCGCCATCGTCGAACGTCCGGTGCGGCACTCCTCGCAGGTGCCGTAAATCTGGACCACGCTCTGTGACGCGGCGAAGCTGCGCGCCGACGCCACTTCCTCGACGAGCGCTTCGATGTCCGAGCTCAGGAACTCGAACGACCGGTGACACGTCTTGCAGATGAGATGGAAATGCCTCGGCTGGCGGTAGGAATGTTCGAACCGGAACCGCCCCTCGCCGAAGTCGACCTTCCGCGCGATGCCGGCTTCCACCATCCACTGGAGGGTGCGATAGACCGTGGCGCGGCTGATCCGGCTGTCCTCGCTCCGGATCAGATCGACGAGGTCGTCCGCGCTGAGATGCCCCTCCTGGCGGAGGAAGACGTTGACGATATGTTCGCGTTTACTGGAGCGCTTGCCACCCGCAGGCTTGAGGCGGGTGAGGTCAGAAAGGGAGGTCACGGTAAGTCAAAAGTCAAAAGTGAAAAGTCAAAAGTGAAGTCAAAAAGGACCTTTGACTTTGCCTGTTGACTGTTGACTTACGCGTCCTTATACGTTGAAGGATGATCCGCAGCCGCAGGTCGAGGTCGCGTTCGGATTCTTGATCGTGAATCCTCCGCCCGTGACGGTCTCGACGAAGTCGACTTCAGCGCCCTTCAGGTAGCTGATGCTGACCGGATCAATGTAGAGCCTGACCCCGTTCGACTCGAACACCTGGTCGGCGTCGCCGCCGGTTTCCTCGATCATGAGGCCGTACTGGAAACCCGAGCAGCCGCCGCCCTGCACGAACACTCGCAGGCCGCTGCCGGCCTTGCCCTCTTCCCCAAGCAGCTCGTTGATCTTCGACGCTGCGGTCTCTGACACGTTGACCACGTTGAAACTCCTCTGGAATCCGGTGAAAACCGTTAATCGATTATAAGCGCCGGGGCGGCCTCCGGCAAGTCGTCCTGGCTCGATCCACAGCTTCTAAGTAACTGGACCAGCGTGACTTACGCCATGGCTGCGAGTTCTTTCGCGGACTCCTGCTCAATGTCCTTGTGGAGGCTGTTGCCATGGGCGTCCATCGTGACGATGGCCGGGAAATCGGTCACCTGGAGGTGCCACATGGCCTCGGGCGTCCCGAATTCCAGCAACGACACCCCGTCCACCCGGTCGATCGCGCGGGCATAGAACTGGGCCGCGCCGCCGACGGCGTTCAAGTACACGGCGCCGGCATCCTTGAGCGCGGCCAGCGTCTTCGCACCCATCCCGCCCTTGCCCATGACGGCGCGCACGCCGTACCGCGTGATGATCTCGGCCTGATACGGCTCTTCGCGGATGCTGGTCGTCGGACCCGCGGCCGTGATCTTCCACTGGTCGCCGGTCTTCGCGACGACGGGACCGCAGTGGTACAGGACGGAGCCGTTGAGATCGACCGGCGGCTCATGCTTCATGAGGTGGGCGTGCACGGCGTCCCGGCCCGTGTAGACCCGTCCCGTGATGAGCACAACGTCACCAACCTTCAGCGCGCGCACCTGTTCTTCGGTGAGCGGCGTCTTCAGGGGCACTTCGCGGCCGGTCCGCTGGACGCCGGCCTGGTCGGCCATCGCCGCGACCGGTGTGGCCGCGTCGCGATACAGCCATCGCATGATCTCGCCCGTCTGTGCGTGGAGCACGACCCCCAGCCGCCGGAACGCCCAGCAGTCGTACGCGACCGAGACAAAGAAGCTGGCCGGCAGGCGATTGAGCACGCCGATCTTGCAGCCGATGAGTGACGTCCGGCCGCCAAAACCCATCGTGCCGATTCCGAGCTTGTTCACGTCGCCCATGATCGAGGCTTCGAGCTGCGCGAGCCGCGGATCGGGATTCACATCGTCGAGCGTGCGAAACAGCTGTTCCTTGGCGTGGACGTAGCCGGAGGTCCGATCGCCGCCGATGCAGACACCGACCGCGCCAGGCGCGCACCCCTTCCCCTGCGCGTTCCAGACCGCGTGCAGGATGCACTTGCGAACGCCCTCGAGGTTGCGATCGGCGCGGCCGAGGTTGGGCAGCTCGGCCGGGACGGAGTACTGCGCGTTCATGTTCTCGCAGCCGCCGCCCTTGAGAATCAGCTTCACTTCGACCTCGTCCCTATCCCACTGCTCGAAATGGACGATCGGCGTCCCCGGTCCGAGATTGGTCCCCGAGTTCTCGCCCGTAATGGAATCGACCGAGTTGGGCCTGAGCTTTCCGCGTCTGGTCGCCTCGGCGATCGCCTCGCGGATCTCCTTCTTCATGACGATCTGGTTGGCGCCAACGGGGGTCTTGACCTCAAAGGTCGGCATGCCGGTGTCCTGGCAGATGGCGCCCTCGCAGTCCGCCGCCTGATCGATGTTCTGCGCGATGATGGAGAGGGCCTGGGCGGACCGGGTGCCCGCCGACTCGACGGTCATGGCGGCCTTCATCGCCGCGCGGACGTCGGGAGGCAGATCCGTGGACGTGCGGATGATGAGCGCGAGTACGCTGTCGAAGAACGCTGATGCCATCCGAGCAGTATAAACAAAGGGGTGTCCTCGAAAAATGACTACCGACCCCATTGTCCGGACCGAGCGCGATTCGCTCGGTGAGTTCGCCGTTCCCGCGAACGCGTACTACGGCATTCAGACCGCTCGGGCTGCCGGGAACTTCGCCATCAGCGGACGCCGCCCGGTGCCGTGAACTGCGTGATCGCAGCACCGCGACGGCGACCGCGCTCAGTCCCTACCTCGGGTACGAGACGACGGCGGCGGTCGCCAGGGAGTCCGTCAAGACGGGAGCGCCGATTCGCGATATCGTTCTCGAACGCGGACTGATGACTCAACAGAAGCTCGATCGCGTGCTCTCCGCTGACAACATGACGCGTCCTGGAATCGCCGGCGAGGAGAAGCCGTGATCCGGCTCGCGCTGGCGCTCGCGCTCGTCGGCCCGGCCGCGGGCTTCGGGCTTCAGGCTTCGGGCTTGGGGCAGGCGGCGGCCCAGCACGGCCGCCTCTTTCCGCCGCAGGATCTCGGACTCCTCGAGGGCCCCGATCGCGAAGCGTGGCAGAAGCCGGATCAGATCATGGACGCCCTCGGCATTGCCGAAGGGTCGGCGGTCGCCGACATCGGGGCCGGGGCTGGCTGGTTCACCATCCGCCTCGCCCGGCGCGTCGGCCCGAACGGGGTCGTCTACGCGCAGGACATCCAGCGGGAGATGCTCGATGCGATTCGCCGGCGTGTCGGACGCGAAGAACTCCGAAACGTCGAAACCCGTCTCGGCACCGCACGAACGCCCAACCTGCCGGCGGGCGCCCTCGACGCCGTGCTTGTTGTCGACGTGTACTCGGAGGTTGAGAACCGCGACCGCGTCACGTTCCTTCGAAGCCTTGCGATCTCGCTCAAACCGGCCGGGCGCATCGGCGTCGTGAACTACAAGCCGGGCCGCGGCGGGCCAGGACCCGGACCGTCAGAGGGCGTGCGGGTGGAAAGCGACCTGGTCGAACGCGACGCCCAGGCCGCCGGCTTACGCGTGGCCGCGCGGCAGAACCTCCCCTACCAGTACCTCCTGGTCCTCGGTCGTTAACCCTGAGTCCCTTCGTACATGGGGTCAGACCCCGTACAGGTACAATTCCAGCGATGCATGCGCTGACATTTGTCGAGGCGCTGGCCGGGGACCGCTCGGCGTGGAGAGCCGCGGTTCGCGTCGGCGCCGTGCTCTTTGTCGCAGCCCTGACCGCCGCCGCCGCACAGATCAGCGTCCCGCTGCCGTTTACGGCCGTCCCGTTCACGTTTCAGCCGATGGTGGTGCTGCTTGGCGGACTGGCGCTCGGCTCGAAGCTCGGACCGGCAAGCCAGGCCGCGTACCTATTGGCCGGCATCGCAGGCCTGCCCGTGTTCGCGGCCTCCGCCACGCTGCCGCCCGGCGCCCTGCGTCTCTTCGGCCCGACGGGCGGATATCTCATGGCGTACCCACTCGCCGCGTTCCTGACCGGATACCTTGCCGAGCGTGGCTTCGATCGCAGATACGCGACCTCCGTCGCGGCGATGATGGCCGGACTTGCGCTGGTGTACGTGTTCGGCGGGACATGGCTTGCCGTCAGCACCGGCGTGGCTGCGTCCTCCGCGTTTGCGGCCGGCGTCGCGCCCTTCATCGCCGCCGACCTGCTGAAGCTCCTCGCCGCCGCCGGGATCCTTCCGGCATTCTGGAAACTGCTCGGCCGCGCCGGTTAGCGCGGTGCGCACCGCGCTCACCATCGCCGGCAGTGATTCGAGCGGCGGCGCCGGCGTGCAGGCCGACCTCAAGACGTTTGCCGCGCACCGCGTCTATGGCCTCAGCGCCATCACCGCGGTCACGGCGCAAAGCACCCTCGGCGTCACGACGTTTCAGGCCCTGCCGGCGGATCTGGTCGCCGCGCAGATCGAGGCGGTCATGTCCGACATCGGCGCACACGCCGCCAAGACCGGCATGCTCGCGACAGCGGCCATCGTCGAAGCCGTCGCGGCTGCCGTGGCCGATCTGGAGATTCCCCTCCTCGTCGTCGATCCCGTCATGGTTGCGAAGAGCGGTGATGCCCTGGTCGACAACGAAGCCGTCGCAACCATCAGGACAGAACTCTTGCGGCACGCGCGGGTGGTGACGCCGAACATCCCCGAAGCGGAAGTGCTGTCGGGGATGACTATTCGCAGCGACGAGGATCGCCGTCGGGCGGCCCGCGCGATTGCCGCGCTGGGAGCCGCCGCCGTGATCATCAAGGGCGGCCACTCCGCCTCCGCCGACATCCTTGACCTGCTGTACGACGGGGAGCGCTTCCGCGACTTCCGGAGCGAGCGGGTCGCAGGCACCTCCACGCATGGAACCGGGTGCACGTTTGCCGCGGCGCTGGCGGCCCGGCTTGCCCTCGGCGACGTGCTCGAAGATGCCGTGCCGAAGGTGCAGCAGTACGTGGCCGGCGCCATCAGGAACGCGCCAGGGCTCGGCCGCGGCCACGGTCCGATGAACCATTTCTGGTCGGTATACTGATCACATGCCGCGCGTCTCGGTGACCGCCGCGCCCCTGAATCTCGACGCGCTCATCCGCGAATTGACGGCGGGCGCACGGGGGGATGGTGCGGTGGCGACGTTTACGGGGCTCGTGCGCGCGAACAACCAGGGACGACAGGTGCAGTTCCTGGAATACGAAGCGTACGAGCCGCTTGCCGTGCGGGCGCTCGATCGGATCGTCACGGAAGCAGAGGCGCAGTGGCCGGGAACACGGCTGGGCCTGCACCACCGCACCGGCCGTCTTGAGATTGGCGAGGCGAGCATCATCATCGTCGCCGTGTCGCCGCACCGGCCGGCGGGGTTTGCGGCGTGCCGGTACGCCATCGAGCGCGTCAAGCAGATCGTGCCGATCTGGAAGCGGGAATACTTCGACGGGGGGGACGTGTGGCTCGAAGGCGCTACGGCCGACCCGGACGACGAGTCGGCGCGGCAGGCGGCGTACAAGACCGCATGCGCGTGACCGTGCGACTGTTTGCCCGGCTGCGCGACCTGGCGGGAGCCGGCGAACTCGTGCGGGATGTGCCGGACGCGGCCACCGTCGGGACGGTGTGGGCGGCGCTGACGAACGAAGTGCCGTCGCTCGCGCAGTACGAAGGATCGATGTCGGTGGCGGTTAACGCCGAGTACGCGCGGATGGCGGCCGCGCTTCACGACGGCGACGAGGTGGCATTCCTGCCTCCCGTCTCCGGAGGTTAGTCAGCATCCATGTTCGATAAGCTCGCGTCCGTCGAATCGCAGTATGAAGAACTGCTCACGCGGCTCGGCTCGGCGGAGATCCAGTCGGATCCAAACGAGTACAAGAAGGCCGCCAAGAAACTGGCGGAGATCGAGCCGCTGGTCCAGAAGAGTCGTGAATACACGGTGGTGCAGAAGGACATCGAAGGCTCGGAGGAGATCGTACGCGGCGGCGACCCAGAGATGCAGGAACTCGCGAAGGAAGAACTGGCCTCGCTGAAGGCCCGGCGCGACGCCATTCTTGCCGAGCTCCGGATCCTGCTGGTGCCGAAGGATCCGAACGATGAGAAGAACGTCATCCTCGAAGTTCGCGCCGGCACGGGCGGCGACGAGGCGGCGCTGTTCGCAGCGGATCTGTTCCGCATGTACTCGCGCTTTGCCGAGCGCCAGGGCTGGAAGCTCGAGGTGCTGTCGACAAGCGACAGCACGTCTGGAGGCCTGAAGGAAGTGATCTCGTCAATCGAGGGCCGCGGTGTCTACAGCAAGCTCAAGTACGAGAGCGGCGTCCACCGCGTGCAGCGCGTGCCCGCCACGGAGGCGAGCGGACGCATCCACACCTCCACCGCGACGGTCGCCGTGCTCCCGGAAGCCGAGGACGTCGACATCCAGATCAACGAGAAGGATCTGCGGGTGGATACCTTCTGCTCCAGCGGGCCTGGCGGCCAGAGCGTGAACACGACGTACTCCGCCATCCGGATCACCCACCTTCCCAGCGGACTGGTCGTGTCGCAGCAGGACGAGAAGTCGCAGATCAAGAACCGGGCGAAGGCGATGAAGGTGCTGCGCGCGCGCCTCTACGAAATGGAGATGCGGAAGCAGCAGGAAGCGATCGCCAAGGAGCGGCGCGGACAGGTCGGCACCGGCGAGCGTTCGGAGAAGATTCGTACGTATAACTTTCCACAGAGCCGTATCACCGACCATCGCATCAACTTCACGACGCACCGGCTTCACGACGTCCTCGAGGGCGATCCGGCCGAGATCCTCGAGCAGGTGTCGTCCTTCTACAACTCCGAGAAGCTCAAAGAAGCGACCTCGGTCAATTGATGCTGCACGAACGGCTGGCGGAAGCGCGGCGCGTACTTGCCGATGCGGGCATCGGCCAGGCGGAGGCGGCCATCGATGTCGACCTGTACGCGCGCACCATCCTCGGGTGGGATCGCGCGCGGCTGCTGGTCGAACGGCAGGCCGATACGCCAACGCAGCTCGAGCCGCGGTTCTCGGAGTGGGTCGAGCGGAGACGCCGGCGTGAACCGAGCGCGTACATCCTCGGCGTCCGGGAGTTCTGGGGCCTCGAATTCGAGGTCACGCCGGCCGTGCTGATTCCGCGTCCCGAAACGGAGGCCCTGGTCGAAGAGGCGGTGGGCCTTCTGCCCGCGCTCGGTGAGACCGTCGTCGCCGATATCGGGACCGGCAGCGGCTGTGTCGCCATCTCCATCGCGCACGAGCGTCCGCGCGCCCGTGTCACGGCCACCGACATCTCCACCGCTGCTCTCGACGTCGCCCGGCGCAATGCGACGCGCCTTGGCGTTGCCGACCGGGTTCGCTTCGTCGCGACGTCCTACCTGACGGACGTGCCGGGACCCTTCGACGTGATTACGGCCAATCCGCCCTATGTCAAAGACGGCGACAAGCCAGCACTCGCCCCTGCGGTGAAACACGAGCCGGAGGTCGCGCTCTTTGGCGGGGCCGAGGGGCTGCGTGACATCACGGGCGTGCTCGACGCCGCGGGTGTCACACTTAAACCCGGCGGCTGGCTCGTCATGGAGTTCGGGTACGGCCAGGAGGAACAGGTCGAGGCGCTCGTGGCGGCACGCGCCCCGCTGACGCTGCGACGGGTGCGGTCCGACCTGCAGGGCATTCCGCGAGCGGCTATCATTCAGCGCGAAAAGGAACGCCGCTAAGGCGTTCCGGTAGACACATGACTGACTGCCTGTTCTGCAAGCTTGCCGCGGGACAGATCCCCGCGACGATCCTGTTTCAGGACGACACGCTGGCGGTGTTCGCCGACATCAACCCGCAGGCGCCGCTCCATCTGCTCATCATTCCGAAAAAGCACATCGCTTCGCTGAACGACCTGTCGGCCGCCGATGACGCGCTCGTGGGAGAGATGGTTCGCCGCGCGGCAGCGATTGCGACGGAACACGGCTACGATGAGCGCGGCTATCGGACCGTCTTCAACACGAATCGGGACGCGGGCCAGACGGTCTTCCACATCCACCTGCACCTGCTGGCCGGCCGTCCGCTCGCCTGGCCGCCCGGCTGACCTACGCGGGATACGGTCCCGCAATCACGACCGTCGCTCGCTCGGGTTCGAGGGTGCGGCGCGCCGCCTCATGGACCGCGTCGCGCGTGACGGCGTGCAGCAGGCCAGGGACGCGCAGGTCGTAGTCGGTCCCGAGGCCAAAGAACTCCGCGGTCTGCAGGAAGTTGGCGATGCCGATGTTGGTCTCCAGCGTCCGCGGCATCGACCAGATCAGATACTGCCGAGACTCGGTGATCTCGCGTTCGGTCGGCCCGTCCGCGCGCAGCGTCCGCAGCTCTTCATCGATGGACGCCACCGCGCGGTCGACATTCGCAGGGCTGACGCCGGCGCACACCATCAGGGGGCCGGGAATCACATTCGCATCGAGCGCGCTGTACACGTAGTACGCCATCCCCTGGCGTTCGCGAATGCTGTCACCAAGACGTCCACCAATCGCGTACTGACCCAGGATGTTGTTCATCAGCCAGTACGCGTCATACGCGGGATCGGATCGGCGGATGCTCGTGAATCCGTACGCAATATCGGCCTGAGCCTTGTTCATCATCGGGATGGCGCGAACCCGGCGCCCGGACGCGGTCACGCCGTCGCCCAGCTCGATCGGCGGCGGCGCGGCTCCGCGCCAGCCGTCGAACACCTGGGCGGCGGCATCAATCGCGTCCTGCGGATCGACGTCTCCGACCATCACCAGGGACATCGCGCCCGGGCGCACGCGCTCCCCGTGAAACCGGCGGAGGGCGCCGGCCTCGATCGCCTCGACGCTCGCCACGCTCCCCTTGGGTCTCCGGCCGTAGCCGTGACTCGCGCCATACAGATCCGCGAGCACGCCTTCCGACGCCATGACCGCCGGATTGTCCTCGTCCTGACGGATGACGGTGATGACTTCTCCGCGCTTGGTGGCGACCTCCTCATCCGGAAACACCGGGTGCATGACGATGTCGGCCATGAGGTTGAGCACGTCGTGCAGATCCTCGACGAGGCAGGTACACACGAGCGAGAACACATGCCGGTTGATCTTGGCCCCCAGCGACACGCCGCGCCGATCGAGTTCCTCGGCGATGATGCCGGCCGGCCGCGTGGCCGTGCCTCGATCGATCGTGCGGGACACGAAGTGCGCGAGGCCGGCGAGCGCCGGAGGGTCGTACACGGATCCCGCGAGAAATCCGGCGTGAATCGTCACCGCCGGTGTCGTTGGGG
This sequence comes from Vicinamibacterales bacterium, assembly GCA_964202965.1. Lineage (GTDB taxonomy): Bacteria > Acidobacteriota > Vicinamibacteria > Vicinamibacterales > UBA2999 > CAXNKG01. Next base: position 35,157 of record CAXNKG010000017.1, read on the forward strand.
AACGTTTCGCGGTCACGACCGCGCCATTCTCCAGAACGGCGCGAACCGGCGCGAGGCCGCGGGACATGGCCGTCGTCATTGAGGCTGTAACCAGCCGACGGTCCGATTCGTCGCGCTCAGCCGCTTCGCGGCAACACGGGCGACCTGCTCCACGGTCACCGCCGCAATCCGGGACTCGAGGGAGGCCACGGTTCGCCAGGTGTCGACCATGTCGAAGTAGCCGAGCTGATGCGCGATGTTCGTGATGCTGTCATTTTCAAAGACCAGGCGCGCGCGCAGCTGGTGAATGGCCTTCCTCAGTTCCGCATCGGTGATGCCTGCGATGCGAACGCCCTCGATCGCCGCCAGCGCCGCCTCTTCCAGCCGCACGAGCGGCGTTCCGGAGGCCGCCGTCACGGAGACCGTGTAGAGAAACGGGTCGGCGGTCGGGACGAGTCCGCCGCCAACGGCCGAGGCGAGGCCGGCATCGACGAGGGCACGATAGAGCCGCGCGCTGCGCTGTGGCGGAGGCGTGCGAAAGCTCGCCCACAGGTTGACGCCCTTCGCCCCGGTCAGCACCGCGTCGAGCACGAGCATCGGAAAGAACTCGGCGTCTGCCGCTGCAGGCGCGTGGTACCCGATCTTCAGATAGGCCGTCGTCCCTTCGCGCGAGAGGACGACCCGGCGCTCGCCGATCTGCTCCGGCTCCGCGGTGAGCGTCCGCTTCGTCACGTCGCCTGGCTTGATCGCGCCGAAGTGGCGTTTCACGGCGGCAATCGCCTCACGCGTGTCGACATCGCCCGCGACGACCAGCGTGGCGTTGTTGGGGACGTAATGGCGGCGGTAGTACCCGTACAAATCGTCCCGCGTCATCGTCTGCACATCGGAGAGCCAGCCAATGGTGGGATGCCGGTACGGATGCGCCGTGAACGCGGCCGCCGTCAGTTCCTGGTCGAGCAGCGTGTCCGGATCGTTCTCTCCACCCTGCAGCTCCGAGATGATGACGGTCCGTTCGGACTCGCAGTCCACCGGGTCGTACAGGCAGCTGGCCATGCGCTCGGACTCGATGAAGAGCATCCGATCGAGCGCGTCACGCGTCGCCGTCTCCGTGTACGTCGTCTCATCGATCCAGGTATAGCCGTTCCAGTATCCGCCGAACTGCTCGATGATGCCTTTGACCTTGTCTCGTGGAATGTTGGTCGTCCCTTTGAAGTTCATGTGCTCGACCCAGTGCGAGACGCCCGTCAGCCCGGCCGGCTCGTCGCGCGATCCGACGCGATACCAGCACCACACCGACGCCAGCGGCGCCGTGTGGAGTTCCTGTACGAGCACGCGCAAGCCGTTGTCGAGGAACACCTCTTCGACCATCCCCGCATTATAAAATCGGGAAGTAGGCTGTAGGCGGTAGGCTGTAGGCAGTTTTCGGAGAGCTTCCGGCGGCACGGCCCACTGCCTACTGCCCACTGCTGCCTACTGCCTGCTGCCTACTTTTATGCCCGACTGGAAGGACACGGTTAATCTCCCTCGCACCGGCTTTCCCATGAAAGCCAACCTTCAGACGGCCGAACCCGAGTGGCTCGCGCGCTGGAAGGCGGCGGACCTGTACGGCGAGATTCGCCGCCGGCGCGCCGGACGGCCGAAGTTCGTCCTGCACGACGGTCCACCGTACGCCAACGGCAACATCCATATCGGTCATGCCCTCAACAAGATCCTCAAGGACTTCATCGTCCGCTCGAAGACGATGGCGGGGTTTGACGCGCCGTATGTACCCGGATGGGACTGCCACGGCCTGCCGATCGAGCTGAAGGTCGATCGCGAGCTGGGTCCGAGGAAGCGCGAGATGAGCGTCGCCGACTTCCGCCGGGCGTGCCGCGAGTATGCCGCACGGTACGTCGACATCCAGCGCGAGGAATTCGAGCGGCTCGGCGTCATCGGCCTGTGGTCGAAGCCGTACCTGACGATGAACTACCAGTACCAGGCCGCGATTGTGCGCGCCCTGGGAAAGTTCGTTGCGGATGGGATGGTCTACAAGGGCAAGAAGCCGGTGCACTGGTGCATTCATTGCCGCACCGCGCTCGCCGAGGCGGAGGTCGAGTACGAAGACCACTCGTCGCCCTCGATCTACGTCGAGTTCCCGCTGAACCCCGACAGTGCCGCCGACCTCGCCTCGCGGGTGCCGGCGCTTGGCGGGCGCGAGGTCTCCGTACTGATCTGGACGACCACGCCCTGGACGATTCCGTCGAATCTCGCGATAGCCTTTCATCCCGACTTCGACTACGCCGCGTACGACGTGGATGGCCGGACGGTGATCGTCGCGGAAGGGCTGGCGCCCTGTGTGAGCGACGCGGTCAAGCGCCCGTTTGGTGCCCCTGTCGCGCGCATGAAGGGAGCAGAGCTCGAGCATCTCCGGTTCCGGCACCCGCTCTACGATCGCGACTCGGTGGCGGTGCTGGCGGACTACGTGACGCTCGACGCCGGCACAGGCGCGGTCCATACGGCACCGGGGCATGGCGCGGACGACTACCGGACCGGCGTCCGCTACGGCCTCGATATCTACGCGCCCATCGGCCCCGGCGGCCACTTCCTCGAGACGGTGGAGCTGTTCGGCGGCCAGCGTGTGTGGGACGCGAATCCGAACGTCGAGCGGGCGCTGCAGGAGCGCGGACGGCTCTGGCACCGCGAGACCTTCGCACATCAATACCCGCACTGCTGGCGCTGCCAGAATCCGGTCATCTTCCTGGCCACGTCGCAGTGGTTCATCGCGATGGACACGGCGCGGCTGCGCGAGCAGGCGCTGACCGAGATCGAGCGCGTGCGCTGGATCCCCGGCTGGGGCCGTGAACGGATCCACAACATGATCGCGTTCCGGCCGGACTGGTGCATTTCGCGCCAGCGATCGTGGGGCGTGCCGATTACCGCGCTCAATTGCACGGCCTGCCAGACGCCGGTCCTGACTCCGGAGCTGACCGAGCGCGCCGCCGCCGTGTTCGAACAGCACGGGGCCGACGCCTGGTACGAGCGGCCGATCGACGAGTTCACGCCTCCTGGGCTCGCCTGCCCCTCATGTGGCGGACGGGAGTTCGAACGGGACCGCAACATCCTCGACGTCTGGTTCGATTCGGGCTCGAGCCATGAGGCGGTCCTGCCGTTCTGGCCCGAGCTGACGTGGCCGGCGGACATGTATCTGGAGGGCAGCGACCAGCACCGCGGCTGGTTCCACAGCTCGCTCCTGATTGGCCTCGGTACACGCGGCAAGGCGCCGTTCCGGCAGGTGTTGACGCACGGCTTCGTGGTCGACGAGCACGGACGCAAGATGTCCAAGTCGCTCGGAAATACCGTCGCGCCTCAGGAGGTCATCACGCAGAGCGGCGCCGAGATCCTGCGTCTATGGGTGGCGATGGTCGACTACGGCGAGGAAGTCCGCCTCGGCAAGGAGATCCTCTCGCGGGTCGTCGAGGCGTACCGCAAGTGGCGGAATACGTGCCGGATTCTCGTAGCCAATCTGTACGACCTCGATCCCGCGATGGATCTCACCCCGTACGAAGCACTCGAACCCGTCGATCGCTACGCGCTCGCGCGCTACGCCGATGCGGCGCAGCGGATCGTCCGCGCGTATGAGGCGTACGACTTCCCTGGCGTGTTTCAGGCGCTCAATGCACTGGTTACGGCCGACCTGAGCGCGTTCTACATCGACATCACCAAGGATCGGATGTACACGCTTGGCGCCGCGTCGGACAGCCGGCGCTCCGCGCAGACGGCGATGTACCTGATCGCGGATGGCCTGGCGCGGCTGCTGGCGCCGATCCTGCCGATGACCGCGGACGAGCTGTGGAAGCACATCCCTGGCCGGGGCGCCGAGTCCGTCCACGTGGAGGAGTTCCCGGATGTCCGGCGGTTCCTCGATCCTGCGCTGATGACCGAGTGGGATCAATTACTGGTGGTCCGAGACCAGGTCAATGCCGCTCTGGAGCAGCGGCGCAAGGACAAGGTGATCGGCAATTCGCTCAGCGCCCATGTCACGGTCACCGCGACGGGACCCGTGGGGGACCTGCTTGAACGCTATCGTGATCAGCTGCCGATGCTGTTCATCGTCTCCGACCTGGATCTGCGCGTCGGCGCGCCCGGGGAGGCCGGCGCGGTGACGGTGCTCGTCGGCAAGGCGCGCGGGACGAAGTGCGAACGATGCTGGCGATACGTGCCGACGGTTCGCACCGAACCGGACTGGGCGGGAATCTGCGATCGGTGCGTCGCAGCGCTCGCGGAACCGGTCAACCGTTGATGGGCGTCATCGGCGGCTTCAGGCTGGAACTGTCGCTCGCGGCGCTGGTGGTCCTGGTCGATCAGGCTGTCAAGGTGCTGGTGCGATCGAGTTTCGGCCTGCACGACAGCGTCGAGGTCATCCCGGGCTTCTTCAGCCTGACACGCGTCCACAACTTCGGCGCGGCGTTCGGACTGATGAACGCGGCCACCTTTCCGTTCAAGACGGCCGTCCTGTCGGCCGTCGCGGCCATCGCGCTGTCGTCCCTGGCCTGGTATGGCGCCTCGCTTCCGGCCGACCAGCGCCTGTCGCGACTCGGACTGGCCCTCGTGGTGGGAGGGGCCGCCGGTAACCTCATCGATCGGATCGCTGACGGATACGTCCTGGATTTCTTCGACGTCTACTGGAACGGCTGGCACTTCTGGGCGTTCAACGTGGCTGACGCGGCCATTACGGTCGGCGTCTCGCTTATGATTCTCGATCTCCTTCAGATAGGACGACGCCGTGTATCCAGAGCTGTTTAGTATCGGACCGGTCACCATCTATTCGTACGGCGTGCTGCTGGCCGCCTCCTACCTCCTCGGCCTGTGGCTCGCCATGCGCCGCGCCAGGCGATGGGGGCTCGATCCGAACCGCGTCCTCGACCTCGGCATCTACATCATCATTGCGGCGCTGGTCGGCGCGAAGCTGCTGCTCCTCGTCGTCGACTTCGATCAGTTCAGCCGGTCAACGGCGGATCTGCTGTCGCTGGCGCGATCGGGCGGCGTGTTTTACGGCGGCCTGATCCTCGCCGTGGCGGTGGGGTTCTGGTACGTCGGGCGGCATCGGCTCCCCTTCTGGACGACCTGCGATGTCTTTGCGCCGGGCATCGCGCTCGGCCACGTGACGGGGCGCCTCGGCTGCATGGCGGCGGGCTGCTGCTACGGAAGGCCAACCGACGTGCCGTGGGCGGTCATCTTCACCAATCCTCTTGCCGCGGCGAACGTCGGCACGCCGCTCGGCATCCCGCTCCACCCGACACAGCTGTACGAGGCGGGAGCGGAGCTGCTCATCCTGGTGCTACTGCTCGGCACCGAGCGGCGCGGGCGCCGCTTTGCGGGGCGGACGTTCTGGGCCTATATGTTCCTGTACGCCGTGTCGCGCTTCATCGTCGAGATGTACCGCGGCGATCCGCGGGGGGAGATCCTGGGCTTGTCGACCTCGCAGTTCATCTCGCTGATCCTCGGGCCGCTGAGTCTGGTGATGCTGGTCTGGCTGTCGCGCCACTCGCCCGACACGCCGGAACAGATGGAACGCGGCCGTCCGCGGGCGGCGTAAATGTGGCTATCGAACTCGTCGTCCCGTCCGACGCCGACAGCCAGCGGCTCGATCGGTTCCTGGTGTCCGTTCTCGAACGATCGCGATCGCAGATCCAGCAGCTGATCACCGACGGCCGTGTCGCCGTTCAGCGGGGGCAGAAGGCGGCCGCCGCGATCACCCGCACCAATTACGCCGTGCGCCCAGACGATCGCGTTTCGGTCGATCTTCCCGAGCCCACACCGTCTGACGTCGTCCCCGAGGCGCTGCCCGTCGGCATCCTGTATCAGGACCTCGATCTGGCGGTCATCAACAAGCCGGCCGGCATGGTGGTGCATCCAGGCGCGGGACATGCGTCGGGGACGCTGGTCAACGCACTCCTGCATCACATCACCGACCTGAGCGGCATCGGCGGCCACCTGCGCCCGGGCATCGTCCATCGGCTGGATCGCGGCACGTCCGGCGTGATGGTGATCGCGAAGACCGACGCGGCGCACGTGGAGCTCTCGCGGCAGTTTCACGACCGCGAAGTCGAAAAGGAGTATGTGGCGCTTGTCTGGGGCGTGGTCCAGGCGGGCCGGCGGATCGACGCCGCCATCGGGCGCGACCCGGTTCACAGGCAGAAGATGTCGGCGCGAGCCCGCCACGCGCGTGAAGCGGTGACGCGGATCACCCGGGCGCATCACCTGAACGGCGTCACGCTCTGCCAGGTCGCCATCCACACCGGGCGTACGCATCAGATCCGCGTCCACCTGAGTGCCATCGGCCATCCCATCGTCGGTGATTCGGTGTACGGCGGACTCCGCCGGCGGATTCCGGGCGACCTGCGCGCGCTGCAGCGGCTTGAGCGGCCGTTCCTCCATGCGGAGAGACTGGTGTTCTCGCACCCCGGCGACGGGCGCCGGATGGAGTTCATCGCGCCGATGCCCGCCGATCTCATGAACATCCTGGAGGAGCTACCCGGCTGGAAAGACGATGACGACTAAGCCGATCGTGCCGACGCAGATTCGGAAGGCGTTCCAGGGCCGAATCTTCACCGTGAGCATTGAATCGATCACGTTGCCTCGCGGCCATCGCCTCGACGCGGAGATCGTCCGGCATCCCGGGTCGGTCGTCCTGATCCCGGTCACCGGCAGCGGAGAGATCGTTCTGGTCCGCCAGTATCGCCATGCGATTGGACGATGGGTGTGGGAGCTCCCGGCCGGCAGCCTGAAGCCAGGCGAAGATCCCGCGGCCGCCGCGGCCAGGGAATGTCAGGAGGAAATCGGTTTGATTCCGGCGTCGGTTCAGCCGCTCGCCAGCGTGTTTCCCACGCCTGGTTACTGCGACGAGGAAATGCACTTCTTCCGCGCGACCGGGCTCCGGGCCCCGGGCGCGGCCGATGCGGCCGCGGAGCAGGACGAGGATGAAGATATTGAGGCGCAGCCGTTTTCCGTCGAGGCGATCCGGACGATGATCACGTCTGGGGCGATCATTGACATGAAGACGGTCGCCGGGCTGACGCTTATTGCACTCTAGGCTGGACGCGGTTCTTCTTGTCCCCGGTGGCCTTGGCCGCAGGAGTCAGGGCCAGGAGCAACACTTCGTCGACGCTCTGCACGAAGTGAATCGTCAACTCCTTCCGCAGTTCCTCCGTCAGGTCCTCGTTGACGTTCTTTGCATTCTGCCGCGGCAGGATCACCTCGCGAATTCCCGCGCGCCGCGCCGCCAGCACCTTTTCCTTGATGCCGCCGACGGGTAGCACACGCCCGGAGAGCGTGATCTCGCCCGTCATGGCGATGTCGCCGCGTACCGGGCGGCGTGCGACCTCGGAGGCGAGCGCCGCCGCCATCGTGACGCCAGCCGAAGGCCCGTCTTTCGGAATGGCGCCGGAGGGCACGTGGAGGTGGATCTCGGAGTGCTTGAAAAAATCCGGATCGGCGCCGTACTCAGCCGCGTGCGCGCGGAACCACGACAGCGCCGCCCGCGCGGACTCCTTCATGACATCGCCGAGCTGACCCGTCAGCGTCAGCGTTCCCGTTCCCGGCATTCTGGATGCCTCGATGAACAGGACGTCGCCGCCGGCCGGCGTCCATGCGAGCCCGATGGCCACGCCGGGCTCCTTCGTGCGTTCCTGCATCTCCTCGTCGAGGAACGTCGGAGCACCCAGCATCTCCATCACGACGGCCGGCGTCACCGTCAGCGGCGCGAGGGTACCCTCCGCGCGGCGGCGCGCCGCCTTGCGGCAGAGAGCCGCAATCTCACGTTCCAGGTTGCGGACGCCCGCCTCACGCGTGTATCCGCGGATGACGGCGCTGATGGCCTCGTCGGTGATGGCGAACTCGTCCGGCTTCAGGCCGTGGTTGGCGACCTGCTTGTCGACGAGATGCTCACGGGCAATCGCCAGTTTTTCCTCTTCCGTATACCCCGGAAGTTCGAGCACTTCCATGCGATCGCGGAGGGCGGGCGGCACCGGGTCGAGCACATTGGCCGTCGTGATAAACAGCACCTCTGACAGGTCGAAGGCGACGTCGAGGTAGTGATCGCGGAAGGTCGAGTTCTGTTCGGGGTCGAGCACCTCGAGCAGTGCCGACGCGGGATCGCCGCGGAAGTCCGAGCCGAGCTTGTCGATTTCGTCGAGGATGAACACCGGGTTCTTCGATGCCGCCCTCCGCAGCCCCTGGATGATCTGCCCGGGCAGCGCGCCGATGTAGGTGCGCCGGTGTCCACGGATTTCCGCCTCGTCCCGCATTCCCCCAAGCGACACACGGACGACTTTGCGCGACAGCGACTCCGCGATCGAGCGCGCCAGCGACGTCTTGCCCACGCCCGGAGGCCCGACAAAACAGAGAATCGGCCCCTTGACCTCCGGGTTCAGCTTCCGCACGGCGAGGTACTCAAGGATGCGGTCCTTGGCCTTCTCGAGGCCCGTGTGCTCGGCGTCGAGCACCTGCTTCGTGAGCTTCAGGTCGATGGTCTCCTCCGTCCGTTTCTGCCAGGGCAGCGTGACGAGCCAGTCGAGGTAGGTGCGGCTGACGGTGTACTCGGCCGCCGCGACGGGCATCCTGGCGAGCCGATCGAGCTCGCGCTGGGCTTCCTTGCGCACCGCCTCCGGCATGCCCGACGCCTCGATCTTCAGCTGGAACTCTTCGACGTCCTTGGTCTGATCGTCGGCCTCACCGAGCTCTTTCTGAATCGCCTTCATCTGCTCGCGGAGAAAGTACTCGCGCTGGTTCTTCCCGACTTCCGACTGGACCTGCGACTGAATTTTGGACCCGAGCTCGAGTACTTCAAGCTCCTTGATGAGGATTCTGTTCAGGCTGTCCATCCGCGCCCGCACGTCGAGCGCCTCCAGCACTTCCTGTTTCACGACGGTGTCGATGGTCGTGAGACTCGAGGCAATGAAGTCAGCGAGACGGCCGGCGTCGGTGATGTTGGCGGCCAGGGTCTGCAGGTCATCCGAGAGAAGGGGCGACAGTGACACGACCTTCTGGAAGTTCATCTTGATGTTGCGCAGGAGCGCGTCGATTTCGAGGCGGTCCTCCTCCCTGACCGTCTCCGCCGCCGCCGTGGCGCGGCCCCGCAGGTACGGCCGCGTGGCCGTGACGGCATCGAGGGTCAGGCGCGACAGCCCCTGCACGATGAGGCGGATGCTGCCGTCGGGCAGCTTGAACATCTTGTGAATATGGCTCGCGGTGCCGACCTGGTACAGGTCGGCCTGCTGCGGTTCCTCGATGGAGGCGTCGCGCTGCGTGAAGACGCCGATGACCATGCCACTCGAAATCGCTTCGTCGATCAGCCGCACCGAGCTCTCGCGCGCAACGGCAAGCGGCATGAACGAGTTCGGAAACAGGACGGTGTCGCGCAGGGGCAGGATCGGGAGCTCGTCGGGAATACTCACCGGCCGTTCCCCGGCCGCGACCTCGCTCAACTCGAGTGCCTCCTCGCGCTCCATTATCTGCAGCTCCGAAAATAGAAAGGGCGGCCACATCTGGGCCGCCCTTTCACCGTTCAAGCGATCCGAACGAACCGACCGGTTCGAACGGTGTCTTAGCTCGCCATGTCGAAGAACAACGACGACGAGCCGCTCTTCCGCGCCTGTGACCGCTCCCGCTGTTCCGCGTTCTCGCGCGCTTCTTCGCAATCCTTGCAGCGCACCGCGAAGGGCAGTGCCCGGAGGCGCGCTTCCGCGATTTCGTCGCCGCACTCGAAGCAGTTCCCGTAGGTGCCGTCCTCCAGCCGCCGGATCGCCTCGTTGATCTTGTTGAGGGTTTCCGACTTCATCTGGATCAGCGCGAACTCGATGTCTTCCTGAATATCGACCTCGGAGCTCTCGCCCTGGTCGTATACCTCACGGTCCTTGGTCCCGTCCGCGCGCACGTCGCGCATCCGGCCCTGCACATCGCTCGTCAGCTCGCGGCGGCGATCGTCGAGCATCTGTTTCAGTTCTTCGTACCGGGACTTCACCGGTGCTTTCACTCTTTTCGTCGTCGCCATGGTGACTGCCGCTCCTTCCGGGCCACTCCCAGATACCGGGGTGGCCGCTATGCGTGCTCGATACCTGCAACTATGATGCCGTGTCGAGGCGATGTCGGCGTTATCGGCTGACCACCCTGGACGTGCATCACGATCAGGGTTAAAACTCGAACGGAGATGTAATAGGTAAGACATTCATTATATATAACTTACAGCGATCTGTCTACGTCGAATGAACCCGCTCCGCGTCACCTCGCTTCGTTAGACGCCGTGAGAACGCGCTGAGTCTTGGACTACTGGTCGTCATTTGATGGAGACATCTCCGGAGGCAGACTGTGGCGGTTCAACACCACCTGAGTGCCCAGACAGCCGCCCATGTTGGCCGCCGAATCGTGACCGTGACTTGTCCATAACATATTGATATAGAAAGACTTCTATTACTAATGAGATCGGACTGCCACGCCGGCGACTGCCCAAAGTCAGAGGCGACTCCTGCCGATCTTCAAGCGGCTGACACGTGTTTTGCGTAAATATCTACAATGTGCGGATATTTACGCTGTGTATCGGAGTGGTGTCAGGTTCGTCTCTGAATGAGTCGCTGTCGGTCAGGTGCCACAGGGACGATTCCGCGCTCGGCGAGAAGGCTTCCTGCCCGTCTGCTGCCCGTCCGCGCCCAGCGCTTTCACGAAGCGCACGCCGAGCGCCTGATTGTCGTCGGGGGCTGATCGGTCGCTGCGGATAAAGCCGGCGAGCAGGTTCACCACGTAGAACGAGGCGACCTCGCGGGCGCTCAGATGCTGGCGCTGAATCGCGGATTCAACCAGACCGCAGAAATACTCAGTCGGCGTGTCCTGGCGAACGATCGCGTCTTCCATGGCCTCCTGTGAATATTCGGCGAGCTTATACTGAGGAAATGGCCTGTCCCAGGTGCGGCCGCGGCAAGGCACGACGGGACTGTCCTGCTCTCGGGCGCGCGATCTGCACCGTCTGCTGCGGCACCAAGCGGCGCGTCGAGATCCAGTGCCCCGGCGACTGCGCATACCTCGCGAGTTCACGCGAGCACCCGGCTGCCGTCGTCCGGCGCCAGCAGGAGCGCGACGTCGCCCGCCTGCTTCCGACGATTCGCCATCTCACGGAACGGCAGTACCAGCTGTTCTTTCTCTTTCACTCCTCGATTGCGCGGCATCGGACCGACGGCCTCGCGCGGCTGGTGGACGCGGATGTTGTTGAGGCGGCGGCCTCGTTCGCGGCCACACTGGAAACCGCCGCGCGGGGCGTCATCTACGACCATCTGCCGGCCTCGATTCCGGCGCAGTCCTTGGCGGGCGCGCTCAAGGCGCTGCTGGGACAGATTCGAGAACAGGGCGGCACGGTGTACGACCACGAAGCAGCCGTTGCGCTCCGCGCGATCGAACAGGGTGGCCGGACACTGGGCGCCCCCGGGGACGGCGATCGGGCCTACCTGGAACTGATGGGCCGCCTTCTCCAGGACACGTCGACACCGGAGCCCCAAGGGGCCCCTGCGCCGTCGAGTTCCCTGATCCTGCCCTGAACTGTTACAATTCGGGTTTCGCCCTCTGAGGAAAGGCCGGACAGTATGGCAAAACGGTGTGAAATCTGCGGAAAGGGACCGGTCGTGGGACGGACCGTGTCGCACGCGCATAACGTCGGCCCGCGGCGGTTCGAGCCCAACCTCCAGGCGGTCCGCGCGCTCATCAACGGCGCCGCGCGGAAGATTCGCGTGTGCACCCGGTGCCTGCGCAGCGGCAAAGTGGTCAAGGCAGGCAAGGCCTCCAAGGCAGCCTGACCGTGCGGGAAGCGATTGCGGTGCCCGGCGCGCCGCGCGCGATCGGACCCTACTCGCCCGTGATTCGCGCGGGCAACCTGCTGTTCATTTCTGGCCAGATCCCCTTCGACGCGGCGACCGGGACGATCGTCACCGGCGATATCGCCGCGCAGACCGATCAGGTGATGCGCAACGTCGGCGCCCTGCTGAAGGCGGCCGGCGCCGGCTTCGAGCACGTCGTGCGGACGACGGTCTTCCTGATGGACATGAATGACTTCGCAGCGATGAACGAGAGCTACGCGAAGTTTGTGACGGACCCGCCGCCGGCCCGATCGACGGTGCAGGTGGCGCGCCTGCCGCGCGACGCCCGCATCGAAATCGACGCGATCGCGGTCCTTCCGTAAGTCAAAGGTCAAAAGTCAAAAGTCAAAGGGACTATCGAACGTCCTTTTGACTTATGCTTTTGCCGCTCGCTCCACGCCCAGCACGCCGTCGACGCCCTTGATCGATTTGATCACCCGGTCGAGGTGTTTCACGTCCTTGATTTCGACGGTCATCTCGATCCGGGCGTTATGGTGGTCCCCCCCCGTGCGCGCCTCCATGTTGGTGATGTTCGTATTGATATCGGATACGCGCGCGCTGATCTCCGCCAGCATGCCCTTCCGGTCTTCGACCTGCATCGTCAGCCGCACGGCGTACGGCGCCTGGTCCGAGCCGTCCGTATCCCATTCGACCTCGATCCGGCGGTCGGGATCGAACATCAGGTTGAGGACGTTCGGACAGCTGGACGAGTGGACCGAGACGCCTTTGCCGCGCGTGATGTAGCCGATGATGCGCTCGCCGCGGATCGGATTGCAGCACTTGGCACGGAAGATGAGCACGTCGTCGGTCCCGCTCACCTTGATCCGGTTTTCCGCGGCGCTTGACCGGAACGCCCGCTTGACCGCGGAGACGACGCCGCTCTCCGGCGGCTTTTCCTTCAGCAGCGCCGACGGGACGGCCTTCTGCAGCACCGTGCGGGCCGAGAGCTTCCCGTAGCCGATGTGCGTGAGCAGTTCGTCGACCTTCTGCGCGCCGTATTCAGATGCGAACGTCGAGAGCTCGTCGCTCTCGAGAATCGTCTGGGGATTCAGGCCGTAGCGGCGCACCTCCTTGTCGAACAGACGCCTGCCCAGCTCGATGCTGCGAACGCGCTCCTCCGCCTGAATGACGTGCCTGATCTTGCTCCGCGCGCGCGACGTCGCGACGAAACCGAGCCAGTCGCGGCTCGGACGATGGCCGATCTGCGTGACGATCTCGATGATGTCGCCGTTCTGCAGACGCGTCCGCAGCGGCACCATCCGCCCGTTGACCCGGGCGCCGACGCACCGGTGACCGACATCGGTGTGGACCGCATAGGCGAAGTCCACGGCCGTCGCGCCTTTGGGGAGCGACTTCACCTCGCCCTTGGGCGTGAAGATGTAGACCTCCTCGGGATAGAGGTCGACCTTCAGATGCTGCAGGAACTCCTGCGGATCGCGGACTTCCTGGTGGACTTCGAGCAGTTGCCGCATCCACTGGAAGTAATGCTCGTCGCGGTTGGCGCCGACGCGTCCTTCCTTGTATTTCCAGTGCGCGGCAATACCCTCCTCCGCGTGCCGGTGCATTTCCTCGGTGCGAATCTGCACCTCGAAGGGAAAGCCGTGCTCGCTGACGACCGACGTGTGCAGCGACTGATACCCGTTGGGCCGCGGCATGCCGATGAAGTCCTTGATACGGCCGGGGACGGGCGACCAGAGCTGATGAATGATGCCGAGCGCCGCGTAGCAATCCTTCACCGACTCCGTCACGACTCGCAGCGCCACGAAGTCGTAGACGCGCTCCAGGTCGATCTTCTGGCGCTTGATCTTCTGCTGAATGCTGTAGAGGCGCTTGATGCGCCCATCGAGCTGGATCACCGGGATCTGCGACTCTTCGAGCTTTCCGCGCAGCGTGCGCGTGAGCTTGTCGATGACGTTCTCCGCATGCTTGCGTTTGGCTTCGACCTTCGAGCTCAGTGTCTGGTAGGCGCGGGGATCGAGATGCCGGAAAGCCAGCTCCTCCAGTTCGTTCTTGACCTTGCTCATCCCCAGCCGGTTGGCAATGGGGGCGTAGATGTCGAGCGTTTCCTGCGCGATCTTGGTGCGGCGGTCGTCCGGCAGGTGCTCCAGCGTCCGCATGTTGTGCAGCCGGTCGGCGAGCTTGACGAGGATGACGCGGATGTCGTCCACCATCGCGAGGAGCATTTTGCGGAAGTTCTCCGCCTGGCGTTCCTCGCTGGACGAGAACGGAATCGCGCCGATATTAGTCACCCCCTCGACGACGTGGGCGACTTCCGGCCCAAACAGCTCGGCGATTCTGGCGGGGGTCGTACGGGTGTCCTCGACGACATCGTGGAGGAGGCCCGCGGCCACCGCGACGACGTCCAGCTTCATCTCCGCGAGGATCGCAGCGACCTCGAGGGGATGCACGACGTACGGCTCCCCCGACTGGCGGACCTGGCCCTTGTGCTCAAGCGCGGAAAAGACGTAGGCCTTCCGCAACAGCTCGAGATCGGCCTCCGGGCTGTAGCTCCGGACGGTGTCGAGGAGCGTCTCAAACCGAATCATGCTGGATAGGGGGTGCCGCCATCTTCATGATAGGAGTGGGGTTGGAGGGGGTCAAGGCAACTGGCCGGGTAGTCCTTGACTCATCCGAAACGCGATCACTATACTGGCCCGCTTGTAGGACTCACGGCGGGCGATGCCTGCCGACCCGAGATCTAAGGGGGAATAGGATGCGGAAGTTTGCGTTACGGGGGGCCGTCGTGGCCTGTGCGACGGGGGTCAGCCTGTTGGCGGCCGGATGCGGCCAGGTGAAGATGCTCGAGGCGCGTATGGCGCTCAAGGATGCGCATACGGCCTACCAGCAGCAGGATTATCGGGGCGCTATCGAAGCCTATGAAAAGGCTATCGCGGCCGACCCGACCCAGACGGAATCGTATTTCTATCTGGGCAACAGCTACGACAACATGTACCGGCCGACGCGGCGCGGCGAGGCGGCCAACGACGCCTTTATCGACAGCGCCGTCGAGAATTACAAGAAGGCGATCGAACTGGAACAGCGGCCGGAGCTCAAGAAGCTGGCGCTGCAGTTCCTGGCGAACGCCTACGGCGCGGAGAAGCTGAATGACCCGGCGCAGTCCGAACCCGTCGTCCAGCAGCTGATCGAAATGGATCCAAGCGACCCGGTCAACTACTTCGCGCTGGCCCGCATCTATGAGGACAGCGGCGACTACGAGCGCGCCGAAGAGACGCTGGTCAAGGCGCGCGAGGCGCGCCCGACCGAGCCGGGCGTCTATACGAATCTCGCGGCCTTCTACAACCGCCAGGGCAACTTCGAGGGGGCGATCGAAGCGCTCAACGCGCGCGCGGAGCGCGAGCCGACCAATCCCGAAGCGTTCTATACCATCGCCACGTATTACTGGGAGAAGGCGTACCGCGATTTCAGCCTGAGCGACGCGGAAAAGATCAAGTTCACCCAGATGGGCGTCGCGGCGATCGACAAGTCCCTGATGCTCAACGAGGGATACATGGAAGCCCTCGTCTACAAGAATCTGCTCCTGCGCGTGCAGGCAAACCTCGAGCGGAATCCGGCGCGCCAGCAGGCGCTCCTGAAAGAAGCCGACCAGCTGCAGAACCGCGCCGAGGAAATCCGCAAGGCGAACATCGCGACCGCCGCTGCCCCTCCGGCCGGCACCGAATAAGCGCCGAACCGCCGCAATTGTCAGGGGCCGCTTCCGCCGGGGAGCGGCCCCTTTTTCATGTACAATTCGTTCTCATACCCGGGCCATGCGCCCTCTTCCACGTCATCCTGCTTCTCGGAACCGCCACGACGCGTTGTTGGGACTACGTACCTATCGTGCCCCGTCGCACCTAACTAGTTGGAGAGATTGAAGATGCACATCAGACGTTGGCTTGCCGTTCTTGCGTTCTGCGCCCTGACGTGGCCCGCCGGCCAGGCATTCGCGCAGGGCGTCACCACGGGCGCCATCAGCGGCATCGTGACCACGCCGCAGGGACAGCCCGTGGAAGGCGCGGAAGTCATTGCCATCCACGAGCCTTCCGGCAGCACCTATGAAGGCGTCACCCGCGCGGACGGCCGGTTCACGATGCCCGGCATGCGCGTCGGCGGTCCTTACAGCGTCACTGTGGCGTTTACGGGGGGCGGTGCGGGCACGGCCTTCGCCCCGGAAACCCGGACCGACATCGCGGTCGCATTGGGCGTGGCGGCGGACGTCGATTTCGTCGTCAGGCCCATCGCGCTGACCGAGGAAATCACCGTCACCGCCCAGGTCGACCCGGTCTTCAGCTCCAGCCGTACCGGCGCTGCAACCGCGATTCTTCGGGATGAGATTGCGCTCCTGCCGTCGCTCACCGGCCGTCTTGGCGACATCACCCGCCTGACGCCACAGGCAGCGAGCAGCGGCGGATTTGTCGGCCAGGACAACCGGATGAACAACATCACGGTTGACGGCTCCTCCTTCAACAACTCGTTCGGTCTCGGAGGTCAGCCCGGTGATCGCACCGGCGTGGCAGCCATTTCGCTAGAGGCCATCGAGCAGGTACAGGTCAACGTGGCGCCCTTCGATGTCCGCCAGGGCAGCTTCATCGGCGCCGGCGTGAACACCGTGACGCGCGGCGGAACGAACGGACTGAGCGGGTCGTTCTACCATCGGTTCCGCAGCGATGACTGGGTCGGCACGGAGGCGGCCGGACTCGCCGTCAATCCGGGGACGTTCAACTTCCGCAACACAGGAGGGTGGGCATCGGGTCCGATTATCCGCAATCGCGTGTTTGCCTTCGGCAACTACGAGAACGAAGAGGACACGCGGCCGCTCTCGCTGTTCCGCGCCAATCGCGGCGGCGAGCCGGTGGGGGGGAATACCACACGCGTTCTCGCCTCTGACCTGACGACCCTCAGCGAGTTCCTGAAAGCGCGGTTCAGCTACGACACGGGTCCGTTCGAGAACCTGGACGACCAGACGCCGGCGAAGCGCTTCCTCCTCAGGAATGACTTCAATCTCAATAATTCGAACAAGGTCAGCTTCCGGTACAACCGCCTCGATTCGTTCACCGACGTCGGGCTTTCCAGCTCCACATCCGCGCTTCGGGGCCGGAGCAACGGGACGACCGCCTTCCTCAGCTTCCGGAATTCGGGTTACCAGATTCTCGAGAACATTCGGTCGGGGATCGGGGAGTGGAACACCGTCATCGGAAGCACGATGGCGAACTCGCTCCAGACCGGTTACACGTACCAGGACGAGAGCCGTGCGTCGCGAGGCTCGGTCTTTCCCCTCGTGGATATCTTCGAAGGAGGCACCTCGTACACCACGTTCGGGTTTGAGCCCTTCACGTTCCAGAACGAACTGAAATACAGCACCTTCCAGGTCCAGGACAACTTCACGAAGTTCGCTTCTGCGCACACACTGACGTTCGGCGCCTACGCCGAGAAGTACCATTCCGATAACGTCTTCTGGAACTGCTGTCCGCAGAGTGGCTATTCGTACAACTCGCTGGCGGATTTCTATGCGGATGCCAACGGATTTCTGGCGAATCCCAACCGGGCGGTCGCGCCGGCGACGTTGGGACGCTTCCACGTTCGGTGGAGCAACATTCCCAACCTCACGAAACCGCTGCAGCCGCTCGATGTCTGGTACAGCGCCGGATACGCGCAGGATGAATGGCGGCCCGCCCGCAACCTGACGGTGACAGGTGGCGTCCGGTTTGACATGTCGATGTTCGAGAACACGGCCTACCGCAACGAAGCCGCCGACAGGCTGACGTTCCGAGACGAGCGCGGCAATTCCGTCCAGTACGACACCGGCAGCATGCCCGAGACGAAAATCCTCTGGTCGCCCCGTGTGGGCATCAACTGGGATCTCAACGGTGACCAGCAGACGCAGGTTCGCGGCGGCACGGGCGTTTTCAGCGGCCGCCCGGCCTACGTGTGGATCTCGAATCAGATCGGTAATACGGGCGTCCTCATCGGCGAACGAATTGTCGACAACACGACGGCGTTCCCGTTCAATCCGAACCCCGACGCGTACAAGCCGACAACGGTGACCGGCGGCAGCGCATCGAGCTACGCACTCAACGTGACGGACCCCGATTTCAAGTTCCCGCAGGTGTGGCGCAGCAACATCGCGGTCGATCGCCGCCTCCTCTGGGGCTTCGTCAGCACGACGGAGTTCCTCTACGCCAAGGACGTGAACGGGATTTATTACATCAACGCCAATCTGCCCGCGGCACAGGGAGCATTCGCGGGCGTCGATGCCAGGCCGCGGTGGGTCGGGACGGCGTGCGCGGCAACGGGACAGCCCGGCGGCTGCGTCAACCGGATCAATAACGCCCCGGGCAACCAGGTCACCGTCAACCACGTCCTGAAGAACGGCAACGACGGCAGTTCGTGGAATTTCGCCCAGAGCCTCTCGAAGACGACAGCGTTCGGCCTGTCGCTGCGCAGCGCCTATAGCTACGGCGTCTCGAAGAGCTACGTCGACCCGGAGTCGACGGCTTCCACCAGCTACGCACGCATCGCGCACTTCGGCGATCCGAACAACGCTGGCATCGAGCGTTCGCTCTGGTCGCCGGGCCACCGCGTCTTCGCCCTCGCGACCTACCGCAAGGAGTACTTCAGCTTCGGGTCGACATCCGTGTCGGTGTTCTGGGAGGCGCGCCATTCGAGCGCGTCGAGCACGCCCTCGTCGCGTATCAGCTACGTGTTCGCGGGCGACATGAACGGCGACAGCGTCAACGCGAACGACCTGATCTACATCCCGCGCGATCGCTCGGAGATGAACTTCGCGCCGTTCACCGTCGGCACGCGGACGTTCACCGCGGAGGCGCAGGCGGCCGCGTTCGAGGCGTACATCAGCCAGGACAAATACCTGAGCGAGCACCGCGGCGAGTACGCGCGACGCTACGCGGCGGTCATGCCGATGCTGAAGCGAGCCGACCTGAGCATCGTGCAGGCCGTCTTCCGGAACGTCGGCGGCAAGCGGAACGCCTTCCAGATCCGGGCGGACATCACGAACGTCGGCAACCTGCTGAGCAGCGCGTGGGGGGTTGGCTGGACGCCGATCGTCGCCACGAACACCAACAACCAGGCACAGATCCTCACCAACCCCGGGGTCGATGCCCAGGGACGTGCCACATACCGGCTGGCCGTTGTAAACAACGAGCTCGTGACCCGGTCGTTCCAGAAGTCGGCGTTCACGTCGGACGTCTACCAGGTGATGCTCAGTCTCCGCTACGCGTTCAACTAGAGTGGGCTCGGGCCTCAGGGCTCAAGGCTGAGGGTAAGACGGCCGGCGTCCCCATTCGGGGCGCCGGCCGTTTCGTTTGAGGCGCCGACAGAGGTAAGCTCTGGGACCTGACAGGAGGCTAACCGGTGAAACAGCTCGTTCGCACGCTCGGCATGCTCGTTATTGCGCTGTCTGCTACCGCGGCGGCGTCCGCGCAGACCGTGTCCATCCAGGCAGAAATGCTGAAGGACTGGACGGATCTCAAGGCCACCATGGACAAGATCGCCGGCGCGATGCCGGACGACAAGTTCACGTTCAAGTCCACGCCGCCCCAGCGCGACTTCGGCCAGCAGGTCATGCACGTCGCCACCGTCAACGCGCGGTTCCTGGGGATGGTGGGAAGCAAGGCGGTCGGCCCGAAGATCGATCCGATGACCACCGGGAAGGCGGCGACCATCCAGGCGATGGATGCGTCGTTTGACTATGGCATCGCCATCCTCAAGGAGCTGAACGATCAGGCCATCCTGCAGCCGGCCGCGATGCCCCCCGGGTTCCTGGGGCCGTCGTCACGGGCGCGGATGTTCACGTTCCTCATCGGGCACACGTGGGACATCTACGGCCAGATGGCGGTCTACCTGCGCCTGAGCGGCGTCGTGCCGCCCGCCAGCGTCCGTCCGTAGCAGGGACCTTTCCCCGGACCCAGGCGGGCCGGGAAGATCGCTCTACGGGAGTACCAGGCCGATTCGCGGACCCTTTCACAGCCCGTACAAAGAAAAAGGGCCGCTCCTCACGGAGCGGCCCTGAAAAAACCCGACCTGGTGCCGGCGTCCCTAGGAGGCGGGCGCGCCGCCCGCGGCGCGCCGCATGCCTTCGGTGACGATACCGACCTTCTCGACTCCGGCGCCCTTGGCGGCGTCAATCACCGAGATGATTTCCCCGTACCGCAGCGTGCCGGCGCCCATGATGAACATCGTCTTCTCGCGCCGATCCTCGAACAGTTCCCGGAGGCGATCCTCCAGCGCATTCAGCTGGATGGGCTCGCTGTTGACCGTGATCTGCCGATCGGCCGAGTAGTTGAGCACGATCTGCCCCACGGGGGGCGGCGTGTTCTCAGTGTTCTGGCTTTCCGGCGGCAGGTTGATGTCGACGCCACGCTGTGACAGCGGAAGGGCCGCCATGAAGATGACGAGCAGCACGAGCAGCACGTCGATCATCGGCGTGACGTTCATGTCGCACGACGTCTCGAGCTTCTTGCCCTGGTAGACGCGCTCGGCGCCGTGGTGCTGATGATGCGCCATTATTCGCCCCCTGCCTGCCCGCCGCGGCGCTCGGTGATCAGACCGATGTCCTCGAGTCCGACGGCGCGGAGTTCGTCCATCGCCTGCATGACCGAACTGTACGCCGTATCCTCATCCGCCTTGATGATGATGATGCGCTGAGCCTTCAGTTCGAGCGCTTCCTCGACGCGCACCCGCAGCTCGTTGTCCTGGACCGCCTTGCCGTTGACGTGAAAGCGGCCGTCGGAGGTGATCTGGACGAGGGTGTCTTCCTGCGTCTCGGGCTTCTCGGAGCTGTTGTTTGCGATCGGCAGCGTGAGCGCCACGCCCTGCTGGAGCAGGGGCGCGATGATCATCATGATGATCAGCAGCACCAGCATGACGTCCACGAGCGGCGTCACGTTGATGTCGGCCTTGGGACCTGTGCCGCTTCCACCAACTTGCATTGACATAGCGAATACTCCTGGCTACTCGTAACCTGACCGGCGCAGTCGTCCGTTACGCGGTCTTCTTGATGAAGTAATCCACGAGCTCCGACGAGGAGTTGTCCATTTCCACGTTGAAGTATTCGAGACGGTTCGACAGGTAGTTGTAGAACCACACCGCCGGAATCGCGACGAACAGACCGAGCGCGGTCTCGATGAGCGCCTCTGCAATACCGGCCGACACCGCGCCGATGCTGCCCGTGCCCGCCGAGCCGATGCCGACGAACGCGTTGATGACGCCGATGACCGTGCCGAGCAGTCCGACGAAGGGGGCCGTCGAGCCGATGGTCGCGAGCGCCGTGACGCCCTTCTTGAGGTCCGATGCGGTCAGCGCGCTGGCGCGCTGAATCGAGCGGCGCACGGTGTCAAGCACGTCTTCGCGGTTCAGCGCGGTCCCGCCGCTCTCCTGCTGGAACTGGTATTCCTGCAGCCCGGCAAGCACGACCTTGGCGAGGTGGCTGTAGCGGAAGTCCTTGGAGCCCGACAGCGCAATCGCTTCCTTCAGGCGGCCGTCCTTGAGGTGCTTGGCGACCTGCGGCGCGTACAGCTTGGACTGCTCGCGGGCCTTGCTGAAGGTGTAGAAGCGCTCGATAGCCACGCCGATCGACCAGAACGACATGACGAACAGGATGATCGCGACCGCCCATGCGTAAATCGTCATCTGGCGGAACATTTCGACTAGATCCATTACAGCCTCCGTGAAGTATTTCTACGAACTCGTTCTGGTTGAC
>CAXNKG010000018.1:0-49949 GCA_964202965.1 Vicinamibacterales bacterium
CGGTTCCGGCTGCGCGAGCGGGGCGCGGCGTCGGCGCGCGACGGCCGGCGCGGGGATCTGGTCGTCGAAGCGCGCCTGATGCTGCCCAGGGTCCTCGACGAGCGCTCGAAGGAGCTGCTCCGCGAGTTCGGCCGAATCAATGGAGAAAACGTCCGTGCCGAAACGTGCTGAACGCGGCAAGGCCTACTACATGATCAGCGCGGTGTCGCAGAAGTACAACATCCACCCGCAGACGCTGCGGCTGTACGAACGCGAAGGACTGCTGAAACCGTCGCGTACGGAAGGGAACACGCGGCTCTATTCGGATGAAGACCTCGAGCAGCTCGAAACCATCCTGGCGCTGACGCGCGATCTCGGCGTCAACCTCGCGGGCGTCGAGATCATCCTCAACATGCGCCGCAAGATGGAACTGATGCAGCGCGAAGTGAACGAGTTCATGGACTACGTGAAGCGCGAGCTCGAGCGCGGCATCGGCGACTGGGAGCAGCGCCTCGGCACGGCGCTTGTCAAGTCGTCGCCTACCGATCTGGTAAGGCACACGCCCAATCCCGCCGGAGCCGAAAGTCAAAAGTCAAAAGTCAAAAGTCAAAAGTAAGTCCGAAGTCAAAAGTCACAAGTCGAAAAATAATTCGTCGATCGTCGATCATCAATCTTCAATTCAGATTAGGATCGGCTCGTGCCCTGCGACATCTGCGACGACACCGGATGGAAGCCGGTTGACGCCGACGGTGTCTCGCGGGTCGTGCGGTGCGACTGCTGGCTCCAGGCGTCGGCGCAGCGGCTCGCCCGCGAAAGTGAAATCCCGCCCCGCTACGAGAAGTGTGATCTCGACGGGTTCCACGACTACAACGATTCGCTGAGCAAGGCGGTCGGCCGTGCCCGGCGGTTCGTGACGGAATTTCCGGCCGTCGAGCGGGGGCTGCTGCTCGTCGGCCGCCCGGGCCTCGGCAAAACCCACCTGGCCATCGCGTGCGTGAGGCTCGGCGCCCATGCCCGCGGATTCCGCGGTCTCTTTTACGACACGCGCCACCTCCTGCGCCGGATCCGGCAGACCTACGACCCGGTGACGAAGACCACCGAGAGCGAGCGCGACGTGGTGAACCCCGTGATGCAGGCCGATCTGCTCGTGCTCGATGACATCGGCGCGGAACGACCGACGGAGTGGGTGGAGGAGATGCTGCACCTGATCGTGAACACCCGCTACAACGAGCGCCGGCCCACGATTTTCACGACCAACTACCCGACCGAGGCGTCGCCGGAGCAGAAGCACGCCGAAACGCTCCTGGAGCGGGTCGGGTTCCGCATGTACTCGCGGCTGCAGGAGATGTGCGACTTCGTGCAGCTGGACGGCGTGGACTATCGGGAACTCGGCCCGAACCCGACGATCGAAGGGTTGACGGGGCTGAGCTCTCGCGGCAGCAAGGCCCACAAGAGCCTCCCGGCACCCACCCCCCGCTCGCAGGCCAAGGCACGGTTCCGTGCGCCCACCGAACCGGCCCCGGAGCTGAAGTGGCCCGGCGGCAAGGCCGGATCGTAACCCCAATCCCCAGTCACCCCGTTACACTCCTGGCGTGCTCGGGCTCTACGTCCACATCCCGTTCTGCGCCGCCATCTGCAACTACTGTAACTTCAACCGGGGCCTGTTCGATGCCGCCCTGAAGGACCGGTACCTGGCCGCGCTGGCCGCCGAGATCCGGCAGGCCGGCGACGGTGCACCCGCCGATACGATCTTCTTCGGCGGGGGAACCCCATCGCTCCTCGAGCCGTCCGAGATCGCTGGTCTGATCGATGCCTGCCGCCGTGCGTGGACGGTGGCGCCCGCCGCGGAAATCACGCTCGAGGCCAATCCGGAAACCGTGACGCTCGAGCGCCTCGGGGCGTTCAGGGCCGCGGGCGTCAACCGTGTCAGCTTCGGCGTGCAGTCATTCCGGGACGAGGAACTCGTGCGTCTGAGCCGGCTGCACTCGGCCGCTCGCGCCACCGACGCGTTCCAGATGGCGCGCGCCGCCGGGTTCGACAACATTTCGCTCGATTTGATGATGTGGCTGCCGCAGCAGTCGGTGGCCGGCTGGCTCGAATCGGTGGACGCACTGATCGCGCTGGGGCCGGACCATGCCTCGCTGTACCTGCTCGAGATCTATCCGAACGCGCCGCTTCGCGACGCGATGGCGCGCGGCGCCTGGTCGCAGGCGCCCGAGGACGCCGCCGCCGACATGTATCTGTCGGGCCTCGACCGGATGGACAGCGCGGGATATGTGCAGTACGAGATCTCCAACGTCGCGCGGCCCGGTCGCGAGTCGCGTCACAATCTGAAATACTGGACCGACGGCGAATGGATGGGGCTGGGCTGCGGTGCGCATTCCACCCGGGCCGGCGTGCGGTGGAAGAACATGTCGGCCACCGACGAGTACATCTCGACGCTGTCGCGCGGAGGACACCCGGGATGCGAGCGGCGCGTGCTGTCGGCGGACGAACGGCTGGAGGACGCCCTGTTTATGGGGCTTCGCTTGAAGGCCGGCCTCGACCTGGATGCCGTCAACAGGCGACACGGGGTGGATGTCTGGGGCCGTTTCGGGGACGAACTTCGGGCTTTCGTGGAGGCCGGGGTTTTGAACTATGATGGCCGGTCTGTCCGGCTGACGCGCGAAGGTATGCTGGTTGCTAATGAAGTCATGGCCGTTTTCATCCGACCGCGTGTACGGTAGATTATCGGCCTTCCTGGAGGCATAGAAGATGCGACGACTGTCCGGGTTCCTCGTGGCTGGCGCGATTATGTTGCTGCCGGCGTTTTCGCAGATCGCGTTCGCGCAGCAGGCGCCGCAGAAGACCACCTTTACCGGTGATGTGGTCATCTGGGCGTTCAACGTCAACGCCGACAAGGCCGCCGACTACGAAGCCGTTGTCGCGAAGCTGAAGGATGCGCTCTCCAAGTCGGAGGCCCCCGAGGCGAAGCAGCAGCTGGCAGGGTGGAAGGTCATGAAGAATGCGCAGCCCCAGCCCGACGGGAGCCTCGTGTATCTCCATGTGATCAGCCCGGTCGTTCCTACCGCCGATTACTCCGTCACGAACATCGTCTACGCGGCCATCAAGGACCCCACCGAGCAGCGGGCGTTTTACGACCAGTACCGCGGCGCCGTGAAGGCGGTCCTGTTCCTGATTCAGGGACCACTCGCCGCCGACCTGTCCAAGTAGCGTTCCCGTCGGGCTCCGCCGGTGCGGACTCCGCCGTTACTCCAGAGCCACACGCGGCAGCCGCCGTTCGTGGCTCTTTTTTTTCACAGCGGGGCCCCCAACATGCACGCCTGTGCGTTGGGGTGCTATAGAGTAGTTTTCATGTCGATCGCACGCATGATCGTGGCGGGCCTCTGTCTGGCTGGAGTGCCGGTGTTCGCGCAGGTCGCGGCGCCACCGGCCGCGACCGCGCAGCAACCCGTGCCCACCGCGTCTCAGCCAGGCCCGTCCGGCGCGCCTCAGCAGCCGCCAGGTGGAGCGCCCATCGTCCCGGCGCCAGCGGCCACCAACGTCCCGCTCGGCGCGCGCATGTTTCTGGGATCGACCGGCGTCATCTTCAACGCCGTCCGGCCGGAGCGTGTCGTCGACTTCGAGCTGGTGATTGGCTATCTGCAGGCAGCGCTCGCGAAGTCGGCGAATGCGCAGGTGCGTGAGCAGGCCAAAGGCTGGCGGATGTATAAGGCGGTGGAACCGGGCCCGAACGGTACGATCCTGTATGTCTTCTGGATGGAACCGGCGGTCATGGGAGCCGACTACGCGCTCGGGCCGATTCTGAGCGATGCCTTCCCGGATCAGGTCGAGCAGATCTGGAAGCTGTACCAGGGTGCGCTGGCGAGCGGAGGGAGCCTCCTCAATCTGATCACGGTGGCGCCGCCGCCCCTGCTGCCGCCGGGGGCGCCGATCGTCTCCGCGACGCCGGACGTCCTTCGCCCGGGTCCGCCTGCGGGCGTCCCGCCGCCGGCCGCGCCGCCGGCGACCGCGGCACCGAAGCCGGTTGTTCCCTAGAAGTCGAGGTTCAATCCCGCATACACGCGGTGCGCCGTGTCGTGCAGCGGGTTCCCTCGAAGCTTGAACACACGGTAGTCGACACGCGCGCGGATCGGACCGAGCAGGGTGATCTTCACGCCGCCGCCCGTGTTGAAGCCCGCCTGCGTCTCCTGCCGCGCCCCGAGGCGCTCCCGGTAGAGCCCGGCCCCGGTCGTCACGTAGAACTGCATACCGGCGACGGGGAACGGCGTCTGCAGTAGCACGTTACCCATGCCTGTGCTGAGGGCTGGCGCCGCCTCGTCGAGCGCCTCGTCTGTGGACGAAAACTCGAATTCAAATCCGACAAAGAGCAGACCGATGCCGAACGCGACCCCCTTTGCGGGACGGTTTGCGGGAGTGATTGTGCTTCCGAGAAACGCGGTCGTGTCCGCAAACACGGGCGTCGACGTCATCAGCAGGAGCGTGGCGGCTGCAGCGAAGTAGCGCATACCGAATGATACGATCCCGGTCGTGGTTGGTAGTTGGTAGTTTGGTAGTCGGTAGTCGGTAGTTGAATGGATCTTAGCCTTACCGAAGAGCAGGCGCTCCTGCGTCGCAGCATCCGCGAATTCGCGGAAACCGAGATTCGTCCGCACGTCCGTGAATGGGACGAGGCGCAGCACTTCCCGCCGGGCCTGCGTCCGAAGCTGGCCGCGCTCGGCCTCATGGGCATTCAGGTGTCCGAGGAGTACGGGGGCGCCGCGATGTCGGCGGTCGACTACTGCATCTGCATCGAGGAACTCGCCCGCGTCGATCCATCCATCTGCCTGTCGGTGGCCGCGCACAACGGCCTTGGCGCCGCGCATATCGCTGCCTTCGGCACCGACGAGCAGCGGCGCCGGTATCTCGTGCCACTCGCGCGCGGCGAGCAACTCGCGGCGTGGGGGCTGACCGAGGCATCGGCGGGAAGCGACGCCGCCGCGATCCGCACGACGGCGGTCCGCGACGGCGAGAGCTGGGTCCTCAACGGCACGAAGCAGTTCATTACGCACGGCCAGACCGGCGATCTGATCGTCGTCATGGCCGTGACGGCTCGCGGGAAGGGCAGCCGCGGCATCTCCGCGTTCATCGTGGAGCGCGGCACGCCCGGGTTCCGCGCCGGCAGGAAGGAAGACAAGCTGGGGATGCGTGCGAGCGAGACCAGCGAAGTGATCTTCGAGAACTGCCGCGTGCCGGCGGAGCAGCTCCTGGGGGCCGAAGGGCAGGGGTTCATTAACGCGATGCAGGTACTGGATGCGGGCCGGATCGGCATTGCGGCGCTGGCGGTGGGACTCGCGCAGGGGGCCTACGACGCGGCGCGCGCGTACGCGTTCACGCGGAGGCAGTTCGGCCAGCCGATAGGGGCGTTTCAGAGCATCCGGGCGAAGCTCGTCGAGAATGCCGGCCGGATCGACGCCGCACGCCTGCTCACGTTCCGCGCCGCCGCGATGCGCGACCAGGGTCGCCGGACGACGCTCGAAGCGGCGATGGCCAAGCTGTATTCCAGCGAGACTGCGGTCCGGGCGGCCGAGGACGGTGTGCAGATCTTCGGAGGCTACGGGTTTGTGAAGGACTATCCCGCCGAGAAATACTTGCGGGACGTGAAGCTGACCACCATCGGCGAGGGCACGAGCGAAATCCAGCGCCTGGTCATCGCCCGCCAACTCCTCGCCAATTAAATGGCCCCCGACCAATTAAATGGGGTCGGGGGTCATTTTCAGAGGACACTCTGAATCGTGTCGCGGGGCCGTCCACGGGGACAAGGGCGCGGCCACCCGCGCGTCCTGATTTCCTCGGTCCATCGCGCGTCGCCGAACGGGTGTCCCTTCCGGACCGCCTCACGAAATGTTTCGAGTTCAGCTTCTGTCTGAACGGTGTTCACGTGGGTCAGCCAATCCGGCGGGCGTGAAACGGGCCATTCCGCTAGTGAGGACGTTCGGGCATGGTGAAGGCTGGACCAGCGCCATTCTTCGGCTCGTGCGACGAGTGAGGCCCGCAGGGGATTTCGCTCGACGTATCTGCATACCCAAAGGAAATGACGGTCGTGCCCGATCGGGATAGCTTTGAAGCGGCCTTGATAGACTGCTCCGAGACCGGCGACGCCGTGGACGGTTTGCCACCGCCGCGCGTGCGTGGTCGTCATCCAGTGCATGAAGCGAGACAGGGCGCCGTCCACGTGTGGGGCTATGACGAGATGCCAATGGTTCGGCATGATGCAGTACGCAAAAATTGCCACGTCGATACGCGCGACGGCTTCGTCGAGCAAGTCCTGGAACGCGAAATAGTCGCTGGGATTATGGAAAAGAACCGTGCGTTTGGCCGCTCGATTCAGTACGTGGAATACCAATCCGGCGGTGTGTTCCCGTTGTCTTCTCGGCATAGCGGGATGACGGAGGCAATCCCAGTGCCGGGATGCTCCCTCGCCAGTGTCCTCAATAAATGACCCCCGACCCCATCTATTTGGCGGTGCTGGCGGGCGACGTTCGGGCCGTGGCGCGTGCGATTTCGCTGGTCGAAGACGACGCGGCGGCGGGCACTGACCTACTGCGCGCGCTGTTCCAGCACACCGGGCGCGCGTTTGTCGTCGGGGTCACAGGACCACCCGGTGCCGGGAAGAGCACGCTGGTCGATCGGCTCACGGTGGACGCCAGGCGGGCCGGGAAGCGCGTGGGCGTCATTGCCGTCGATCCCACGAGCGCGTTCAGCGGCGGCGCCGTGCTCGGCGACCGCGTACGGATGGGACGGCACGCGTCAGATGAGGGCGTCTTCATCCGCAGCATGGCCACACGCGGCCATCTTGGCGGCGTCGCGCGTACGACCGGCGATGTGGCGATGATCCTCGACGCGGCGGGTAAGGATCTTGTCATCATCGAGACCGTCGGTGTCGGACAGGACGAGATCGACATCGCCCGGACGGCGGATGTCACACTGGTGGTGCTCGTCCCAGGGACCGGTGACGACGTGCAGGCGCTCAAGGCCGGCATCATGGAGATTGCCGACATCTTCGTCGTCAACAAGGCCGATCGCGACGGCGCGGATCACCTGGTGCAGACCATCGCGGCGAACCTGGCCCTCCAGCCTGGCGCCGCAGGCGAATGGCAGCCGCCGATCATCAAGACGACGGCGACCACCGGCGAGGGCGTCGAGGAGCTGTGGTCGGTCATCGAGAAGTTCCGGGCGCAGCGGACGACAGACGATCGGCGGCGCCGCGCGCGGTCCGAACACCATTTCCGGGCGCTGCTCGGTCAGCACGTGATCAGGCGGCTCGAACAGGCCCTGCCGGCGGGCGAACTGGACCGCATGGTCGGCCGTATCGCGGCGCGCGAAGTCGATCCGTACTCCGCGGCCGACGCACTGCTCGAACGCGCGCTTGCCCAATCCCCAGTCTCCACGTCCCGGTCCCCCTCCACACGATGAAGGCGGTGCTCGACCACGTCGGAATCGCCGTGCAGAACATCGACGAGGCGCTTCGGTTCTATCGCGAAACGCTCGGTCTCGATGTCGAGGATCCGAAAGAGGTCGCGGCGCAGCGCGTGCGGGCCCATGTGATCCCGGTAGGCGGCGCGGCGCTGGAGCTGCTCGAGGGCACCGCGTCCGATTCGCCGATTACGAAGTATCTGGACACGCGCGGTCCTGGGCTCCATCACATCACGCTGCGGGTGGACGACATTGGCGCGGCACTGGCGCACCTCGCCGGCCGCGGAGTGAGAGTGATCGACGCCGCGCCGAGGCCCGGGGCGCACGGGTCCCTCGTGGCGTTCATTCACCCGGCGTCGGCGCACGGGGTGCTTGTCGAGCTCAAGCAGGCGCCGCGCCGTCCCTGCTCCCTGACCACCGGGCGGATGCCGTTCGGTGATCTGGAGCTCGTCACGCTGCACGATGGCCTGTTCGGGCTGGACGGCGGCGCCATGTTCGGCGTCGTGCCGCGAACGCTGTGGGCCGCGCAGGCGCCGCCGGACGACCGGAACCGGATCCTCCTGGCGATGCGGCCGCTGCTGGTCGAGGGCGAATGGGGGCGGCTGCTGATCGATTGCGGCGCCGGCGACAAGATGGACGAGAAGCAGCGGGACATCTACGCGCTCGACCGGACGACGCACCTCGATCATGCGCTGGAGAGCCAGGGGATGACGACGGACTCCCTGGATGTCGTTCTGGCGACGCACCTGCACTTCGACCACTTTGGCGGCGCCACCCGGCGCCAGGGCACGGCTGTCGTCCCGCGATTCGGCCGCGCGCGCTATTTCATCCGCGAGGCGGAATGGCAGGATGCCACCCATCCGCACGAACGGAACCGGGCGAGCTATCTTCCAGACGACTTCCTCCCGCTGAAGACCGCGGGAGTGGTCGACTTCTACGAGGGCGACCAGACAATCAAGCCGGGCGTCCGCGTCGTGCGCACGAGCGGCCACACGGGCCAGCATCAAATCGTCTATGTCGAATCGGCGGGCAGGACGGCGGTCTTCGTGGCCGATCTGATTCCCACAACGGCGCATATCCGCGACCCGTGGGTCATGGGTTACGACCTGTTCCCCATGGAGACGCTCGCGTTCAAGAAGCAGTTCATTCGAGAGGCCATCGATCGGGAGTACCTGATCTTCTTCGAGCACGATCCTGTCGTCGCGGCGGGATACATTAGAGAGAAGGACGGCCGGCGGTCGGTCGAGCGGGTCCTCTAA
Organism: Vicinamibacterales bacterium; assembly: GCA_964202965.1. Classification (GTDB taxonomy): domain Bacteria; phylum Acidobacteriota; class Vicinamibacteria; order Vicinamibacterales; family UBA2999; genus CAXNKG01. The sequence goes on from CAXNKG010000018.1 coordinate 8,694, forward strand.
CCACCAACCATCAACTACCAACTCATGCACAGAGTCCAGATTGGCATCATCGGCGGCAGCGGCCTGTACGACATGGCCGGCGTGACCGACCGCGAAGAAGTCACGCTCAAGACGCCGTTCGGGGATCCCTCCGGTCCCTATCTGCTCGGCACGCTTCGTGGCCGGCGGGTCGCGTTTCTCGCGCGTCACGGCGCCGGCCATCGCATTCTCCCGTCGGAGCTGAACTTCCGCGCCAACATCTTCGGGATGAAGCTGATCGGTGTGGAGCACATCCTCTCGGCGAGCGCCGTCGGCAGCCTCAAAGACGAATACAAGCCGCTCGATATCGTCATTCCCGATCAGTTTCTGGATCGGACCCGCGGACGGATCAGCACATTCTTCGGCAATGGCCTGGTCGGGCACGTGGGTTTTGCGCACCCGTTCTGCAGCATCCTGAGCGGCATCGCGTACGAGAGCGGGCAGGCCGCTGGCGCGACGACGCACAGGGGCGGAACCTATGTGTGTATGGAGGGGCCGCAGTTTTCGACGCTGGCGGAATCGAAGCTGTATCGCTCGTGGGGCGCCGACATCATTGGCATGACGAACCTCCAGGAAGCGAAGCTCGCGCGCGAAGCCGAGATCTGCTACACGACGATCGCGCTCGTCACCGACTATGACTGCTGGCATCCCGACCACGACGCGGTCACTGTCGAGATGATCATCGGCAACCTGACGCAGAACGCGAAGACGGCTCAGGAGATCATTGCGGGGGCCGTCGCGAAGCTGCCGTACGAGCGGACCTGCGAATGCGCGTCGGCGCTCAAGTACGCGCTCATTACGCGGTCCGACGCGATTCCCGCGCGGGTCAGAAAAGACCTCGAGCCGCTCGTGGGCAAGTACCTGCCGGCGACAGAGTCGGCGTCATGAGCGAACGCCGGTTCGATGTCATCGCCATCGGGAACGCGATCGTGGACGTGATCGCGGCTGCGGATGATGCCCTGCTGATCCAGCACGGGCTCGTGAAGGATGCCATGACGCTCGTCGACGCGGCCGACGCCGACCGGCTGTACAGCGTCATGGGTCCGGGCCGCGAGACGTCTGGCGGATCGGCGGCCAATACGGTCGCGGGCATCGCCGCGCTGGGCGGCAGGACGGCCTACATTGGCAAGGTGGCCGACGATCAGCTGGGCGATGTCTTCACGCACGACATCCGCGCAACCGGCGTGACCTACGACACGGCGCCGCTGAAAGAGGGCCTCTCGACGGCCCGGTGCCTGATCTTCGTGACCCCCGACGCGCATCGCACGATGCAGACGTTTCTCGGGGCGACCACGCAACTGGGCCCCGAGGACGTGAACATCGACTACATCACTTCGTCGCGTGTCGTGTATCTCGAGGGATACCTGTGGGACCAGCCGCGTGCCAAGCAGGCGATGCGGGAGGCCGCGATCAAAGCACACGCGTCGGGGGCGAAGGTGTCGTTGACGCTGTCTGATGCGTTCTGCGTCGACCGATACCGGAGCGAGTTCCTCGAGCTGGCGGAGCATCACGTCGACATCCTGTTCGCCAACGAAGCCGAGATTCTGTCGCTCTACCAGGTGGGGACCTTCGACGAGGCCCTGCAGCGCGTACGCGGCCACTGCGAGATCGCCGCGCTCACACGCAGCGAGAAGGGCTCGGTCGTCGTCAATGGCGATGCCGTGCATGTGATCGACGCGGTTCCGGGTGTGAAGGTGGTCGATACGACCGGCGCCGGCGATGCGTACGCGGCCGGCTTTCTCTATGCGTATACGCGGGCCTGGGATCTGGCGGCGTGCGGGCGGCTGGCGGGCGCCATGGCGGCTGAAGTGATCAGCCACTTCGGCGCGCGGCCCGAGTCGGATGTGAAGGCGCTTGTCGCGGCGATACTCAGCGGTCGAACGACTCGCGGCGGCCCGAGTCGCTCAGCTTGATCGCGTAGCGCTCCGGGTTCTTCCGGAACATGTCCTGCATGTCGGCCAGGCTCCTGGCGCCGCCGTAGCTGATGGCGGAGCAGAGGTGCTTCACCAGGTCGCGAAGCAGGGGCCGCACCGAGCCGCGCGCCGGCACGCTGACCTCCATGCCTTCGGCGCCGAGTGCTTCGACGTCCGCCGCCTCCGCGTCCTCAACGTCGAGCCGGTCGACGATCGCCTGCAGCGACGCCATTCCGCGGAAGACCTTGAATGGGACGTGCACCGTCTTCTGCGACTCTGCCACGACCACCGGCTTCTGGACGACGTCGCCGGGTGTCTCGGTCGTGCCCGCCAGCATGCTGCCAAGCATCACCGTGTCGCCGCCGAACATCAGCGCCTGGACAAAGGCCCCGTGCCGTTTGACGCCGCCGTCGGCAATCACGGGAATCTGTCCCTGCAGCGCCTCGCGGCACTCGGCGAGCGCCTGCACCTGCGGCACGCCGTAGTTCGTATTGAGCCGCGTGGTGCAGCCGCCGCCAGGTCCGATGCCCACCTTGACGCCGTCGACGCCGCGCTCGAGGAGAAATGTCGCTCCCTCCGCCGTTGCCACGTTGCCCGCAATCAGCTCCACGTCGCCGAAGCGCGTGCGGAACGCCTCGATGGCGCGAGCCATGACGATCGAATGGCCGTGCGCGATATCGATCACGAGCAGGTCGGCTTCCGCGCGAATCAGTTCCGCCGCACGCTCGAGGAAGTCGCCGGTGGCGCCGATGGCCGCGCCGACCCGCAGCCGTCCCTGGCCGTCTCGCGTGGCACACGGAAGCTCGCGTTGCGACAGGAGGTCTTTGGCGGTGATCAGGCCCTTGAGCGTCCCGGACGCGTCAATCACGGGCAGTTTCTTGATCTTCCGCGTCCGCATCGTGTCTTCCGCGACGGCGAGATCGGGAGCGCCGGTATGGACGACGAGGCGCTCGCGGGGTGTCATGCGTGAGGCGACCGTGCCGGTCTCGCCGGCGAACCGGAGGTCTCGAGTCGTCAGCAGTCCCTGCACGCGCCGGTTGCCGTCGACGACGACCAGGGTGCCGACGCCGGTGCGGCGCATCCGGTTGGCCGCGTCCGCCAGCGTGGCGTCGGGGCCGATGATGTAGGGGTCCGCGATCACGCCGTGCTGCTTGCGCTTGACGATCTGGACTTCGCGGACCTGCGGCTCGATCTCCCCCCCACGGAACCCGCGGTCGATAATGCCGATCCCGCCCTCTTCGGCCACGGCGATCGCCATATCCGACCGCGTCACCGTGTCCATGTTGGCGGAGACGATGGGCCGCTTGATGGTCAGGCGGCGCGAGACGCGCGACGTCAGGTCGATCGCCGACGGGTCCCGCCGCTCGACGACGCTGTGCTGGGGCCTGAACAGGAAGTCGTCGAACGTACAACCGCGGACGAAGGAGAGGAGGTCAAAAGTCAAAAGTCAAAGGTACCACTTAAAGCCCAGCGGCGAACCGCGTGCGAGCGGCGGCGACGATCTGGCTGTACTTGGCCTGCATCAGCTCCCACTCCGTTTCGAGGAGCGAGAGTCTGGCGTCGTTCAGCTCGGCGACGGTGACGACCCCGTTCTCGTACGAGACTTCGGCGATGCCGAGACCTTCGCGGGCCAGTTCCAGCGCCTTCTGCTGCGTCGCCACGATCTCTCTGGCCGCCGCCAGCTCGGTCGACGCCGTCGCCAGCTCGAGACGGGCCGAATCCAGGGCCGCGTTCGCGCCATGTTCGGCCTGCGCCATGCGCGCGGTGGCGCCGGCACGCCGGGCCGCGACGGCGGGGCCGTTGAAGATCGGCACACGCACCGCGACGCCGAACTGGTAGCTTCGATTCGAGGTGTCGAATAACTGGTTGACCCCGTCCTCCTGATACTGGAAGTTGCCGGAGAGGGCGACCGCCGGCTTCAGGTCCGCGTTGGCGAGCGACACGAGCCGCTCCGCCGCCTCACGCTGCTGCCCGAGCGCGCGGATGTCCGCACGGATCGGGAGCGCCTTCTCGAGCTCAATTGACGCCGGCAGCGCCGGCACGTCATCGAGCGTGCCTGCCAGCTGCAGCGCCTCGCCCTGCGGCAGCGACAACACCGTACGTAGCGCCTGATACGACACGCTGGCGGTGCTGCGCGCGCGGATCAGCCGCGCCCGCGCGTTCGCCAGCTCCACTTCGGCGCGCAACACGTCGAGCCGCGCCGACGACCCCGCCTCGTACCGTACCTGCGCCAGCTCCAGATGCCGTTCCGCGATTCGTACGCCTTCTTCGGTCGTGCCAACGCCCTGGTCCGCCATCAGCGCGGCGTAGAACGTCTCGTAGACGCGCAGCGTCAGCTGCTGACGCGCCCGCTCGACATCCAGCCGGCTGCCTTCCTGTGCGGCCGCCTGTGCGCCGAACGCGTGATTCAGCCGGCCACCCGTATAGAGCGGCTGGGACACGTCGAAGCGGACGACGTTCTCGCGGATCAGGTTCGCGCGGAACGTCTGTTCGTTCGGGCCGAAGACGCCCGCGGGAATCTTCAGCAGTGGCGAGGCCTGCGTCGGCGTGTAGAGGAAGTTGACGTCGAGCGTCGGCAGATACGCGGCGCGGGCCGCCGACACGTTCGCCTGCGACTCCCGAAGCCGCTCGGTACTGACCTTCAATCCCTCATTACGGGTGACAGCCAGTTCCAGCGCGCGGTCGATGGTGAGCGGAGCCGTCGTGGCGGGCGTCTGTGCAAACACCGACGCCACGCCGAAGAACGCGCCCACGAGGGCGAGCAGCAGCAGGACGCCCGCCACGCGCGCCGCCGTCTGCAGACCGGCCGGCATCGGCGCCTGCCTCCACGCCTTGAACCGCGCTACGGAGCCTTCGAGCAGCAGGTACGCCACCGGCACGACGACGAGCGTCAGCAGGGTGGATGTGATCAGGCCACCAATCGTGGCGATGGCAATCGGAGCCCTGAACTCGCTGCCGTCGCCGGTGCCGATGGCCGACGGCACCATGCCCAGGATCATTGCGACCGTCGTCATGACGATCGGCCGCAGCCGTACCGGCCCGGCCTTGAGCAGCGCGTCCTTGAGCGGCAGCCCTTCGCGCCGGAGCTGATTGGTGTAGTCGACCAGCAGAATCGCGTTCTTCGTGACAAGCCCCATCAGCATCACCACGCCGATCATCGCGGGCATGCCGAGGTTCTTGCCGGTCACGAGGAGCAGCAGCAGCGCGCCCACGAGCGCGAGCGGCAGCGCCAGCATGATGATCAGCGGCTGGAGGAACGACTCGAACTGCGACGCGAGGACGATGTAGATGAACGCGATGGCCAGGATCATCGCGAGACCCATCGCCGCGGCCGATTCGCGCATCATCTCGACGTCTCCCGCAAACCCCCACTCGAAGGTGGCCGGCATTTCGATGGCCTCGACAGCCTGCTGGACCTGCGCGGTGACGTCGCCGAGCGCGTGCCCCGGTGCCAGGTCGATGCCGATCTTGGCCTGCTTGCGCCGTTGCTCGCGGTCGATGTTGCTTGGCCCGACGGCCGGCGTGAACGCGACGACGTCGCCGGTTCTGACGGCCGCGCCTGACGGCGAATACAGAGGCGTCCGCAGGACCGCCGCCGGGTCGTTCCGGTACTCTGGCGCCAGCCGCACGCGGATGTCGTGCTCGCGATCGCCGTCGCGAAGGCGTGTCGGCACGAGTCCCTCGACCATCCCGCGCAGCTGCGTCGCGATGCTGCCGACACTGAACCCGAGGTCCGCCGCCAGCGAGCGGTTGATCCGCGCGACCACTTCCGGCTGTCCGCTGATCAGATTGCTGCTGACGTCGACGGCTCCGGGCAGCCGGGAGACACGGGCCTGGATCTCACTGGCCACCGCCTGCAACTGCTCGAGATCGTCGCCCCGGACGAACACGTTGATGGGCGGCTCGTAGGGCGCGCCCTGCATGAATTCGGGGTCGCCTACGCGGCCGTCGACGAACGGCATCTGCGCGAGCATCGCGCGCACCTCATCCTTGATCTCGCCGATCCCGCGCTCGCGCGTCGCCTTCTTCGTGGTGCGCACGCGCACGTTCGAGGCGCGGACCTGGCCGTTCACGCCCACCGTGGCAAAGGTCTGCGTCACTTCAGGAATCGCGCGGACCTGGCGCTCGACATTCTCGATCGTCGCGACGCTTTCCTCGAACGACGTGCCCGGCGGCAGTTCGACGACGATCTGGAACTCGCCGCGATCTTCGGCCGGCACGAACTCCGTGCCCATCACCGTGGTGGTCGCGAGGCTCGCCACGAAGACAATCGTGGCGACGCCGAGCGTCTTCCACGGATGATTCAGTGCGGGTAAGAGCACGCGGTGGTAGCCACGGTCCAGCGCGTCGTACGCGCGGCCCATCCGCTCGAAGAGGCGGCCCATCCGCGTCCGCATGCGCTCCTCCGGCGGGATGTACCGGACGAACCGCGACGAGAGCATCGGGTCGAGCGTAAACGCCACGAGCAGCGACATCGCCACCGCAAACGCGATCGTGAGCGCAAAGGACTTGAAGAACTGGCCGACGATGCCGGTCATGAAGCCGACCGGCAGGAAGACCGCCAGGATCGTCGCCGTGGTGGCCGTCACGGCCAGGCCGATTTCGGCGGTGCCTTTCCGCGCCGCCGTGACGGCGTCTTCGCCATGTTCCATGTGGCGGAAGATGTTCTCCCGCACGACAACGGCGTCGTCGATGAGGATGCCGATGACGAGCGACAGCGCCATCAACGTCATCATGTTGATGGTGAAGCCGGCCAGATACATGAAGAAGAACGTCGAGATCACCGACGTCGGCAGCGCCAGCGCCGTGATCAGCGTGGAGCGCCAGTCGCGCATGAAGATGAAAATGATCAGCACGGCCATCAGCGCGCCGAAGACGATCGCCTCGCGCACCTGCGCCACGTTCTCCCGGATGAATTCCGAGTCGTCGTGAACCGGCTTGATCTGCAGCTGCGGAAAGGTCGTGCGCACGCGATCGAGCGTGGCGTGGACGCGCTCGGCGATGGCGGCTGTGTTGGCACCCGACTGCTTCTTGACGGAGAACGACACCGCGTCCGCTCCGTCCAGGCGCGTCGTCGACGTCCGTTCCGTGAAGCCGTCCACCACGCGGCCGACGTCGCGGATCCGGACCGTCGATCCGCCGGCGGAGCGGAGGATGACGTCTTCGATCTCAGCGGCGGTGACGAACTCGCCTTTGGTGCGCAGCGCGATCGTCTGGCCGGGCTGCTGCATCTGTCCGCCCGGGAGGTCCAGGTTCTCCGCCGCCAGGGTCTCGGCCACGACTGAGACAGACAGCCCGAGCGCCTCGAGCCGTCCCGGGTCGAGATCCACGTGGATCTCACGCACCTCGCCGCCGTTGACTTCCACGGCCGCGACGCCGTCAATCTGCTCGAGCAGCGGTTTCACGTCGTCTTCGACCTGGCGCCGTGTCACGTCCGAGCGCTGGGACGATCCGACCGCGAAGGTCATGATCGGCAGCGCGGCGACGTCGAAGCGGACGATCGTCGGGTCTTCGATCTGTTCGGGGAGGCGGCTGCGCATCGCCGCCACCTTCTCGCGGACCTCGGCGGCCGCCGCCTGCGGATCGATCTCGAGGCGCAGCTCCAGCCCCACCATCGAGCGCGACTCGGTGGACGTCGAAATGACACGTTTCACGCCATTGATGCCGGCGACCGCGTCTTCAATCGGACGCGTCACGAGCGTCTCGACTTCTTCCGGCGACGCGCCGGGATAGACGACGTGAATGTTCACGAAGGGGAAGTTGACCTCTGGAAAGAGATCGATGCCGAGGCGCGTCATCGACACGACCCCCAGCACCATGAAGCTCACGATGACCATCGTCGCGAAGACGGGCCGGCGGATGGAAATGTCGGAAATCCACATGGCGTGTTCTCTCGTTATCTTGCGAATATGGGGTTGACCCTGGCTCCGGCCGCCACGTTCTGGCGGGCATCGGCGACGATCACGTCGCCGGACTGCAGGCCGGTGGCGATCTGCACGACGCGCCCGTCGGTGACGCCTTCGGTCACCACGACCTGCTGAACGGTCTCGCCCTCCACGCGCAGGACCACGCGCCGGCCGTCGCGCGTCGCCACCGCTTCGCGCGGCACGGCAACGACCTGGGGCGCCCGTTCGAGCGGAATGGCCGCCGCGCCGTACATCCCCGAGAGCAGCGCCGTCCGCGGGTTCGGCACCCGAACTTCGATGCGGAAATGCCGGTTGCGGGCGTCCACTTCTGGCGCGATCGCCGCGACGCGGCCGTCGAACGTCTCGCCCGGGTGCGCCTGGACGCTGACCCGCGCCGGCATACCTGCCTTGAGGCGTCCGGCCTCGAGCTCGGAGACGCCCGCTTCCAGCTTCATCACGCTCAGGTCCGCCACGACGATCACCGGCCTGTCACCCGGGGACACGAGGCTTCCCGCGTCGTAGTTCCGTTCGACGACCAGGCCGTTGATGGGCGAGGTGAGCGTGGCGTCGCGCTGTACTTCCTGCGCGCGTCGCAGTGCCGCTTCGGCCTGCGCGAGGTTGGCGCGCGCGAGATCGCGCTGGGCGGCGGCGCCGCGTCTCGCGGTTTCGGCGGCATCCAGCCGCTGGCGCGGAAGCGCCCCGCGGCCGAACAGGTTCGTCGAGCGCTCGTGTTCGAGCAGCGCGTTCGCCAGCGCCGCTTCGGCCGATTCGACGCCAGCCTTCCCGACGTTCACCGACGCGACGGCGGCGTCGACCTGCGTGTCGATCTCGCGCCGGTCCATGGTCGCAACGACCTGGCCCGCGCGCACGCGGTCGCCGAGGTCGACGGCGACGCGCGACAGCGTCCCCGGCAGCTTGGCGATCACGCCCACGCGCTGGTCCGGCATCAGGTTGCCGGAAATCTCGAGGACCGATTCCACGTCCGCCACGGCGGCCCTGACCGCCGAGACGTCGATACGGGTTTCGGCCACGGGAGCCGGCGCCGCGGCGGTAGGTTCGGATCCATCGCACGCAGCGGCCGCGATGGAGATGATGACAGCGGCGCCGATCGCCGCAACGGACTGGAGACGGAGCGAGTGTTTACGCATTGTTCTGTGCCACGCGAGAAGCGGCATCGTCGGATGCGTGAAACGCGCATTCGGATGCCACGAACGTTGTTTGGATGTCGGTCGTAAAGCCTGCGAGCAGCGACTCGAGGACGTCATGGGCGAGCGTGTCGGGATCCTCGCCTGGGGCCAGACGTTGCGCGAGGCGAATCGTCGCGGCGCCGAGGACGCCCACCCAGAGCACGTGCAGGGCGGCCGCCGGGTTCAGCTTCTTCGAGAACAGGCCGCGATCGATGCACGCCTGAATGTCCGCTTCCGCGCGCGCCGTGATCGCCTGAAAGAACTCGAACCGCTGGAAGTCCTGGCTGAGACTCGGCACCGAGCGGTCGACGAACATCAAGTCGAAATATTCGGGATGCGCCTTCGAGAATTCGTAGAACCCCCAGAGGCCGCGGCGAAGACGGTCGAGCGGCTCGGCGGCGGGCTGTACCGCAGCGCTGATGTGCATCGCCATCTTCTGGAATCCCTCCTCCGCGAGCGCGAAGAAGATGTCGTCCTTGCTGGGAAAGTAGCTGTAGATCGCGGCGGGGCTGTACTCGATGCGGTCGGCAATCTTGCGCATCGACACGTTCCGATAGCCCTCCGCGACGAACAGCTCCCGGGCGGCGGTCAGAATCGCGTCGCTGAGCCGATCCCGCTCACGCTGCTGGCGTTCCTTTGTACCCATGAACGTCAATCATTGTCTAAACACTGTTCACCGTCAAACGGTGTTCAGTGATCGAATGCCGTTAGGCTCAACCTCTCCCCGTGCGTTGCGACGTCGGTAAGCGCCACGCCCAGGGAATCAGGTCCGGCTTCGATGCCGCGACCAGGCGCACACCGGCGGGAAGCGGCGTCCCGAGGAGGACTCCGACGGGGATCAGAAGGAGCGCGGCAGCAGCGGCGCACACGGGCAACATCCGACACGGATGCGCACCAGAAAGGCGAGCGCGACGATGGTGACGACCGCCTGGGCGCGCGCGGCTGCCGTCAAGATCGTATGGGTCTCGACGCGGATCAGGAGGTGCCGCATCACGTAGACGAAGACGCCGCTCGCGCTCAGGCCGAACAGCGCGATGGATATCGCCAGGAAGGCGAAGTGGCGGGCTGAATTACACTAACCGGCGATGTCCTCCGCCAGTTCCGGACGCGCGCACTCCCCGCTGCATACGTACCTCATTTGTGCCGCCGCCTGGGCGGTCCCTGGCGCCGGGCATCTCTGGCTCGGTCGGCACCAGAAGGGGATCGTGTTCCTGTTTGCCCTGCCCCTGATGTTTGCCTGCGGGTTGTGGCTTGAAGGCCGGTTGTTCCCGTTCGAGCCGTCGCAGCCGCTCGTGGCCCTTGCGGCATTTGCCGACGTCGGCGTCGGCTTGCCGTATGTGGCGGCGCAGGCGGCGGGCGCGGGGGCCGGCCGCGTCATCGCGGCGACGTTCGAGTACGGCAACGCCTTCCTCATCGTGGCCGGGCTCCTCAACATGCTCGTCGTCCTCGATGCGTTCGATACGGCGCAGGGGCGCAAGTGACCACCCATCTGGGCATCATGGTGCTCTTTGCGCTGTTCGTGTCGGTCGTCTTCGGGGTGCTGATGCGCGATGAGCCGCGCGACCAGGTCGCGCTGGGTCTCCGGCTGTTCGGGGTGCTCGTCGTCGGCGGCGTCCTCGCCGGCTGGCTGCTCTATCCGCTGCCGCTGTAATGGGCGTCCGCTCCCTCTCGCTCTGGGCGCCCGTCATCGTCTACATGGGGTCGATTTTTTACGCATCGTCACTCCCCGAGGTGACGCTGCCGCCGGGTGGCGACAAGCCCTGGCATCTCATCGGGTACACGGGTTTCGGCATCGTCGTGGCGCGTGCCTTCGCCGGCGGTTTCTTCCGGCGCATGGCGGGCCCGGCCGTGGCGTTCGCCGTGGCGTTCGGGATCGCCTACGCCGTCAGTGACGAAATCCACCAGATGTTCGTGCCTGGGCGATCGGCGGAGCTGGCGGACCTTGTCGCCGATTCGCTCGGCGTCACGGTCGGCACGGCCGCCTGCTGGGCGTGCGGTATAATCGCCCGGTTCTCGCGCGATGAACGTTGACAATCTCCTTCTCGAGCGGGACGGCCCGGTTGCCGTCATTACCATCAACCGTCCGCAGGTCCTCAACGCCCTCAATACCCCCACACTCGACGAACTCCGCCGCGCGATTCTCGCGCTGAAGCACGACGCATCGGTGCGTGTCGTCATTGTCACGGGCGCCGGCGACAAGGCGTTCGTGGCGGGCGCCGACATCAACGAGCTTGCCGTGCAGCGCCCGGCGCAGGGGAAGGAGCATGCGCTGCGCGGGCAGCATGTCTTCGATCTGATCGAGAACATGGGCAAGCCGGTGATCGCGGCGATCAACGGCTATGCGCTGGGCGGTGGCTGCGAGCTGGCGATGGCCTGCACGCTGCGGATCGCAGCCGACACGGCGCGGCTCGGCCAGCCGGAAATCAACCTCGGCATCCTCCCCGGATACGGAGGCACGCAGCGTCTGCCCCGGCTCGTCGGCAGGGGTATCGCGCTCGATCTGCTTCTGACGGGACGCCATGTCACCGCTGGCGAGGCGCTGCAGGCTGGACTGGTGAATCGCGTCGTCCCGGCCGCCGAGCTGATGACAGCGGCGAAAGCGCTTGCGGGCGAGCTCGCGTCGAAGGCGCCAGTGGCGGTGCAGTACATCATCGAGGCGGTGAACACGGGCCTCGAGGTGTCGTTCGACAAGGGGCAGTTTCTCGAAGCCACGCTCTTCGGCCTCGTCGCGTCGACCGACGACATGCGCGAGGGTACGAAGGCGTTTCTCGAGAAGCGCAAGGCCGACTTCACGGGTCGCTGATGGAACTTCGTGGCTCGCACACCGCGACGGGGTGCCGCTTTGCGATTGTGGTCGCCAGCTTCAATGCGGACATTACGGACGGCCTCCTGCGGGGCGCGCGCCAGGCGCTGGCGTCCGCGGCGGTCAAGGAGGAGCATGTGGTCGTGGTGCGGGTGCCGGGCGCGTTCGAGATCCCGCTGACCGCCCTGGAACTCGGACGGAGCGGCGAGTTCGATGCCGTCATCTGTCTCGGCTGCCTGATCAAGGGCGACACGATGCACTTCGAGTACATCGCCTCGTCGTGCTGCACCGGCATCGGGGATGCCGCCGTCGCGACCGGCGTGCCGATGGCGCTCGGCGTGATTACGACGCTGACAGAGGAGCAGGCGATCGAGCGCGCTGCGGACGGCCCGGGCAACAAGGGGCGTGAAGCCGCCGACGCCGCGATCGAGATGGCGACGCTCTTCAAGCAGTTGCGCGTCCAGAGCGAGGAGTGACGGCCAGGACCGATCGGCGAGCGACGCCCCGCCCGGCGAGGGAGTCGCGGCACCGCGCGCGCGAAGCGGCGCTTCAGATGCTGTATCAATGGGAGGTCGGGCGCGCCACCACGGCCGACGTGCTCGAGACCTTCTGGCTCCACGAGCAGCCCGGCGCGGGCGCCATCGCGGACGATCTCAAGTCGTTCGCCGAGCGGCTGGCGGTCGGCGTGACGAGCACGGTCGGCGATCTTGACCCCGTCATCACCGATGCGGCCGAGCACTGGCGTCTCGAGCGGATGAATGTGATGGACCGCCTGATTCTCCGGCTCGCGATCTACGAATTCCTGCATGAATCGGACACGCCAGGGCGCGTGATTATCAACGAGGCGCTCGAGCTCGCGCGCACGTTCAGCGGCGACGACTCGGTCCGCTTCATCAACGGTATTCTCGACGCCGTTCGCCGGCGTCTCGAGCGCGAATGACGACGAGCGACGATTCCGATCAGGTTCAGCAACGGCGCGCCAACCTCGCCGAGCTCCAGAAGCTCGGGGTCGCCGCCTATCCCCACCGGTTCGATCCGCAGGCCACGGTCGCCGGGATCGTGCAGGCGCATGGCGGCAAGACCGGCGAGGAGCTGGAGACCACCCACGTCACCACGCGCACGGCGGGCCGCGTCGTGGCCATCCGCAGCTTCGGGAAGGCAAACTTTCTCGTGCTGTCGGACGGCCAGGCGCGCATCCAGATCTACGTGCGCGAGGACGCGCTGTCCGAGCGTGATTTCAAGCTGTTCAGGCTGCTGGACTTTGGCGACTGGATCGGCGTGGACGGCCGCCTGTTCCGGACGAAGACGAAGGAACTGACGATCTGGGCGTCGAAGCTGGAGTTCCTCGCGAAGTGCCTGCTGCCGCTGCCGGAGAAATGGCACGGCCTGACGGACGTCGAGGTCCGGTTTCGCCAGCGCTATCTCGATCTCATCGTGAATCCGGACGCGCGCCGTGTCTTCGAGATCCGGAGCCGGGTCGTGTCGACCATCCGCGAGTGTCTGACGGCGCGCGGATTCCTCGAAGTGGAAACGCCGATGATGCAGTCGATTCCGGGCGGGGCGCTCGCGCGTCCGTTCGTGACGCATCACAACGCGCTCGATATTCCGCTCTACATGCGCGTGGCGCCGGAGCTCTATCTCAAGCGCCTCACGGTCGGCGGCATCGAGCGCGTCTTCGAGATCAACCGGAACTTCCGCAACGAGGGGATGTCGGCGCAGCACAACCCCGAGTTCACGATGCTGGAGTTCTACTGGGCGTACGCCGACTACACCGACCTGATGCCGCTGACCGAGGAGCTCCTCGGTCAGGCGGCGCGCGCGGCGGGCGTCGGTGACGAGGTGCCCTACGGAGACCACACGATCTCGTTCAGGGCGCCGTTCGCGCGCGTGTCGCTGCGCGAGGCGGCGCGCGAGGCGGCATCGGCGACGCTTGGCCGGCAGGTGACCGCGGACGACCTCCGATCGCGCGAGGGCGCCGCGGCGGTGGCCCGCGCGCTGGGCATCGACGTCGCCGGGGACGCGGGACCGGGGCGCATCACCGCCGATGTCTTTGAGCGGTTGTGTGAGGGCGCGCTGATCCAGCCGACCTTCGTCTACGACTTTCCCACCGAGGTCTCCCCGCTGTCGAAGCAGAAGGCCGATGATCCGGACACCGTCGAGCGATTCGAGCTGTACGTCGCGGGATTCGAGATCGCCAACGCCTTCAGCGAGCTCAATGATCCGGCGGAGCAGAAGCGGCGGTTCGAAGCGCAGTTGCGGCAGCGCGCCGGGGGCGATGACGAAGCGCACGCGATGGACGAGGATTACGTCACCGCGCTCGAGTACGGGATGCCGCCAGCAGCGGGGGAGGGGATCGGCATCGATCGCCTGGTCATGCTGCTGACCAACAGCCACTCCATTCGCGACGTCATCCTGTTCCCGCTGATGCGGCCGAAGTAGTAGGCAGTGGGCAGTAGGCAGTAGGCAGTAGATGAGATTTGAGCTTTTCGTCGCGGTGCGGTATCTGCTCGCCCGGCGCAAGCAGGCCTTCATCTCGCTGATCTCGCTGATCTCGACGATGGGCGTGGCCGTCGGCGTGATGGCGCTCGTCATCGCGCTGGCGCTGATGACGGGGCTGCAGCGTGAGCTGCGCGACCGCATCCTCGGCTCGACCGCGCACGTCTATGTCTGGAAGAGCGGCGGCATCGAGGACTATCAGGCGGAGGTGAAGACGCTTCGCGGCATGGAGGGCGTCGTCGGCGCCGGCCCCGCCATCCTGGGCAAGGCCCTCGTGTCGACCGACCGCGCCGACGCCTTCATCAGCCTCAAGGGCATCGATCCGATCCTCGAGCGGGACGTCACCGACATTCAACGCTCGATGCTCCGGGGCAGCCTCGAGGCGCTGACGCCGGAGAACGACGAGGCGCTGCCGGGGATTCTCCTCGGGCGGAACCTTGCCCAGCAACTGGGCGTTGACGTCGCCGACACCGTGACGGTGCTCACGCCGCAGGGTACGCTGTCGCCGATGGGCATGATTCCGCGGACGCGTCGTGTACGCGTCGCGGGGGTGTTCGCGCTGGGGCTCTACGAGTTCGACGCGGCGTACGGGTTCGTCACGCTCGCGTTTGCGGAGCGGCTGCTGGGGAAGGCGGCGCCCGATCTGATTGAGCTGCGGGTCGCCGACATCGACGCCGCGCCGGCGATTTCCGCGCGCGTGCCGGAGACGCTCGGCAGCGAGTACGTCAGCCAGGACTGGGCTGACATGAACCAGGCGCTCTTTTCGGCGCTCTGGCTCGAGAAGATGGCCATCTCCATCACGATCGGTCTTATCGTCATGGTGGCGGCACTCAACATCGTGGCATCGCTGATCCTGCTCGTCATGGAAAAGAGCCGGGATATCGCGATCCTGAAGACGATGGGGACCTCGTCGCGGCGCGTGATGACGATCTTCATGCTGCAGGGATTGATGATCGGCACGGTCGGCACCACCGTCGGCGCCCTGTGCGGCCTGGCCCTCTGCTGGGTGCTCGATACGTACCGGCTGATCCAGATTCCGATGGACGTCTACCAGGTGTCGTACGTGCCGTTTGTCGTCCAGCCGTTCGACTTTGCGCTCGTGGTCGTGTCCGCGATCCTGATCTGCTTCGTCGCGACGATCTATCCCTCGCGTCAGGCATCACGGCTCGACCCCGTGCAGGCGCTGCGGTTCGAGTGAACGAGATGGTGCGAGGCGTGTGATGCCTTTCGTCTCCGTCACCGCCCTCAACAAGACGTATCTGGTGGGAAGCCAGCGCATCCGCGTGCTGCGCGACCTCGATCTGCAGGTGGCCAAGGGCGAGATGGTCGCGATCGTCGGCGCGTCCGGCGTCGGGAAGAGCACGCTGCTGCACCTGTTAGGGGGCCTCGATCGCGCCGACACCGGCAGCGTGCGCGTCGGCGGCGCGGAGGTCTCGACGATGTCGGATGCGGCGCTCGTCGAGTTCCGCAACGCGAATGTCGGCTTTGTGTTCCAGTTTCATCATCTGCTGTCGGAATTCGACGCGGTCGATAACGTCGCGATGCCGATGCGCATCGCGCGCGTGGCTCCGCCTGCGGCGCGGGCTCGCGCGTCCGAGCTTCTCGGGCGGGTCGGCCTGGGTGAGCGTGTCGCCCATCGTCCCGGAATGCTGTCGGGCGGCGAACAGCAGCGGGTCGCCGTCGCGCGCGCGCTCATTATGAATCCGGCGCTGCTGCTGGCGGACGAGCCGACCGGCGATCTCGACGAAAACACCGCCGATGCCCTCCATGCGCTCCTCCGCGAAATGCACGCCGAGCGCGGACTCACCTCGATCATCGCCACGCACAACCCGCGCCTCGCCGCCGCCTGCAACCGCATCCTGCGCCTGGAGCAGGGCCGTCTGATTCCGGCGTAGTTCGGCGGCGGGTCCGCTCGCGCGCTCTCTTCGCAGCGCGCTTCGCGGAACCCGCCCTACGTATGAAGGCGGCGGAACCCGCCCTACGTATGAAGGCGGCGGAACTCTCCCTACGTACGAAGGCGGCGGAACCCGCCCTACGTACGAAGGCCGCGGAACCCGCCCTACGTACGAAGGCCGCGGAACCCGCCCTACGTACGAAGGCCGCGGAACCCGCCCTACGTACGTACCGAGGGTACGTAGGCCGGGTTCCGTGCCGAGGGTGGCGCCAGCCGAGGCGCGGACCCGGCGACCAGACGCGCGGCCCCGGCGAGGCATCATGCGCACAGATCGTCGAGAGACAACAGTCCTGACCCCAGGTACGGATACTCGCCCGGCGTCGAGGTGAGCCCGGCTCGCACCGGGTTCCAGACGATGTACCGGGCAACCTCTCTCAAGTCGGTATCTCGGCGAAGCACCCGCTCATGGAATCCCTCCTGCCAGAGCGGTCCTCCGATCCGATGGGCGTAGAACTGGCCGGTGGCCTGTTTCGCGCGCTTGACGAACTTGCGAAAGTCGCAGGTTGCTGTTGTGCCCTGGACGAGAAGATGAGCGTGATCCGGCATCAGGCAGTACGCAAGAAGTGCGAACCCTTCGGCTCTGGCAGTACGACGAAATTGCATGAGCGTGAGACGCGCGGCCCGCGCATTGCCGAAGGTGGCGCGTCTCTGAAACGTGCAGAAGGTCGCGAAATAGCAGTGCGGGCCCAGGTAATCGAAGCCGGGAATTCGTGGCGGACGTGACATCGATGCCGCATCGCCGCAACGATCGTTCCCGGCGGGTCCGCTCGCGGATCAATGTGGCGGGTCCGCTCGCGCGCTCTCTTCGCAGCGCGCTTCGCGGATCCCGCCCTACGTACGAAGGCCGCGGAACCCGCCCTACGTAGCGTACCGAGGGTACGTAGGCCGGGTTCCGTGCCGAGGGTGGCGCTAGCCGAGGCGCGGACCCGGCGACCAGAGGCGGCGGACCCGGCGACCAGAGGCGCGGACCCGGCGCCGTTGCTCTACAGCGCCGCTGGTTCCCGGTTGAGCCCCGCCAGCTCGAAGAGGACCGTGCCGAGCGAGGCGTAGTCGTCATCGGCGTGGCCCGCGGCCATCGTCGCTTCGACGAGCTGCTGGACGACGGCAGTGACGGGAGCGGGCGAGTGGTACGCCGCCAGCGTGGAGGCGACGATGCGGAAGTCCTTGGCGTAGAGCGCCGTGCGGAAGCCGGGCTTGTAGTTGCCCGTCAGCATCCGCTCGCCGTGTACTTCGAGCACGCGGCTGGCCGCGAAGCCGCCCATGAGCACCTGACGCACTTTGGACGGATCGACGCCCGCCTTCCGCGCGAGCGCGAATAACTCGCCGACGACGGCCAGCGCCCCGCCGATCGCCATCTGGTTGCACACTTTGCAGATCTGGCCGGCGCCCGATTCACCGATCAGTACGACGCGCTCGGGATTGCCGATCGCGTTGAGGATCGGCTTCACCACGTCGAAGGCCTTCGGGTCGCCGCCGACCATGATCGACAGCGTGCCGTTGACGGCGCCGATCTCGCCGCCGCTCACGGGCGCGTCGAGCATCGTCGCGCCCAGCGTTGCTGCGCGCTCGGCCAGGCGGCGCGCCGTCGCCGGCGCAATCGTGCTCGCGTCGATCAGGATCGCCCCGCGCTGGAGCGCGCTGAAGACGCCGTCCTGGCCTTCGAGCACCTGCTCGACGTCGGCCGAGTCGGGCACCATCGTGATGATGCGCGTGCACTGGCGAGCCACGTCGGCCGGCGACGCCGCACGCGTGGCTCCGGCGGCGACCAGTTCGTCGACGGGACCCTGACTCCGGCTGTGCACGACGAGTGCGAAGCCGGCCTTGAGCAGATTTTTCGCCATCGGGCGGCCCATCACGCCGAGCCCGATGAATCCAATGGGGTGTGTCATGCGTCGAAAGATATAGGAGACGGTTGGCGGTTGGTAGCTGGTGGTTCGTGTTCGGGGCTGCGAAGGTTTGTGGTCGATCGCCCAAGCCTAATCAGACGAACGACTTAGCGCGACCCTGCGTTGGCTGCCCCGGAACTGTGGCTTATAATGACGACCAGCACGGGTTTGCGTTTTCACGCTTCGTTTCCAAAAACCTAGGCGGGCCGGATGTTCGAACGCTATACGGAACGAGCACGACGGGTTCTCTTCTTCGCCCGCTACGAGGCCAGCCAGCTCGGCAGCATCTCGATTGAGACCGAGCACCTCCTCCTTGGCCTCATCCGGGAAGGGAAGGGGCTGACCAGCCGTATCTTCGCGCGCTCCCACCTGTCCCTCGAAAACATCCGGAAGGAAATCGAAGGCCGGACGGTCTTCCGCGAGAAGGTCTCGACCTCGGTCGAGATTCCGTTCAGCGCCGAAACGAAGCGCGTGCTGCAGTTTGCGGCGGAGGAAGCGGATCGGCTGCTGCACAACTACATCGGGACGGAGCACCTCCTGCTCGGCATCCTGCGCGAGGAACGGTCGGTGGCGGCGTCCATCCTCATGGAAAAGGGGATGCGGCTCCACACCGTGCGCGAGGACATCGTCCAGCTCCTCAACGAAAAGACCACACTCACGCGCGTCAAGGAAACGCCGCTCCTCGCCGAGTTCAGCCGCGACCTGACCGAAGCCGCGATGAAGAACCAGCTCGACCCGCTCGTCGGCCGCGACTACGAGCTCGGGCGCGTGCAGCAGGTGCTCTGCCGCCGCACCAAGAACAACGCGGTCCTCATCGGCGAGCCCGGGGTCGGCAAGACGGCGATCGTCGAGGGGCTCGCGCAGAAGATCGTCTACGGCGACGTGCCGCACTTCCTGGCGGACAAGCGCATCCTCGCGCTCGACATTTCGCTGATCGTGGCCGGCACGAAGTACCGCGGGCAGTTCGAAGAGCGCCTCAAGGCGATCATGAAGGAGCTGACCGAGAACCCGAACATCATCGTGTTCATCGACGAGCTGCACACGCTGGTTGGCGCGGGGTCCGCGGAAGGTTCGCTCGACGCGGCCAACATCCTCAAGCCGGCGCTGTCGCGCGGCGAGATCCGCTGCATCGGCGCCACGACCCCCGCGGAATACCGCAAGTACATCGAGAAGGACCGCTCGCTCGAGCGCCGCTTCCAGGCGATCAAGGTCGATCCGCCGGTGGAGAAGGACACGATCGAGATCCTCATGGGGATCAAGGATCGGTACGAGCAGTTCCATCACGTCGAATACACCAACGAGGCGATCGAGGCCGCCGTCTATCAGTCGAGCCGGTACATCACGGATCGCTTTCTGCCCGACAAGGCCATCGATCTGGTCGACGAGGCGGGCGCCCGTGCCAAGCTGAAGGAAGCCGGCTACAGCGAGGAGTTCGGCGAGATCAACCGCAGCATTCGCGTGGCCGTCGAACAGATGGAGAACGCGGTGTCGCAGAAGGACTTCGAGCGCGCGCAGTTCTACCGCGAGCAGGAAGTCTCCGCGCGCGAGAACCTGCAGTTCGTCCGTGAGAAGTTCGAAGTGAAGTCGAGCGCCCGCAAGATCGTCGTCACCAAGACCGACATCGACGACGTCGTGTCGAAGTGGACGGGCGTGCCGATTACCTCGCTCAACCAGGACGAGAGCGACAAACTGCTGCGCATGGAGGCGGACCTCCACACGCGCGTGATCAGCCAGGACAAGGCGATCTCCGCGGTCTCCCGGGCCATCCGCCGGTCGCGCGCCGGGTTGAAGAACCCGAGCCGGCCCGTCGGCAGCTTCATCTTCCTGGGGCCGACGGGCGTCGGAAAGACGGAGCTCGCGCGCGCGCTGGCGAACTTCCTCTTCGGCAGCGACAACGCGCTGATTCGCTTCGACATGTCGGAGTACATGGAGAAGCACTCGGTGTCGAAGCTGATTGGCTCGCCGCCCGGGTACGTCGGGCACGAGGAGGGCGGTCAGCTCACCGAGAAGGTGAAGCGCAACCCGTACTCGGTGGTGCTGCTCGACGAGGTCGAGAAGGCGCACCCGGACATCTTCAACATCCTGCTGCAGGTGTTCGAAGACGGCCACCTCACGGACGGCCTCGGCAACCGGGTGAACTTCAAGAACGCGATCATCATCATGACGTCGAACATCGGCGCGCGCTTCATCCAGAAGAAGGCGTCGCTCGGGTTTCAGGCGAGCGACACGATCGCGATCGACAAGAACGTCACCGACATGGTGCTCGGCGAAGTGAAGCGGACCTTCAACCCCGAGTTCATCAACCGTATTGACGAGATCATCGTCTTCGAGGCGCTGACCGACGACGACCTGCGGCGCATCATGACGCTGCTCGTCGAGCAGCTCAACGCGAACCTGGCCGACCGCCGGATGAAGATTCAGATGTCGCCCGAGGTCATCGACTGGATCATCGATGTCACCTGCAAGGACCGCTCGTACGGCGCGCGGCCGCTGCGGCGCGCCATCCAGCGCTACGTCGAGGACCCGCTGTCCGAGGAGCTGATTCGGGGCAATCTGCGCGATGGCGAGGTTGAGGTGTACCTGGAGGGAGGCCAGCTGGCCTACCGGCCTGCCGGGGAGCTCACCGCGGGCAGGCGCCTGTCATAACCGGCCATTGGCTGGTCGGCCTCGTCTAAGATCCTGTAAACTAAGGCGTTTCCACAGGATCGCGTAATTTCATGCAGATTGCTCTGATTCGCGCGCTGGTCGCGGGCCTCGTGCTTGCGGGCGCCTCCGTCGCCTCCGCACAGACCCCGGCCGCGTCCGCCAGCACGCCGACGATTTGCGGTGTGCCCGTGGGGCCCCAGGCCAATCTGCCTCCCGCAGGTTCGGGGCCGGTCATCTACATCCTCGCGCCCTGCTTCCAGGCGCAGAGGAACGTCTCGACCGTCGAGCCGCAGACCTACCTCTATTACATCCAGACGCGCCCCAGCCAGCCGTCGCAGAACATCTGGGTGCCGTATGACGAAGCGGCCGAGGAGCGGCTCCGCGAGGACTTCAAGCGGGTCTGGGCGACCGGCTTCCTGACCGACGCCTCGATCGAGGTCACCGACTACGTGTTCTCCAACGGCGTCGTCGGCAAGCTCGTGGCCTTCAACATGGAGGAGCGCGAGCGGGTCAAGATCGTCAACTACGACGGCAGCAAGCAGATCGATCGTACGAAGATCGACGAGCAGCTGCGCCTGCGCAGCATCGAGCTGCGGCTCGATTCGTTCGTCGACATGGCGGTCATCCGCCGGATCGAGACCGTCCTCCGCGAAATGATGGCGGAGAAGGGCTTTACCAACGCCGAGGTGAAGCACGCCATTACCGCCGTCGCGGGCGGTCCCAAGCTCGTGAACGTGACCTTCAGCATCGGCGAGGGCCCCAAGCTGAAGATTCGCGAAATCGACTTCGTCGGCAACACGGCCATGAGCGACAGCACGCTCCGCCGCAAGATGAAGGACAACAAGACGCCCGGCATGTTCGGGTGGCTCCTGCGCGGCGGCACCTATCAGGAAGCGAAGTTCGAAACCGACGCCGACCTCATCCAGAGCCACTACCGGAACGAAGGCTACGTGCGCGCGCAGGTGGGGCAGCCCGAAGTCGAGACCCTCGTGGATGCCGAGGACGGGAAGACCCGCTGGATCCGCCTGCGGATTCCGGTCACTGAAGGTCCCCGCTACCGCGTGGGGGAATTCACCGTCGCCGGGAACACCGTCGTCAAGTCCGAGGCGCTGATGCCCCTGTTCAAAGTGACCAAGGGCGCCTGGTACAACGAGAAGGACGTGCGCGACGGCCTGGTCAAGGCGCGCGAAATCTACGGCGGCGGCGGGTATATGGAATTCACAGGCTTCCCGGACCTCAAGCCGAGCGACGACCCCGAGCCCAACGTGCCGGAGGCGCTCGCGGCGCCGCCGTCGACCGGCCCGCCTACCGTCGACGTGACGATGCAGCTGCAGGAAGGGCCGCAGTACTTCGTCAACCGCATCACCTTCGTCGGTAATGCCACGACGCGCGACAATGTCATCCGGCGCGAGATGCGGCTGGTCGAGGGCGCGGTCTTCAACACCGAGGCGCTCAAGTACAGCGTCCGCCGGCTGAATCAGCTGGGCTACTTCGAGCAGATCAACGAGCAGGACCAGCAGGCAATCAGGACCGAGAAGACGGCCACGAAGGAAAACAACATGGACGTCACGCTCACGCTGAAGGAGCAGAACCGCAATCAGCTCACCTTCGGCGCCGGCGTCTCGCAGTACGAAGGCGTGTTCGGCCAGCTCGCGTTCCAGACCGCCAACTTCCTCGGCCGTGGCGAGAGCCTCACGCTGTCGATGCAGGCAGGCGACCGCGCCCAGAATTATCAGCTCGCGTTCACCGAGCCGTTCCTCTTCGACCGCAATATCACCGCCGGCTTCGACGTCTACAAGCGGGCGCTGCAGTACATTGGTTACTACACGCAGAAGTCGACCGGCGGAAACCTCATGATGGGATTCCCGGTCGCCGATTTCAGCCGGATGTTCATCAGCTACGCCTACGAGGCGACCAGGATGTCGGATCTCAACCAGGCGTTCCTGGACCCGGCCTGCGTCTTCGAGGAAGCCGGCTGCTCGGTGATCTCGCTCAACGACCTGTCGACGATCAGCCCCGAGGCGCTCGAAAATATCCGCCGCAATCCGTTCGTGTTCGACTCGCTGCTGATTGGCGCGGGCGGCCGCCGGACGGTCAGCAAGATCGTCCCGAATTTCGTCCACAACACGGTCGACAATCCGATCTTTCCGAACACCGGCCAGCGCCTGACGCTCGGGATCGACCTGGCCATGCTCGGCGGGAATACCCAGTTCTACAAGCCGCGGGTGGAAGCCGTCAAATTCTTCCGGCACACGTCGCGGACCACGTTCGGCATGCGCGGCCAGTTCGAGTTCATCGCGCCGGTCGGCGACACCCAGACGCTCCCCATTTTCGAGAAGCTGTTCCTCGGCGGCGAGTACAGTGTTCGCGGGTTCGACATCCGGTCGATCGGACCGTCCGATCCGGCCAGCGGGCTGGTGCTGGGAGGGAACAAGAGCCTGCTGTTCAACTTCGAGTACATGTTCTCGATCGTCCAGCAGGTCCGCCTGATTGCCTTCTACGATGCCGGCCAGGTGGTCGACGACCGGCAGAAATTAGCGAAGGAAGCTTTCCGCACGTCGACCGGCGCGGAAGTTCGCTTCTTCATGCCCGTCTTGAACGTGCCGTTCCGGCTCATTCTTGCCGCGAACCCGCAGCGGAAGGACGTGCTCGACAACAGCCTGCGGCCGGCCAAGGACTTCACGTTCCGGTTTGCGGTCGGATCGACGTTTTAAGCAGTAGGGAGTAGGCAGTAGGCAGAAAGGATGCCGTGCTGCATACTGCTTACCGCCTACTGCTTACTGAAAGGATAGTTCTCGCATGAGAGTGTTCATTGGTGCGGCGGCCCTGTCTGTGATGCTCGCGGCCGCTCCCTCGTACGCCCAGGGCGCGGCGCCCGCGCCCGCAGCCCCCGCCGCGCAGGCAGCCCCGGCGCCGAAGCCGGCGCCGTTTCCCGCCGGGACGAAATACGCCTTCGTCAACATCCAGCGCGTCGCTGCCGAATCGGCCGCGGGCAAGGAGCTCGCCGGCAAGGTGCAGGCGTTCAATCAGCAGAAGGTCAACGAGCTGAACGAGCGGAACAAGCAGCTCCAGGCGACGCAGCAGAAGCTCGAGGCGGGCGCCTCCGTCCTGAGCCCGAACGCGGCCGCGCAGATGCAGAAGGACATCGAGCGCATGCAGGTCGACATCCAGCGCTTCACTGAGGATGCACAGCAGGACGTCGAAGCGCTCCAGCAGCAACTGCAGGAGGAGTTCCAGGGGCGCCTCTCGCCGGTCGTCCAGCAGGTGGCGATGGAGCGCGAACTGCATCTGCTCTTCAGCGTTGTCGACAGCGGTCTCGTGTGGGCGGACCTCTCGCTCGACATTACGACCGCCGTCATCCAGCGCTTCGATGCGTCCCGGCCGGCCCCGCCGGCGCCGAAGCCGGCGGCGGGCGCACCAGCCCCGAAGCCCGCGGCGCCCGCGGCACCGGCCGCTAAGCCCGCGCCGAAACCCGCGAACTGAACCAGCAGGTTCACCGGTGCTCGAGTGCTTCGGTGCTCGGGTTCCGGTTCTCGGGTCCTTAGGTTCCTGGGTGCACGTTCGATATGCTAGAACCCGAACCGTGCACCCAAGAACCGGAACCTAAGCACCTAAGCACCTGAGCACCCCGAGAACCTATTTCAGTGCCGTTCACCCTCGACGTTCCGGCCCTCCTCGACCGCGTCTACTACCGCTACCCCTCATTCCTGATCGACAGCATCTCCGAGCACGAGCCCGGCTCGCGGCTCGTCGGCGTCAAGAACGTCACGGTGAACGAGGAGTTCTTCCAGGGGCACTTTCCGCGGCAGCCGCTGATGCCCGCTGTGCTGATGATTGAGGCGCTGACACAGGCCGCGGGGCTGCTCCTGCTCGAACGGACGGGCGCGTCGGCCACCACCCGCGTCTGGCTTCGCGGCGTGGACAACGCGAAGTTCCGCCGGCAGGTCGTGCCAGGCGATCGCCTCATCCTGGACGTGCGGCTCGGGCGGCAGCGATCGACGCTGGCGCGCGCCCGTGCCACGGCCTTCGTGGGCGACCAGATGGTCGCCGAGGCCGACCTGCTGCTCGCGATGGATCCCGGCGCCGCCTACATTGATCCGACCGCCGTCGTCGATCCGGGCGCGCGCGTTGGCGCTGGCACCACGATTGGCCCCTTCTGCTCGATTGGCCCCGAAGTTGTCATCGGGAAGCGGTGCCGCATCGGTGCGTCGGTCGTGATCGACGGCTGGACGGAAATTGGCGACGACACGAGCATCTTCCCGATGGGCTCGATTGGCCTGGCGCCGCAGGATCTCAAGTACAAGGGCGAGCGCACGCGGCTGACCATCGGATCCGGCAACACCTTCCGCGAGTTCGTGACGATCAACCGGGGGACGCAGGGAGGCGGCGGCCACACGATCATTGGCGATCGGAACCTCTTCATGGCGTACGTCCACGTCGCGCACGACTGCACGATCGGCAACGACACCATTTTCGCCAACGCCGCTACGCTTGCCGGCCACGTGTCGGTCGGCGACTACGCCACGATCGGCGCCTACTCCGGCGTGCACCAGTTCTGCCACGTGGGCCGCCACGCCTACATCGGCGGCTACTCGGTCGTGACGAAGGACGCGCTGCCGTTTGCGCGGTCGGTCGGCAACCGCGCGCGCATCTACGGGCTGAACACCATCGGCCTGACGCGCCGCCGGTTCACGGCCGATACGGTCAGCCAGCTCAAACGGGCCTATCGCTACCTGCTCCAGTCGAAGCTCAACACGTCGCGCGCCCTGGCGCAGATCGAGGGCGACCCGCGCCTCTCGTCGCCGGAAGTGCAGTACCTGGTCGACTTCATCCGGAACTCCGAGCGCGGCGTGCTCCTCCGGCGACCCAGCCGCAGGGCCGTCGAGGAGATCGTCGCCGACGAATGAAGCTCGGCCTCATCGCGGGGAACGGCCGGTTCCCGTTTCTCGTGCTCGACGCCGCCCGCGCGCAGGGGCACGACGTCACCGTCATTGCGGCGAAGGAGGAAGCCTTTCCCGAGCTCAATGACGCGGCGGCGCGCCACGGGTCTCCTATTCACTGGATCTCACTCGGACAGCTCGGGACCTGCATCCGGCTGCTCCAGGAGTCGGGCGCGACGCACGCCGTGATGGCCGGACAGGTGAAGCACAACAAGATCTTTTCGAGCGGCATCGTGCCGGACCTGACGTTCCTGAGCGTGCTGCGGAAGCTGGCCTCGAAGAACACGGACGGGCTGATCGGCGCCGTGGCCGGCGTGCTGGGCGACCATGGCATCCAGTTGATGGACTCCACGGCGCTCCTGCAGCCGCTGCTCGCGCGCGCCGGCGTGCTGACCCGCCGGCCCCCGACCGCCGATGAGCAGGCGGACTTCGCCTGTGGCTATCGCATGGCGGATGCGATTGCCGCGCTCGACATCGGACAGACGGTCGTCGTCAAGGCGCAGGCGATCGTTGCCGTCGAGGCGATGGAAGGGACCGACGAGGTGATTGGCCGCGCCGGCCGGCTGGCGGGCCACGGGACGGTGGTCGTCAAGGTGGCGAAGCCGAAGCAGGACATGCGCTTCGACGTCCCGGTCATCGGCGTCGCGACGATCGACGCGATGAAGGCGGCGGGCGCGACGGCGCTGTCGATTGACGCGGGCAGGACCCTGCTGCTCGACGGGGACGCGGTGATCGGCGCCGCAGACGCCGCCGGCATCGCGGTGATGGGGCGCGCCTCATGAAGACTCGCCTAGCCGTCATCGGCGTCGGTTCGCTCGGCCAGCATCATGCCCGAATTCTTGCCGCGATGCCTGACGTCGATCTGGTCGGGGTCGTCGATATCAACGCCGCCCGCGCGCAGGAGATTGCCGCCAGGCATGGGACGGTCGTCGTCGCCGACGCCTCGTCGCTCATCGGACGCGTGGATGGTGTGTCGATTGCCACGCCGACGGCGTCGCACATACAGGTCGCGCTGCCGTTTGTCGAGGCCGGCATCGCAGTCCTGATCGAGAAGCCGCTCGCCTCGTCTCTGGCCGAGGCGGATCGTCTGCTCGCGGCCGCGGCGGCGCGCGGGTCGCTGCTCGCGGCGGGACATACCGAGCGCTTCAATCCGGCGGTGGCGGCCGCGCGGCCGCTGGTCTCGGCGCCGCGCTTCGTCGAAGTCCATCGTCTCGGCACGTTTCCGGACCGGAGCCTGGATATCGACGTGATCTTCGACCTGATGATTCACGACCTGGACGTGCTGCTCTCCCTGGTCGGGTCCGACGTGGCGGCCGTGGACGCGGTGGGCGTCAACGTGCTGACGCCGAAAGTCGACATCGCGAATGCGCGGCTCCGATTCGAGTCGGGGTGCATCGCCAATCTGACGGCGAGCCGTATCAGCCGCGATCGCGTCCGCAAGGCGCGGTTCTTCCAGCACGACGCGTACATTTCCATCGATTACGCGGCCCAGGAACTCGAGGTGTACCGGCTCGCGGCCAGCAACGGCGGCCGGCCGGTCATCCAGGGCGGGCGCATCGAGATTGTGAATGAGGAGCCGCTCCTGCGAGAGCTGGCCGATTTCGTGTCGGCGATCCGGGATCGCCGGCCGCCGGCAGTGACGGGTGCCGATGGCCGCGCGGCCCTCGCACTCGCCACTCGGATTGCCGAGTTGATATGAACGCCACTGGTGTCGATCGCCTGCTGGAGCGAGTCACTGCCGGCGAACATCTGTCCCCCGCCGACATTGCCGGGCTCGCGTCGGCCGACATCCTGTCGGTGGGCATGCTCGCCGACACGGTGCGGCGCCGCCTGCGCGGTACGCAGGTCACCTACGCCAGGGTCGCGCTGTACCCGATCGAGGGCTCGTCTGCGAGCACGGTTCCCTCCTCGGCGAGGGAGGTGCGCATGACCGGCGCGCCGCCGACGCTCGACGTGGCCCGGGCGGCCATTCAGAGCGCAAAGGCGGCGGCGGGGGAGCGGGTGGTTTCTGGCTTTTCCTGGCTCGACGTGGTGCGCCTCGCCGGCACAGATGGCACCACGGAAGACGCCGTGGCCGCCGCGTTCCGCGTCAGCGGCCTCGACGCGCTCGCGGAACTGCCGCTTGACGGCATCGCCGACGCCGACGAGGCGCTTGGCGTGCTGGTCCATGCCGGGTTTCGCCAGATCCGCCTGACGGTCCGTGAGGCGCCCGCCGCCGACCGCACGGCGCTGCTGCTCCGGGCAGCGGAGCTGCGGGAGCGGTATCCCGCCATTCAGGTCCTGAACCCGCTGCCGACCGCCGTCTATGAGGGCCGGCCGACCACCGGATACGAGGACGTGCGCACGGTGGCGCTGGCACGGCTGGCTGCGCCGAATATCCCGTCCATCCAGGTGGACTGGCTGCGATACGGCCCGAAGCTCGCGCAGGTGGCGCTGACGTTCGGCGCCGACGACCTCGACAACGTGACGGCCTCGGACGAAGCGCCCGACGGCCACCGCCGTGCGCCGCTCGAAGAGGTGCGCCGCAATATCGAAGCCGCCGGTTTCACCGCGGTCGAACGGGACGGCCGCTTTACCGTTATCTCGTGAGTGTCCGGATCGGCGCGGTCGGCTATCTCAACGCCCGGCCGCTGACCTGGGCGCTCGACCACGACCCGCGGCGATGGCGGGTTCGCTACGACGTACCCTCCGTCTGCGCCTCGCTGCTCCATGCGGGTGACGTGGATCTCGGCCTCGTGCCGCTCGTCGAATATCTCTCGGCGCCCGACTACAGGCTCGTCCCTGGCGTCGGCATCGGCTCGCGCGGGCGTGTCGCATCGGTCGCCATCTTCACACGCGTTCCGGTGACGTCCATTCGGCGGCTCGCGCTCGATACCAGTTCGCGCACGTCGGCGGCGCTGGTGCGCGTCCTCTGCCACCACCGGTTCGGTATCGCCCCCGAATTCGTCGCGCACGGCCCCGACCTGCAGGCCATGACACGCGATGCTGATGCGGCGCTGCTCATCGGAGACCCGGCGCTCGAAACCGATCCCGCGCCGCTCGGCCTTCAGAAGATCGATCTTGGCGAGGAGTGGCGGGCGATGACCGGCCTTCCGTTCGTGTATGCCGCGTGGTGCGGACGCGCTGGAGCGGTGACGGCGGGCGACGTCACGGCGTTGCAGGCGGCACAGGACGAAGGGGTCCGTGAGGCGGACGCCATTGCGTCCGAGTACGGCCGTGGCGACCCGGCCAGGACCGCCAGGGCGGCTGCATATCTAAGACATAATGTGAGATACGGCCTCGGACCCGACGAAGCGAAAGGGCTGCAGCTGTTCCTCGATTTCGCTGCCGATCTGGGTCTCGCGCCGCTCAAGCGCACGCTGGAATTCTTCTGATGGTGCAGCAGATCGCTTCGAAGGTGGCGGCTGGTGGACGCGTCGATCGCGCCGAGGCGCTCGAGCTCTATCGCCACGCGCCGACGCACCTGCTCGGCCGGCTCGCCGACGATATCCGCGCCCGCAAGCACCCCGATCGCATCGTCACCTACATCATCGACCGCAACGTCAATTACACGAACATCTGCACCGCGCGGTGCAACTTCTGCGCGTTTTATCGGACGGTCGGATCGAGCGAGGGATACGTGCTCGGCTTCGACGAGATCTACAGGAAGATTGACGAGACGATGGCCGTCGGCGGCAACCAGCTGCTGCTGCAGGGCGGGCACAATCCGGATCTGCCGATCGCCTGGTACGAAGATTTGTTCCGCGGCGTGAAGTCCCGCTATCCGTCGTTCAAGCTGCACGCGCTGTCGCCGCCCGAAGTCCTGCACATCTCACGCGTCAATCAGATCCCGGTGCCCACGGTGATCGGGCGTTTGATCGATGCCGGTCTCGACAGCATTCCCGGTGGCGGCGCCGAGATTCTCGTCGACCGCGTCCGCAAGGTCCTGAACTGCTACTCCAAAGCGTCAGCCGATGAGTGGCTCGGCGTCATGCGCGAGGCGCACGCGGCGGGTCTCCGATCGACCGCGACGATGATGTATGGGACGGTGGAGACGGAGGAAGAACGCATCGAGCACATGATGCGGATCCGCGAGCTGCAGGACGCCACCGGCGGCTTTACCGCCTTCATCACCTGGAGCTACCAGCCGGAACACACCGAGCGCGGAGGCGCCGAGGCGACCGGCATCGAGTACCTGCGCACGCTCGCGCTCGCGCGCATCATTCTCGACAACGTCGACAACCTGCAGGCCTCGTGGGTGACACAGGGCGGCAAGGTGGGGCAGCTCAGTCTGGCGTACGGCGCCAACGACATGGGCAGCGTGATGATCGAGGAGAACGTCGTCCGCGCGGCTGGCGCGAGCTACTGCATGGACGAAGTCGAGATTGTCACGAACATCGAGGACGCCGGCTTCGTCGCCAGGCGGCGCAATATGCATTACGAGATCCTGGGCGGCCCGATCTTCCGCGAGCGCGACGTTCCGCGCATGCTGGAGCTCGGCACCGCGAGGGCCGATGGCGACATGTCGGTGCCGAACGAACTTCGCAACTACCCGGCCCGAAGCCAGGCTGGAAAGCGGCTTCGCCTCGCCCAGTAGGCCAAAAGTCAAAAGTCAAAAGTCAAAGGTCAAAGGTCAAACTGTGCCGGTGTTTCGAGCGGCGTGGGTGCTGCCGATCGCTGCGCCGCCTGTCCGCGACGGGTGGGTTGCTGTTGAGGGCGGACTCATCATCGGTGTTGGCGGCGGCCCGCATCGGGGCGCCGCCGACCTCGGCGACGTCGTCATCCTGCCCTCGCTGGTCAACGCCCACACCCACCTCGAGCTGTCGTACCTCCGCGGGGCCATTCCCCGGGCGACGCGATTTCTTGACTGGATTCGCCCGGTCATGGCCGCCAGGCGCACGTACGTCGATCCTGCCGACCCCGTCATTCTGAGCGCGGCTCGCGCGGGCATTGCGGAGTCGCGTGCCGCGGGCACGGGCTTCATTGGCGACATCAGCAATACGCTCGTGACGATGCCGCTCCTGCAGGAGGCGGGCGTCCGTGCGCATGTGTTTCACGAGTTGCTCGGTTTCAACGCGCCTTATCCGGATGCGCGCGTCGCGGCTGCGCGGGCGGTCGTCGACGCGGCATGCCGCACCACGCCGGCTCTTCGCGCCAGCCTGGCGCCCCACGCACCCTACTCGGTGTCGCCGGCGCTCCTCGCGGCGATTCGGCGGGACCTCGACGCGCATCCTGGTGCCGTCTCCACCATCCACGCGGCGGAGTCGCCCGACGAAGTGGAGCTGCTCGCATCGGGAACCGGCGGCTGGAAGGATCTGTTGATCGAGCTGGGTGTATGGGCCGATGCGTGGCGGCCCCCAGGCGTGTCGCCGGTCGCCTATCTCGAGACGTCCGGATATGTGGACCCCCGGGTTCTGGTCGTCCACGGCGTCCAGTGCGGCGGTGACGACCTGGGCCGGCTGAAGGCGGCGGGCGCGACGCTGGTCTCCTGTCCGCGAAGCAATCGGTACGTCGGCGTGGGGGATCCGCCCCTTGCCGATTTCTACGCGTCGGGCGTCAACGTCGCATTCGGCACCGACAGTCTTGCGAGCGTCGAAGACCTGAGCGTCTTTACCGAGCTGGCGGCGGCGCGCCGGCTTGCGCCAGGTGTCCCGGCAGCACGTCTCCTGGAAAGCGCCACGCTCGCAGGCGCGCGCGCGCTGGGCTGTGGCGGCGAATTCGGCAGCATCGAAGCCGGCAAGCAGGCGTCGCTCATCTCCGTCCGGCTGCCGGGCGTCGTGGACGATGTGGAAGAATACCTGGTCAGCGGTATCCCGCCGGATGCGATTACGTGGCTAGACTCGTAACCTATCTCTCATTCGTCCGGTTCGGCCACTCCGTCTTCGCGCTGCCGTTTGCGCTGACGGGGGCGCTGCTCGCGTGGCGCACCGCGCCATTTTCATGGCTGCAGGTCGTCTGGATTTGCGTCTGCATGGTGAGTGCCCGGAGCGCGGCGATGGGGTTCAACCGTCTTGTGGACGCGCGCTGGGATGGGCTCAATCCGCGGACGGCCATGCGCGAGCTGCCGCGCGGCGCGATGTCGGCGCGCGAAGCGGCGGTGTTCGTGTTCGTGTCGGCGGCGGTCTTCGTCTACGGCGCGAGCCGGCTCAGCACGCTCTGCCTGCTGCTGTCGCCGGTCGCCCTCGCCATCGTCTTCTGGTACTCGCTGGCCAAACGCTACACGTCGTACACGCAGCTGTTCCTGGGCCTGGCGATGGCGGTGGCCCCCGTGGGCGGCTGGATAGCGGCCGGCGGCGGCGCCAGCGCCGAGCCATGGCTGCTCGGCCTCGCCATCGGACTGTGGGTCGGGGGCTTCGACATCCTCTACGCGTGCCAGGACCTCGACTTCGATCGCGGCCAGGGGCTCCGGTCCATTCCGGTGCGATTCGGCGTCGCGCGGTCGATCTGGCTGTCGCGCGCCATGCACGTCGCCACGGTGCTCCTCATGGCCGCCCTGTGGAGCGCCGCCAGCCTGCCGGCGCTGTACATGGCCGGCGTGGCGATTGTCGCCGGCCTGCTCGCGTACGAACAGTCACTCGTGAGCGAGAACGACCTGTCGCAGGTCAAGAAGGCGTTCGACTTGAACGGATACGTCGGCATCATCTATTTCGCGGTTACGGCGCTCTCACTCGTCATTGGATAAGCCACCCGACAAGACACCGAACCGCATCGCGGGCATGTTCGACGCGATCGCGCCGCGGTACGACCTGCTCAACCGCGTCCTGAGCGCCGGCATCGATCGCCAGTGGCGGGACCGGGCCATCCGGTCGCTCGGCCTGACCGGACGGGAGCGCCTGGTCGATGTGTGCGCGGGGACGGCGGATGTCTCGCTGCAGGCGACCGGCGCCGCCCGCGTGATCGGCGTGGATTTCGCCGAGGCGATGCTGCGCATCGGACTCCAGAAGGTGAAGGCGGCGGGGCAGGCGGGCCGCATTACGCTCGTCCATGGCGACGCGACCAGCCTGCCACTGGGCGATCGCACCGTCGATGCGGCCACCGTCGCCTTCGGCATTCGAAACGTCGAGCGGCCCGAACTCGCCTGCCGCGAGATGGCGCGCGTGCTGCGCCCCGGGGGGCGGCTCGCCATCCTCGAGTTCGGCGTGCCGCGCATCCCCGGCGTCCGTGCGTGTTACCTCTGGTATTTCAAGTACGTGCTCCCCGTCATCGGCCGGGCGGTTTCCGGCCACAACGCGGCGTATTCGTATCTGCCTGCCTCCGTGGGCACGTTCCCTCCGCCGGTGGAGTTCGCCGAAATCCTCTCGCGCGCGGGATTTTCCGATGTCACAGCCAACTCTTTGACCTTCGGCATCGTCTATCTCTATACGGCTCGGCGCGCGTAAGTCGTTGTGTGGCCTGATGTTATAATTCGCGTTCACCCGCGTGATTCATTTCGATTTCGACGATCGATACCAGGACGACAACGTCGTCGGCCACGCCATCAACAGGCGCGACGGCGTCCTGTTGTCCGTGATGTTTCATACGCTGGTCGCCGCGGCGCTCATTCTCGGACCCCAGCTGCCGGTGTTTCAGCCGACGCCAGAGGAGCTCGCGCAGCGCCAGGCCGAGCTCGAGCGCCAGCAGGAGGAAGCGCGGCAGCGGATGGTCTTCGTCGAGCCGCAGGTCGATACGCCGGCCCTGCGTCCGCCTGAGCTTGCCGAGTTGTCCGACATCGACCGGCAGGCCCAGGACCCGGTCGAGGCACTGCAGCCGGACAACCCACTACCGTTTTCGCGCGGCAACTCCACCGAGCGGGTGGAAGCGCTCGAAGAGGAACGGGCGAAAGGCGCCAACGACCCCGAGAAGCCGCCGCAGCCGGAGCCGGAAAGCCAGATGGCGCGCCTGCAGCCGCCCGGCGACACCGGGTTTCGCCGGCCGGCCGAGGCGCCGGTGCCGAAGGTGGGCGGCGCGCTGGGCGACGCGCTGAAGAACCTGCAGCGGTACGTCCAGAACGAGACCTTCAACAACCCGCAGGGAGGCAACGACCGTCCCGGCGCCACGATTCAGTTCGACACGCGCGGCGTCGAGTTCGGCCCCTGGCTCCGGCGCTTCGTCGCGCAGGTACGGCGCAACTGGTTCATCCCCCAGGCCGCGATGGTCATGAGCGGCCACGTCGTGATCCAGTTCAACATCCACCGCTCCGGCGAAATCAGCGACGTCGCCATCGTCCAGCCGTCGCGAATCGAAGCCTTCAACAACGCGGCGTACGGCGCGATTGTGACGTCGAACCCGACAGCACCGCTTCCGCCCGAGTATCCGCTCGACAAGGCGCTCTTCACGGTCACGTTCTATTACAACGAAGAGCCGCCCAATTAGGGGACCGGGGATCCGGGATCCGGGATCCAGTAGAAACACGATGCCTACTCGAGTACAACAGCTCGGACTGCTGATCGTGCTGACCGTGATCGCCGTGTACGTGCTGGTTCGCGTCGGATGGTAGGTGGCCCGCCGGTTCTTGCCGTCCTCGGTCCCACGGCATCCGGCAAGAGCGCACTCGGCCTGGCGCTCGCCGAGCGGTTCGGCGGTGAAATCCTCAGCTGTGACTCCACCGCGGTCTATCGCGGCTTCGACATCGGCACCGACAAGCTGCCGCTCGACCAGCGCCGTGGCATCCCGCACCACCTGATCGACATTGCGGCGCCGACCGAGGTGCATACGGCCGCGGGCTTCGCGCGCGACGCCGAACGGGCGATCCGCGACATCCACGCGCGCGGCCGCCTGCCTATCCTCGTCGGCGGCACGGGGTTCTACTACCGCGCGCTCACGCGCGGGCTGTTTCCCGGTCCCGGCGCCGATGATGTGCTTCGCGGGCGGCTGGACCGCGTGGCCGACCGGCGGGGCGTGGAGCGCCTCCACCGGATGCTGCAGCGGGCCGACCCGGCATCGGCCGGCCGCATCATGCCGCGGGACCGCAAGCGGCTGGTGCGCGCCCTGGAGGTCTACTTCTCGACGGGACGGCCGCTCACGGAGCACTTTGCCA
This sequence comes from Vicinamibacterales bacterium, assembly GCA_964202965.1. Taxonomy (GTDB): domain Bacteria; phylum Acidobacteriota; class Vicinamibacteria; order Vicinamibacterales; family UBA2999; genus CAXNKG01. The sequence continues at coordinate 43,438 of CAXNKG010000018.1, forward strand.
ACACCGCGTCGCTCATCGCCGACTGCGACGTCGTCGCCATGGCGCTGCAGTTGCCTGCGGCGCAGACGGCCGAGCGCGTGGCCCGCCGCGTCGACGATCAGTTCGCCCGGGGCATCGTCGACGAGGTGAAAGGATTGCTCGCGCGCGGCATCCCACCCACGGCGCGTCCCTTCGGCGGCCTCGTCTACAGGCAGGTGATGGAGATGCTCAACGGCGTCCGCGATGAGGCGGAGACGCGTGCGCTCATCGTCCAGGAGAACCGTCGATACGCGCGACGGCAGTTGATCTGGTTTCGCAAAGAGCCTAATCTTGTCTGGTTCGAAGGCCCCGGCGAGCGGCCGGATACGCTGACGCATGTTGAACACGCTCTCGCCGATCGCGGTGTGCGCCCACGAGGAGAGTTGGCCTGATGGCTCACGTATCTGACCCCCCGACGTCCTCCGCGCAGCCGAACATCCAGGACGCGTTCCTCAATTACGCGCGGCGCGAGCGTCTGGCGGTGACCCTGCACCTGCTCGACGGGCGGCAGTTCGATGCGCGGATCAAGAATTTCGATCGCTTCGCCGTCATCGTGGAAGTCGACGGCACCGATCATTTGGTGTTCAAGCACGCCATTTCGACCATTGCCACAGAGCGATCGCTCGGGAGCTACCTCCCGCCTCAGCACTCGTAAGTCCCCCTTCGGCAGGGCGATCGTCATCGTGCTCGACAGCGTCGGCATCGGCGAGTTGCCCGATGCTGCCTCGTACGGTGATGAGGGGAGCGACACGCTCGGCAACATCGCCCGGCGCGTTCCGCTGAGTATCCCGACCCTGCGTTCACTTGGCCTCGACCGTGTCGCCAGGTGCGGCGGCACGCCAGCCCTGGCCGTCCGCGGCGCCTACGGGCGCATGGCGGAGGCCTCGGCGGGGAAGGACTCGGTCACGGGGCACTGGGAGATGATGGGGATCGTGCTCGAGCACCCGTTTCCCACCTTTCCCCAGGGGTTTCCGCCCGATCTGATTGCCGCGTTCGAGCAGAGGATCGGCCGCCGATCCCTCGGGAATATGGTGGCGTCCGGCACCGAGATCATCGAGCGCCTCGGCCCGGAGCACCTGCGTACCGGCCGTCCGATCGTCTACACGTCCGCCGACAGCGTGTTTCAGATTGCCGCCCACGAGGACGTCATCCCGGTGCCGGAGCTGTACCGGATGTGCGAAGCCGCGTTCGAGCTCTGTTCGCGGGGCAGGGGAGTCGGGCGCGTGATTGCCCGGCCGTTTGTCGGCACGCCAGGCGCGTTCACCCGCACCTCGAATCGCCACGACTACGCTCTTGACCCGATGGGTACGACGCTGCTGGACCGCCTCGCCGAGCGGCAGGTCCCCGTTGTGTCGATTGGCAAGATTCGCGACCTGTTTGCGGGCCGCGGAATCTCCCGCTCGCTGCCGACGGCAAGCGACGCCGACGGTATCGCCAGGCTCCAGACCACCATGGCCGAGACACCGGCCGGCCTGATATTCGTGAACCTGGTCGACTTCGACAGCAAGTACGGCCATCGCAATGATGTCGTGGGCTATGCCGCGAACCTGGAGCGGGTCGACGAGCGCCTGCCGTCGATTCTTGCCGCGCTGCGGCCCGACGATCTCCTGGCGGTCACCGCCGACCACGGCAACGATCCGACCACGTCGAGCACGGATCACTCGCGCGAATACGTCCCCGTGCTGCTGGCCGGGCCGCGGGTCCGCGCGGGCGTGGATCTCGGAACTCGCCGGACGTTTGCCGATCTCGGACAGACGCTCGCCGAGACCTTCGGCGTTCCGGCGCTGGGCCACGGCTCGAGTTTCCTGACGCAGATCATGGAGGCGCCGCGTGTCGAGTCTGCGTGAGACGCTCGAACAGCGCGAGCGGGACACGCTCGCGCCGCAGGCGGCGCGAAGCGCGGACTCCCGCGGCCGTCTTCGTCCCGAGCCGGAAGACGACGTCCGGCCCGCGTTTCAGCACGACCGGGACCGCATCATCCACAGCAAGGCGTTCCGGCGGCTGAAGCACAAGACGCAGGTGTTTTTTGCGCCGGCCGGCGACCATTACCGGACGCGGCTGACGCACACGCTCGAGGTGTCGCAGATCGCGCGGACGATCGCCAAAGTGCTCCGGCTGAACGAAGAACTGACGGAAGCGATTGCCCTCGGCCATGACCTCGGGCATACGCCGTTCGGTCATTCTGGCGAGCGGGTGCTGGACGCGCTCGTACCCGGCGGCTTCAATCACTACGAGCAGAGCCTGCGGATCGTCGACGTCCTCGAGAATGAGGGCCGGGGTCTCAACCTCACCTGGGAGGTGCGCGACGGGATTGCGCATCACTCGAAGGGCAAGGAAGGCTCGCCCGTCGGTGTGGACTCCTCGAAGCGGTCCGCGACGCTCGAAGGCCAGATCATGCGCGTCGCCGACCTCATCGCCTACGTGAACCACGACTTTGACGATGCGGTGCGTGCGGGGATGCTGACGCCGTCGGACCTGCCCCGGGATGCGGTGGCCACGCTGGGGGCGACCTCCTCCGCCCGGATCGCCCGCATGGTCAAGGACGTCGTGATGGAGACCAAGAACGCCGGACTGACGGAGATTCGGATGAGCGCGGGCGTGCTCGAGGCGACGCTGGCGATGCGCAGCTTCCTTTTTGCCGCGGTGTACGAGAATGATGTCGCGACGGCCGAGTTCAGGAAGGCGGCGGGCATCCTGAACGGCCTCTGGGACAAGGTCCGGGAGCGCCCGGATGACCTCCTGGACGCGCACATCCTGAAGACCGAAGGGCTGGACGCCGCGGCCAGGGACTTCCTGGCCGGGATGACCGACCGGTTCGCCGTCACCCTCTACGAGAAGCTCTTCATCCCGAAGCCATGGATTGGGCCTATGTCGTGGAACCAGTTATAATTAGCGGTTCCATGCAGCTGGATTTACCCCGCTATCGGCAGCCGGTCGGCGCTTTTGACCGGACCTTCACGCTGGGCGAGGTCGCAGACGACGGCGACGCGTATCGGATCGTGGCGCCGGTGCGGCTGGCGTTTGAAATCCATAAGGATAAGGACCGTTTCCGCCTGGTGGGCACCGTGACCGCCGAGCTCGAGTTGTCCTGCGGACGCTGCCTGGAGCCGTACCGGCTGCCGGTCTCGGTGCCTTTCGATCTACGCTATCTGCCGGCCTCCGCCGCGTCGACGGGCACCGAGCAGGAAGTCGAAGACGAGGACCTCGAGACCAGCTATTACCGCGACGAACAGATTGACCTGACCGAGCTGCTCCGCGAGCAGTTTTACCTGGCGCTGCCGATGAAGCCGCTGTGCCAGGAGGGGTGCCGCGGCCTGTGCCCGCAGTGCGGCACGAACGTGAACACGGGCGTGTGCACGTGCGATGCGACCTGGCAGGATACCCGCCTGGCGGCCCTGAAGGACCTCAAGACGCGCGAATCCTGAATTAAGAGATGCCTAATCCAAAACGACGACACTCGAAAACGCGGACAGCCAAGCGGCGCACGCATGACGCGCTCACCGCGGCGGCCAGCAGCCTCTGCCCGCAATGCCGCGAACCGAAGGCGCCACACCGCGTCTGCCCTCATTGCGGGTACTACCGGCAGCGCCAGGCCAGGGCCGTAGACGAGGAGTAACTCACAAGTCACAAGTCACAAGTCACAAACTCGGATTCTGACTTCTGACTTCTGACTTCAATCCCATGATCCGCATCGCCGTTGATGCGATGGGCGGCGACCACGCTCCGTCGGCGGTGATTGACGGGGCGGTGGCGGCCGCGCGGCACCTCGCCGTGCGGATCGCCCTGGTCGGAAGGCCCGCCGTGATCGAGCAGGCGCTCACCTCGCATCCCGACTGGCAGGACCTCGGTCTCGAGATCGTTGAGGCACCGGACGTGATTACCATGGCCGACGCCCCCGCGGCGGCGCTGCGGAGGCCCCAGGCATCAATCCGCGTGGCCGCCGGCCTGGTGGCGCGGGGCGAGGCGGCCGCGCTCTTCAGCGCGGGCCACACGGGCGCGACGGTGCTGAGCGCGTACTCGGCCTTCGGCCTGATTCCGGGCGTCGATCGTCCCGCGCTCGCGGCCACGGTGCCGACCAGGGGCGGCGCGGCCGTGCTGCTCGACGCGGGCGCCAATGTTGAATGCCGCCCCCAGCACCTCCTGCAGTTCGCGGTGATGGGCGCGGTCTACGCCCGCGTGGCGCTCGGCATTGAGCGGCCGAGGGTGGGACTGCTCTCGATTGGGGAGGAAGAGACGAAGGGCAACGATCTGACGCGCGAGGCGCACCGGCTGCTCAAGGCGGCGCCGGTGCACTTCATCGGCAACGTCGAAGGACGCGACATCTACGGCGGCGGCGCGGACGTGGTCGTCTGCGACGGCTTCACGGGCAACATCGTGCTGAAGACGAGCGAGGGGCTCGTCGAGGCGGTCGGAGCGCTGCTCGGCGACGAATTGAACGGCACGTTTGCAAGCCAGGTCGGCTATCTCCTCGCGCGGCGGGCGTTCCGGCGGTTCCGCCGGCGCGTGGACTATTCCGAGTACGGCGGCGCGCCGCTGCTGGGCGTCTCCGGCCTGGCGATCGTCGGGCATGGGCGTTCGTCGGCGCGGGCGGTCCGCAACGCCATCGCGATGGCGTACCGGTTCGCGGCCAGTGATTTTCTTCAGCGCGTCGAGCACGAGATTGCCGGCGCGACGGTGACCGGGTCGTGATTGCGTTCATTTTCCCAGGGCAGGGTTCGCAGCAGGTCGGCATGGGCAAGGCGCTTGTCGATGCCTTTCCGGACGCCCGCGCCGTCTTTGACGAGGCGGATGCGGCGTTTGCCGCGGCCGGCTCGCACGGCACTGGGACGACTGTAGGGGCCGACCTTCAGGTCGGTTCCTCGCTCAGTGGCCTCTGCTTCGCCGGGCCCGAGGACCAGCTCATGCTGACCGAGCATACCCAGCCGGCCATCCTGACGATGAGCGTGGCGGCGGCGCGGGTGCTGGCGGCGCACGGCGTGGCGCCGGCGGTGGTGGCGGGGCACAGCCTCGGTGAGTACTCCGCCAACGTCGTGGCGGGCACGTTCGGGTTCGGTGACGCCGTGGGGACGGTGCGGCGGCGCGGCCGCTACATGCAGGAGGCGGTGCCTGTCGGTACCGGAGCGATGGCGGCGGTGCTGGGGCTCGACGAAGCGGGCGTGCGCCGTGCGTGCGAGGAGGCGTCGGGGGGCGAGGTCGTCAGCCCGGCGAACATCAACAGCACCGATCAGATCGTGATCGCCGGCGCCGCCGCCGCGGTGCAGCGGGCGTCCGAGCGCGCGAAGGCGCTTGGTGCGAAGCGGGTCGTGGCGTTGCCCGTGAGCGCGCCGTTCCACTGCGCGCTCATGAAGCCCGCCGAAGAACGACTGGAGCCCGAGCTGCGCGCGCTGTCCATCCGGGATCCCCGCGTGCCGATCGTGGCGAACGTGGATGCGGAGCCCAGGACGGCGGGGGCGGCGGCGATCGACGCGCTCGTCAAGCAGGTCTCGGCGCCCGTCCTCTGGGCGGCCGTTGTCAAGCGCCTTGCGTCGATGGGCGTCACAACGTATGTTGAGGTGGGTCCGGGCAAGGTTCTCGGCGGCCTCGTGAAGAAGATCCACAAGGGCGCGCGCGTGTTCTCGTTCAGCGAGCCCGCGGACCTCGACTCCCTGTTACGAGATGTTCGATCTGTCGGATAAGGTGGCGATTGTCACCGGTGCGTCACGCGGCATCGGGCGCGGCATTGCCGCGCTGATGGCGGCGCGCGGGGCGCACGTCGTGGCGGCCGCGCGCGGCGACCACGCCGCCGGCACGGTGGGGGAGATCCAGGCGGCGGGCGGACGTGCCGAGGCCGTGTCGCTCGACGTGACCGACAGCGGCGCGGTCGAGGCGCTCGTGGCCGGCGTCCTGGCGCGGCACGGGCGGATCGACATCCTGGTGAACAACGCCGGCATCACCCGCGACCAGCTGATGCTGCGGATGAAGCGCGACGACTGGGACCAGGTGATCGCCACGAACCTCACGGCGGCGTTCACCTGCGCGCAGGCCGTCCTGAAGCCGATGATCAAGCAGCGCCGCGGACGGATCGTGAGCGTGAGCTCGGTCGTCGGGCAGATGGGGAACGCCGGGCAGGCCAATTACGCGGCCTCCAAGGCGGGCCTGATCGGGTTCAGCAAGGCGCTCGCGCGGGAGGTGGCCTCCCGGAACGTGACGGTGAACGTGGTGGCCCCGGGCCTCATCGATACCGACATGACGCGCGCGATCACGGAGAAGGCCCAGGTGGACTGGGCCTCGCAGATTCCCCTGGGGCGGCTCGGGGCGACCGCCGATGTGGCCGCCGCCGTCTGCTTTCTCGCCTCGGATGAGGCATCGTATATTACAGGGCAAGTCCTGGCCGTCAACGGCGGGATGTACATGTGACTCGAAACCGAATGGAGGCGTAATGGCCGTTGCAGACAAAGTGAAGAGCATCATCGTGGAACAGCTTGGCGTGGATGAGGAAGAAGTGACCCCGGACG
>CAXNKG010000019.1:0-47683 GCA_964202965.1 Vicinamibacterales bacterium
GAGCAGGTCGAACGCCTCCCGGGTCTCCTGAGGAATCCCGAGGCGATGCACGCGAACCAGGTGCATCGCCGCGTCGATGCTGCTTTCGCAGGCGCGCTGCAGGTTGAGAATGATGGCGTCCTGGCGCGTCTGGTTGGCCAGCAGGTTCGCGTCGTCCGCGCCGTATTCCTCTCGCGCCCGGCGCACGGCCCGCTCGATGGCCGCCGCCTTGTTCAGCAGGACATCATCGGCCATACACCGTGCCTTCAGCGGCGACGCGCTGGAGAATGCCGCGTCGCTCCTCGTTGAGCCGGGCATACACGCCGTAGGTCAGGTCCTCGAAGCGGCCTCGGGCCGAGGCATCGTTGTCCAGGAGCAATCGTCCCTTTCCGATGACCTGAATCGCCATCACAGGAGACGCGACGCGCAGGTCGACGAGATCGACGCTCTGGCCCAACGCCGATGCGAGGCGTTCCTGCAGGTCGAAGCGACGCAGGGGATCGATGGGGGTCGTCGCAAGAACGGCCAGATCGACGTCGCTTCCTGGACTCCGCTCACCGCTGACCGACGATCCGAACCGGTAGACCGCGATGAGATCCGGCACGGCGCTGCGTAGCGCCGCCACGGCCGCCCGATCTTCCTGTTCGCTGCGCATGTCTACGCTCCCTACGGGCATTCTATCCGTCGCACCCTCGCACCCTCGCACCCTTACCGTGTCCCTTCGGGGTTCCAGTTCTGGATGAGCGTGATGGGTACGGCGGTGGATTCTTCGATCGTCTGGTTCATCAGAAACCGGCCGTCGCGCGAGACCGCATACTGAGCCTTGGGGATGAGACCGACGTTCGTTGGAAACAGGGCCACGGGTTTTCCGGCCTCAAACGTCGATCCTGATGCTGCGACCGTCACGGCCATCAGCGTCCCATCCGGCGCGATGAAGTACAGTTCTTTCCCGTCCGCGCGCCATCGCGGCTGCGTGCCGCCGCCCGTGGAGAGTTGCCATTTGCCGCTCGGCACCGGAAATGGCTGCACGACAATCTCGGAGCGGCCCGATTCGTTCGTTTCGTAGGCCACCCAGCGTCCATCGGGTGAAAACTGCCCGTTTTGTTCCACGAACGGCGTGTTCACCACCACTGCCGGTTTCCGATCGTTGCCTGTCATCGGAAGCGACCACAAGTCAGATCCCGTTTTTGGATCGGTCAGTTGGTAGAGGAGAAACCGGCCATCCTTCGACCAGTCGTACGGCCATTCGTCGTTCGGCGTTTCCAGCAGCAGTTCCTCCGTGCCTGCCCCGCTCGACGGCTTGAGCCAGATGTCATATGAGCCACCCTTGCGTCTGGACTCGAAGGCGATGCGCGAGCCGTCCGGTGACCAGATCGGAAAGCCGTCCACCGCCGTATCGAACGTGAAACGGGTGATGCCGCCTCGGACCAGGTCCATCAGCCACACATCGCGGTTGCCCTGCACTGTGCGGTCGATCGCGACCCGCCGTCCATCGGGCGACAATTCTGGCGCAAGTACAGCGTTCGCGTCCGGCTCGCCAGCCACGCCCACGGCCTTGCCCGTCCGGTCGAACCAGGTCAACCGCCGCAGGCCGGCCCCGCCCGCCCGGTAGGCCACCAGACCTGCCGCGGATACCGACGCGGCGCCCGCGAGGCGAACGTCGGTGGCGACCGGATCGGCCAGGGTGATCGGATCGCCGGTGAGTGCCTTCTGTTGCAGGTCCAGACGCTGGGTCACGAGCGCTTGCGCCCGCACCCACAGAAGCCATCCCGAAGGCAGGTAAAGGCCCCGCGTATCGGCCGCTGTCAGCCGCGTTGTATCTCCAGAGTCGAGCGATCCGAGATAAATGCCTGATGTGTCGGCCGTTCCTTGCGCGTAGAACAAGAATTGACGGCCATCAGAAAGGAAGAACGGATGTCGGTGGCTCGTCTGCTGGTCGAGTGTCGTCACGGCCGCAGCCTGACCCCCTGATGCTGAAATGCGGAACAGCGGGCCTGTGGTGTTTGGCGCAAACAGGATGACGCCGTCCGCGCTCCATGTTCCGCCGCGGGAAACGGCCGTTGCCAATGTTCGCGGCGCGCCGCCGCCGATGTCGAGCCGCTTCAGCACGCCCCCGGCGAAGAAGCCAACGGAGCGACTGTCGGGCGACCAAAAGGGAAAAGTCGCACCTTCGGTTCCGGCGAGCGGCTGCGCGGTGGTTGAGGCCAGGGGCCGCAGCCAGAGGCGAGAGGCGCCGTCGCCGGACGCCACGAAGACGATCTGGCGGCCGTCGGGGGACAGGGCGAAGGAGAGGGGATCTGACGTGGCGGGCGTGACGATATCGACGCGGGTCTCGGGCGGCGGTGCCTCGCGCAGATACCGCAGCGCGGGAATGGCGAGCGCCGCAGCCACCAGTACTGCGGCCGCCGCGACCATCCACGCTAGTCGTCCACGTGACGCCGATGACGGGGCTGTCGCCGTCGTCTGCGGCCCGCCGACGGGCAGGGCCCCAAGGCTCGCGGCCTTGTCCAGCACGAAGAGCGCCGTCGAGATGTCGGCAACGCGACGCCGCGGATCCTTGACCAGACAGCCCTGCACCAGCGTGCGGACCGGCGGCGGCACATCGGAGGGAAGCGCCTCCCACGAAGGCTCGAGCCGCACGACCGCGCCGAGCACCTCGGTCATGTCCTCGCCGTCGAACGGGCGGCGTCCCGCCAGCATCTCGTAGAGCACCGCACCGAACGCCCAGATGTCGGCGCGCCTGTCGACGGCCTTCCCGCGCGCCTGCTCCGGCGACATGTACGCGGCCGTGCCGAGGATCATCCCGGCGCCAGTCATCATGGCGGGCGTGGTGATCGTCGGGGATGCCGTCATGTCGAGCCGGCTGAAGCCGGCCCCCACGTCTCGGTTGTGGAGGCCGGCTTCAGCCGGCTGTGCGAACTTCGCCAGGCCAAAGTCGAGCACCTTCACCGTGCCGTCCGATCGGACTTTGATGTTCGCGGGCTTCAGGTCGCGGTGGATGATCCCCTGCTCATGCGCGGCTTCGAGCGCCTCGGCAATCTGCGTCGCGATCGGCACCGCCTCGTCGAGCGGGATCGCGCCGCGCGCGATCCGCTGCGACAGGTCCTCGCCCTCGACCAGCTCCATGACGAGGGCGTGCACGTCACCCGCCTGTTCGAATCCGTGAATGATGGCGATGTTGGGATGGTTCAGCGACGCCAGGGTCCTGGCTTCACGCTGGAAGCGCGCGAGCCGCTCGGCGTCGTGCGCGAACGACTCGGGCAGGACCTTGATCGCGACATCGCGGTCAAGCGTCTTATCGCGCGCCTGATACACCTGGCCCATGCCGCCCTCACCAATGGGCGCCGTGATGCTGTAGACGCCGAGGCGGGTGCCGGGGGTGAGGGCCAAAGCCAGCGTGATTATACGGGCGAGCTACGCAACATCCTTCCGAATGTGTTCGGCGAGGGCCTCGTTCATGAGCGTCTGATAGCCGACGCGTCGGCGCCGGGCCTCCTTGCGGAACGTGGCGAGCACATCCGGATCGACGCGAATCGCGATCAGCTGCCGGGCCCGGTCACCCAGCAGGGGCCTCCCCACGCGACGCATGGCGCGCAACTGCTCGGGCGACGAGTCCGGAATATCCGAGAAATCAATCGTCGACGGCGAGGTACGCCGCACGCTCTTGACGACTCGCGCGCCGCGCGCTGATGAGACGGATCGTTTCGGCATCGCCTGCCCTCCTCTGCGTATAGACCACCATCAGGATGCGGCCGTCGGCCGACCTACCCAACCGCCGACGTCGCGGCTCGTGCCCTGAGTGCTGGAGGTCAGGGCCGTCCAGCGCATCGGCGTCGATGAAGACGGTGACCGCGTCATCGAACGTGACGCCGTGCTTGTCCGCGTTGGCGTGGGCCTTCCGCGGATCCCACTCGAACACTACTTAAGTATATACGAAATGCGGCCCGGCTTCGGTATCTAGATCCGCTGAAAGTTCTTCTCCACCTCCCGCCGGGTCAGGCGCAGCATCACCGGGCGGCCGTGAGGACAGATCGTCGAATACGCAGTGCGGCGCAGCTCGTCGAGGATGTGGCTCATCTTCTCGCCGGTCAGCGGATAGTTCGCCTTCACCGCCGCGTGACACGCCATCGTCGCGGCAATGCGCTTGATTGCCTCCTCGACGCGCGACCCGCGGTCCAGCCCCTCGAGATCCTGCGCCATCGCACGGACCGCCGCCTCGCAATCCTCGCGTGTCAGGATGGCCGGAAACGCGGCAATGCGCACCGCCCCGCCGCCGAACTCCTCGATCTCGAATCCCAGGCGCTCGAAATCCGAGGCATGGTCGATGAGCGTCTGCCGCGCGGCCGCCGACACGTCGATGAGCATGGGGTCGAGCAGCCGCTGGCTTTCGAGCCGCCCGGTGGTCAGCCGCTCCAGGATCCGCTCGAACAGGACGCGCTCGTGCGCCACATGCTGATCCACGATCGCGATGCCCTCATCGTCGACCGCGATGATGAACGTGTCGCGGAACTGGCCGAGGGCGATCATGGGGCGGATGACGGGGTCGGCCGAACCGGGTGCGAGGGTGCGATCGGGCGAGGGTGCGAAGGTTGCGTGCGAGGGTGCGAGGTGAGACGGTGCGGCGGTGCCGGAGGGCGGTTCTGCGGTCCAGCGGCTCGGATAGGTCGACGCATAGCCCGCCGGCAGGGGCAGCGTCGTGGCCGGGGCGTCGTAGGGGCGTGGCGGTTCGAGCTGCAGCTGCGGCGCGGGGCCGCGGCCGAGCGCGTCGCCGAGCGTCCGGCGAATGACTTCGTGGACATGCGACTGGTCGCGGAACCGCACTTCCGCCTTCGTCGGATGCACGTTCACGTCGACCGCCGTATGCGGCATCGACAGGAACAGGTGGACCTCCGGGCTCCGCTCCTTGATGGACGCCACGCTGTACGCGTCGATGATCGCGTGCGCGATCGTCTTGTCCTTGACGATGCGGCGGTTGACGAAGACGTTCTGGGGGCCCCGCGTGGGCCCCTGCTCGGCGAGCGCCGCGACGTAGCCGAGAACCTTGATGTCCCCGTCGCGGCGGACCTCCACGAGATCGGCTCGGTCTCCGTACAGTTGGTACAACCGGTCGCGCAGCGTGGAGACCGGCGGGCACTGGATAACCTTGCGGCCGGCACTCGTCAACGTGAACCCTATTTCGGGGTAGCAAAGCGCGAGCTGCGTGACGATCCGCGAGATCTGCCCGGACTCGGCGCCGTCCGACTTCAGAAACTTGCGGCGCGCCGGCAGGTTGTAGAAGAGATCGGCGACTTCAACCGACGTGCCCTCCGCCATGCCGACCTCGGCAACGGCCGCCACGGCTCCGCCGTTGACGCGCACCTCGGTTCCCGACGCGCTTCCGCGGGCGCGGCTGCGCAGTACGAAATGCGACACCGACGCGATGCTCGGCAGCGCCTCGCCACGAAACCCGAGCGTGGCGATCCCCTCGAGATCTTCCGCCCGGCCAATCTTGCTGGTCGCGTGACGTTCGATGCAGAGGCGCGCGTCGTCCGGCCCCATGCCCGCCCCATCGTCTTCGACGCGAATCAGCCTCTTGCCGCCGAGCTCGACGGTGATGGCGATTCGCCTGGCGCCGGCGTCTATCGAGTTTTCGACGAGTTCCTTGATGACCGATGCGGGCCGCTCGACGACTTCGCCGGCTGCAATCTGGTTCGCGAGGTCAGTCGGGAGGAGATGGATGTCGCCCACGTCAAATCCATTCGTTGCGCCTGAACAGCGCGAGCATGATGCCGGCGATGGCCGCCATGCAGCCAGTGACCCACCAGAACTGGACGTCCTCGCCGCCGGGAAAGTGCGGCAGCGGAACGTTCATCCCCCACATGCCCGTCAGCACCGTGAGCGGCAGGAAGATCGTCGACATCACCGTCAGGACCTTCATGACGCGGTTGAGCCGATTGGAGATCGTCGACAGGTGCGCCTCGAGGATCCCCGTCACGCGGTCGTGCAGGAGGATGGATTCGTCCGACAGCCGGACCAGGTTGTCGTGGACGTCGCGGAACCGGAAGGCCATCTCGTCGCTAATCTGCGGAAACTCCCGGCGCGCCAGGCGGCCGACCGCGTCGCGCTGCGGGATGACGACCCGGCGGAGCGACCCGAGGTCGCGCTTGAGCGCGAGGATGTCCCGGATCAGGCTCTCGTGGCGACTCAGGATGGCTTTATCCTCGAGGTGGTCGATCTCGTCTTCCAGCCCCTCGATCTCCGGCCGGTAGTTATCGACCATCGAATCGACGACTCGGTGCATCAGCGCGACCGGGCCTTCGTCGAGGATGTGGGCGTGCTGTTCGCACAGTCCCTGCAGTTTCGCAACGCTCCTCGATCGGCCGTCGTGCACGGTGACGAGGTAGTTCCGCCCGAGAAAGAAGTCGACATCGTGGGTGGCGAACCAGTGTTCGTCCTGCTGGAAGTCGATCCCGTGCAGAATCAGGTACAGGTAGCCGACGTAGGGCTCGATCTTCGGGTGGTGAATGGCGGCGAGAGCGTCTTCGACCGCGAGCGGATGAAAATGAAAGACGTCGCTCAGGACGCGCCGCTCGTCTTCCCCCGGATTCACAATATCCGCCCACAGCGTGACGCTCGAGGCCGCATCCAGCCAGGCTGGCTCGATTGCCCCCGCGTGGGTCGTCTCGCCGTTCTGGTGGACGTAGATGCTGATCACAATCCGGCGGGTCCGCTCGCGGCTGAAACTCGTCCGCTTCGCGGGTCCCGCCCTACTTTCGTATGGCCGCCTGCGCTGCGGCCAGCCTGGCCACCGGCACGCGGAACGGCGAACAGCTCACGTAATCGAGCTTCACTTTCTCGAAGAACGCGATCGACGCCGGGTCGCCGCCATGCTCACCGCAAATCCCGAGCTTGATGCCCGGCCGCGCGGCCCGGCCCCTGGACACCGCGATGTCCACGAGCTGGCCGACGCCGGTCTGGTCGATGGTCGCGAAGGGGTTGTTCTTGACGATTTCGAGCTCCGCGTACTGCGGCAGGAACGATCCGGAATCATCGCGCGACATGCCAAGGCCCATCTGCGTGAGGTCGTTGGTGCCGAAGCTGAAGAACTCCGCCGACAGGGCGATCTCGTCGGCCGTGAGGGCGCCGCGCGGCACCTCGATCATCGTGCCGACCATGTACGACAGCTTCACCTTCTGCTCGGACTGCACGTCGCGGGCCGCCTGGCGCACGACGTCGATCTGGAGATCGAACTCCTTCTTGAACGCGACCAGCGGAATCATGATCTCGGGCCGTACCTTGATGCCCTCCTTCTGCACGATGGCGGCCGCCTCGAACACCGCGCGCGCCTGCATCGCGGAGATCTCGGGGAACGCGATGCCGAGGCGGCACCCGCGCAGCCCGAGCATCGGGTTGAATTCGTGCAGCTGCTCGACCCGCGACGTGATGCGCTCGACCGGTACGTTGAGCTTCTTCGCCAGGTCGGCCTGCTGCTCCGGCGTGTGCGGGAGGAACTCGTGGAGCGGCGGGTCGAGGAACCGGATCGTCGCCGGGTGCCCCTTGAGCGCGCGGAAGATGCCCGCGAAGTCGTCGCGCTGGTACGGCAGGAGCTTCTCGAGCGCGGTCTTCCGCTGGTCCAGTGTTTCGGCGAGGATCATTTCGCGCATCGCGTCGATGCGGTTGCCCTCGAAAAACATGTGCTCGGTACGGCAGAGGCCAATGCCGACGGCGCCGAACGCTATCGCCTGGCTCGTCTGCTCCGGCGTGTCGGCATTGGTGCGCACGCTCATGCGCGTCGCCTGGTCGCACCACTTCATCAGCTGCTGGAAATTCCTGAACTTCTCGGTCTGCCGTGCGGCGGTGTCGCCCTCGATGAGTCCCGCCACAATCTCGGACGGCGCGGTCTTCACCTTGCCGGCGTAGACCTTGCCGGCGGTGCCGTCGATCGACATCCAGTCGCCTTCCTTGAACGTCTGGCCCTGGACTGTCACCGTGCGCGCCTGATAGTCCACGTCCACCGCCGCCGCGCCGCAGACGCACACCTTGCCCATCTGGCGTGCGACGAGCGCGGCGTGTGAGGACACGCCGCCGCGGGCGGTGAGAATGCCTTCCGCGGCGATCATCCCTCGCAGGTCCTCGGGCGATGTCTCGACGCGGACGAGCAGCACCGGCTCGCCCTTCTCGGCCCCCGTAACCGCGCGGTCCGCGTTGAGGTAGATGCGCCCGGACGCGGCGCCCGGCCCGGCGGGGAGGCCCGTGGCAATGGCAGCCGCCTTGGCCAGCTCGCTGGTATCGAACACCGGCGCCAGAAGCTGTTCGAGCTGGTCGGCGGGGTTCCGCATCACGGCCGTCTTCCAGTCGATGAGCCGCTCCCTGACCATGTCCACCGAGAACTTGAGCGCTGCCATGGCGGTGCGCTTCCCGTTGCGCGTCTGGAGCATGTAGACGACGCCGGCTTCGATGGTGAACTCGAAGTCCTGCACGTCCTTGAAGTGTTTTTCGAGCGTCTGCCGGATGCGCTCCAGCTCGTGGTACGCGCGCGGCATCTGCTTCTTCAATTCCGCCACCGGCTCCGGCGTGCGCACACCGGCCACCACATCCTCGCCCTGCGCGTTGATGAGGAACTCCCCGTAGAACTCCTTCGTGCCGTTCGCGGGATTGCGGGTAAATGCCACGCCGGACCCCGACTCATCGCCGGTGTTGCCGTAGACCATCGCCTGGACGTTGACCGCGGTCCCCCACTCGGTAGGAATGTTGTACTTCCGGCGATAGACGATCGCGCGATCGTTCATCCAGGACCCGAAGACGGCGCCGATGGCGCCGGTCAGCTGATCCCACGGCGACGCCGGAAAATTCTTGCCGGCGCGTTCCTTGACGAGCGCCTTGAACCGCTTCACGAGCTCCTGCAGGTCTTCGACGGAGAGCTTCGTGTCTTCGATGTCCTGGTGATACCGCTCGTGCTTGAGGCTTTCGATGACCACCTCGAACGGCTCGTGGTCCTCGTCTGGCCGTTTCTGCACGCCAAGAACGACGTCGCCGTACATCTGGATGAAGCGGCGGTAGCAGTCCCACGCGAACCGGGCGTTGCCGGTCTTGGTGGCGAGCGCCTGGACGGTCTGATCGTTCAGACCCAGGTTCAGGATGGTGTCCATCATGCCCGGCATCGAATCGCGGGCGCCTGAGCGCACCGAGACGAGCAGCGGGTTCTTCAGGTCGCCGAACTTCTTCTTCGTCTGCTGCTCGAGAGACGCGATTCCCGCCTGCATCTGCCCTTTCAGGCTCGACGGGTACGTGCGCCTGTTGGCGTAGTAATAGGTGCAGACGTCGGTCGTGATGGTGAAGCCCGGGGGGACCGGCAGGCCAATGCGGCACATCTCCGCCAGGTTCGCGCCCTTGCCGCCAAGCAGCGGCTTCATCGTGCCGTTGCCGTCGGTCCTGCGGCCGAACTGATAGACGTACTTGCCTGCGCTTTTCGACGCGCTCGTCTTCGGGGCGGGCTTCTTTGCCGCGCTCTTCTTCGCCGCCGGTTTCGCTGTCTTCTTCTTCTTCGTCGTCTTCTTCGCCATCTCTGAATTAACTCTCCGTTACGATCTCCGAAAGATCCGCGATCTCCATGATCAGATCGCGGAGCGCCGCCACGAGCGCGAGCCTCGCCTGTCGAAGCCCCTCATCTTCTGCCATCACCAGCACGTCAGCAAAGAATTTCGCGACCGCCGGCTGCAGCGCCGCAATACCGGTAAACGCCGCGCGATAGTCGCCCTTCGCGGCGGCATCGCGGATGCCGGCAGCACGAGTATTGAGCTGGTCCGACAGCGCGCGTTCCGCTGGTTCGACGAGCCGCCCCTGGACACCAGCCCAGTCCGACGGATTGCTCGTCACACCTTTGGTGATGTTCTTGACGCGCTTCAGGAGCGCGGCCACGCCGAGCAGCGCTTCCGACCCGCTCATGTGCGCCAGCGCCTCGAGCTTCATGCGTGCTTCAAGCGGACTGACATGCTCGATGCCGCTGTGTACGACCGCCCGCACGCTCCGCACGTCGTACCCGCGCTGTTCGAGCAGATAGACCAGCCGATCGCTCATGAACGCCAGCAGCGGCGCGCGGTCTGGCGCGGTGCCGGCGGCGGCAGGAAATGCGTCGCCTGCGCGCGCCAGCAGCGGGCCGACGCGAACCGGGATCGAGAGACCGGTCAGCTCAGGGAGGTCGGCCAGGATCTTCACGACGCCCTGCGCCTGCCGGCGCAGGCCAAGCGGATCACGCGACCCCGTGGGGCGCTCACCTGCCGCGAACATGCCGGCAATCGAATCCAGTTTGTCGGCCAGCGCGACCGCGGTCCACGTGATCGCCGCCGAACCCAGCTGCTGCTGTGACGGCGCCGCGTTGGCTTCGACGCCAACCGGCAGGTAGTGGTAATAAATAGACTTCCAGACCGCTTCAGGCTGCCCTTCCTCGCGGGCGTAGATGCCGCCCATCGTCCCCTGCAGCTCCGTCAGCTCACGGACCATGTCGGTGCCGAGGTCGGCCTTTGCGAGGCGGCCGGCCAGTTCGGCCTGCTCTGCCACGGCAGGAGGCTGCCCCAGTGCCTCAGTCGCGATCCAGCGGGCCAGCGCCGCCACGCGATCGGCCTTCTCCCGGTACGTGCCGAGCTTCTTGTGAAACAGGATCGTCGAGAGGCGACCGATCCGCGACGCCAGCGGCGTCTTCCTGTCTTCATCCCAGAAGAACCGCGCATCTCGCAGCCGCGCGGCGAGCGCGCGCTCGGCGTTGCGCGCGATGACCTCCGGCTTCTCCGGCTGCATGTTGACGACCGTCAGGAACGCCGGCTTCAGCTTGCCTTCCTCATCCACGACCGGGAAGAAGTGCTGGTGGTGAATCATCGTGGTCGTCAGTACTTCCTGCGGAAGCTCGAGGAACTCGACGGCATAGTGCCCGGCGACGACGGCCGGATACTCGACGAGGTCGGGGACCTCCTGCAGCAGCGAGGAATGCGCGGCCGCCATGCCGCCTGTCCCGAGCGAAGTCGAGGGGCTGACGCGCCCGCCGAGCTTCCGGGCATGTGTTTCCAGCTCGCGCTTGATGCGGGATTCCCGTTCGCTGCGATCGAGAATCACGAAGTTCTCGAGCAGGCGCGCCTGGTAGTCCTCGAACGTCTTGATCTTGATCGCGCGGCCGGCGCGGCCGCTGGTGGTCAGGAAGCGGTGCCCGTAGGTCTGCGAGCCCGACCGGATCTCCTGGACGTTGGGTCCTTCAGCCAGCCCGCTTCGACGGATCAGGAACGGCACGACGCGGCCGCCGTACATGAGCACAAGCCACCGTATCGGGCGCGCGAAGACCAGATCGCCCTTCCCGTCGTCCAGAAACGCGTCCCAGCGCATCTGTTTCGGAAAGGCCATGCCCCGCAGCAGTCGGCCGAGGACCTCGGCGAGCACATCGACCGTCGCCTTGCCGCGCTGCCGCACCCGGTGCGCAAGATAGATCCCCTTCGGCGTCTCGTGGCGCTCCAGCGCCGACACGTCGACGCCGTACTTCTTCGCGAATCCGGAGGCCGCCGGGGTCGGCTCGCCCGTTTTCGCGAACGCAGCGGACACGGGCGGCCCGGTGACGAGCTCCTCCAGGTCCTCCTGCCGCTCCGCCAGTTTGGCGACACGGGCGGTCAGGCGGCGCGGCGTGCTGTAGCTTTCCGTGGCCGCGTCGGCCTCCAGACGGAATTCCTTCAGCAGCGCATCGAGGTTGCGCGCGAGCTGCGTGGTCAAGTCGGGCAGCCATCCCGCCGGGATCTCCTCCGTGCCGATCTCAATCAGGAGTTCGCGGTCCATCTACTGCTCCCCTGGAACCGCAACCGGGTCCGTCTGCGCGACATAGGCTCGTGCAATCTGCACGGAGAGCTGGCGCACACGGAGGATGTAGGCGGTCCGCTCGGTCACCCCGATACTGCCGCTCGAATCGAGGATGTTGAACAGATGCGAGCACTTCAGGCAGTGCTCGAGCGCCGGCAGGACCAATCCGGACTTGAGCAGCTGTTCCGCAAAGCCATAGTTGCGATCGAACAGATCCCGATGCACCGCGGCGAATTCCTCCGCCGGCATGTCCACCTGGCCGAACGCGTATTTCGACTGCTCGATCTCCTCCTGCAGCCGTACCTCGCCGTACTTCACGCCGCCGCCCCATTCCAGATCGAACACGTTGTCCACACGCTGGAGGAACATCGCGATCCGCTCGAGTCCGTACGTGATCTCGCACGAGATCGGCGAGAGGTCCATGCCACCGACCTGCTGGAAGTAGGTGAACTGCGTGATCTCCAGTCCGTCGAGCAGCACCTGCCAGCCGATGCCCCACGCGCCAAGCGTCGGCGACTCCCAGTTGTCTTCCTCGAACCGGATGTCGTGCTGCCGGGGATTGATGCCGCACGCCTCGAGACTGTCGAGGTAAATGCGCTGCACTTCGTCGGGAGACGGCTTGAGAATCACCTGGAACTGGTGATGCTTGAACAGCCGGTTGGGATTCTGCCCGAAGCGGCCGTCGTCAGGCCGCCGCGACGGCTGCACGTACGCGACGCTCCAGGGCTTCGGCCCGAGCACGCGGAAGAGCGTTTCCGGGTGGGAGGTGCCCGCACCGACTTCGAGGTCGAGCGGCTGCTGCAGCAGGCAGCCATTCGACACCCAGAAGGCGGAAAGCTTGAGAATGAGGTCCTGGAACGTCACAAGGGTCGGGCGGAGACGCTAGGCGAGGCGCCGAATGTCGCGCAGAACGCGATCGGACTTCAAGGTCTTTTCCAGGTGCATGGCAATCAATCCGCGGTGCAGCTGCTCCAGCTCTCTCAGCGTCCGGCGGTCGGCCGGCACGTCGGCCAGCCTATCCGGCGCGACGGTGCGTGACGCCGTCAGAAATTCGGCCGCCTTCAGCGACAGGGTGCCGCGCGCTTCCGGATACACGCCCTGCAGCCTGAGCAGCCAGTACTCGAAGTACCGCGCGAGCGGTTCCACCGGCGCGCCGGCCGCCAGCGCGCCCAGCATCGACGTGCCCAGGCGGAAGAGCCGTTCGTCCGCATCGGCGTCCTGCGCCCACTCGTCGAGCAGCTCCGCGAAGTAACTCACGTGTCCCAGCCCGTCGCCGGGCCCGCTCATGGGCGAGCGTACCGTTTCCGCGTAGTTCAGGCCCACGAGTTCGCGCCGCTCTTTCTCGAAATATGCGACTCGCGCTTCGGTCAGCGGCTCGAGGGCCCCGGTGAACCGCGACCGCGCCCGCCGTGCGCCCTTGGCGACGCCGCGCTTCTTCCCCCGGTCGCGCGTCAGGAAGACGACGATGCGATCGGCCTCGCCCAGCTTGTACGTGCGAAGGATGAGCGCGTCGGCGGTGTACAGCGGCACGAAACGCGTCTATTTTACGCGAGAAACCTGATGAAGACGGTGGCAAGCCCCAGAAAGGAGAAGAAGCCGAAAACGTCGGTCAGCGTGGTGATGAAGACCGACGACGCCAGGGCCGGGTCGATATTGGCCGCGCGCAGTCCGAGTGGGATAAGCGTGCCCGCGGTCGCCGCCACGACAAGATTGATGATCATGGCCCCGCCGAGGACCAGCCCCAGAACCGGGTTGCCGCGCGCAGCCCAGACGACGATGGCGGCCGCCAGCCCCAGGACGACGCCGTTGCCGACGCCGACGATCGTTTCCTTGATCAGCGCCTTCCGCGAGTTGCTCCAGGTGAGCTCGCCGAGGGCAATGCCGCGCACGATGACCGTCAGCGTCTGCGTGGCGGCGTTGCCGCCCATGCCGGCCACGATGGGCATGAAGATCGCCAGCGCTGTGATCTGCTGAATCGTGCCCTCGAAGAGCGCCACGACGGACGCCGCGAGGAACGCGGTGATGAGATTGATCCCCAGCCACGGCAGCCGCTTGCGAAGGGACTCGCCCGCCGGCGTAAACGCACGTTCGTCGCCGGCCACGCCAGCGAGCCGGTAGATGTCCTCGGTGGCCTCTTCCTTGATGACGTCGATGACGTCGTCAACGGTGATGACGCCGACCAGCTTGTTTTCCTCGTCGACGACCGGAATGGCCAGCAGGTTGTACGACGCGACCTGCCGCGCCACTTCTTCCTGGTCCATGTCCACGCGCGCGCTGATCAGATCGGTCGCCATGATCCGCTTGAGCGGGGTTTCGGGTGAGACGAGCAAGAGCCGGCGCAGCGACGTCACGCCCACCAGGTGGGTACGCTCGTCGACGACGTAGAGATAGAAGACCATCTCCACTTCGCGGTTCATCTGCAGCTCGGTAATCGCCTCGCCGACCGTCAGGTCCTCGCTCAGCGCGAAGACATGCGGATTCATGATGCGGCCCGCCGTCTGCTCGTCGTACTCCAGCAGGTTCTCGACCTCGCCCGACTGCTTCGGACGCATCAGGTCGAGGACGGCGGCCGACAGCTCCTCGGGCAGGTAGTCGATCAGCGCTGCGGCGTCGTCGCTCGGAATTTCCTGGGCGAGCTTGGCGATCTCTTCGGCCGGCCGCGTGGCCAGCAGCCCCGCACCCGCTTCCGGACCGAGTTCGGACACCGCCTCCATCGCAAGACGGCCGTTCCGCTCTGCCAGGAGGCTGAACGTGGCTTGCTTGTCCCGGTCGGGAAGCTCGCTGAAGATCTGGGCGAGGTCGGCGGGATGCTGCTTCTGCAGCAGGTTCAGCAGGTTAGCGGTCGCACCAATGCGCTGCAGTCGCCGGACTGAGTCGAGGGCCAGATCGATTCTGCGTTGCGCCGCCATGGTGAAGGTCCGTCAGACACGGTGAAAACAACTAAATCTAGCACGCGAAAGTTCCCCATTGACAGCAATTTGGAGACGATGGCATCGTCGTCGTGCGAGGTCAGGCCGCCATGGAGACAAGGTATGGAAGCGTTGATCGTGCCTGGCCCGCTCAGAACCAAGCTCGGAGAGTCCGCGTCTGAGGGCCTCAGTGAAATGTTCAGCCTGTATCACCAGATAACCAACGATCGCTTCGAGCGTCGCCTGACGGAGAGCATTGGCTCGCTTCGACTCGAGATGTACCAGGGCTTTGCCGCGCTTCGCCAGGAGCTCGCGACGACGCGCGTCGAACTGCTCAAGTGGTCGTTCCTGTTCTGGGCGGGACAGCTCGCCGCGATCGCGGGCCTGCTCTCCTACATGCTGCCAGCGGCCGGCCGTTAACGCGACGCTGGCCGGCGGAATCGTTGCGATCGGCCTTGTCGCGACGTAGCCGCGTCACTGCGTCAGCGCCAGCCGCTTCAGTTCCTCGAACAGGTTGAGCACCAGGTTCACCTGTCCTGGCGCCGCGCCCGCTCGCGCGGCGTCGCGAAGAAGCATCAGGAACCTGGTGCCGTCGGGCGACACGTCGTATTGATCGCTCACATCGTCCACTTCGAACAGGACGGTCGGGCGCCCGAGCGTCAACGTTTCGCCGGGGGTCACGGTGACGGAGACCACCTGGCGTCCCCGCCGGTAGACGATCTCCCGCGCGCCCGCCCACCGTGGGGACGTGCCGCCGTCGATCGAGACGAGTTGGGTACTGCCGAGCGTTGGGAAGGACGCCACGTACACATCCGCGCGGCCGGCCGTGTCGGATTCGTAGGCGAGCCAGCGTCCGTCGGGGGACAGGCGTGGGGCCTCTTCCTGAGCCGGAGTGGCAAGCAGCGGCGAGGCCTTTCCGTCGAGCGTCAAGGTCCACAGGTCCACGCCCGCGAGCGGATTGCTTTCGACAAAGACCAGCGTTCGACCGTCCGGAGACCATGCTCCGGGGTTCTGAGGTCCCGGTCCGCGCTTGAGCAGGAGCTTCGCCCCGCCCGGAGCATCGACGGACTGCAGGTAGATGCCCGCCGGTTCGCGCAAGGAGTTGAACGCGACCTGCTTCCCATCCGGCGACCATAGCGGGTTGGTGTTGATCGGCCCCTGGTCTGTCAGTTTTGTTCGTGCGCCGCGGCCGAGGTCGTAGATCCAGAGGTCGCTACCGACGTTGGTCGAGGACTCAATCGCCGCCACCGCCGCCCCGGCGTCCGGTGAGAATCTCAGTCCCGCGCCTGCTGTACCGCCAATCATTTGGACGACGTTGTCATCCACCACGGTGGTGACGGCGCCGCTTCGATTGACGATCGAGATCTTCCCCCCGAGGCCCGTGGCTATTGAACTTGGGAGGTAGGCCAACGTCCCGTCGGCCGACATCGCGATTGGCGCCTGGGCCCCGGCCACCCCGGCGAAGACGCCGTCGAACAGCGCCTGTGGTGTTCCAGTTGTGGTGCCGGACGCCAGCGACAGCGTCACCGCGAAGACGCTATCGCCCTTCCGATAGAGTAAGTGACCGCTCGGCGCGTAGCGGGCAAAGTCGCTGTTGATGCCCTGAATGGCGCGCCATTCCCCCGACGCGACGTTGAGGAGCGCCGGCACGAGTCCGTCTGCGCGGATGAGGGTAAAGAGGATGGTTCGCTCGTCGTCCAACACCTGGGGCGACTCGTGGGTAATCTCACCCGCCTCCCGGCGCGGCTGGGTCAGCGGTGTGGGCGCTCCCCCTGAGGCGGGAACTCGAAAGAGGCCCTGTCCGGCGACACCGAAGTAGATCGCGTCGTCGCCGGCCCAATAGGGCGGCGTCCTGGGTGAACTGCCCGGCCTGCCAATCGTCTGACGGCTCGTGCCATCCACGCGAATCCGTCGAAGCTCGCCCTCCGCCACAAAGCCGACCCAGTTGCCATCGGGCGAGAAGAAGGGATTGCTGCCGCCCTCGGTGCCCGGGAGCGGCGTCAGCTTCGTGTTGTCGAGACGACGGAGCACAATCTGGTTGCCTGCGATCATTGCCAGCGTCTGGCCGTCTGGCGAGAGCGCAATGGGCGTGGGCGAGAGCGGAAGGTCCGGGGTGAGCGTGATCGCCGTGTGCGTCAGGCGGGGCGCTGGCGATGGAGTCGCCATCCAGATCGCCCCGCCAGTCAGCACGGCACCGAGCATGAACGTGGCGGCACCGACCAGCGCGACGCGTCTCCATGAGCCTGGCGCACGGGCGCCAGAGTGTTCCGGCGCCGCGGTCGTCTCGAACGCGCCCTCCAGCGCCAGGCGGACATCGCGGATATCACCCACGCGCTGCTTCGGGTCCTTCCGAAGGCACACGCGAAGGGCCTGACTGAGGCGCGCAGGGACCGTGGACGGAAGCGCCGCGAAGTCCGGCTCCCGCTGCAACACCATCGACAGAGTCATGGAGACGTCCTCGGCCCCGAATGCCCGCGTGCCCGTCAGCATCTCGTAGAGCACGGCACCGAACGCCCAGATGTCAGCGCGCTTGTCCACGGGCTTACCGCGCGCCTGCTCGGGACTCATGTACGCCGCCGTGCCGAGGATCATCCCCGCCTGCGTCATCGCGGGTGTGGTGATGGTCGGCGAATGCGAGAAGTCCGGCTGAAGCCGGGCACTGCGATCGCCCACGTCCATCGCCTTCGCGAGCCCGAAGTCCAGCACCTTCACGGTGCCGTCGGGACGCACCTTGATGTTGGCCGGCTTCAGATCGCGATGGATGATCCCCTGCTCGTGCGCCGCTTCGAGTGCGTCCGCGATCTGCCTGGCGATGGGCAGCGCCTCGTCGAGGGGAATGGCGCCGCGCTCGATCCGCTGCGACAGGTCGTCGCCCTCGACCAGTTCCATCACGAGGGCCGTCATACCCCCGCCTTCTTCCAGACCGTGAATGGCGGCAATATTCGGGTGGTTCAGCGAGGCGAGCACTTCGGCTTCGCGCTGAAACCGCGCGAGCCGGTCGTGGTCAGCCGCGAGCGCGGGCGGCAGGATCTTGATCGCGACCTGCCGCTTCAGCCTGGTATCGGTGGCCCGATACACCTCGCCCATCCCGCCTTCGCCGATCTGGGCGGTGACTTCGTAGACGCCGAGGCGGGTGCCGGGAGCGAGCGCCAAGTGGCTGATTATAGGGGCGGTGAGGCGTCCGGCAGGCGACTACTCCTGCGGACCGGGCCGAGACTTCTGGCACCATTGCGTAATGGTGCCTCATGTGTGACCATTCCTACGGGTGATCACGATCAGACAGTACATCGGCCTCGACGGGAAGAGCCCCTTCGCGGAATGGCTGGACGGCCTCGATGACCCGGCGGCGGCGCGCGTCCTCACCGCGATGACCCGGATTGAGCAGGGCAACTTCTCCAGTGTGAAGGGCGTCGGCGGCGGGGTGTTCGAATCGCGGATCGACTTCGGCCCCGGCTTGCGGGTGTATTTCGGAAAAGACGGCGTGGCGATCGTAATCTTGCTCGGCGGCGGCACGAAGAAGCGCCAGGCCCGCGACATTGCCGACGCGCAGGCGCGTTGGCAGGACTACAAACAACGAAAGTGAGCCAGGACCATGCCTCTGACAAAAGATTTCAAAGAGACCGTGCGGGCACGCTTGATCCGGTCGCCCGGGTTCCGAAAGGCCGTGCTGCAGGAAGCCGTCGACGGCCTGCTCGCCGGTGACGTCGACACGGGCAAGGCGCTGCTGCGTGACTACGTCAACGGCACGATGGGATTTGAGCGCCTTGGCGAGTTGACGCACATCCCGGCGAAGAGCCTCATGCGCATGCTTGGGCCAAAAGGCAACCCCCAGGCGCGGAACTTGTTCGATGTCATCGGTCATTTGCAGCGCGCGGAAGGCGTGCGCTTTCAGGTATCGCTGAAAAACACCACCAAAGGGCGGGCCGCCTGAACGTGTAGACCGGAGGCCACGTCGTACCGCGGCCGGATTGCCAGCGACGTGAGCCCAGGCGACTATGGCTTGCGCTGCCCCATCTCGTCGAGGACGCGTTCGTCGTCGCGCCACTCGCTCTTGACCTTGACGCGCAGGTCCAGGTACACGCGGGCCGAGAGGTACCGCTCGAGTTCGGCTCGCGCGACGGTGCCGATCTCCTTGATCATCGACCCGCCCTTTCCGATCACGATCGGCTTCTGCGACTCCCGTTCCACAAGAATCGTGGCGTAGATGCTGTAGCGGTTGTCGGCGCCAGGCTCGTCGAAACTGTCGATGAGCACCGCTGTCGAATGCGGCAGTTCATCGCGCGTCAGGCGCAGCACCTGCTCCCGCACGATTTCGGCCACCATGAATCGCTCGGGCTGGTCGGTCACGTAATCCGGCGGATACAGCGGCTCGCCCTCGGGCAGGTGCTGCAGGAACAGCTTCTCGAGTACGTCCACATTCGTGCCATCGAGCGCCGACAGCGGGACGAATTCGACAAAGGCGTGCGCCTCCTGGTAGTGCGCCAGAATGGGCAGCAGCCGGTTCTTGTTGATCAGATCGACCTTGTTCAGCACCAGGACCACCGGCGCCGTGAGCTCCTTCATCATGTCGAGCATCCGGCGATCGCCCGGCCCCTCCTTGACGGACACGTCCACCACGAGCGTGACGAGGTCCACGTCCCGCATCGACTCGAGCGCCAGATCGACCATGCGGACGTTCATGCGGTGCGTCGGCTTATGGACGCCTGGCGTGTCGACGAACACGACCTGACCCTCCGGATAGTTCTTCACCCCGACGATTCGGTTGCGCGTCGTCTGTGGCTTGTCCGACACGATGGCGAGCTTGTGGCCGACGATGCGGTTGAGGAGCGTGGACTTGCCGGCGTTGGGACGGCCAACGAAGGACACAAGGCCGGATCTCATACTCGTACGCCCGCGTCAATCATTCGGCGTCAGCCCCTACGCCCGCGCGACGGCGCGCGCGCACCTTGGTAATCCGCCGGCGTTCGACTTCGAGCACCTCGACCGCCAGGTCGTCTACTTCGAATGTCTCGCCGACGTACGGCATCCGCCCGAGATGCGACAGCAGATATCCCCCGAGCGTCTCGAATCCCTCGCGCTCGATCTCGACGCCGAGGCGATCTTTCACCTCGTCGATGCCGACCTTGCCGCTCAGCACCAGCGTGCCGTTGCCTTCATCGACGACCGTCTCGCTCTCCACGTCGTACTCGTCGCGAATCTCGCCGACAATCTCCTCGAGCAGGTCTTCGACCGTGACCAGTCCCGCGGTGCCGCCGTATTCGTCCACGACTATCGCCATCTGCGCCTGCCGCCGCTGCATTTCCTTCAGCAGCTCGGACACACGCTTGCTCTCGGGCACCATGAACGCCGACCGCATCAGCGTCGTCATCGGCGGCTCGGCTCCGGGCGGAAGTCCCACCAGGTCCTTCACGAACAGGATGCCGAGAATGTTGTCGAGATCCTTGCGGTAGACCGGAATACGCGAGTACTGCTCCTCGCGGAAGAGCGACCGGAGCTCGTCGAGTGTGGCCTCGGCCCGAATGGCGACGATATCGGGCCGCGGCGTCATCACTTCCCGGACCACGGTCTCGGTGAAGTCGACGATCGACTGGAGCAGCTCGCGCCCCTCCTCTTCCGAGATGCTGGCTTCATCGGCCTGTTCTTCCTTGGCCGTGGACGGATTCGACGCGTCATCCGTGCCCTCGCCGGCCGTCTCGCGGTCGGTGCCTGCGGCGGCGATATCGATCAGCAGTCTGGTGACCGGCCGCAGCAGGCGGGCCACCGGCTGGAAAGCCGGCAGCAGGAGATCGAGCACCTTCTCCGGATCCTGCCGCGCCACCAGCATCGGCAGCAGGTGCTCGCACACCACGACGAACGCCACCAGCGCGACGAAGAACGCCGCCACGGACCGCGCGTCGTCCACCGTACTGATCTGCGCGATCAGCACGCCCGCGAGCACGGTGCACAGGCCGATCAGGATGCGAACGGGAATGAACAGCTTCAGCGGCTCGTCGAGATAGCGCCCGAGCCGATCGCTGCGCCCGCCGCGCTCCGCCATCAGGCGCAGCGAGAGCCGCATCAGCGAGCTGAAGGCGGCCTGCACCGACCCGAGAAACACGGTCGCGCAGGCGATCAGGAACAGGGAGAGCGGAGTCAGCGGTGCCTCTCGATCAAGCCGGACGACAGCCCGCCGCGGGCGCGCAGCCGGGCCTCGACCCGGGCCATCCGCCCGGCGTCGCGCTCGTGATCATAGCCAAGGAGGTGCAGCAGGCCGTGAAGCGCCAGGACGCGCAGCTCGGCACCG
The DNA here is from genome assembly GCA_964202965.1 of Vicinamibacterales bacterium. GTDB lineage: Bacteria > Acidobacteriota > Vicinamibacteria > Vicinamibacterales > UBA2999 > CAXNKG01. The sequence continues at coordinate 20,983 of CAXNKG010000019.1, forward strand.
AGCGGATGACCCGCCTCCGCCGCTTGCGCGCGGGCCACGCCGATTCCGATGACGATATCGCCCAGGCGTCCCTGCTCATCGGGCCTGCCCCGCCGAAGCGCCGCAGGCGCGGCGGCGGGAAACGACAGGACGTCCGTGGGGCGATCCTTCCGCCGGAACTGCTTGTTGAGCGCGCGAATGCGCTGGTCGGGAACGAGAGCGATCGTCACGCTGCCCCGCGCTCTGGCGGGAGCGATTGCGGCCAGCCACCGGGCCAGGCCAGGAGCTCTCACGCCGCGCGACGTCACAACCTCGACGTCTAAGGAGGGGTCAGCCATTCGAGCGCGAGCCGCCCGCGAACGCCTCGTACGCCTTGACGATCGACTGGACCAGCTTGTGGCGCACGACGTCCTTGTCGTCGAAGTGGACGATCCCGATCCCCTCGACGTTGGCGATGACCTTCAGCGCCTCCACAAGCCCCGACACCTTCGGGTTGGGAAGGTCGATCTGGGTGATGTCTCCCGTGACCACCGCCTTGGACCCGAAACCGAGACGCGTCAGGAACATCTTCATCTGCTCCGACGTGGTGTTCTGCGCCTCGTCGAGAATCACAAAGGCATCGTTCAGCGTGCGCCCGCGCATGAACGCCAGCGGCGCGACCTCAATCACTCCCCGCTCGATCAGCCGCGTCGCCTTCTCCTGGTCCATCATGTCGAACAGCGCGTCGTACAGCGGGCGCAGGTACGGATTGACCTTTTCCTGCAGGTCGCCGGGCAGGAATCCCAGCTTCTCCCCCGCTTCGACGGCCGGCCGCGCCAGGACGATGCGGCTGACCTTCTTCGCGACGAGATACTGGACCGCCTGCGCCATCGCCAGGTACGTCTTGCCGGTCCCGGCCGGACCGACGCCGATGACGACGTCGAACTGCTCGATGGCGTCGAGATACTTCCGCTGGTTAACGCTCTTCGGATTGATGCGCCGCTTGGTGAGCTGCCGCTGCGCGCCGCCCTTCGCGAAGTAGTCGCGCAGGTCGACGTCTGCGTTGTTCGCGACGAGCTCCGCGGCGGTCTTCACGTCGCCGTTCGCGAGCGTGTAGCCGGACTCCATCAGCGCCCTGAGGCCGTCGAAAACGCGCTGGGCGCGCCGTTCGGCCTCCGGATCGCCTTCGACGGTGAGCTGGGATCCCTGTGTCCGGATATCGACGTTCAGGATCGATTCGATGTGCTTGAGGTTCGCATCGTGGGCGCCGTACAGCGTTTCAAGGCCTTCTTCGGGCAGGGCAATCTTCTTCATTTCTTTATGGAGATGTGCAACTCCCTGAGCTGTTTGGCGTCGACCGGCGACGGAGCGTCAGACATGAGATCGACGGCGCTGGCCGTCTTCGGGAAGGCGATGACCTCTCGAATCGAGTCTTCGCCGGACAGAATCGTGCAGATGCGGTCGAGGCCGAGCGCGATCCCCCCATGCGGCGGGGTTCCGTACTCGAGCGCATCGAGGAAGAAGCCGAAGCGGAGCTTCGCCTCCTCCGGACTGATGTTCAGGAGCGAGAAGATCTTCGACTGGAGCGCCGCATCGTGGATACGGATGCTGCCGCCGCCGATCTCGCTCCCGTTCAGCACCAGATCGTAGGCCTTGGCGCGCACCTGGCCGGGATGGGTGTCCACACGGCCGAGGTCCTCGTCGTGGGGAGAGGTGAACGGGTGGTGCATCGAGACGTAGCGCTGGTCATCCTGGTCCCATTCGAGCAACGGAAAATCCACCACCCAGGTGAACGCATACTCCGCCGGGTTGAGCATCCCCTTGGCATTGGCAAGGTTCAACCTCAACTGGCCGAGCAGCTTTGACGTCGCGTCGGGGTCGCCCGCGGCGACGAGCAGCAGCTCGGCGGGGCGCGCCCCCGCCGCCGACAGCATCTGCTTCACGCCCTCTTCGCCAAGCGCTTTCATGACCGAGCTGGTGACGGTGCCGTCCTGAGCCTGCCGCGCCCAGATGAGTCCTGCCGCGCCCATCGCTTTGGCCTGGTCCACGATGCCGTCGACCTCGCTGCGGGAGTATCCGCCGGCGTTCGGGACCACGAATCCCCGGACCGTTCCACCGCCGGCCACAATTTCCTTAAAGACACGGAAGGGCGTCTCACGGAACGTCTCGCGCAGGTCCTGGATCGGCATGCCGCACCGCAGGTCCGGCTTGTCCGATCCGTACGTCGCCATCGCCTCCGAGTACGCCATGCGCGGAAACGGCGTCGTGATGGTCACGCCGATCACCGCGAAGATGTCGCGCATCAGCGGCTCGATGATCCCGAAGATGGTGTCCGGCCGCGCGAACGACATTTCCACGTCCACCTGCGTGAACTCGAGCTGCCGGTCGGCGCGCTGGTCCTCGTCACGGAAGCAGCGGCAGATCTGCATGTACCGGTCGACGCCGCCGATCATCAGAATCTGCTTGAAGAGCTGTGGGGACTGCGGCAGCGCGTAGAACTCGCCCGGATGGACGCGGCTCGGCACGAGGAAATCGCGGGCGCCTTCCGGCGTCGACTTGGTGAGAATCGGCGTCTCGATTTCCCAGAAGCCGTTGGCATCGAAGTACTTGCGAATGACGGACGTCACGCGGTGGCGCAGGCCGATGTTCGCCTGCAGCTTCAGGCGCCGCAGGTCCAGATACCGGTATTTCAGCCGTACCTCTTCGGAGACCTGGCCCTCGTCTGCGACCGAGAATGGCGGCGTCTTCGCCTCGTTCAGGAGCGTCAGTTTCCCGACGACGACTTCGACTTCGCCCGTCGGCAGCTTCGGGTTGATCGTCTCCGGCGACCGCCGCCGGGCTCGGCCCGTCACGCCAATCACGAACTCGGACCGCAGGCGCTTCCCCTTCCCCATCAGCGCCTCGTCATCCTTGTCGAAGACGATCTGGGTCACGCCGCCGCGATCGCGAATGTCGATGAACAGCAGGCCGCCGAGATCGCGGACGCGATGGACCCAGCCGAGCAGCACGACGTCCGCGCCAACGTCCTCCACGCGGAGCGCGCCACACGTATGCGTGCGGGTCAGATCGCCAAGTTGCTCAGCCACGGTTCTTCAACGCCTCGACAATCGCCGCACCGGCGGCGGCCTGGGAATGGGTTTGCTGGGACTGGGCGGCCAGGTTCTTGACCGTCACTTCCCCCTTCGCAATCTCGTCCGCCCCGAGGAGCGCCACGAAGGGGATGCCGCGTCCATCAGCGTACTTGATCTGCTTGCCGATCTTGTCGGCGTCGGGATACACGAGCACCCGCAGGCCGGCCTCGCGTAATTGGCCGGCCACCCGCATGGCGTGGGGCAGCCCCGCGGCGTCGAACACCGCCACCATGACGTCGGCCGGCGTCGTTGCCAGCGACGAGGGGAACATGCCCCGTTCGGTCATGACGACGAGGATGCGTTCCAGGCCGAGCGAGAAGCCGCAAGCCGGAATCTGCTGGCCGGAAAACATCCCGACCAGGTCGTCGTACCGGCCGCCGCCGCCGAGGCTTCCGGCCAGGTCGGCCACGTTCACTTCCATGATGGCGCCCGTGTAGTACGAGAGCCCGCGCGCGAGACTCGGATCGCGACGGAGCCGCGCCTCCGCCCGAGTCCCCTTCGCCATGGCCTCGATCGCATCGAGATTGGCCAGCGCCGCGACGCCAGCCTCGTCAAGCCCGGGCAGCGTCTCGCGGCTCCTCAAGGCATTGATGGCCGTGAACAATCGCTGTGCCGACTCGGGAGCGACACCCCGCTGCCCAAGTTCCTGCCGGACACCATCGACGCCGATCTTGTCTTCCTTGTCGAGCGCCACGAGCGCCGCACCATGCAGCGGCTCCGGAATACCTGACGCGCTCAGCATTGAAGTGAGGAGCTGGCGATGATTGAGCCGAATCGAGAACTCGTTGAATCCAAGCTCCACCATGGCGTCGGCGACTGCCGCGCAGAGTTCGGCCTCCACAACGGGCGACGACGAGCCGAGCGCGTCCACGTCGCACTGGTAGAACTCGCGGAAGCGTCCGCGCGCCGGGCGGTCGGCGCGCCAGACCGGCTGAATCTGATAGCGCTTGAACAGGCGCGGCAGCTTCGCCTGGTGATGCGCGACCACACGCGCCAGCGGCACGGTGAGGTCGTACCGCAGCGCGAGATCGGCCTGGCCCGTCGCCTCACCCTCTCCGCGCTTCAGAATCTTGTAAATGAGCTGGTTGCCCTCGTCGCCGTACTTGCCGAGCAGCGTCTCGAGGTTCTCGACCGCCGGCGTTTCGAGCGGCTCGAAGCCGTAGCGCTCGTAGACCCGCTTGATGACGCCGATGACATGCTCGCGGCGCCGCACGTCTTCCGGCAGGAAGTCGCGCATCCCGCGCGCCGGTTCGGTCCGTGCCATATCGACGCTAATCGGGAGCCTGCGCGGGCTCGTCCAGGAAATCCAGGCGATAGCGCACGTAGTTATCCGCGTACCACGTAATCGACGCCTCTTCTTCAGGGGTCAACGAGCGACGGACCTTCGCGGGAACGCCCATGACCAGGGACCCTGGTGGAATCTCCATCCCCTCAGTCACCACCGCCCCCGCCGCAATGATCGAGCCGGTCCCGATGCGGCAGCCGTTCAACAGCACGGCCCCCATGCCAATCAGGCAGCGGTCTTCAATCGTGCACCCGTGCACAACGGCGCTGTGCCCCACCGTCACCTCATGACCGATGATCGTGGGGTGCGTCTCGCGCATGACGTGGACGCAGGTGAGGTCCTGGATGTTCGTTCGATCGCCGATGCGGATGGAGTTCACGTCGCCCCGGACGACGACGTTCATCCAGATGCCGCTTTCGGCGCCGACATGGACGTCGCCGATGACCTGGGCGCTCATGTCGACGAAAGCCGAGGGGTGCACCGTCGGGATCACGGAGCGGTACGGACGAAGCATGTCTCCGGATTATACGAGGAGGCCCAGCTGGACCAGCGATTCGAGCAGCTCGGTTCGCTCGGCGGGTCCCATCTGCGGCGCCCACGCCTCGAGGTCGCGCAGCGTCACGGACGGCGCGGCCAGGATGCGAGCCACCAGCTGCGGCGCGACGCCTTCGAGCGCCATGTCCGCTCCCCCGGCCTTCAGCAGGACTGAGTTGTCGGGTCCCTGCGCGACGACATGCCGCTGGCCGGCGGGGCGCCGCAGCGTCCGACCCTCGATAGACGGCGACACCGCACCGGCATCGGAGAGTCCAACCGGCACCACCGGCGACGTCTGGGCAAACGTATCCGCGAGGAATCGCTCGCACACGTCGGGGTCGCGCAGCGTGTCGAGCACCACCTGCCGCACGCCGTCAATCCAGCGGCGCACGTCCGGCGTGACCGGCAACCGGCCGTCAGAGGTGCCTGGTCCCATCAGCGGCACATTCTGCCGCCAGACCGCGGAGGTCTGGAGTTCGCGTCCCAGCCAGTCGAGCAGGGCGTCCGCCTTGCGGCACACGATGCCAACCGTGATGTGGAGCGACGCGGCATCTTCCGCGAGGACATCGTGCCAGTGGCCGCGCGGCACGTACAGCACATCGCCCGCCCGGAGCGTGCAGTCCAGATAGGGCACGGCCGATGCGTCGGGCGCCTCTTCCTCGCGCCACGGCTCGACCGGGAACTCGGTGGTCGGCTCGAAGACCTTCCATCGCTTGGCGCCGGCGATCTGCAGCACGAATACCTCGTGCAAATCGTAATGACAGCGCGAGCCCTGCTCGGCCGGCGAGTAGTACATGTTGGTGTGGACCGGCTCGTACAGCGCGTCGTACACGCTGGTCTTGACCGCACGCAGCGGCGGCCAGAGACCGTCGGCTCCGCGGATGCTGAAGCCGGCGCCTTCCTGCACCAGCCGCATCAGCGCGACCGGGTCGATGTGTTTGCCGTCGCCCCCTTTGGTGTACTCGTTGGCTGGAACGAGGCGATCCTTGCGGCGGACCGCCGTGTCCGGATAGACCAACTCGCCGGAGTTGAGGATGCTGTTGAGGGCGTCCCAGCCGAAGTAGCGGTCGAAGGAGCGCTGCGGGTCGTGCAGGTAGACCGCGCGGCGCGTCCAGTACGTCGACAGGAAGGTGTCGGGCGGAATCGGGGCGGTGAACTCCGCGAGGTCAGGCACGCCAGGCACTCCTGGAACCCCAGGCACTCCAGGCACCCCACGCACTCTAGGCACTCCAGGCACTCCAGGAACTTCAGGCACGCTACAACTTCGGCAGCGTCAGCCCCTGCTGTCCCTGGTACTTTCCCTTCTTGTCCTTATAGGAGACCTCGCAGGTTTCGTCGCTCTGAAAGAACAGGACCTGGGCAATCCCTTCGTTCGCGTACACCTTGGCGGGAAGCGGCGTCGTATTCGAGATCTCGAGCGTCACGAAGCCTTCCCACTCCGGCTCGAACGGCGTGACGTTCACGATGAGGCCGCAGCGTGCGTAGGTGGACTTGCCGACGCAGACCGTCAGCACGTCGCGCGGAATGCGGAAGTATTCGATGGTCTTCGCCAGCGCGAAGGAATTGGGCGGAATGATGCAGTCGCCCTTGATGTCCACGAACGACCGCTCGTCGAAGTTCTTCGGATCGACGATGGTGCTGTTGATGTTGGTGAAGATCTTGAACTCGTCGGCGACGCGGATGTCGTAGCCGTAGGACGACACGCCGTACGAAATGACGCCGTCGCGCACCTGACGGTCCTCGAACGGCTCGATCATGCGGTGCTCGAGCGCCATCTTCTTGATCCAGCGATCGGCTTTGATAGACGGCATGCAGGCTCTGGGCTCTGGGCTTTAGGCTCTGGGCGATCTAGCGCCGGCCCAGAAACGTGAACAACAGCGTAAGCAGAATACTCACAACGACCGACGTCGTCAGCGGGAAATAGAAAGAGAAGCCCCCTCGTCGAATCGAAAAATCGCCCGGAAGCCGCCCGAACGGCACCCCAAGATTCAGAAGAAGGCCTCCCGCCACCAGCACGAGCCCCGCGACGATGAGAAATCGGCCCATAGCCTAAAGCCTAGAGCCCAGAGCCTAGATCGTTTCCATCCCGCGGAAGAAATAGCCGAGCTCGAATGCGGCCGTCTCCGGCGCATCGGACCCGTGCGTGGCGTTGCGCTCGATGGAGCTGCCGAAGTCCTTGCGCAGCGTCCCGGCGTCGGCCTTGGCCGGATCGGTGGCCCCCATCAGCGTGCGCCACTTCCTGATCGCATCGGGCGCGTCCAGTGCCAGCAGGACGCACGGCCCCGACGACATGAAATCGGTGAGCCCGCCGAAGAACGGCCGCTCGCGATGCACGGCGTAAAAGCCCTCGGCTTCCCTCTTCGACAGGTGCTGCATGCGCATGCCGCGGACCGTAAAGCCGGCTTCTTCGATCCGTGCCAGGATTTTCCCCGCCATCCGGCGCTCGACGGCGTCCGGCTTGATGATCGCAAACGTTCGTTCCATCACTTCCCCAGTATTTCCTTCATCTTCACGCCCATGTCCGCCGGGCTCTTCACGACGTGCACGCCAGCCTTCGTCAGCGCCGCCATCTTCTCGGCCGCCGTGCCTTTGCCGCCAGCGATAATCGCGCCCGCATGGCCCATGCGGCGTCCCGGCGGCGCCGTCTGCCCGGCAATGAACCCGACGACCGGCTTCTTGAATGACTTCTTGATGAAGTCTCCAGCCTCTTCCTCCGCCGTTCCGCCAATCTCGCCAATCATGATGACGGCGTCGGTATCCGGGTCGGCTGCAAACAGCTTCAGCGCATCGATGAAGGTCGTACCGATCAGCGGATCGCCGCCAATCCCGATGCACGTCGTCTGGCCCATGCCCTGCCGTGTCAGTTGGTGGATGGCTTCGTACGTGAGCGTGCCGCTCTTCGACACGATGCCGATCCGTCCCTCTTTGCAGATGTGGCCGGGAATGATACCGGCCTTGGCCTTGCCTGCCGAGATGACGCCGGGGCAGTTGGGTCCCACGAGACGAGTCGGCTTGCCTTCCATGAAGGTCATCACCTTCAGCATGTCGATGACCGGAATGCCTTCCGTGATGCAGACCGCCAGGGCAATGCCCGCATCGGCGGCTTCCATCACCGCATCGGCCGCGAACGGCGGCGGCACGAAGATGACCGTGGCGTTCGCGCCCGTCTCGCGCACCGCATCGTGGACGCTGTTGAAGACCGGCCACCCCTCGTGTGTCGTGCCGCCCTTGCCGGGCGTGACGCCGCCGACGACCGTGGTGCCGTACGCGGCCGCCTGCTTCGCGTGAAACGTCCCTTCGCGCCCGGTCAGCCCCTGGACGATGAGCCGGGTGTTCTTGTCGAGAAGTACTGCCACTTTTGACCTTTGACCTTTGACCTTTGACTTCTGACTTACTTCCCCGCCAGCTTCACGACCTGTGCGGCCCCTTCGCCCATCGATTCGGCCGTCGTGAAGTTCAGGCCGCTGTCCTTCAGCAGTCGCTTTCCTTCGTCCACGTTGGTCCCTTCCATGCGAATCACGATCGGGACCGGGACACCCAGTTCCTTGACGGCCGCAATGACGCCCTGCGCGAGGACGTCGCAACGCAGGATGCCGCCGAAGATGTTGATGAAGACGGCTTTGACGTTCCGGTCCGACATCAGGATCTTGAAGGCGTTGCGAATCTGCTCGGCGTTCGCGCCCCCGCCGACATCCAGGAAGTTCGCCGGCTCCCCGCCGGCCAGCTTGATGATGTCCATCGTCGCCATGGCCAGTCCGGCGCCGTTGACCATGCAGCCGATGTTGCCGTCCAGGCGGATGTAGTTGAGCGAGAACTTGGATGCCTCGACTTCGAGCGGGTCTTCCTCGGACAGGTCGCGGAAGTCGCGCAGGTCCGGGTGGCGATACAGCGCGTTGTCGTCGAAGCTGACCTTCGCGTCGAGCGCGAGGAGGTCGCCGCCCTTCGTCAGGATGAGCGGGTTGATCTCGATCATCGACGCGTCGGTTTCAATGAACGCCTTGTAGATGGCGTCGAGCACCTTGACCAGTTTCTGGGCGGCCGGGCCTTCGAGTCCCATCGCAAACGCCAGCTTGCGCGCCTGGAACGGGATGACCCCCGTGCCGGGGTCGATCGCCTCGCGAAGAATCTTCTCCGGTTCTTTCGCGGCCACTTCCTCGATGTCCATACCGCCGGCGGCGCTGGCAATGACGACCGGGCACGCCGTGGCGCGGTCGATGAGGATGCTGAGGTACAGCTCGCGGTCGATCTGCAGGCCCTCCTCCACCAGCACGCGCGCGACCTTCCGCCCCTCGGGCCCGGTCTGATGCGTGATGAGGGTCATGCCGATCATCTGCTTCGCCAGTTGCTCCGCTTCGTCGGCTGACTTCGCGAGCTTCACCCCGCCGCCCTTGCCGCGGCCTCCGGCGTGAATCTGCGCCTTGACGACCGCGATGCTGCCGCCGAGGCGGCGCGCGATCTCGCCGGCTTCGGCTGCCGAGAACGCGACTTCACCGCGGGGGACAGGCACGCCGAAGCGCGCCAGGACTGACTTGGCCTGGTATTCGTGGATTTTCACGCGTGAATGCTTTTGTAGAGGGGTTTCCGCCGCAAACAGCCTTCGATCTTACTGTACGCGGTGCGAGGGTGCGAAGTGCGGAGGTGCTCCATCGCACCCCCGCACAGTCGCACCTTCACACTGCGGCGAACGCTGCCCTACCGATAGATGAACGTGTGGCCGTTCCGCGAGCCGAGCGGGAACCACATCGCGATCGGCCGCGGCGACCCGGTCGGCGCTTCCCGAAAGGCCACGGCTTCTCCGCGGGCCATGCCGAGCGGCCGCAGAGTGGACTGAGTCAACCCCGTGTAGAACACCCGCTCGTAGTCGACGCTCGTCACCCGCACGACGGCCGGGTTGCTTCCCAGGGGACCCGACTCGAACGCGTAGCTGCCGGGCAGCAGCACGACGCCCGGCAAACGCACCGGCGTCTTGAACGTGAGGTGATTGGCCGTGTTCAGGTAGCCCCGGGCATCGGTCGAAGAGCTGGTCAGTACGGCGCCGATCACGGCGAGTGTGGCGACGAGAGCGAATCTGCGTGTGAACATCTGCGTGTCCTCCTTGCTTGTAACAACGAAGGAAGACGCGTGATCTAACCGGGGGGCTATTGTGCGGGGTTCTCGAGCGTGACCTGACGGATCCAGGTGCCGCGAACCGTTTCCTGCCCGTCAGCGAGAGGGGTGGCAAAGTCGCGGGCCAGCCGCAGCTGGGCGCCCGGCTGCGCGGGTGTGGGCGCCAGCCCGCCGACTCCGCGCAACACCCCCAATGCCTCCGGCGAGAGCCGCGCCGACTGCACGGGCGTATCGACCGCCGGCGCTGGAAGCGACGCGAACATCTGGTCAAACGTGGGTGACCGCTCCGGACTCGCAAATACCAGGAAATGTTCGCGCCCCCCGGCGCTCGTCACCTGCCAGGAGAGCCGCTGGCCAGTGCCTTCCCCGGGCAGGCGATGCCGCAGTGCCCCCGCCAGCGGATTGCTGACGCCCTGTCCCGGCAACGGAAACAGGAGGTACGACTCGCCCTGTTCGTCTTCGTTGACGACATACAGGTACACGGGTACCGACGCCTCAATCTGCAGCGACAGCCGATCTCCAGGCGATACCCGGGCGCCGCGCGGAAGACGGACGTCGGCGCCGTTGCGTTCAACATAGAACGCCGCCTCGATGCGATAGGCGTCGGCCGGCGCAGCAGCGGGCGCCGCGGCCGTCGTCGCGCCTCCTGGTTCGACCGTCGGGAATGCCGTCCGATAGCCGATCGCGACACCGGCGATGGCGAGAATCGTGATTGCGACAATTGCTGAAATCCGGCGTGAACTCGCCCCCGCAGCGACGGGACGCGGAACCACAACGGCGGCCAGTGCCGTCTCGAAGGCACCCGCACTCTCAAACCGGTCTTCGGGTCGAGCTGCCAGGGCACGCTCTACCGCACGGACAAGTGCGTCGGGAAGTTCCGGGCACCGATCGCGCAGCGGCCGGTTCGCTGCGCCCTTGCGATGCTGCCTTCCAATGGACGTCGTCGTCAGTCCTTCCACCGGATACGACCCGCTGACCAGGTGGTACAGGAGGACGCCGAGACTGTAGATGTCTGACGCCTTCGTGCGCGGCTGCCCCGCGAACACCTCGGGCGCGAGGTATGCGGGCGTGCCGGCAAAGTCCTCTCCGACCCCGGGCTCCACCGCGAGGTCCCGTCCTGCACCGAGGTCCATCAGCACGGTCCGGCCGCGCGGCTCGCGCATGACATTGCGTGCCTTGATGTCGCCGTGCAGCGTTCCAGAGGCGTGGATGGCCGCGAGCGCGCGGCAGAGGTCCATCCCGATCAGCGCGGCTTCCTGCGGACCGAGCGGACCGTCCTGAGCAACCACGTCGCCGAGCGTCCGACCTCGTACGAGCTCCATCGCGATGCCCACTTCGTCGCCGAGGCGGTCCGCGCGGTAGACATGCACCACGTTGGGGTGCCTGATGCGCGCCAGCCGCCGGCCTTCTTCGAGCGCCGCATCCAGGTCGACGTGCGCGCCCCTGCCGGCGATGACCTTCAACGCCACGTCGCGTCGCAGGTTCGGGTCGATGGCGTGGTAGACACGTCCGAACATGCCGCGGCCGACCTGGCCGACGATGATGAACGGCCCCCACTCCAGCGGAGCGGCGTCGCGGGCCGTATTCAGGCGATTGATGGCGCGCAGCTCGTGAAGGACCGGCGACTCCTCGACGGTCGAGGCGTCGGTGAGCTCGGCCCAGTTGACGGGCGCGCCATCGGCGACGGCTGCGGCGGCCGCCAGCAGCCGCGGGTCGTCAGTGTTTTCGCTCATGTGCCATGGCCTCGGCGAGCTTGACGAGCGCCCGGCTGACCGCCATGTGCGCGGCCGCGACGCTCGGCTTGCCGAGCGCGGCGGCGACATCGGGGTACGGCAATCCGGCCTCGACGCGCGCGACGATCGCCTCGCGGTCCTCGGGACGGAGCTGTTCGAGGGCGCGTTCGTACCGCTCGAACGTCTCGCTGCCGAGTGCCTCCTCAAACGGCGACGGCTGGGAGCCTTCGATGGCGCTGTCGAGCGGTGAGCTGCCGCCACGGCCGTCGTACTTCCGCGCCAGATCGCGGATGCAGTTCCGGAGCGTCGTCCAGACGTAGCCCTTGAATGCGCCTTCGTGCTTTGGTTCGAACTGCTGCAGGCGCAGGAAGACCTTCGTCAGGGCTTCCTGTGCGAGGTCATGGGTGTCGTAGGGACCCCGCGCCGACCGCGGCAGGCGTCCATGCGCCCAGCGCTGGATCCGCGGGAGGTAGCGCGCGAAGAGCGCCTCGACGGCGGCCTGGTCGCCAGCCCGCGCGCGCTGGACCAGATCGACGGACGAATCGACGGCCGGCGTGGCTTCGTCCATAAAGGCGAAAGCAGTTCTCTCGGCGGAAACGGTAGCTATCATAGCCTCCCTGAGAGAGATCAACGCAGCCCGTTCCCCAACCTAACACCCCGTCTGGGCCTTCGGTCCCGGACCGTTAGGTTTCCCGATTCACGACGTTATTACCAGTTGTGAACGCTCTCCAGCAGACGGTAGACTGCGCCCGGCTCAGTCCACCCGACACGACAGTCTGGAGGTACTCCCGATGACGGCCAAGTGGGCGATCTTCTTCTACCTCGTGCCCCGGGACCCGGAGAACAGGACAAACCTCGACGTCCGCGCCAAGCGCGTTCGCGACGAAATCGTGAGGCTGGCCCGCAAATACCCCCGGGATCTCCGAATCGCCTACCGGCTGGCGCCTTCCGGGCCGAACCCCGCCGAGCGGGTGGTTGTTGGGGAGACCCTGGACACCCGGATGGTCGAGGACGAGGTGTACGACCCCGGCGATCCGACAGCCCTCGGGAAGTTCCTGCGATGGGCGCACGAGAACGGCTGCGTCGGACAACGGTGCGCGGTGTTCTTCTGGGGCCACGGATGGGGTCCCGCCGGGCTCTTCAGCCTCGAGGATCTGGAACTACTCGGTCTGGTCGCCCCCAACGCGGCTCCAGTCATCGCACCAGCCCAGTCCCCGCAGCCGGCCAACGCTCCCGCCGCAGGAGTGCACGCCGCGTATCCGATCGTGCCGGGTCTTGAGGTCCGAGCCAACGCCCGCTTCGCCGTCATTCGCCGTCCTGATGGCATTCGACTGCACATGCCGGCGCACGGGATCGCCAGGCACCACAACGATTACGTCATCTATCCTGCCATGCCTCACGGGGCGTTTGCGGAAGTGCCTCACAGAACGACAACCACCGTCGTAAACCTCGCGTCAGGGCTGAAGACACTGGCTCGCCTGCGAGGAACGCCCGTGGATCTCGCGCTGTTTCAGTGTTGCTGGGTCAGCAACCTCGAGTCGGCTCACCAGCTGCGAGGCGAGCTGAACGCCATGATCGGTTCGCAGACTCTTGTCCCGATCCTGCAGAATCCGTGGCCGTACGAGCGCCTTTTCAAGGTCATGATGGGCACATCCTCGCTGACTGAGGCGTCGCTGAAGCGGCTGACCGGACAGCTGGTGCGAATCCTCGGCCAGTGGCACACCCTCCAGAACCAGCGTCGGCCGATTACCGCCCTCAATACCAGGGACGTGTCGGTCGCTCCGGCCTTCGCCGATCTGGTGCGGGCTCTGAAATTGACGACCCCCGCCGGCCAGGCGCTCAATTTCGAACATCTCTACAGCAACGCGCCGAGAAGAGACCGCAAGAACGGACTGTACAGGACCGAGAACAGTGGCCTGATCGACGTGCTGCGGCTGTGCGAAGACCTGCAGCAGGCCCACCGCGCCCCCTCCGTCATTGCGGCAGCGCGAACGCTGGAGAAGGCCGTCACGGAGAATCTGATTCTGGCGCATCATACGCCCGACCCGAAGCTGTATCGTGGCGCAACGGTTTACTACCAACCGTCACAGACCACGATCGACTGGCTGAAGCTGCCTACACACAGCGACAATGCATCCATCAAGTGGCTGCTCCCGCACGAATATTCCTACCTGTCCTTTGTGCGCGCCTCAAAATGGGGCGCGTTTGCGTTTGAAATGGATGGCTTGACCGTCTGACAAGGAGATATCAATGGCTAAAGGTGACGACGCCGGGCTCCCTCGAGACACGTTGAACTCGATCACCGCTCTGCTGTCGCGGGTCAACCTGCAGGTGATGGCAACGATGCGAACGCTCGCGGAGGAAGAAAACGCCTCGCAGGAATCGAAGACGAATTCGTTCGGCGCGCGAATTGACGCAGCATTCACGAGTGTGGCGCTGGCGGCGGGAGAGGCCGAGACCGAGGCGCGTTCCCTGTCGCGAAGCCTCACCGCGGTTCAGGCGGAACTGAGAAAGCTCAAGAGCCTCTACCCGCCCAAGAGGCGCCGCTAGGCCGACGTGACCGGCGGCGCATGACCATCGGGCTGGCGAACAGCGGGCATCTCCGGACGCGGCGGCGAGTGGCTGCCGCCGCGGCGGTGATCTCATGCACGCTGCTCGCAGCAAGCCTCGGCGAGCCATTCTCGCAGGCCGACGAGGCGACGACCTTCGCTGACCTGGTGGAGGCGCTCCTGCGCGACGGCAAAGGCGGCACGCCGGAGGCGCTCGTGGCGGCCTCGAACGCCGTTGCCGTGACGTCGCGCCGGGCCGATCCGGGGGATCCGGATGTGATCCGGTCGATTCGCAACATCGCCCTCATTCGGGCAGAGCGCGGCGAATTCACCGAAGCCGTGGCCCTGCACCAGAAGGCGCTGGCTGGGCGGCGCGCTGCCGGTGGCATGTCAGCGGACACGGCGGACAGTCTCGAAGATCTCGCGGTTGCGCTGATTCGTCTCGAGCGGCTGTCCGACGCCGCCGGGCACCTGGAAGAAGCGCGGCGCCTGCGGGAGGCACCTGACGGGGACCCCGTGGGACACGCCCGACTGGCCAGCCTCCTTGGAATGCTCCACCGGTACCAGGGACAGTACGCCGCCGCGCGCGAAAGGGTGTCAGAGTCGCTGGCCGCTTACCGCGCCGCCGCGCCGGACCATCCGGGCGTCTTCTTCGCCCTCCAGCTCGAGGGCGAGCTTCTCTTCCTGACCGGGGACATTCGGGAGGCGCGCGCGGCATTCGCCGCGCTCGCCGAACGGTCAGACCGCGCCCTCGGTCCGGACCATTCATCCGTGTCCCGAACGCTCCGATGGCTTGCCCTGACGTCTACGGCCATCGGTGATCTCCAGGACACCCGGTCCACGCTCGACCGCGCCCGGTCAATCGCCGACCGCTGGCTGGCGCCCTGCCACCCCGAGACGACAGGTCTGCTCAACGACTACGCCAGCCTTCTGACGCTCACGGGCGATTACACGCAGGCGGAGTCGGTCTATCAGCGGTCGCTGGGTCTTCGGCAGCGGTGTCTGGGGAGGGCGCATTCGCTCACGGCCACGCTTATCCATAACATCGCGCTCCTGGCCGGCGAAATGGGCGACTTCGCGCGCGCCGAGCAGCTGCACAACGAATCAGTCCGCATCTGGTCGTCGGGGCTCGGTGCCGACCACCCGTACGTCGGCCGCGGCCTGGACGCGCTGGCTGAGGTGCTTCTTCAGCGCGGCCGCGCGGCCGACGCGCGCAGGACCTATGCGCGAGCGCTTGCCATCCGGGAAAAGCGCCTGGGACACAACAACCCCGACGTGGCGTGGACACTGACGAATCTGGCGAGGGCGACCGCGGCGGATGGCGATCTCACTGCAGCCCTTACGCGCGTCACCGACGCCCTCGCGATCTACAAGGAGGGCGGACTCCCGCAGGAGCCCGACCACCTGTCCCGCACCCTTACGCTGCTCGGGTCACTCCAGATGCAGCAGGGTGACGTCACGGCCGCGCGCGCCACGTTCTCGGAGTCGCTGGCCGTCCGTCAGAAAGTGTTCGGCTCGTCACACCCGCTGGCGGCCGAGTCGCGGCGGGACGTCGCGGCGGCCGACGTGGTCAACGCCGCCTATCCGGCAGCCCTGCAGGCCGCCCTGGACGCCGAAGCGGCCGGGCGCGAACACCTCCAGTTCACGATCCGCTACCTCCCCGAGCGGCAGGCGATGGCGTACGCCGAGAAGCGCCCCCGGGGCCTGGACCTGGCGCTGTCGGTCGTCGCGGCAGGCCATGCCCCAGGGACGGCGGCCGTGTTCGATTCGGTGATCAGATCCCGCGGCGTCATCCTCGACGAACTGATCGCGCGCGCCCGATCGACGAGCCAGCCGGATCCCGCGCTCGACTCGCTGAACGCCACGTTGATCGGTGCGCGCCAGCGATTTGCAAATCTGATGTTCCGCTCGCTGCAGGGCAGCGACCCGGTGCCCCAGGCGCTGCTCGACCAGGCCCGGCAGGATCGCGAAGAGGCGGAACGGGCCCTGGCCGAACGCAGCGCGGCGGCGCGCGAGGACCGTGACCGGGCAGGCACGGGACTCGCCAACATTCGCCGCGCCCTCCCGGACGACGCTGCCCTCGTGTCCTTCGTGCGGTACGACCGCACGGCCGCGACGAAGGGGCCACGCGGAGCCCAAGTGCAGGTCGCTCCGTCCTACATCGCGTTTGTCGCCAGGCGGCAGACGGAGGTGGTCGCGGCGATACCGCTGGGAAGCGCCGCCGTCCTGGACCAGTTGGTCGATGTCTGGCGCGAGGAGGCGCGGGGCCGCTCGATCGGGTCAGGACCAGACATCGCCGACCGAAGGTACCGCCAGGCTGGCCTCGGCCTTCGCCGCGAAACCTGGGACAAAGTCGCGGGCGCCATTGGCGGCGCCTCCCGTATCTTCATCGTTGCCGACGGATCCTTGAATCTCGTCAGCTTCGCCGCGCTGCCTGGCGACGACGGCCGCTATCTCGTCGAGGGCACTCCCCTCATCCACTATCTCTCGGCCGAGCGCGACCTGATGCCCGGCGAGATCACATCGCGCCCGACAGGGCTCCTAGCCGTGGGCGGCCCAGCCTTCGATGACCGCGTGCCCCAGACGGCTGCGGTTGGAGCGCAACGCTCGGCATGTCCGGACCTTGCGTCCCTCAGATTCACGACGCTCCCCGGCACACTGGCAGAAGTGCGCGATATCGCCGCGATGTGGCCGAGCAGTTCACCAGCGGAAGGCGACGTGACGCTCTTGAGCGGCCGCGCCGCCACCGAGACCGGCGTCAAACAGGCGCTATCGGGCCGGCGCGTGGTGCACCTGGCGACTCACGGGTTCTTTCTGGGGTCGGAATGCGAGCCGGCCGGCTCACGCACGCGCTCGGTCGGCGGTCTCGTCGCCGCGACGGCGAAATCCAGCTCCTCTGCCAGGACCTCACCCGTGTTTGTCGAGAACCCGCTTCTCCTGTCGGGACTTGCGTTCGCTGGCGCGAACAGGCGCACGGGCGCGCTTGCTTCCCGGGACGATGGCGTGCTGACGGCCGAGGAAATTGCGGGCCTGAATCTTCAGGGGACTGAATGGGCGGTCCTGTCCGCGTGCGATACGGGCGTCGGCACGGTCAGGTCCGGCGAGGGTGTGTTCGGGCTCCGTCGCGCCTTTCATATCGCGGGCGCACGGACGGTGATCATGAGCCTCTGGGCGGTGGATGATGCTGCCACACGCGCCTGGATGCGCGTGTTGTACGAGGGGCGCCTGCAAAAGGGCCTCGCCACCGCCGAAGCAGTGCGCGAGGCCAGTCTTCGCGTGCTCAGCGAACGACGTTCGCGGGGACAGAGCACGCATCCCTTTTACTGGGCGGCGTTTATAGCCGCCGGTGATTGGCGTTAGCTACATACCGATGACGTCGACGAGCTCCTTGACGGACGCCGCCGACTTCTTCAGCGCCGCATCCTCCTCGGCCGTCAGCTTGATCTCGATGATCCCCTCCATGCCGCGCGCCCCGAGCTTCACCGGCACGCCGACGAAGAGATCCCGGATGCCGTACTCGCCCTGCAGGAAGACCGAGCACGGCAGGATCTTCTTCTTGTCGCGCAGGATGGCTTCGCACATCTCGGCAGCCGCCTGTCCCGGCGCGTACCAGGCACTCGTGCCGACCAGCTTCGTGATTTCTGCGCCGCCGTTGGCAGTACGCGTGGCAATCGCGTCGATCTTTTCCTTGGACAGCAGTTCCGTAATCGGCACGCCCGCGACCGTCGAATAGCGCGGGAGCGGGACCATCGTGTCGCCGTGGCCGCCCAGAACGAACGAGTGGACGTTCTCGACCGAGACGTTCAGTTCCATCGCGATAAACGTGCTCATGCGCGCCGAGTCGAGCACCCCGGCCATGCCGATCACGCGCTCGCGCGGGAACTTCATCAGCTTGAAGAGCGCCTGCGCCATCGCATCGAGCGGATTCGCGACGGGAATGACGATGGCGTTCGGGCAATGCTCCACGACCTTTGGCGCAATGCTCTTCATGATTTCAAAATTGTCACGCACCAGGTCGTCGCGGCTCATGCCCGGCTTCCGGGGCTTGCCCGACGTGATCACGACGATGTCGGAACCGTCAGCGGCACTCCAGTCGCTTCCGCCGATGATGCGCGAGTCGGAGCCGAGGATCGGGCACGTCTCGTACATGTCGAGCGCGACGCCGGCCGCCTTCTGGTCGGCAATATCGATAATGACCACATCCGCCAGTTCCTTTTCCGCGATGGAGCGGGCGACCGTTGCGCCGACGTTGCCGGCGCCTCCGACTACTGTGACTTTTCGTTTCATGGAGACTGAATCCTCTTAGGGCGAAGTCCCGCACGTCCTGTGCGAGTTATCCACAATTTCTGTTCAAAACTCTGTTGAAAAGGAGTGACCGCGGCCGTCATTTCCGTGTGATTTCGAGCATTTTAGCGATTTGCACCATCGTAGTGCGACCGCTGGGCAACGCCGTCTCGCGCGATCACTGCAGCAGCAGATTATACTTTCACCATCGATGAAAATTGTTGTTGCTGACGATCTTCCCGCCTCCGCACTCGACCTGCTGCGCGCCGAGGGATGGACGGTCGACGCCAGGACGGGACGGACTCCCGAACAGCTCGCGACGGACCTCGCCGACGCCGACGCCATCGTCGTCCGGAGCGCCACCAAAGTTACCGCCGCGCTGATTGCCGCCGCGCCAGGGCTGCGGGCAATTGCCCGCGCGGGCACGGGCGTGGACAACGTCGACGTTCCCGCCGCCAGCGGCCGTGGCATCGCCGTCATGAACGCGCCCGGTGCGAACAGCATCAGCGTGGCCGAACTGGCGATGGGCATGATGCTCTCGTTAGCGCGACATCTGCCTGCCGCCGACGCGGCCATGAAACAGGGCAAGTGGGAGAAGAAGAAGTTTCTCGGCGAGGAGATCCGCGAGAAGACCCTCGGCCTGGCAGGACTGGGACGGATTGGGCAGGAAGTCGCGCGCCGGTCGGCGGCGTTCGGGATGAAGATCATCGCCCACGATCCCTTTATTTCTGAGCAGGTTGCGCGAGACCTTGGCATCGAGCTGGTCTCGCTGGACGACCTCTTTCTGCGCGCCGACTACCTGTCGCTGCACATGCCGTCCAACGAGAAGACGAAACGGCTGGTCAATGCCGAGCGGCTCAAACGGGCCAAAAAAGGCATCCGCATCATCAACACGGCGCGCGGAGATCTGATCGACGAAGCCGCCCTGGCTGATGCGATTGAATCAGGCCACGTGGGGGGCGCTGCGCTCGACGTGTTCCAGCAGGAGCCGCCGGCCGACCAGCGGCTTCAGAAGCTCGAACAGGTGGTGGCCACACCGCATATCGCCGCATCCACCCGCGAAGGACAGGAACTGGTCGGCGTGGAAACCGCCGCGGTGCTTCGCGACTTCCTCAAAGACGGCATCATCAGGAACGCCGTCAATTTTCCGTCGGTGTCACCGGAGGAATTCAGCCGGCTCCGCCCCTTCGTGGAGCTGGGCGAGCGGCTGGGCGCGTTTATTGCCCAGATGAACGACGGCCGCGCGCACATGCTCGGCGTACGGTATTACGGCGAGCTGGCCGAAGGGCGCAACGACATGATCGTGAACGCGCTGCTGGTCGGCTTGTTCAAGCCGATCCTCGAGGTGGGGGTCACGCCAGTCAACGCCCGGGCGATTGCTGCCGACCGCGGGATCGAGATCGTCGAATCGCGCAGCAGCCGGCCGCGCAACTACACGAGCCTCCTCTCCGTGAAGCTCCACACCAGCGAGGGCGATCGCTGGGTGGAAGGCGCCGTCTTCGAGAAGACGTCGCCGCGGCTCGTGCTGCTCGACGGCATCGGTATCGAAGTGCCGCTCGAAGGCACAATGATCGTCATCCGGAACAACGACCAGCCCGGCGTCATCGGCGAGATCGGCACGATCCTGGGGCGCCACGGCGTAAACATTGCCAACTTCGCCCTGGGCCGCGAAGGCACCAACGCCGTCGGCGTCGTCATCGTCGACGAAACGAAGCCCCTTACGCAGGTTGTCTTGGACGACTTGAAGAAGGCGAGAGCGATTCAGGAAGCGCGAATCGTCAGAGTCTGAAGAAGCTTACTTCTTGAGCGTGAGCCGACGCGTGGAACCGTCGGACGTGCGGACAAGTTCCACCGCGTCGCTTTCGATGCGGGCGACGCGATAGCCGAGAAGCTCGTCCCCTTCCCGCACCAGTTCGACGCCGGCCGGCGAACTCACCACCGCCGTCCGGCTGATCGCACCGTTCACCTGATCTTCGGCGATCCCCGAGAGTGACATCGGCGGCGGAGGCGTGGCCACCGCTTCCGGCACGGGCTCCGGTTCGAACGCCGTACCGCGCTCGACCAGTTCGGGACCTACTTCGCTTCGCTGCTCGAATCGAAACAGATTGCGCTGCGGCGCCGTGTAGTTCCGTTCGCCCTGCAGTCCCGTCCGCAGCCGCTCGGCCTGCGCCTCGATGTCGGAAGCCGCGGATGCGTCTTGCGCGCGCGGCGACCGCGCGGGCGACGTCGTCCCCGTCGGCGTATTGACCGGCGGTGACGCTGCGAGCCACCCCGCAAGAACGGTGGCACTCGAGACAGTCGCGTACGCTTTCCAGGTCATAGATAAGAGCGCTTCATCTTAACATTTCGGCTGTTTGACCCTTGCGCCGCAGGCGTCTCTGCACGTGCCGGCTCAACTCTGCATGCTATGATTCGCCGTGCACCCTGTAACGTTCCGCAATCCATTCGAGCGAAACCTACAGCCGCTGCAAACCGTCGCCGTCATCCCGGCCCGCTACCACTCAACCCGACTCCCAGCCAAAGCTCTCGCGGACATTGGCGGCCGGCCCATGGTCGAGCACGTCTACCGGCGCGCGGCGGCGGCGCGCGGCGTGGACGCGGTGGTCGTGGCGACCGACGACGAGCGAATCGCTTCGGTCGTGACCGGCTTCGGTGGAATCGCACGCATGACGTCGGCGTCGCACCGCACCGGCACCGACCGCATAGCCGAAATCGCGAGGGACCTGACGTGCGACGTCATCGTCAACGTCCAGGGAGACGAACCGCTCATCGAGCCCGCGATGATCGAAGAGGTGGTCGCCGCCCTGGCGGCAGACGCCGATACGCCGATGGCGACCCTGCGTCGCCGTATCGACGATGCCGCCGAGTATCGGAATCCCAATGTCGTGAAGGTCGTGGTAGACGCGGCGCAGCGGGCGCTGTATTTTTCACGCGCGCCACTGCCCTTCGCCCGGGAACCGGCGGCGGCCTTCAAGCACGTCGGCCTCTATGCCTATCGCCGCGACTTTCTGCTGACGTTGACGACACTGCCCCAGACGCCGCTCGAAATCGCGGAATCGCTCGAGCAGCTTCGCGCGCTCGAACACGGCTTCCGTATTCGCGCAGTGGAAACGCTCTACGACTCAATCGGGGTGGACACCCCGGAAGACCTTGACCGTGTGCGGCAGCAGCTCCCACCCCATGGCGCAGGCGCCATGGGGCCCCGGGGGAACCGTCGGCACCAGCGCATAAGGCGGGATGATGCAGCGACCTGACGGACGACCCGTGAAGTACATCTTCGTGACAGGCGGCGTGGTGTCATCGCTCGGCAAGGGGCTGGCAGCCGCGTCAATCGGCCGGCTGCTCGAGGATCACGGCTACAAGGTCGCGCTGCAGAAGTTCGACCCGTATATCAACGTCGACCCCGGCACGATGAGCCCCTACCAGCACGGCGAGGTGTACGTCACCGACGACGGCGCCGAGACGGATCTGGACCTGGGCCATTACGAGCGGTTCACCAGCATGGTGGCCAACCGCAACAGCAACTGGACCACCGGCAAGATCTACCTGTCGGTCATCCAGAAGGAGCGGCGGGGCGACTACCTCGGGCGCACCGTGCAGGTCATTCCGCACATCACCAACGAGATCAAGGAGGCCATCCGGGCCACCGCGCGCGACGTCGACGTGGTGATCGTGGAGATCGGCGGGACGGTCGGCGACATCGAGAGCATGCCGTTTCTCGAGGCCATCCGGCAGTTCCGCCTCGACGTCGGCCGCGAAAACGCGATCTACATCCACCTCACGCTGGTCCCGTACATCGGAACGGCCGGCGAGCTGAAGACCAAGCCGACGCAGCACAGCGTCCGCGACCTGCGATCGATCGGCATTCAGCCGGACATCCTGCTCTGCCGCACGGACCGGTTTCTCGACGCCGACATCAAGCGCAAGATCGCGCTCTTCTGCGACGTCCCCGAAGAAGCGGTGATTACCGCGCTGGATGTCGCCACGATCTACGAGGTCCCGCTGGTGCTCTCGGCCGAGGGCCTCGACCGGATCGTGCTGAAGCTGCTGAATCTGCCGCTGACCGAGGCGCGCACCGAGGCCTGGCGCGGACTGGTGGAGCGCATCAAGAACCCCTCCGACACCCTCACCATTCACGTCGTCGGCAAGTACACCGGCTACGAGGATTCGTACAAGAGCCTGAACGAGGCGGTCTTCCACGGCGGATTCGCGCATCGACTCAAGGTGCAGCTGAACTGGGTGGAGGCGGAGGCGCTCGAAAAGGAAGGGGGCACCGACGCGCTGAAGGGCGCGGACGGCATCCTGGTGCCAGGCGGATTCGGCTCCCGCGGCACGCGCGGCATGATGAAGGCGGCCGAGTACGCACGTGAGCACAAGGTCCCCTACTTTGGCATCTGCTACGGCTTCCAGTGGGCGACCGTGGAATTTGCCCGCAACGTCTGCGAGCTCGAGGGCGCGGATTCCACCGAGGTCACCGAGGATGCGGCGCACAAGGTGATCTACAAGCTGCGAGATCTGCTGGGGGTCGGCGATCTCGGCGGGACGATGCGCCTGGGTAAGTACGAGTGCGAGCTGGCGCCCGGATCGCTGGCGGCCCGGATCTACGGCACCTCGCTCATCTCCGAGCGCCATCGGCACCGCTTCGAGTTCAACTGCCTCTACGAGCCGGCGCTGCTCGAAAAGGGCATGCGGATCTCGGGGCGGTCACCTGACGGCAAGTTCGTCGAGATCGCGGAGCTGCCCTCGCACCCCTGGTTCATCGCGGTGCAGTTCCATCCGGAGTTCCAGTCGCGGCCGCTGACGCCGCATCCGCTCTTTGCGAGCTTCGTGGAGGCGGCGTACCGGCACAAGACCGGCGCGCGCGCGGGCAGCGAGGTCACCGCAGGGGCGAGGTCGTAAGCCTTTCACCTACAATAGGTTGGTGCATCCGGTTCAGATCGGGCCCCACGCCATCGGCGGCGGCCGTCCCCTCGCCGTCATTGCGGGACCCTGTGTCATTGAAAGCGCCGGGCATGCGCTCGACCTGGCATCGGCGCTTCGCGAGATCGCCCGCCGCTGCGACGTCCCGCTCATCTTCAAAGCGTCCTACGACAAGGCTAACCGGACGTCGCGCACATCGTTTCGCGGCCCAGGCCTGGATGCCGGGCTGAAGGTGCTGGCTGACGTGCGGGCGCGCACGGGGCTTCCGGTCCTCACCGACATTCACGAGCCGGCACACGCCGAGCCGGCTGCCGCGGTCGTCGATGTCCTGCAGATCCCCGCGTTCCTCTGCCGGCAGACGGACCTGCTGGTGGCGGCGGCGCGGACGGGCAAGCCGGTCAACGTCAAGAAGGGCCAGTTCCTGGCGCCCTCCGACATGCGTCACGTCATCGACAAGATCACGGGCGAGGGCAATGCAGCGGTGCTGCTGACCGAGCGCGGCACGAGCTTCGGCTACCACGACCTGGTCGTCGACATGCGCGCGCTGCCGATGCTGCGGGAGCTGGGCTATCCCGTGATCTTCGACGTGACGCACAGCCTCCAGCTGCCGGGCGCCGGCGACGGCGTCACAATGGGGCTCGCGCAGTACATCGAGCCGCTGGCCTCCGCCGGCGTTGCAGCGGGAGCCGACGCCGTCTTCCTGGAAGTGCATGACAATCCGTCGAAGGCGCGCAGCGATGCCGCCAACGCCCTGCGGCTCGACAAAGTGGAGGCACTGATCCTGAAACTGAAACGGATCGCAGCGGCGAGCCGTGAGGATGTCGCGTCATGAGCGTCTTCCGATGAGCAAGGTGACGGGCATCGACCTCGCGACCGCGCGCGAAGTCCTGAAGACCGAAGCAGCGGCGATCCTCGCGCTCATGGACCGGCTCGACGGCCGGTTCGAGCAGGCGATCCGCCTTCTGCTCGAATGCCGCGGCCGGGTGATCGTCACCGGCATGGGGAAGTCCGGGATTATCTGCCGCAAGATCGCCGCGACGCTCGCGAGCACCGGCACGCCCGCCTTCTTCCTGCACCCCGCCGAAGCCGTGCACGGCGATCTGGGCGTCATCCAGGCCGACGACGTCGTGCTGGCGCTGTCGAACAGCGGCGAAACCGACGAACTGCTTCGCCTGCTCGAGACGATCAAGCGGCTCGGGGCACAGCTGATCACGATCTGCGGCAACGGCAACTCGACGCTTGCACAGGCGTCCAACGTTGCCCTCGATTGCCACGTCTCGGAAGAAGCCTGCCCGCTGAACCTCGTCCCGACCGCGAGCACAACGGCCGCACTCGCCATGGGAGACGCGCTGGCCATGACGCTGCTCGTCGCCAAGGGGTTCCGCGAAGAAGACTTCGCCCATCTTCACCCTGGCGGCAAGCTGGGCAAGCGCCTCATGCGCGTCGAGCAGTTGATGGTTGCCGGCGATCGCGTGCCGGTGGTCAGTCCGGCGACGCCTATGGCGGGGGTCGTCAACGAAATGACCGCGAAGAAACTCGGGATGACCTGCGTCGTCGCCGACGGCGTCCTGGTGGGCGTGATCACGGATGGAGACCTGCGCCGTCACATGGGCGCGTCGGTCGATCTCTCGACACGAACGGCGTCCCAGATCATGACCGCGAACCCGGTCACCATCGACCGCGGCATCCTGGCCGCCGAGGCGCTCAATATCCTCGAGCAGCGCAAGATCACCTCGATCGTCGTCGTCGATCGCCATAAGCGGGTCGAAGGGGTGCTCCACCTGCACGATCTCTGGCGCACACAGATGGTCTGATGCCCGACTGGTACCTGCTCGCCATCCTGATTGCCCTGCTCCTCGGGCTGATGGTGGGAAAAGCCTGGGAACGGTACAAGCTGCGCGACGGCCGGTGGGTCGACCGGCGGCGCCTCCGCGAGACTCCCCACTACATGCTGGGCCTCAACTTCCTCGTCGACAACCAGGTCGACCAGGCGATCGAGGAACTCACACAGGCGACGAGCCTCGACACCGACGCGCTCGAAGTCCAGATGATCCTGGGCAACCTGTACCGCCAGAAGGGACAGGTCGGCCGCGCGATCAACATTCACCAGGCGCTGCTCCAGCGGCCCGATCTGACTCCGCTCGAGCAGGCGTACGTGTTGCTCTGCCTGGGTCTCGACTTCCGGCACGGCGGATTCGTCGATCGCGCACTCGAGGCCTTCCAGGAAGTGCTGCAGCTCGACCCGAAGAACCGCTACGCCCTCGTCAACCTCCAGAAGCTGTACGAAGACCAGCAACTCTGGTCCGAGGCCCTGCGCGTCCGCGAGCAGGTGGCCAAGATCGGCGGTGGGAGCGAGGGCGAGGACCGGCAGATTCTGGGGTTCCTCCGCAATGAGATCGGCGTCCATCAGCAGCAGGCGGGCCAGGCGGCCCCCGCGGCCAGGAGCTTCACGTCGGCGATTGATACGGACGCGGGGACTGTGCCGGCGTATCTGAATCTCGGCGATGTGCGGGAGCGAAGCGGCGATCTGGCGGGTGCCGTCGAGGCATGGGAGCGTCTCGTCGACGCGGTCCCGGAGCAGGCACATTTTGCACTCGACCGCCTGGAGCGCGCCTACACGGCGATCGGGACGCCACACCGCTTCCTGGAGATGTGCCGGCGGCTCATCAGCGCCGACCCGCAGGGCTGGCGCGCGCGGCTGGCGCTTTCGCGGCATCTGTCTGCCGCGGGCCAGCCTCACGCGGCGTTCGACCAGTTACTGGACGCCCTGCCCCACCACCCGCACGCCCTGGCCATTCATCAGCAGATCTGGGAGGTGCTCGCCGCGCTCGCCTTCGACGCGAGCCTGATCCGCCGCTACGTCGAACTCACGCGCGAGGCCGTCTTCTATCTCGACCCGCACGTGTGCCGCCACTGCCGCTACCGGAGCACCGAGCCGCTCTGGCAGTGCCCGCAGTGCCATGAATGGAACACGTTCGTCGAAGAGCGGATCGCGCCGATCAAGGATGTGACCGTGGAATCGGTTCGTGGTTAGTGGTTAGTGTTTGCTACCACTAATCCCTAACGGCACTTGAATTGCCGAACGAAGTGTACTTTACTGACGCCATGGCCAATGCATATGACGTGGCGTTGCGGGAACGCGCGGTGGCGGCGTACGAACGAGGGGAAGGCTCATATGCGGCGATGGCGGCGTTGTTCGAC
>CAXNKG010000020.1:0-47377 GCA_964202965.1 Vicinamibacterales bacterium
CACTCGCCTCGTCATTCGAGGCCGCGCTGCATGCGATCCCGGCCATCAGGCGGGCCCGCGTCGGCCAACGCGTGCTGCTCGGGCGTGCCTACGAGGCGCTGATGCGCAGCGACTACCCGTACGCGGCGGTCATTGAATTTGACGATGAGACGGGGCTGCGAGCCTACCTCGACCATCCCGCCCACGAAGAGCTGGCCGCTCGCTTCTTTGAATCATTCGAGGACGCGTTGATCTACGACTTCGAACTTCAGGAAGGCACGGCCGCGCTGGGATGACCTCTCGAAGGTTGACCGAAGGCCGGTTCTACGACCCTAGCCCCTTCTGACAGCCCTTCTGACAGCGCACATTAGGCTCGATGGCGGCAACTTGAGCTTGATCCGATTTGGTGGACGGTTTAGCTACGCCGCTTGAGTGGCCCGTCGTTCGAACGCGGCCGGGCTGATCTGGCCGAGTGTCGAGTGCCGACGCCGTTGGTTATAGAACACTTCGATGTAATCAAACAACTCCATCTTGGCCTCCCCACAGCTGTCGAAGCGGTCCCGCAGCTCGCTCTTCACCGTCGAGAAGAAACTCTCCATCACCGCGTTGTCGTAACAATTGCCCCGGCGGCTCATGCTGCAGGTGATGCCGCGTGCCTCGAGGATCGTTTGGTAATCTTCGCTGGCGTACGGACTGCCCTGGTCGGAGTGGTGCAGGAGACCGACGTCCGGGCCCCGGCGCTTCAAGGCCATGGCGAGGGCCCGAATGGCGAGGTGGCGGTCGTTCACGGCGCTGACGGCCCAGCCCACGACAAACCGCGAGAACAGGTCGAGCACCGCCGCGAGATAGAGCTTGCCGCTGCCGCCGATGACGAACTCCGTCGTGTCGCCGACCCACCGCTGATTGGGCGCGGGCGCGTCAAAGCGCCGGTTCAAGACATTCGCTGCGACCGGCTGATCGTGGTCGCTCATCGTCGTGCACTTGAACCGCTTGCGGGCACGCGCCTCCAAGCCGTCTTCCTGCATCAGACGGATGACACGCTTGCGACTGACGCGCTCGTCCAGCTCCCTCAAATCCTCATGAATGCGCGGGCTCCCGTACCGCTGCCGGCTCTCGTCGAACGAGGCCCGGACGAGTACGCGCAGGCGGCGATCGGTCTGCGTGTGCCTGGACTCCGGTCGCCCGCGCGCGGCGTAGAAGCCGCTGGGCGAGACCTGGAGGTACTGACAGAGCTTCGTGATCGGGAACTCGGCCTTCTCCGCGGCGATCCAGGCGAAGACTACGCCTGGTGCTTGGCGAAAAAGGCCGCGGCTTTTTTTAGGATGTCGCGCTCCATGCGCAACTCGCGATTATCTTTGCGGAGCTGCGCGAGCTCGGCGCGCTCCTCCGTGGTGAGGCCGGTCCGGCCTTTCGTCCGATCCGCGCGCGCGTGTCGCACCCAGTTACCCAGCGCGGACGGCGTCAGATCCAACTCGCGGGCGACCGCCCCGATCGTCTTGCCTTCGTCCAATACCAGCCGGACGGCGCCGGCGATGAACTCTTCAGTGAACTGCCGTCGTACCCGTCGCTCTGTCTTGCGTAATCCCATTCTGGCCATCGTATCCGCCCTTCGGAAGATGTCCACGGAATCGGATCAAGCTCACGCCGCTACCGCTTCGCCTCGGGCTGCCAGGCCTATAGGAAGTATTAACGACCTCTCGAAGGTTGACCGAAGGCCGGTTCTACGACCCTGGCCCCTTCTGACAGCCCTTCTGACAGCGCACATTATGCTCGATGGCTGCTCGATGGCGGCAACTACAGCAACTAGCTTTGGGCTTTGGACTTTCGACTTTGGACTTACTTGATTCTGTGTAGACTTCACGAATCATGACGAAGCGTCTACCCGTAGGCGCGACGGGCCTGAGTCTCGCGCTCCTGCTCCTCTCCTCGCTGGACGGGGCAGACGCGCTCCAGCTTTGGCCCCCTCAAATCGATGGCGACGACGTGGGCGGGGTCGTCGCGGGTCCCCGCGGTCCCGAAGCCGGCGTCTGGGTCATCGCGGAAACGACGGATCTACCGACGAGGTTCGCCAAGATCGTCGTCACGGATGACACCGGGCGGTACGTGCTGCCGGACCTGCCGAAGGCCAGCTACAGCATCTGGGTGCGTGGCTATGGCCTCGTCGACTCGCCCAAGGTGGAGGCGACGCCCGGGAGGATCCTCAACCTGACCGCGGTGCCGGCACCGACTCCGGCCGCCGCGGCGCAGTACTACCCGCCGATCTACTGGTTTTCGATGCTCAGGGTGCCGGGTACGCGCGAGTTCCCACTGGAGAAGATCAAGAGCCAGGGGGAATGGCTGAACATCGTCAAGAGCGGCGCCTGCCAATCGTGCCACGCGCTCGGCACGCCTGGCACACGAACGATCCCGCAGGAGTTTGGCCTCTTCGCCAGTTCGGGTGAAGCCTGGGAGCGGCGCCTCAGATCCGGGCAAGCGCAGAGCTTGATGACGCGTGATATCACCCGGCTCGACACCCAGCTCGCGCTGAAACTCTTCGGCGACTGGACCGATCGAATTGCCGCGGGCGAGCTGCCCTTCGCCAGACCCGAGCGCCCACAAGGCATCGAGCGCAACGTCGTCATCACTCAGTGGGACTGGAGCAGCCCCACCGCGTACCTCCACGACGCGATCTCGACCGACCGGCGCAGTCCGCGGGTCAACGCGAACGGCAGGATCTATGGATCACCCGAAGACAGCTCGGATTTCGTCCCCGTCCTCGACCCGCGCACGCACACCGCGAGCCAGGTGCCGCACCCGGTCCGCGATCCGCAGACGCCCTCGTCGAGGGCCAACCCGATGGCGCCTTCGGCGTATTGGGGTGCCGAACCGATCTGGGACAGCAAGACGCTCAATCACAACCCGCTGATGGACGAGCGAGGGCGCGTCTGGTTTACACCTCGCGTTCGCCCCAACGCGAACCCGGATTTCTGCAAGCAAGGCTCCGAGCACCCGTCGGCGAAGGTGTTCCCGCTCCAGGACTCGGGCCGCCATCTGTCGATGTACGACCCGGCGACGGGGAGGTTTGCGCTCGTCAGCACCTGCTTCCCCACCCACCATTTGACGTTCGCGCAGGACGCGAATCAGACGCTCTGGACCAGCGCCGGCGTCGCCGGCCCAGGCGTCATCGGGTGGCTGAACCGGAAGATGTTCGAGGAAACCGGAGACGAAGTGAGGTCGCAGGGGTGGTCGCCGTTCGTCCTCGACACGAACGGCAACGGCAGGCGCGACGGCTACGTGGAGCCGAATCAGCCAGCCGATCCCGCCCGGGACATGCGTGTCGCCGTTAATATCTACGCGGTTGCCGTGAGCCCCGTGGACGACTCCGTGTGGGGCACGTCGTTGGGATATCGCGGGTATGTCGTTCGGGTCGCGCCAGGTCCCAATCCCACTGCAACGGCAGTCACGGAAATCTACGAGCCACCGTTTCCGGGCTACGGACCGCGCGGCGGCGACATCGATCGCGACGGCGTGTATTGGGTGTCGCTGGCGAGCGGACATCTGGCGAGCTTCGATCGCCGCAGGTGCAAGGTCCTCCGCGGACCCACCGCCACGGGCGCGCATTGCCCCGAGGGGTGGACGTTCCATCAACTGCCCGGACCGCAGTTGCGGGACGTGGAGGATCCCGGGAGCGCCGAGGCGAGCTACTACACGTGGGTCGACTGGTTCGACGCGTTCGGCCTCGGCCGCAACGTGCCGATCGCGATGGGCAACCTCAACAGCTCCATCTTCGCGCTGGTGGATGGCAAGCTCGTCAACATCACGCTCCCCTATCCGATGGGTTTCTTCGCGAAGAACGTCGATGGACGCATCGACGATCCGAATGCCGGCTGGAAGGGCAAGGCCCTTTGGTCGACCCACGGCACCCGGACGATGTACCACCTTGAAGGGGGGAAGGATAACCGCCCGAAGGCGGTGAAGATCCAGCTTCGACCCGATCCGCTCGCAAGGTGAAGGTGGCGGAGCGGGACAGGCCAGCGGCTTCATGGTCGGCTTGGCCGAAGGGCTCGCGCGCCGCGGACTCGACGTCCTGACGTTCAACTTTCTGTACACGGAAGAAGGACGCCGGCTCCCGGATCGAGCCGACGCGCTCGAGGCTCTCGGGGGCTAAATTAGGCGGCGACCGGCGCGAAGAAGAACGAGTCGATAATGTCGCGCAGCTCGCTGATGGTGGCGGCGCTGTTCACCCGCACCCTCAGCCGCGACCCGCCGTCCAGTCCCTTCGAGTACCAGCCGCACAGCGCGCGAAGCTTGTTGATCACCCACCGTTCGCGTCCTCGCGCGGGACCGTGATCGGCCGTTCCCGGCGCGTGATGACGAAAGCCCTCACGCTCCTCGACGCGCTCCTTCAGCAGCATGTCTATGTAGTCGCGGAGAAACTGCCCTCGTTCCTCGAGGCTGACCTGCCGCGGAGGACGGCCGGCCGCAATGTCCGCCGCCTGCGCCAGGATCCACGGGTTCCTGAGTACGCCGCGGCCGACGAGCACGCCGCTGACGCCAGCCGTTGATCCGGACACGCGAAGCTTCTCGACGACCTGCTCGGGCTCCACGCAATCGCCGCTGCCGAACACGGGAATTCGCAGCAGGCTCGCGACCTCCGACACCAGATCCCAGTCGGCGCTGCCGCTGTAGGACTGCTCGGCGGTGCGCCCGTGGATGGTGACGGCAGCCGCGCCAGCGCCCTCGACCATCCTGGCCAGTTCCGCCGCGTTGCGCGATCGATCGTTCCACCCGGCCCGCATCTTCACCGTCACGGGGATCTTCACCGCCCGCGCCATTGAGGCAACCACCTTCGCGGCATGCGCGGGCTGCTTCATCAAGCTGCACCCGGCGCTGTGCTTCGCGATCTTGTGGACGGGACAGCCCATGTTGATGTCGACAATGTCAGCGCCCATGCCTTCGACGATCTGCGCCGCGGCCGCCATCGTGTCGGGATCCCCGCCGAAGATCTGAATCGAGACCGGCCGCTCTTCCTCGGTGTATTCGGCGTACTCGAGCGTGCGATCGATGCCGCGAACGAGTCCTTCTGACGACACCATTTCGGTGACCACGAGTCCGCACCCGCCCTGCCGCTTCACGAGGCGGCGGAACGCGCTGTCGGTCATGCCGGCCATCGGCGCGACGACAAAGGGCGAGGCGAGTGTGACGGTGCCGATCTTCATGCGTCTGATCTCAGTAGGGCCGGACGTCGGCCGCGTCGACTTCGACGCTGACCGCCTGCCCGATGAGGTCGACCGACAGGATGAGCCGGGCATGCGTACCCTTGCGAACCAACCGTCCGGCCACGCCCTTGAGCGGCCCGTGCATCACTTCGACCATCTCACCTTCGCGGATCATCGGGCAGGGATCGTAGGCGAGATCGCTCTCGACCAGCTGCCGGATGCTGTCGATCTCGTGCTCCGGAATCGCCGCGGGCTCCCCGTCGAAGGAGATGATGCTGACCACCCCCGTGCACTTGACGATGGAGAGACGATGCTCCGGGTCGAATCGCGCGAAGCAGTAGCCAGGGAAGAGCGGCCAGTCGATCTGTTTCTTCCGGTCCTTCCAGCGGCTCCACCGGGTCACCGTCGGGAGGAACGCCTCGATCTGCTTGCGCTCCAGCTGCTCGCGGACGACCTGCTCGTGCCGGGACCGCGTCCAGACCGCGTACCACGCGTCGGTCATCCCGCGAGCGTCTTCCGCCGGGCCGCCAGCGCCTGCTCGTACACCTTGCGGAGCTCCTCGTTGCGCCAGGCAATCGTGGCCTGCTCGCGAAGCCGCTCGAGATACTTCAGCCGCTCGCCGGTCATCTTCTCGGCGCCCACCTTGTTGCTGATATCGTTGCGGGCGTCATCGAAGCCGCGCACGCGGGTGTCGGTGCGGCTTTCCAGCTTGAGGAGCTGGTACCCGCGAGCCGTCCGCATGACGTCGCTCACGTCGCCCACCTTCATCTGATCGACCCGGGCCTGCAGCGCCTCGGCAAGC
Source organism: Vicinamibacterales bacterium (assembly GCA_964202965.1). Lineage (GTDB taxonomy): Bacteria > Acidobacteriota > Vicinamibacteria > Vicinamibacterales > UBA2999 > CAXNKG01. Next base: position 5,980 of record CAXNKG010000020.1, read on the forward strand.
TCGTCGCGCTTGAGCGGACCAATCAGCCCGCCGTTGGCTTTCGACGGCGCATCCGAGAATTCGGCGGCCAGACGTGGAAACGGCTCGCCGGCGAGCAGCCGCTTGCGCAGATCCTCCGCCTCGGCACGCGCGTCGTCGTCCTGGGCGACGTTGACGCCACGATCGCTGACCGGGACCTCCACAAAGATCTCGCGGAGCGTGATCTCCGAAGGCGTCGTAAAATCCTGCCGGTGCGACTCGTAGTACGCGCGCGACTCGGCCTCGGTCACGCTGATCTTGTCGACCACGTCCCGGCGCTGCGCCTCGGAGGCGAGCATCTGGCGCTCGAGCGCCGTCCGGAGGTCGGCCATCGTCATGCCTTCCTGCGTGAGCGCTGCCTGGAACTGCTCGTCGGTCTCGATGTTGTTCGACGACTTGATGTTGGCGAGGATGCTGGTGAACTGCTCGTCGCCGAGCACCAGCCCGAGCTCGCGGCCTCGTTGGACCAGCAGCAACTCGTCCACCGCCTCCAGGATGAGCTGCGGCGTGACTTCCGCCACCGCTTTTCGCAACTCCGGACTGTCGGGCGTGACGTTGGCGAGCTCCGGCCGAGCCCGCAGCAGCGCGACCTGCCGCTGCTCGAATTCGGTCTTCGTGAGAATGTCCCCGTTCACGTTGACGAGGACCTGCTCGATGATCTGGGCGGTTGTGGGGACGACGACCAGTCCGGCCAGAAGGAGAGCGGCAGCGCTATGTTTGAGCATCGACAATCCCTGCAAAATCACTATGTTAACCCAGGGCTCGCAAGAGGGACTCCAGCCGCCCGAAGACCCCGCCTTCGGCGCGCGGGTCGCCCTCCGGCTTCCGGAGAATCTCTTCCTTGGTGAACCCCGCCTCCACAGTACCTGCCGTCGCCCTGGCGGTCCACCAGCTGGTTTGACGTTCGCCGGCCCTGGAAAGCCCGGTTCGACGGCCTGAGCCAGCGCGTGGCGCCGCCGGCCTGACGGCCGCCGTGGACGCGTCCATGTCGAGCTTCAGCGACGCGGGTGGCGCCAGCACGGCGCCCGGATGGTCCTGGATCACTTTGATCAGACGCGCGGGATCGACCTTCGCCTGGGGCCGGAACTTGATGACGACGATGGAGGCTTCGCGCTCGATTGAGTCGACGCCGAGACGATCGGCCAGCACACGGATACGCCCGTATTCGGCGAGGTTCAACACGGAACCGGGAGCCGGGCCATACCGGTCCCGAATGTCGTCAATGACAGAGCCAAGCTCTTTCTCCGAGCGCGCCGCTGCTATCCTGCGGTAGACCATCAGGCGCTGGTTCATGTCGGGGATGTAGCCGTCTTCGATCTTCAGGTCGACGCGCAGGTTGATCGCGGCGCGTGTCTCGTCTTCTATCTCCTCGCCCTTCAGCTCGCGGACCGCTTCCTCGAGCAGCTTCATGTACATCTCGAAGCCGACCGTGTCGATATGCCCGCTCTGTTCACCGCCCAGGAGATTGCCGGCACCGCGGATCTCGAGGTCCAGCGCGGCCACTCGGAAGCCGCTTCCAAGGTCGCTGAACTCCCTGATGGCGGCGAGCCGTTTTCGCGCGACCGGCGACAGCGCTTCCTGCGGCGGAACCAGCAGGTAGGCGTACGCCGGACGGTCCGATCGACCCACCCTGCCGCGGAGCTGATAGAGCTGCGACAGGCCGTACCGGTCAGCGCGGTTGATGATGATCGTGTTCGCGTTCGGGATATCCAGCCCGTTTTCGACGATCGTCGTCGCGAGCAGCACGTCAAACCGATGCTCCACGAATCCGAGCATGGCGCGCTCCAGCTCCTCTTCCGACATCTGGCCATGGCCGATGGCGACGCGCGCTTCAGGGATCAGACGCTGCAGGAGGCTCCCGATGGAAAAGATCGACTCAACCCGGTTGTGGACAAAGTACACCTGTCCCCCGCGCGCGATCTCGTTTCTGACAGCGCGCTCGATAACCGGGGCGTCGAAGGCGACGACATTGGTCTGAATCGCCAGCCGGTCCTTTGGAGGCGTCTCGATGACCGACATGTCGCGGATGCCGACGAGCGACATGTTCAGCGTCCGCGGGATCGGCGTCGCGGTCATCGTCAGCACGTCGACCTTCTTGCGCATCTGCTTGATGCGTTCCTTGTGCGCCACGCCGAAGCGCTGTTCCTCGTCGACGACGAGCAGGCCGAGATCCTTGAACACGACATCTTTCGACAGGAGCCGGTGGGTCCCGATGATGATGTCGACCTTGCCGGCCGTCACGCCGTCGAGCGTCTCCTTGATTTCCTGCTTCGTGCGGAACCGGCTCACCATGTCGACCGTGACAGGGAACCCGGCAAACCGATCGCGCAGGGTCTTCTGGTGCTGGAACGCCAGGACCGTCGTCGGCGCCAGGAGCGCGACCTGCTTGCCGTCCATGACGGCCTTGAAGGCGGCACGCACGGCAACCTCGGTCTTCCCGTAGCCGACGTCGCCGCAGAGCAGCCGGTCCATCGGCGTCGGGGACTCCATGTCCCGCTTGATGTCGGCGACGGCGTTCGCCTGGTCGGGCGTCAGCTCGTAGGGGAACGCGCCTTCGAACTCTTCCTGCCAGTGCGTCTCCGCGCCGAAGGCGTGGCCCGGCACCGCTTTGCGCTGCGCGTAGAGCTTCAACAGCTCCTCGGCCATGTCGCGCATCGCCTTCTTGACGCGCGTCTTCGCCTTTTCCCACGACGTGCCGCCGAGGCGATCGAGCGCCGGCCGTGTGCCACCGGTGTATTTCTGGACGAGATCGAGGCGCTCGACAGGGACGAACAGCTTGTCGTCGCCCGCGTAGCGCAGCTCGAGGAATTCCTGGGCGGAGTCGCCGGCTCGCACACCCAGCTGTTTCAGTCCGACGAACTCACCGATGCCATGGTCGACGTGCACGACGAGGTCGCCCACCTTGAGATCGCGAAGGTCCGAGAGGAACGCGGCGGCCGCGCTGCGGCGGCGCTCCGCGCCCCGCCGCTCTTCCTCGAAGACGTCGGTCTCGGCATAGAGCACGAGAGCGGCATCCGCGAGGCGGAACCCGCGCGACAGGGCGCCAACGCCCACGAGCACCACCGCCGCGTGGGCGTCTTCGGCCCGTTCCACGGGGACCGCCACGACGTCGTACTCCTGCAGGATCTCGACAGCCCGCTCCGCCCGGCCATGGCTATCGGCCACGAACAGCACCGTTTCGCCGCGTTCCCGGGCGGCGCGGATGTCCGCAATCCAGTCCGGCACCCGCCCGCGGAACTCCATCGCCGGCTGGCACGACACGGTGCGGGCGCCCTCCTCCACGGCCAGTTCTTCGAGCCTCGGCGCGCGGCCCATCCGCGCGACGAGGGGCTCCCACTCGACGAATGCGTCCTGCGGCGCCACGGCGGCCACATGCCCCCGCGCGCCCGCGTCGGCGTAACTGGAATCAAGCTGCGTGCGGACCTTTTCGATCTGTTCGACGACCTGCTCGTGTTCCGACACGATCACACGCATGTCGTGCGATGCCGACAGGGCGTCGAGGGGCGCCAGCGCCTCGGGCTCGTCCTCGAAGCGTTCGCGAACCGGCACGACGAGCATCTGGTCGGTGGCCCCGGTGGACCGCTGCGTGGCGGGATCGAAGCGGCGGAGCGATTCCACCATGTCGCCGATGAATTCGATGCGAACCGGCTCGGAATCGCCCGCGGGGAAGACATCGACGATGCCGCCGCGGATCGCGAAGGTGCCGTGCTCGTCGACCGGATCCTCCTGCGTGAACCCGGCGTCGGCGAGGAGATCCGCCAGGGCCTGCGGCTCGATCTCGGTGCCGGACGTAATCGCCTTCGACGCGCGCAGGAGCCGCTCGGCCGGGCTGACCCTGGGCAGGAGGGCGGCCGCCGACGCCACGATCAGCCGGGCGGTTCCGGTGGCCGCGGCGTGAAGCGCCCGCGCCCTGGCCGCGGCGACACGGAAGTGAGGGGTCATTCCGCGGTATGGGTCGACCTGCAGCGACGGGAACGGCAGCACCGCCTGCTCGCTCGCCGCGGCCGACGCGCCTTCCATCGCCGCGTAGAAGAACCTCGCGTCCGCGATGAGCTGTTCCACGTCCTTGTCCGCGGGCGCGACCAGGACCGTGAGGCCCGAACCAGCACGTGACGCGGCGACCGCCGCCAGCGCCTTGGCCGCCGGCGTCAGTCCCGCGGTGACCGGAGGCAGGTCGGTCAGACCTGCGCGGGCAGCGGCCTTGTGGAACAGTGCGCGCAGCGTGAGGGAGGGCGCGGTCATGCCGGGTACGGCTAACGGGTCGACAGCGAGCGCGCCTTCTTGATCAGTGCGGACGTGGAATAGCCGGCCGCCAGTTCAATCCGTACCACTGTGCCGCCGCGGGCCTCGACGACGTCGCGCCCGATGATGTTGTCCGGCCCCCAGTCAGCCCCTTTGACGAGCACATCCGGCTGAATCGTCGAGATGACCTCGTACGGGGTGTCTTCATCGAAGATCACGACAGCGTCCACGCACGCGAGCGCCAGCAGGACTTCCGCGCGCTCGGTTTGAGGATTCACCGGCCGGTCCGGCCCCTTGATGACGCGCACCGACCGGTCCGAGTTCACGGCAACGATCAGCGCCGAGCCAAGGGCGCGCGCATCCTGCAGATACCGGATGTGACCGGGGTGCAGGATGTCGAAGACGCCGTTGGTGAAGACGACCGTCCCGCCGTTCGCCCGGATGGCGGCCGCGAATGCCGCCGCGTCAGCGTGAGAGATCGGAGAGCCCGTCAACCTGAATGCTTCCGGAGAATGTCCACCGGTGCGGCGGACGGAAGACGCCCGCCTCCTTGCGGCTGGAAGTGACGCGGAGCGTGTGCAGCAGCCGGTGGTAGTCGTACGGCGCGCCGTTCCTCCGATGGACCGCGACGTCGAGCTTGTACGTGCCGTCGACAAGGTCGAGGCGATCGACCACAAATCTGGCTTCGCCCGCTCCCGTCATGGCGCCGGACGTCGCACCGTCGATGGCGGTGTTGGTGCCGTAACAGCACACGCCGTCCGCGTTGAAAATGCCAACGCCGAAGACGAGGTCGTCGACAGGCTGATTGGCGCGCACCTGCAGGCGGATCTCCATCGCCCCGCCCGACTGGAACACGTGCGCGGGGCGTCCCGAGCCGTCGACGAACTCGACACCGATGATTTCAACCTCGCGCGAGCCCCATCGCCCCTCGTCCGCCCGGAACATGTCTGGCGGCTCCGCGCTCGCCGGTGCGGCAGGCGCCTCTTCCTTCTTCTCGGCGCGGCTCAGCGCGGCGTCCTCCGTCCTGGTGACATCAAGGAGGTAGGCGTCGATGACCCGCCGCGGATCGCCCTGCGCCCGCACGGTGCCACCGTCGAGCCACAGCGCCTCGTCACAGAAGCGCGTCACGAGGTCGAGCGAGTGCGTCACGAGAAGGACGGTCCGTCCGCGCCGCCGGAAGTCGGCAAACTTGTCGAGGCACTTGTGCGTAAACGCCTCGTCGCCGACCGCGAGCACTTCGTCAACGAGGAGGACGTCCGGATTCACGTGGATCGCCACGGCAAACCCCAGGCGCATGTACATGCCGGAGGAGTAGGTCTTGACCGGCGCCTCGATGAAATCCTCGAGCTCCGCGAACTCAACAATCTCGTCGAACCGCGCGGCAATGTCGCGCTTCGTCAGGCCGAGCATCATCCCGTTGATATACACGTTCTCGCGGCCTGAGATCTCCGGGTGAAAACCGGCGCCCAGCTCGATCAGCGCGGACAGACGCCCCTGCACGGTCACCGAGCCGGCGGTCGGCCGCCCGATGCCGGCCATCAGTTTCAGCATCGTGCTCTTTCCGGAGCCGTTCCGTCCGACGATCCCGAACGTCGTTCCGGCGGCGACATCGAACGAGACGCCGTTGAGCGCGTTGAAGGTGTCGTCGGGCCGGAGATCTTTCGCCACACGACCGCCCAGGAGCGCGCTCTTCAGTGTGCCGAACTGCTTGCGCCGGCCGTACCGGCGGTAGGTCTTGGTCACGTCGCGGACTTCGATCGCGTTCACGTCACACCTCTTCCGCGAGCGTGTCGCGCAGGCGATCGAACACGAAATAGCCAACAGCCAGGACGACCAGGGCGCCGGCCCCTACCGCAAGCAGCCGGGGCCAATCGGTGAACGCGCCGCGGCGGAAGAGCACCTCCTGATAGGACACCGCGAGGTGCGTGAACGGGTTCAGATCCAGGTAGCGTCTGACCGACGGTGGCGCCTGCGACACCGCATAGATGATCGGGGTCGCAAAAAACCAGAGTGTGAGCAGGTTCGACAGCAGATCGCGGATATCCCGGAAATGGACCGAGAGCGCCGACAGCAGCAGGGCCAATCCCAGTGTCAGCACCAGCTGGATGAGGACGATCACGGGAAACCACGCCAGGTCGGACGGCACCAGCGGCACCTGGTAGTACAGAAGAAACGCCGCAAGGATCGGCAGGCCGAGGCAGAAATGAACCATCCCGGCGAAGACGGTGACGATCGGCAGCACTTCCGCCGGGAAGAGCACCTTGCGAATCAGGTTTCCGCCGGCGATCAGGACGTTGGAGGATTCGAGCAGCGACGATGAAAACCAGGTCCACGGCAGGATGCCGCAGAACATGAAGAGCGCAAACGGCTCCAGCTCCGGCGGATGCACGCCCGGCAGCACCACCGTGAACACGAAGGTGTAGACGAGAAGCAGCAGGAGCGGATTGACGAAAGACCAGAAGAAACCGAGGACCGAGCCGCGATACCGGGCCTTCAGTTCCCGGGCAACCAGGCTCTGAATCAGCGCGCGATAGCGAAAGAGGTGTCGAAGGCTGGCGAACAGACCTCTTTTATACCCTTGTCCTCGCTCGCGTGGCCACCTGCAGGCGGATCAGCGACTTCATCATCGCCACGCGCGCGCGTTCGAAGTCGAGCTCGGCCGCCGGCTTCGCAAGCCGCTCCTCCGCGCGCCGTTTCGCGGCCTCGGCGCGGGCAATATCGATCTCCTGGGCCGACTCGGCGATCTGGGCCAGGACGACAACGCGGTCGGGAAGGATCTCCACGAAGCCGCCGGCGATGGCGAAATGGTGCTTCTCCGCGCCGACGCGGTACCACAGCTCCCCGACCTTTAATGACGCCAGGAGCGGGGTGTGGCCCGGCAGGACGCCGAGATAGCCCTCGGAGCCGGGCAGTTGAAGCTCGTCCGCCTGTTCGCGGACGAGCGCCCGGTCGGGCGTCACGATTTCGAGCTGGATCGTCGTCGGGATGGCCATCGACTGTTACGCGTTCTTCATGGCGGCGGCTTTCTCGACCGCCTCTTCAATCGTGCCGACCATGTAGAAGGCCTGTTCCGGGAGCGCGTCGTGCTTGCCGTCGACAATCTCCTTGAAGCCCTTGACCGTGTCGGCGACCTGGACGTACTTGCCTTTGAACCCGGTGAACTGCTCGGCCACGAAGAATGGCTGCGAGAAGAAGCGCTGGAGCTTGCGCGCGCGCGTGACCGTCAGTCGATCCTCTTCAGACAGTTCGTCGATGCCGAGGATCGCGATGATGTCCTGGAGGTCTTTGTACCGCTGCAGGATCTGCTTCACCGCGCGCGCCACGCCGTAGTGCTCCTCGCCGAGGATGCGCGGGTCGAGAATGCGCGACGTCGACGCCAGCGGATCGACGGCGGGATAAATCCCGAGCTCGGCAATCTGCCGCGACAGGTTCGTCGTCGCGTCCAGATGCGCGAACGTCGTCGCGGGCGCCGGATCGGTGTAGTCGTCGGCGGGCACGTAAATGGCCTGGACCGAGGTGATCGATCCCTTCTTCGTCGACGTGATGCGTTCCTGCAGCTCGCCCATCTCCGTGAGCAGCGTCGGCTGGTAGCCGACCGCGGAGGGCATGCGTCCGAGGAGCGCCGAGACTTCCGACCCCGCCTGCGTGAAGCGGAAGATGTTGTCGATGAAAAGGAGCACGTCCTTGCCTTCCGCGTCGCGGAAGTACTCGGCGACGGTCAGCGCCGACAGGCCGACGCGGAGGCGTGCGCCCGGCGGCTCCGTCATCTGGCCGTAGACCAGGGCCGCGCGCGACTTGCTCGGATCGTTGACGTCGATGACGCCCGATTCCTGGAACTCGAGCCAGAGGTCGTTGCCCTCACGGGTGCGTTCACCCACGCCGCCGAACACGGACACGCCGCCGTGCTTCAGGGCGATGTTGTGGATGAGCTCCATGATGATGACGGTCTTGCCGACGCCGGCGCCGCCGAACAGCCCGATCTTGCCGCCCTGGAGGTACGGCTCGAGCAGGTCGATGACCTTGATGCCCGTCTCGAACATCTTCAGCTCGGTGGACTGCTGCTCGAGCGTGGGCGCCTTGCGATGGATCGGCCAGCGCTCCTTCGACATCACGGGGCGGTCCGGATAATCGACCGGCTCGCCGAGCACGTTCAGCACGCGGCCCAGCGTCTCCGGGCCGACCGGCACCGAGATCGGCGCTCCCGTGTCGATGGCCTGCATGCCGCGTGTCATGCCGTCGGTCGGCTTCATCGCGACCGTGCGCACGCGGTTCTCGCCGAGGTGCTGTTCGACTTCGCAGATCACGTCGACCTTCTCCGACCCGCCGCTGCCGTCCGACACGATGCGGACGGCGTTGTAGATCTCGGGCAGGCCGTCGGGAAACTCGATGTCGATGACCGGTCCGATGACCGCCACGACCTTGCCGATCCGCTGCTTCGCTGGTGTTGCCGTCGCCATTCCTGATTCCCTTCGTGATTACGTCGCCGACGCGCCTGACACGACCTCAATGATCTCCCGGGTGATCGCCGCCTGCCGCACCTTGTTCATGTAGAGGGTCAGGCTCTCGAGCATCTCCGACGAATTCCGCGTCGCCGCGTCCATGGCCGTCATCTGCGCAGCGAAAAACGAGGCGTTCGACTCGAGCAGCGCGCGGTACACCTGCGCCTGGACGTACCGCGGCAGGAGGTCGGCAAAGATGGCCTCCGGGGCCGGCTCGTAGAGGTACTCCGCGCCGGGCGACGCGTCGCCCTCGATCCGCGGGAGTGGAAGAAGCTGATCCACGACGAGGCGCTGCGCCATCACCGACTTGAACTCGTTGAAAATGAGATGGACGCTCGACGCGCGCCCGGCGATGAATGCCTCGATCGCCACGTTGGCAATCTCCTGCGCGTGCGCGAACGACAGCCGCTGGAAGATCCCGGTCTGCTCGATCAGGATCTCGAACCCCCGGCGCCGGAAGAAGTCGCGCCCCTTGCGCCCGACCAGGCCAACCGCCACCGGCCGACCGCGGCCCTCCGTGACGATGAACTGGCCGGCGGCCTTGATGATGTTGGAATTGAAGCTGCCGCACAGGCCGCGATCGGCGGTGACGATGATGACGAGCGGCCGTCCGTCTGCGGAGCCGCGCTGCAGGAGCGGATGCGCCTCCGGATCCACGCGCGACGCGAGACCATGCAGCACCTGCAGCATGCGCTGCGCGTAGGGGCGCGCCGCGATCACCCGGTCCTGCGCGCGCCGGAGGCGCGAGGCGGCGATCATCTTCATCGCCTTGGTGATCTGCTGCGTCGACTTGACGGCGCGGATACGCCGGCGGAGGTCAATCAGTGAGGGCATCGGCTCCCGTTACGCCACCGCCGGCTGAATCGTGCCGGTGAACTGCTTCGCAAACCCGGCGAGGCCCGCTTCCAGCTTGGCTTTCAACTCGTCGTCCAGGATCTTCTTCTCGGCGATCCCGGTCAGGACGTCGGCGTGGCGGGTTTCGAGGAACCGGTACAGGTCCTCTTCGTACCGGCCCACCTGTTCGATGTCCACGTTGTCGAGGAACCCCTTGGTCGCGGCATAGACGATCACCACCTGCTTCTCGACAGGCACCGGCTGATACTGCGGCTGCTTGAGAATCTCGACCAATCGGCGGCCGCGATTGAGCTGCGACTGCGTCTGCTTGTCCAGGTCGCTGCCGAACTGCGCGAACGCGGCGAGCTCGCGGTACTGCGCCAGATCGAGCCGCAGCGATCCGGCGACCTGGCGCATCGCGCGAATCTGCGCGGAGCCGCCGACGCGCGACACCGAGTTGCCGACATTGATCGCCGGACGCACGCCCTGGTGGAACAGGTCGCTCTCCAGGAAGATCTGACCGTCGGTGATCGAGATGACGTTCGTCGGAATGTAGGCGGACAAGTCGCCGGCCTGCGTTTCGATGATCGGCAGTGCCGTGAGCGAACCACCACCGAGCTCGGTCTTCAGCTTCGCCGCGCGCTCGAGCAGGCGCGAGTGGAGATAGAACACGTCGCCGGGATACGCCTCGCGGCCCGGCGGGCGCCGCAGCAGCAGCGAAATCTCGCGGTAGGACTGCGCGTGCTTCGAGAGGTCGTCGTACACCACCAGGGCGTGCCGGCCGGAGTCACGGAAAAATTCGCCAATGGTGCACGCTGAATACGGGCTGATGTAGAGCATCGGCGCCGGGTCGGCCGCCGCGGCCGCGACGACGATGGTGTAGCTCATCGCGTCGTACTCTTCGAGCGTCCGCACGACCTGGGCAATCGTCGACTGCTTCTGGCCGATCGCGTTGTAGATGCAGATGACGTTCTTGCCGCGCTGGTTGATGATCGCGTCGACCGCGACCGCGGTCTTGCCGGTCTGGCGGTCGCCGATGATCAGCTCGCGCTGGCCGCGGCCGATCGGCACCATGCCGTCGATCGCCTTGAGGCCGGTCTGCAGCGGCTCTTTCACCGGCTGTCTGTCGACCACACCGGGCGCCAGGCGCTCGATCGGCATCAGCTGTTTCGTCTGCAGCGGGCCCTTGCCGTCGATCGGCTGGCCGAGCGCATTCACGACACGCCCGAGCAGCTCATCGCCGACCGGCACGGAGATGATGCGCCCCGTCCGCTTGACGACGTCGCCTTCCTTGATCGCCTTGTAGTCGCCAAGGAGCACGGCGCCGACGCTGTCCTCTTCGAGGTTCAGCGCGATGCCAAACACGCCGTGCGTGAACTCGAGCATCTCGCCAGCCATGGCGCGCTCGATCCCGTGCAACCGCGCAATGCCGTCACCAATCGAGATGACTGCGCCCACTTCGGCGACGTCCACATCGGCCGCGTAGCCGCCAATCTGGTCGCGGATGATCTTTGAAATTTCGTCGGCTTTGATATCCATCTCGGTTCCTTGGAGGCCTTGGCCTCAGCGGCCCTTCTCGAGCCGCTCGCGCATTTTCTCAAGCTGTCGTGCCACGCTGCCGTCGTAGACAACGCCTCCGACACGGGCGACGGCGCCGCCGATGAGTGCCGGATCCACCCGGGTGGTCATCGTCACGCGGCGGCCTGTCGCCTTCGCGAGACGGGTTTCGAATTGAGCCAGCTGCTCGGCCGGCATCGGCGCGGCCGTCGTGACGTCTGCCTGCACGACCTGGCGGTGCTCCCGCAGGGCCGCGCTGTAGGCGGGAGCCAGATCCGCGATGAGCCGGAGGCGCTCGCCGTCGGCCAGCATCAGCAGGAGCCTGGCGAGGGGCGCCGATGGCTGCATGCGGGCGATGACCTGTTCGATGATGCCGCGCTTGGCGGTGGTCGGAACGGCGGGGCTTGCGAACGCCTTGCGCATCTCGGGCGTGCGATCGACGAGGGCGGCAAAGGCGGTGAGCTCCTGCTCGACCTGCTCCGGGTCGGCGTCTTTGACGACCACGTCCAGGAGTGCTCGCGCGTAACGGGCCGCGGACGCACGAGAACTCATGAAGTCACCTGCTGCAGAAGTGTGGCGGACCGCCGCGACAGGCACGGCCCTGTGAGCTTGTACCTGAACGGCACAAGCACTCCTTTATATCACTGAAGACGGGGAGACCGCCAACACTCGACGCCGCGAAAAACCCGGCGCCGTCCGGTCGCGCTACGACTCGCCCCGGGCGGGCGTCCGGGGCTCGGTCAGCTGCTCGTAGAGCCGATGTAGTTCCGCTTCCGATCCGAACGGAATTTCAATGGCGCCTCCGGACCCCCGGCGGACGATCCGGACCTTCGTGCCCAGCGCGAAGCGGAGGCGATCCTCGGCGGCGCGGGTGTGGACATCGGGCTGTTTCGCCCCCGCGGGACGAACGGGCGGCGGCGAGGCCATCTTCTTCACGAGTGCCTCGGTCTCACGGACCGAGAGCGCGCGGGCGATCACTTCCCGGGCGGCCTGACGCTGGGTGGCGGCATCCGGCAGCGCGAGCAGGGCGCGGGCATGGCCCATCGAGAACGCGCCGGACGCGAGGTCGCCACGTACCTCCTCGGGCAGCCGGAGCAGCCGCAGATAGTTGGCGACCGACGACCGATCCTTGCCGACCGCCGCGGCGATGTGGTCCTGGGTCAGCCCGAATTCCTCCGCGAGACGCTGATACGCGAGCGCTTCGTCGATGGGATTCAGATCCTCGCGCTGGAGGTTCTCCACGAGGGCGAGCTCCAGCAGGTGCCGCTCGGATCCCTCGGGGACCTCGCGCACGAGCACGGGGACTTTGAGGAGTCCCGCGCGCTGCGCGGCACGCCATCGCCGCTCCCCCGCGATGATGCGGTACGAGCTGCCGGTGCGCCGCACGAGAATCGGCTGGATGATGCCGTTGCTCTTGATCGACGCCGCCAGCTCCTCGAGCTTGCCGTCGTCGAGCATGACGCGGGGCTGCTGATCGCTTGGCGCGAGCAGGTCGACGTCGACCTCGATGGCGCCGGTGCGCGCCGGCTCCGGCGCGTCGGGAATCAGGGCGCTGAGACCTTTGCCGAGCGCCGGACGTCGTTCCATCATCGATTGCTCCCCTGAGTCTGACTACGCGGCGTGGCGCGCGAGCATTTCCTTGGCGAGTGCGACGTAGGCCGCCGCGCCCCTCGATTTTGCGTCGTACAACACCGCGGGCATGCCATGGCTGGGCGCTTCGCCGAGCCGCACGTTGCGCGGAATGATCGTGTTGAAGACCTTGTCCTTGAAGAACTCGCGAACGTCGCGGGCGACGAGTTGACCGAGATTGGTTCTGTCGTCATACATCGTGAGCAGGACGCCGTCGATGTCGAGCGTCGGGTTCAGCGAGCCGCGCACGCGCCGCATTGTTCCGACCAGATCCGCGAGACCTTCGAGCGCAAAGTATTCGCAGTGGAGCGGAATCAGCACGGCGTCGGCCGCCACGAGTGCGTTCAGTGTGAGCAGCCCGAGCGACGGCGGGCAGTCGATGAAGATCAGATCGAACTGCGCCCGCAGGGGCTCGAGCACCCGGCGCAGACGATGCTCGCGCGCGGGCATGCTCACGAGTTCAATCTCGGCGCCGGTCAGATTGCGATCGGCGGGAATGAGTGACAGATGTTCGACCTGCGTCGAGAGCACGAAGCCCTCTGGCGGCGCGTCCGTCAGCAACGCTTCGTAGATCGTGCCGGCGTCCGTGCGGTCGCCTTTTCTCCCGACGCCGCTTGTGAGATTCCCCTGCGGATCGACATCGACCAGCAGCACGCGGTGTCCCGACAGCGCGAGTGACGTCGCCAGGTTGATGGCGGTCGTGGTCTTTCCGACGCCGCCTTTTTGATTTGCGACGGCGAGCACCTTGGGTCTTGGCCGGGTTGAATTGGTCATATAGCCAACTTGTCTGGAGTCCGTCCACGCGCGACGTTGGTCCAACTCTAGTACTGCGAAAGATCCTCGTCAAGAGGAATGTTTCACGTGGAACAGACGAATATATGGCGAATCTACGCTATGGCTTCGGTGTTCCACGTGGAACACCACGACCAATGGGCCGCTTCTCAACTACGGTCAGCCGGCTTTGCGATGATTCGAGGAGCGGATACGTAGCGACCCAGGACAGCGGCGGGGTGATCGTTCCGCGGGGATCCGTCGCGGATGAGCCGCGGAAGAGGAAGAGCTGGCCGCCCGGCTTGACGAAGGCCTGAAGGGTCATCAGCGTGCGCGTCTCAACGCGCACGGCGCGGATGGTCAGTAAATCGTGGGCTTCGTGCAGCTCTGGGCTCGACAGGAGCTCCTCGAATCGGGCGGTCAACACGCGGGCGCCAGGAATCTCCAGCGCGCGCACCGCCTCCCGCAGGAAGACCGACTTGCGGGTCTTCGACTCGACCATCACGAGCGTGAGGTTCGCGGCGAGCGCAAGGGGGACCGCCGGTGACCCGCCGCCGCTTCCGGCGTCGAGCATGCGCGCCGCCCCGGAGGGAACGTGTTTGGCCGCGATGAGCGGCTCGATGAGCAGCCGGTCGATTGCGTCGGGTGCGAACTCGCTGACGCGCAGGCCCGTCAGATTGATCTTCTCGTTCCAGACCATCAGGAGGCGGTAGTAAGCCTCCAGCCGGCCGGCGAGTTCTGGAGAAACGGCGGCACCGGCGCGCCGGGCGCGGCGGATCAATTTCTCGCAAAACTCCCTGCTCGTCAACGGTTCAGACCGTCCTGCCCAGATAGACACCGAGCACCGCGATCGCTGCCGGTGTGACGCCTGGAACCCGCGACGCCTGCCCGAGTGTCTCTGGCCGCACCTGTGTCAGGCGCTGCACCACCTCACGCGAAAGGCCAGGAACACCAGTGAAGACAAATCCGTCCGGGATCCGACGACGCTCCTGCCGGCGCATCCGCTCGACCCGCCCCAGCTCTCGCTTCAGGTAGCCGGCGTACTTGACCTCGTTCTCGATGCTGGCCAGATCCACGGCACGCGACGCCGTCTCGATGTCGAGCGCCACGTCGCCACGAGAAACCATCTCCTCCAGCCGAATCGAGGGGCGCCGGAGCAGCGTGCTGGCCGCGACACGATCCCCGCTCTCCATCCGGACCATCGTCCGATTCAGTGCGTCCAGGTTTCCGGCGTAGCGGCGCTGACGATCCTCGAACCGCGACCACCGGCCCTGGTCGATCAGGCCGAGGCGCTTGCCCACCGGCGTCAACCGAAGGTCCGCATTATCGATGCGCAGCAACAAGCGGTGCTCAGCCCGCGAAGTGAACATCCGGTACGGCTCGAGGCAGCCGCGGGTGATGAGATCGTCGACGAGGATGCCGATGTACGCCTCGTCGCGCCCCAGGGAGAAGGCGTTCTCCCGGCGTACCCCCCTCGCAGCGTTGATCCCCGCAACCAGCCCCTGCGCTGCGGCCTCCTCGTAGCCGGACGTGCCGTTGATCTGCCCGGCCAGAAAGAGACCCGCAACGCGATGGGTTTCAAGAGAAGACTTCAGTTCCGTCGGCTGCACGAAATCATATTCAACTGCGTATCCGGCTCGAAGGATTAATGCTGATTCCAGGCCTGGAAGTGCTCTCACGAGATCCTCCTGGACCTCACGCGGCAGCGACATCGAAAAGCCGTTGACGTAGATCTCATCCGCGTCGAGACCCTCGGGCTCGAGGTAGATCTGGTGCCGCTCCCGGTCGGGAAACCGCATGATCTTGTCTTCGAGCGACGGGCAATAGCGCGGGCCGATCCCCTGGATCTGCCCGTTGTACAACGGGCTTCTGCCGATGTTCTGGCGCACGAGCTCGCGCACCCGATCGTTCGTGTGCAGCAGCCAGCACTGGGTCTGGTTTGTGGGCGGCGTTGTCGTCGTAAACGAGAAGGGCACCGGCTGGGCGTCGCCGCCCTCTTCGACGAATGAGCCCCGTCTCACGCCCTCCTCGAAATCGATGCTGTCGCGATGCAGCCGCGGCGGCGTTCCGGTCTTCAGCCGGCCCACCTCGAACCCGAACGACTTCAAGGAGTCCGCGAGCGCGCGCGACGGCGGCTCGCCGTGGCGGCCGGCCGGACGCTGCTCGTCGCCAACGTGAATCAGGCCGTTGAGGAAGGTGCCGGTCGTGACGACGAGCGCGCCGCATTCGTAGCGATCGCCGTCTTCCATCGTAAGGGCGGCCACGCGGCCGTTCGCGACCTCGATACGGCCGGCTCTGGCGAAGAGCCACGTGATGTTCGGCTCCTGCTCGAGAGCCTGGGCCACCCAGGCGCCGTACCTGCGCTTGTCTGCCTGGGCGCGTGGTGACCAGACGGCCGGCCCGCGGCTGCGATTGAGGAGCTTGAACTGGATCCCGGTCGCGTCAATCGCGCGCCCCATAAGGCCGCCGAGGGCATCGATCTCCCGAACGAGATGGCCCTTGGCCGTGCCGCCAACCGCCGGGTTGCACGGCATGTGCGCGACCGTCTCACGCGACAGCGTGCAGAGCCCCACGCTGCAGCCAAGCCGGGACGCGGCGTACGCCGCTTCGGCTCCCGCGTGTCCCGCGCCGATGACGATGACGTCGAAACGCATGGGTTCGGGTCCGACCGTCCTACTTCCCTATACAGAATCGCTCGAAGATGTGCTGGAGCACGTCTTCGCTGGTCCTGGTGCCGACGATCTCGTCGAGACGGGCGCGGGCGGCCTGAAGATCCGCCAGCACGAACTCTTCGGACGCATGCGAGTCGCCGGCCGCGCGGCGGGCAGTGTCGAGGCTCGTGCGCGCCTCCTCGAGCAGCGCGATATGACGGATGTTGGTGATCGCAGCGGTGTCGCGCCAGGCGTCGCGCCCGAGCAACGCGCTCTGGATGGCGCACCGCAGCCGGTCGAATCCCTCCCCCGTCTTTGCGGAGATCGCCAGCGCCGCGGGCGCGCTCGCGCGCGCCGAGTCACATTTGTTTGCGACGACCAGGCGATTCCGGCCTTCCGTCTCCTGAAGCACCCTCTCGTCGTCTGGCGTCAGCGGCTCGCTCGAATCGAGGACCACGACCAGCAGGTCTGCCACGCCACGAGCCTGCGCTGCGCGCGCGACGCCTTCGTGCTCCACGCGATCCCGTGTCACGCGGGATCCGGCCGTATCAACAAGTGTGATCGCGAGACCATCCAGGTCGATCCGCTCGGTCACCAGATCGCGGGTCGTCCCGGGGATCTCCGTCACAATTGCGCGCTCCGCGCCGGCCAGCCTGTTGAAGACGCTCGACTTCCCCACGTTCGGACGCCCGATGACCACCACAGTGGCGCCTTCGCGAACCAGTCGGCCCCGGCGGCCGCTCGCGAGGAGATCGTCGAGCTCGGCGATCACGCCCTCGATCTCGAGCGCGGCCGCCCCGGGATCGACGAAGTGGTATCCCTCGTCTGGAAAATCGAGGGACGCCTCGAGCCGCGCCAGTAGGTGGAACAGACGGCCGTCGATCCCGGCAATGCGCCGCGTCAGCGTTCCCTCGAGCTGGTCGAACGCGACACGCGCCTGCAGCGGCGTCACGGCATCGATCAGATCCGCCACCGCCTCCGCCTGAATCAGATCGCGCTTGCCGTTGAGGAACGCGCGGAGCGTGAATTCCCCCGGCGCAGCGAGCCTGGCGCCGGCTGCGAGCGCGCTCTCGACAATCGCGTTCAACACGACGGGGCTGCCGTGAGCGCTGACCTCCACGACGTCCTCACCGGTATACGAATGCGGGGATGGGAAATAGGTGGCGACGACTTCGTCGAGTGCCGTGGCGGTCTCCGCGCCATGTCCGACCACGCGGGTGTGGGTCGCGTGCCTTGCCCGCAACGGCGTGGGGGACTGGAGGAGTGCGCCGGCTATCGCGTGTGCGGACGGGCCGCTGATCCGGATGATCCCAATGCCGCCACGCCCGGGCGGCGTCGCAACCGCGACGATGGAATCGTCGGTCGAAAACACACTACTTCTGCGCCGAGATAATCACCGTTTTCATGAAGGCGTCGCCGATGCTTTCCGAGGAGGCGCCGGGCTCCTCCGAGATCGCGAGATGGACGATGCGCCGCTCGTAGGGGTTGAGCGGGCCCATCTCCTGCGGCATCCCTGACGAGCGCGCCTTGTCCGCGTTGTGCTTCGCCATCTGCCGGAGCTCGGCGTCCTTGTCGCGGCGGAAGCCGTTGCAGTCGATGACGATGCGGTTGTCCTCACCCAGCTGCCTTCTGAATGTCGTGGCGACGACGTGTTGAAGCGCCTGGAGCGCTTCGCCGTTGCGCCGGATAAATACGCCGCCGTCCTCCCCGGCCAGATTGATGCGGGCGCCTTCGGGGGACTCTTCGATCGACGTCGTCAGCGCCAGCCCCATGGCGGACACGACCTTCTGGACGAAATCAGCTATTTCAGTGGTGAGTGACATAGGCGGCGTCTCTTACGGTTTCTTCCCGGCGTCGCGGGTCCGTCCCCCGCCGACCGATTTCATGGCGCCGTCTTTTGCGGCGACGGCCGCGGCGCTGCCGGGGCCAATCATCCAGGTGGTGAAGTACTGCTGTCCGATCGCCCACAGATTGCTGACGAACCAGTAAATGACGAGGCCGCTCGGTGCCCACAGGAAGAACACCGTGAACATGAGCGGCATGATCATCATGATCCGCTGCTGCGCGGGATCGGCTGTCGTTGGCGTGATCTTCGTCTGCCAGAACATCGTGATCGCCATCAGAACCGGGATGACGAAGTACGGGTCCGGCTGCGACAGGTCGGTGATCCAGAGACCGAAGTGCGCCCCGCGCAGCTCGATCGACTGCGAGAGCATCGAGTAGAACGCGAGCAATACCGGGAACTGCAGCAGCATCGGCACGCAGCCGCTTGCAGGGTTCACACCCTTCTCGCGGTAGAGATTCATGATCTCCGTGTTCATCTTCTGCCGCGCGGGGTCGGTGACCTTGAGTCCCGAATATCGATCCTGGATCGCCTTCATCTGCGGCTGCAGCAGTTGCATTTTCCGCATCGAGACAACGCTCTTGTGCCGGAGCGGGAAGATCGCGATGTTGATGAGGATGGTCAGCAGGATGATCGCCCATCCCCAGTTGCCGACAAACCCGTAGATCCACTGCAGCGCGCCGAGCAGCGGCACCGCGAGAAACCCGAAGATGCCGAAGTTGATCGCCCGGACCAGTTCGCCGTCGATCGAACGGAGCAGATCGAACTGCTTCGGACCGTAGAAGAACCGGACGCCCTGGGGCGGCTGCGCGAAGGTAATCGTGTGCGCCAGGAACTGGCGCGGCGTCTCGCCGGGTCCTGGCAGGGCGACCGGCCTGAACTCGAGCCGGGCCGCCCCTGGATTGACGGCGGCGGCGAGGAAATACTGGTCGTCGATGCCGGCGAACCGAAATTGCCCTTCGTGAACGGGCTGCGTGCCGACATCCGCCGCGGCCACTCGCTCCACGTCGCCGTCGCGGTGATAAATGGCCTGTGGCGGCTGAATGTAGTTCCCGGTGAAGAAGCTTCCGCCTCCCGCCGTGGCGCCGATGTCGCCGAGGCCCGGCCCCCAGGCCACGCCCGGATTCAACACCTGGCCGCTGTTGGTCACCGACGCCGTAAACGTGACCATGTAGCTGCGGGGGTCGAAGCGGAATTCCTTGCGCGCGATCAGGCCCGACGCGTCTTCGAACTCGAAGACCACCTGGCTCTCGGCGGCGGTGCCATCGACACGCCCGTCGGCGTCTCCGGTCACGCGATACAGCGCCGAATTCAGCCGGGCGGTGATCGCGTCGTCTTCCACCCGCAGCGAGAACGGCGTCGGCTGATCGGCCGGCAGGCCCGACGGAATCAGGTCGACCGGCTCGCCACTGGCGTCGAGATACTCCTTCAGCTGCCAGCGCACGACCCGTGCGCCGCGATTGGAGAACACCGCGCGCACCGTCGCGGTGTCGACGACAATCTCGCGTTCCGCGGCACCACCAACGACGGCCACGGGCGCGGGTAGAGCGGCGGGTTCCGCTGCCGCGGGTGTGACGGCGGCGGCCGGTGGACTGGCGGCAGCGGGTTGCTGTGCAGCGGGCTGAGCGGCGCCCGGCGGTTGCGGGGGCGTCGCGGGGACAAAAACAGCCTGGTATGCATAGAGGACCAGGAATGACAGGAAGACGGCGATGAGAACGCGGCGTTCCATGCGTTATCGCGGGACGGGGTCGAAGCCGTGGCCACCGAACGGATGGCAGCGGCAGAGCCGCCGGCCGCCACACCACAAGCCCCGAGCGGCGCCATGCAGCCGCACCGCCTCGGCGGTGTAGTCCGCGCACGAGGGCGTAAAACGACAGGAGCCCGTAAATAACGGTGAAATAAGCAGTTTATAGGCCCTTATCAGGATCAGGACGACGCTGGCGACCGTCCCCGGTTCCCTGGGGACGAGGCTGGCGCCGGGCGCGCTGGAGAGCCCGGTCATAGTCGACTTCAAGGCTGGCAAAGGGAGCATCGAGCATTTCCCGCCGCGGAACGACGACGATGTCGAGGCCTGCAGCGCTGTTGGTTCGGCGAAATATTTCACGGGCGAGACGTTTGGCGCGGTTCCGTTCGACGGCTGCCCCGATTTTCCGGGTGGCGGCTACGCCCAGCCGTGTCGACCGGCCGCTCGCCAGCACGAACAGGGTCATGAACCGGCCGTGAACCCGAACACCCTGCTTATAGACCCGCTCGAACTCGGGCCGGCGGCGGATGCGCTGGGCGGCCGTCAACGTCTGGCCGCTCACGCGCTTCTCTCGCCCGACTCGAATTACCGTTCGTCCGCGACAGTGAGCCGCTTGCGACCCTTGGCCCGGCGACGCTTGAGAACAATCCGCCCGTTCTTCGTCGCCATCCTGACCAGGAAGCCGTGAGTTTTCTTCCGGCGCCGGGTATTGGGCTGGTAGGTGCGCTTTCCCTTCATGCTCGTCTCTGTCGTTCTGCTGGCCGCATAGCCAACCTATGTGTGTCCCGCTGATTCGCGCGGAATTTTCAATACTAGTCGCCGGGTGCAGGGGTGTCAAACGGATCCGGACCGGTTGTTCGCAGTGTGCTACAGTGCCCGGTCCGGCGAGGCGGCGTAGGTAGCCACAATCGCGGCCTTCGGTTTCTTCCCCAAGATTTCCACACCTGTGGAAAAGACTGTGGAAAAACCATCAACTTCCCGATGAGCTGAGTCGAAAACAGCCGTTTTTATTGGTTTTTCTGCGGGGCGAAGGCAATTCAGCACATGGAAGCCAGTATCTGGGACCAGGTTCTCGCCCGCGTCGAGACGAAAGTCAACCGCCACAGCTTCTACACCTGGTTCAAGCCGACCTCCTTCATCGCGGATGGCGGGGGTTCGATTACCGTCAGGGTTCCCAATGTCCTCTTCAAGGACTGGCTGACCAAGCACTACTCCGTCGTGTTGTCCGAGGCGCTCACCGAGGTGCGGCGTCCAGGCGCCTTGCTCGTGTTTGTCGCCGAAGGCGGCGGAGTCCCGCCGGCGGCTGAAGACGTTCCGCCACCCGGGGTCATCGAGACGTCTCCCGTCGAGGACGTTGCAGCCGCGACGCCATCAAGCAGTGGTCTCAATCCGCGCTACACCTTCGATACGTTCATCGTCGGGCCGTCAAATCAGTTTGCGCACGCCGCGTGCCGCGCGGTGGCGGAAGCGCCCTCACGGTCGTACAACCCGCTGTTTATTTATGGCGGGGTGGGACTGGGGAAAACCCATCTGATGCATGCCGTCGGACAGTATGTGCTCCAGTACGACCCGACGCTCAGGTTGACGTACATCTCGTCCGAGCGATTCATGAACGAGATGATCAACGCGCTTCGCTACGACCGCATTCTTGACTTCCGCGAGCGTTACCGGTCCGTCGACATCCTGCTCGTCGACGACATTCAGTTCGTGTCGGGCAAGGAAGGGACGCAGACCGAGTTCTTCCACACCTTCAATGCGCTCTATGACGCGCAGAAACAGATCGTCCTCAGCAGCGACCATCCACCGCACGAGATCCCCGCGCTCGAGGAGCGGCTGCGATCGCGTTTTGAGTGGGGGCTTATTGCGGACATCCAGCCCCCGGACATCGAGACGCGCATCGCGATTCTCACGAGAAAGGCCGAAGCCGAAGGAGTGCCGCTTCCGGACAACGTCGCGATGTATATCGCCGGACGGATCAAGTCCAACATCCGCGAACTCGAGGGATCGCTGATCCGGCTCATCGCGTATGCATCGCTGACCGGACGTGAGATCTCCCTGGATCTGACGCAGGAGGTGTTGAAGAACGTCATCGAGCAGAACGCGAAGGCGGTGACGATTGAAACGATTCAGCGGTTCGTGGCGGACTATTACCAGATGAAGGTCGCCGATCTGAAGTCGCGCAACAACTCCAAATCGATCGCAATGCCGCGCCAGATTGCTATGTATCTCTGCAAGTCGCTGACGAATGCGTCGCTGCCGGAGATTGGACGCAGTTTTGGGGGAAAGCACCATTCCACGGTGATCCATTCGCTTAAGAAGGTCGAGGAACTCCGGAAACGTGAAGGAGATTTCAACACCCTGATGGCTAATTTCCTTCAGTCATTCCGCTGAGATCGCGTTCTCCACAGCCCGCCGCGACCAACGGCTGTGGAGAAAAGGCGCCCCCCCATTTACCCACAGAAAACCCTCACGTCCGGGTGGGCAGGGTCACAGAATTATCAACAGTCTAAATTACTGGTAGACAAGGGTTAACGGGCTAAAAATAGGTTTTGCGCAGCACCTTTTTTTCTATATAATTTCTTATCTCTTCTAACTCCTCTCTAAGAGGATCCGTTAACTGCGGACCACCACTCCGCCTGAGGTCATCACACGTCTATGGAACTTGTTGTCCGGAAGAATGACCTTCTGCGAGAACTACAACTTTTCCAGGGCATTGTGGAACGGAAGAACACGATTCCTATTCTCGCAAACGTGCTGATCGAAGCGAAGGGCGACGAGGTGCGGATGCTCGCCACCGATCTCGAAGTCGCGTTGAGGAGCAGCTGTCAGGCCTCAGTGAGCAAGCCCGGGTCGCTGACGTTGCCGGCGAAGAAGCTGTACGAAATAGTCAAGGCGCTGCCGGAGACGGACGTTCGCATCGAAGAGGACAAGAACGGCGTCAAGGTTGCGGCCGACCGATTCGACTCGCGGATGCAGACGCTCCCTCGCGAGGATTTCCCGACGCTGCCCGACGCCACCGGTAAGGGGCGCGCCGCGCTCCCGCGCAACGCGCTGAAGGAGATGGTCGCCAAAACACAGTTTGCGATCACTGGCGAGGACACCCGGTATTTTCTGAACGGAGCGAAATTCGTCCTGAAGCCGGACAGCATCACGCTCGTGGCCACCGACGGCCACCGCCTGGCGCTCGTCGAGGTCGCACATAAGCTGGGCCTCACCGAAGAAAGCGGCGTCATTCTTCCGAAGAAGACGCTGCTCGAACTCGGGAAACTGCTCGTGGAGGGCGACGGCGACGTCATGTTCGAGAGCGGCGAGAACCACCTGTTCTTCGAGGTCGGCGGGCGCATGTTGATCTCACGCATGATCGACGGCCAGTTTCCCGCCTACGAACGGGTAATTCCGAAGGGCAATGACAAGCACATCGAGTTTGAACGCGAACGTCTGACCAACGCGGTCAAGCGCGTCGCCCTGCTCTCGAACGAGCGGTCCCGGGCGGTGAAGTTCGACATCTCGAAAGGGAAGGTTGATGTCACGTCGAGTAGTTCCGAGTTTGGCGAAGCGCGCGAAGAGATTCCCGTCGACTTCACGGGGGCCCCGCTCACGATTTCGTTCAACGCGCAGTACGTGCTCGATTTTCTGAACGTCGTCGAAACCGACACCGTCCAGTTGTCGCTGAAAGACGAAGTCAGTCAGGCGGTCATGAAACCGGTGGGCGCGCAGGGCTACGACTACACCTACGTGATCATGCCGATGCGCATCTGACCAGATGAACTGACTGTCAGGGAATACCTCAAGGACACGCGTGGAACACACGGCACCACCAGAACAGAATCCGAACCAGATCCCGTCGGGCAACCAGGTGACCGCCGGCCCTAATGGCCCCAGTGGTCCTAACGGCCCCAACGGCAGCGACTCGGGCTCAGCCGATTACGGCGCCGACAAGATCAAGGTTCTCGAAGGCCTCGAGGCGGTCCGGAAGCGGCCCGCCATGTACATCGGGTCGACGGGCGCGCCGGGTCTGCATCACCTCGTGTACGAAATCGTCGACAACTCCATCGACGAGGCGCTCGCCGGGTACTGCGACCAGGTCAGCGTCACCATTCATATCGATCACTCCATCACCGTCGTCGACAACGGACGCGGCATCCCGACCGACCTGCATTCGAGCGGCAAGTCGGCGGCCGAAGTCGCGCTGACCGTGCTTCACGCCGGCGGCAAATTCGACAACGACAGCTACAAGGTCTCAGGAGGCCTTCACGGCGTCGGGGTGTCGGTGGTCAACGCGCTGTCCGAGCGGCTCGACCTCGAGATCTGGCGCAACGGGCACGTATATCTGCAGAGTTACGAGCGCGGCAATCCGCTCGGTTCTCTCGAGATGACGGGCACCACGCAGCGTCGCGGCACGAAAGTCACCTTCAAGGCTGACACGCAGATCTTCGAGACCGTCGAATTCAGCTTCGAAACGCTGGCCCAGCGCCTTCGCGAGCTCGCATTCCTGAACGGCGGCATTGTCATCACGATTGACGACGAGCGGGACGGCAAGAGTCACAAGTTTCAGTACGAGGGCGGGATCGCGTCATTCGTCGAACACCTCAACAAGAACAAGGTCGTCGTCAACAGCGCCCCGATGTTCATGAAGGGCGACAAGGACGGCATCGACGCCGAGATCGCGCTGCAGTGGAACGACGGATATTCCGAGCTGATCTTCTCCTTCGCCAACAACATCAACACGTACGAAGGCGGCACCCATCTCTCCGGCTTTCGCTCGGCGCTGACGCGCACGATCAACTCGTACGCCGCGAAGAACAACCTCGCGAAGGACTTGAAGGACGCGACCATCAGCGGAGACGACATCCGCGAAGGGCTGACCGGCGTCATCAGCGTCAAGATTCCCCAGCCGCAGTTCGAGGGACAGACAAAAACGAAGCTGGGCAACACCGAGGTCAAGGGGATCGTCGAGACGATCGTCAACGATCGACTGGGGCAATTCCTCGAGGAGAACCCCGTCATCGCCAAGCGCATCATCGGCAAGGCCGTCGACGCCGCTCGCGCGCGTGAAGCCGCACGCAAGGCGCGCGATCTCGTACGCCGCAAGGGTGCTCTCGACGGCAGCGGCCTGCCAGGCAAGCTGGCCGACTGCCAGGAGCGCGACCCGGCCCAGAGCGAGATCTACATCGTCGAAGGCGAGTCGGCCGGCGGGTCCGCCAAACAGGGCCGCGACCGCCGCTTCCAGGCGATTCTGCCGATCAAGGGCAAGATCCTGAACGTCGAAAAGGCCCGGTTCGACAGGATGATCGGCAGCGACGAGATCAGAACGATGATCGCTGCGCTCGGCTGCGGTATAGGGACCGACGATTTCGACATCGAGAAGCTTCGGTACCACCGCGTCATCATCATGACGGACGCCGACGTCGACGGATCGCACATCCGCACGCTGCTCCTGACGTTCTTCTACCGGCAGATGGGACAACTGATCGACCGCGGCCACATTTACATCGCGCAGCCGCCGCTGTTCCGCGCAAAGCGCGGCCGCAACGAGACGTACATCAAGGACGAGCGCGAGCTCGAGGGATTCCTGATCCGCCGCGCGGTCGAGTCGCGCGTAGTCAGGCTGGCCGACGGCACCGAGATGTTCGGCGAAGTCCTCGAGCGGTCGATGCAGCGCATCATCGGCTTCCGCAAACTGCTCCAGCAGGTCACGCGCCGCGGCGCGCCGCCGGACGTCGTCTCCGCGCTGCTGCAGGCCGATGCGCGCGACAAGTCGTTCTTCGAGCAGCGCGACAAGCTCGACATCATCTCGGCCCGCATGACGACCCCAGTGCGGTCGCTGACCGTCAACCGCGATGACGAGCACAACGCGTTCGACCTGGCGATCGAGGACCGCTCTCAGGGGTATCCCAGGGCGTACACGCTCGGGGTCGATTTCATCGCGTCCGGCGAGTACCGCACGCTGCTGGCGGCCTATGCCGATATCCGCGACATCAAATTCCCCGTCGTCGTGAAGACGACGGCCTCGGCGTCTGAGGACATCGCGCCCGATGATCAGATGGCTGCGGACGAGACGACGATCGGTGGAGCGCCGATCGACGACGCGACGAGAGCCGCGGCCGAGCCGAAGGCCACGACGGGCCCGGCGCGCGGCCGCAAGGACCCGGATACGACCCTCGATTCCGTGGACGCGTTCGTGGACTTCTTCATCGCCGCCGGCCGGAAGGGCGTGGCCGTCAACCGGTACAAGGGCCTCGGTGAAATGAACCCGGACACCCTGTGGGCGACGACGATGGACCCGGAGATTCGCACGCTGCTCCAGGTGCGCGCCGAGGACCACGCCGAAGCCGACCAAATGTTCACGACGCTCATGGGCGACCAGGTCGAGCCGCGCCGCAAGTTCATCGAGGACAACGCCCTCGACGTCAGAAACCTGGATGTGTAGAACCGGATCCGTAGTCGCGATACCGCGCATTCGGCGTTGAAGGCATGAACACCACCCACAACAAGATCCCCGTCAACATCGAAGACGAGATGAAGCGCTCGTACATGGATTACGCGATGAGCGTAATCGTGGGGCGCGCGCTGCCGGACATCCGCGACGGTCTGAAGCCGGCGCACCGCCGCGTGCTGTATGCGATGCGGCAGATGGGCCTCGCATCCAACCGCGCCTACCGCAAGTGCGCCAAGATCGTCGGCGAAGTCATCGGCAACTATCATCCGCACGGCGACGCGCCTGCGTACGACACGCTCGTCAGGCTCGCACAGGATTTCAACATGCGGTACCCCCTGGTCGACGGCCAGGGAAATTTCGGCTCCATCGACGGCGATCCGCCGGCCGCCTATCGATACACCGAGGCGCGGCTCGAGTCGCTGGCCGAAGAGCTGATGGTCGACCTGGAGAAGGAGACCGTCGACTTCATTCCCAACTTCGACGAGACGACGGAGGAGCCGACGGTGCTGCCGGCGCCGTACCCGAATCTCCTCGTCAACGGCTCGGCCGGCATCGCGGTCGGCATGGCGACGAACATTCCTCCCCACAACATGCGGGAAGTGATCGACGCCGCGGTCTGGGCCATCGAAAGCGCGCAGAGCGACGAACCGCCGCCGGTCTCCGAAAAACAGCGCCGTCTGATCGAAATCGTGCAGGGCCCAGACTTCCCCACCGGCGGGTTCATCGTGGGGAGGGCAGGGATTCAGCAGGCGTATCTGACGGGACGCGGCACGATCATCATGCGCGGCAAGACCGAGATCGAGCTCTCGAAGAAGGGCGACCGCTCGTCGATCATCGTCACGGAGATCCCGTATCAGGTCAACAAGGCCAGGCTGATCGAGCGCATCGCCGAGCTGGTGCGCGAGAAGACGATCGAAGGCATCTCCGACATTCGCGATGAATCGGACCGCGACGGCATGCGGATCGCGATCGACCTGAAGCGCGGGGAGATGGGGGACGTCATCCTCAACAACCTGTACAAGCACACCGCGCTGCAGAGCAGCTTCGGCATCATCATGCTCGCCATCGTCGGAGGCCGCCCGCGCGTCCTCCCGCTCATCGAGCTGATCGACAACTTCGTGGAATTCCGCCGCGAGGTCGTCCGCCGGCGGACCGAATTCGAGCTCCGGAAGGCCGAAGCCCGGCGGCACATCCTCGACGGCCTCAAGATCGCCCTCGACCGCATCGACGCCGTGATCTCGCTGATCCGCGCGGCCAAGAACCCCGCCGATGCGCGCGAGGGCCTGATGACCGAGTTCGGCCTGTCGCAGCTCCAGGCGCAGGCGATCCTCGACATGCAGCTGCAGCGGCTCACCGGCCTCGAGCGCCAGAAGATTCTCGACGAGCTGGCCGAGCTGCTGAAACTGATCGAGCGTCTGCTGGCCATCCTGTCGAGCGACGCGCTGCTGATGCGGATCATCGTCGACGAGCTGAAGGCCGTCCGCGAGAAGCATGGCGACGATCGCAGGACCGAAATCGTGGCCGCGGAAGGCGAGTTCCGCATCGAGGACCTGATTGCCGAAGAAGACATGGCGATCACCGTCAGCAACACCGGGTACATCAAGCGCACGGCGATCACGAGCTACCGGAACCAGCGCCGCGGCGGCAAGGGCCGCATCGGCATGCGCACGCGCGAGGAGGACTTCGTCAGCCACCTCTTCGTGGCGTCGACCCACGCCTACATCATGATTTTCTCGGATCGCGGGCGCGCCTACTGGCTCAAGGTGCATGAGATTCCCGACGTGGGACCCGACGGCCGCGGCAAGGCCATCGCGAACCTCGTGTCGATGCAGGACGGCGAACGGATTGCGGCGCTGCTCACGGTGAAGGAATTCGAGGACAACAAGTTCATCGTCATGGGTTCGAGGCGCGGCGAGGTCAAGAAGACCGAACTGACCGCCTTCAGCAACCCCCGCGCGGGCGGCATCATCGCCATGGACGTCGAAGACGGCGATGCGGTCATGGCGGTGCAGATCTCCGACGGCACACACGAAATTCTGATAGGCACGCGGGACGGGATGTCGATTCGTTTCCCCGAGTCGGACGTCCGCTCGATGGGTCGAACGGCCGGCGGCGTCCGCGGCGTCAGCCTGCGTGAAGGCGACGAGGTTGTGGGGATGGACGTGCTGACGCCGGGCGGGACCATCCTGAGCGTCACCGAGCAGGGCTACGGAAAGCGCACCGAAGTCGACGAGTATCGCGTGCAGTCCCGCGGCGGCGTCGGCATCATCAACATCCAGACGTCGGAACGGAACGGCAAGGTCATTGGCGTCATGCAGGTCACCGATGACGATGAGCTGATGCTGATCACCCAGCAGGGCAAGATTCTGCGGATGGCCGCGAAGGACATCCGGACCATCGGGCGTGCCACGCAGGGGGTCCGGCTGATCGACATCGAAGGCGACGACCGGGCCGTGTCGATCGCACGTCTGGCCGAGAAAGACGATGACGAGGGCTCGGCCGAGCCGCCTTCCGAAGTCGCGCCGGCGTAAGCCCGCGCTTTACATCCTTCCGGCCTGATCATCGCCGGCGGCTGTGTATGGCCTTCACCGGAGCGGTCACGCCACCTCCAGCTTCGCAAACTTCGCCCGCAGCGTCTTCTGCCCCACCGAACTGAAGCGCACCACCAGCTTGGTGTCGTCATCCAGCGGCTCGATGCTGAGGACCGTGCCTTCTCCGAACGTCGGGTGCCGCACTCGGCAGCCGAGGCGCAAGCCGCCCGGGACCGACTGATCCTCGTCCTCGTACGCGTAGGCCGCCTGTTCCTCGCGCGCACGCGTGCCCCGCCCGGACGTGTTCCGGCGGAACTGTGAGAACGACGACTGGTACGGGTTCACGGCGAAGGTTGAAGGAACCTCCTCCATCAACTCGCGCGGAATCTCTTCGATGAAGCGGGACGCCTCAGTGGCCTGGTACTCGCCGAAGACACGCCGCCGGGCCGCGGACGTCAGCACGAGACGTCGCTGCGCTCGCGTAATGCCCACATAGCAGAGCCGCCGCTCTTCCTCGAGCTCCGCCTCGTCGTCGGTGGACCGTGAGTGCGGGAACAGTCCTTCCTCGAGCCCGGAGATGACGACCACCGGGAACTCGAGGCCCTTGGCGCTGTGCATCGTCATCATGAGCACGCGTGCCGTTCGCGACCCTGCCTCTTCGTCGACGTCTGACAGCAGTGACAACTGGTCGACAAAGCCGCCCATGGATGGTTCCGGGGTGCGCGACTCGTATTCCCTGGCGGCCGAGACGAGTTCCATGAGGTTCTCGATGCGGCTTTCCGCTTCCTCGCTTTTCTCCTCGCGCAGGTCCTTCAGGTATCCACTCTGGTCGATGACCTTCCCGAGCGCGATCGAGACCGACTCCTGGCGAACCATCTCCCCCAGGCTGACCACCAGGTCACGGAACGCGGTCAGGGAGGCCGTCGCGCGAGGGGCGAGCATGCGCCGGTCGATGGCGTACAGCAGGCGCATCCAGAGAGACGTTGCCTCAGCGGGCGCGGCGGCTTCGAACAGCGGCGAGCCCCCCGTGTCGGACACCTCGACAGCCTCGAGCGATTCCATGACCCCCTTGCCCACGCCTCGCGCCGGCACGTTGATGATCCTGCGCAGGCTGACGTTGTCGTGCGGGTTCAGGACGACCTTGAGGTACGCCAGCGTGTCCTTGATCTCCTTGCGCTCGTAAAACCGAACCCCACCGATGATGCGATAGTCGGTTCCCGCGCGCCTGAGCGCGTCTTCCAGGGTTCGGGACTGCGCGTTGGTGCGGTACAGGAGCGCGACCGTGTTCTCGACGTCCTCCTGCAGCGCCTGACGGGCCGTACGGGCGATGAACTCCGCTTCGTCGATGTCGTCCCCGGCCCGGTAGTACAACACCTTCGCGCCGCCCGCCCGTTCCGTGTACAGCCGCTTCTCCTTGCGGTTGCGGTTCCGGGCGATGACCGCCGACGCGGCGTCCAGAATCACCTGGGTCGAACGGTAGTTGCGCTCGAGCTTGACGACTTTGGCCTCGGGGAAGTCATGCTCGAAGTCGAGGATGTTCTTGAGATCGGCGCCGCGCCACTTGTAGATCGACTGATCCGGGTCGCCCACGACGCAGAGATTGCGGTATCGGGAGGCCAGGCGCTGGACGAGCAGATACTGCGGCCGGTTCGTATCCTGGTACTCGTCGACCATGACGTACTGGAACTTCTCGCTGTAACGGTCGCGGGTTTTCTCGGACCGCTCGAACAGCTCGACGGTCCTGAGCAGCAGGTCGTCGAAATCCAGCGCGTTGGCGTCCTTGAGCGCCTTCAGGTACATCGTATAGAGCGTCCCGATGTGCTGCTCACGAGGGCCCCACGCGTTCGTCGCGAACGTCTCCGGCCCCTCCATCCGGTTCTTCGCATGGCTGATGCGCGACAGGGCCAGCCGGGGCGCCAGAGAGGAGTCATCGACCCCGAGCTCGCGCATGGCCTGTTTCATCACGGACAACTGGTCCACGGAGTCGTAGATGACGAAGTCGCGCGACAGCCCGACGTGCGGCGCTTCCCGGCGGAGGAGCCGCGCGCACAGCGCGTGGAACGTCGAGATCCACATCTGCCGGCACTCGACGCGCAGCAGGGCCTCGACGCGCGCGCGCATCTCGCCGGCGGCTTTGTTGGTAAAGGTGACCGCAAGGACCCTGTCCGGATCCGCGATCCCGCTGCTGACCAGGTGGGCGATGCGGTGCGCGATGACGCGGGTCTTGCCTGAGCCCGCGCCGGCGAGAATCAGCAGCGCTCCGTCGGTGTGAAGAACGGCGTCCTGCTGTTCGGGGTTGAGACTGGAAAGGAGATCCATTGAGTAGGCGGTAGCCTACTGCCTACTATTCTACAGTGACGCTCTTCGCCAGATTCCTCGGCTGATCGACGTCGCATCCGCGCCGCACCGCGATGTAATACGCGAGGAGCTGAAGCGGAATCGTCATCACGATCGGCGTCAGCAGCGGCGTCGTGTCCGGCATCGGCAGCATCATGTCGTGTGCGTCGAGGACGGCCGCCATGCGCGAATCGCCCTCATTCGTAATCGCGATCACCGACCCCCCGCGTGCCTTCGCCTCCTGGACGTTGCCGATCATCTTCTCGAGGACGTGATCGTTCGGCGCGATCGCCACGACCGGCATCTGATCGTCGATGAGCGCAATCGGCCCGTGCTTCATCTCGCCCGCGGGATAGCCTTCCGCGTGGATGTAGGAGATTTCCTTAAGCTTCAGCGCCCCCTCGAGCGCAATCGGGTAGTTGATGCCGCGGCCCAGGAAGAGGAAGTCCGAACGGGTATGGAACCGCTCCGCGATCTTCTCCGCCGCCGCCGAGGCCCTGATCGCCTGCTCAAGAACCAGCGGCATCTTGAGCAGCTCGCCGATGTGGCGGCGAATCGCGTCGGGCGCGAGGGCTTCGCGGACCTGGGCGAAATACAGCGCGAGCAACTGCAGCGCGATGAGCTGTGAGGTAAACGCCTTGGTGGACGCTACGCCGATTTCGGGCCCGGCGTGCGTATAGACAGTGCCGTCGGCTTCGCGCGTGGCCATGCTGCCGACCACGTTGCAGATCGCAATGGTCTTCGCGCCCTTGCGCCGCGCCTCGCGCAGTGCGGCGAGCGTGTCGGCCGTCTCTCCGGATTGCGTGATCACGATCGTCAGCTCCCGTGCCGCGACGATCGGATTGCGATAGCGGTACTCGGAGCCGTAATCAACCTCGACCGGCACCTGCGCCAGCGCTTCGATCAGATACTTCCCCACCAGCCCGGCGTGCCAGGACGTGCCGCAGGCCACGATCGTGACCTTCTCGGCCGCCCGGATGTCGGCGTCCGTGATGTTCAGGTCCTCGAGGAAGATCCTGCCGGTGTCGAGCGAGACGCGGCCGATGATCGTGTCGCGCGCGGCCGTGGGCTGCTCGTAGATTTCCTTGAGCATGAAGTGCTTGTGGCCACCCTTTTCCGCGGCGATCGGGTCCCACAACACCCGCTGCGTCGTCTTGGAGACCGCACGGCCGGCGAAGTCCGTGAACTGGACGCCGGACCGCGTAATGACCGCCATCTCCTCGTCGCCGAGGAAGACGACGTCCCTCGTGTGGGCGAGGATGGCCGGGATATCCGAGGCGACGAAGAATTCGTCCTGGCCAAGACCTATGACGATGGGTGGGCCGTTGCGGGCGGCGACAATCTTCTCCGGGTCCTCCAGCGATACCAGCACGATGGCAAACATGCCGCGCAGGCGTGTCAACGCGCGCCGCACCCCGTTCTCGAGGCCGTCGCCCTGCATCTCGCGCTCGACCAGATGCGCCACGATTTCGGTGTCGGTTTCCGTCTTGAACTCGTGCCCCTGCGCCTGCAGTTCCGTCTTCAGCTCGAGATAGTTTTCGATGATGCCGTTGTGGACCACGACGATGCGGCCGGTGCAGTCGCGATGGGGGTGTGCGTTTTCTTCGGTCGGCCGGCCGTGGGTGGCCCAGCGTGTGTGGCCCAGGCCGTACAACCCGTCAACGGGCTCGTTCCGGATCGCGTTCTCGAGATTCACCAGCTTGCCCGCCGATCGGCGGAGCGAGATACCCTCGGGGCCGACGAGGGCGATCCCCGCCGAATCGTAGCCGCGATACTCCATCTTCCGCAGCCCTTCGATGAGGACCGGGACGACAGGTTTCGATCCGATATAGCCCATGATCCCGCACATAAATGCTTCAGCCCTTTTTCTTGCGCTCCGCCCAGCCTTCGACGTTCGTTTGGCGGCCGCGCGCAATCCCGAGATTCCCCGCCGGCACGTCCTCGGTGATCGACGAACCGGCGGCGACATACGCGCCCTTGCCAATCCGGACCGGGGCGATCAGCTGGCTGTCACTGCCGATGAACGCACCGTCTTCGATGACCGTTGTGTGCTTCTTCTGCCCGTCGTAGTTGCACGTGATCGTGCCGGCGCCGATGTTGACGTTGGCGCCAATCGTGGCGTCCCCCAGGTACGACAGGTGGCCGGCCTTCGCCCCCGGTCCCAGGATGGTCTTCTTCAGCTCCACGAAATTCCCGATTTTCGCCTTCTCCCCCACCTCGGTCTCGGGCCGCAGATGCGCGAACGGACCAATGGCCGCGCTCTGTGCAACGCGCGCACCAACGATGAGACAGAAGTTCAGGATGGTGACGTGATCCCCGATGTCCGAGTCGACGATGCGGGAATAGGCGTGAATCTCACAGGCGGACCCGATCCGCGTCTGTCCCTGGATGACCACACCTGGGTGGATGACCGTGTCGGGCCCGACCACGACCCCGGGGTCGATGTAGGTGGTGGCCGGGTCGACCAGGGTGACGCCGGCGGCCATCAGTTCCTCGTTCTTTGTCTGTCGCATATTGGCGCTCATTTCGGCTAGTTCCGAGCGTGAATTGACCCCCCGCACTTCGCCCGGATCGTCGACGACCAGGGTTTCGACGGGAAGCTTCCGTTTGCGGTAGATCGAGACCAGGTCGGTGAGATAGTGCTCCCCTTGCGCGTTCTTCGCAGCAATGGTCCGCAGCGTGTCGAAGAGCGGGTCGAGGTCGAAGGCGTAGATGCCGCTGTTGATCTCGCGAATCCGCCGCTCCGCCGGCGAGGCGTCGCGCTCCTCCACGATGCGGGTAATGCGGCCAGCGGTGCGAATCACCCGGCCGTACCCGTAGGGTCGCTCCAGGATCGCGGTCACCACAGTCGCCGCCGCGGCGGCTCCCCGGTGCGCGGCCAGGAGCCTCTCCAGGGTCTGAGGCCGAAGCAGCGGGACATCTCCGGACAGCAGGACGACGGTGCCCGTCTGCCCGGCAAGCGCCCCCTCGGTCTGCTGGAGCGCGTGCGCGGTCCCCAGCTGGGGGTTCTGGACGGCGAACCTGAGGTTCGGCCAGCTCGCCAGGGCCGATTGAACCGCGGGTGCCTGATGACCCACGACTATCGTGGTCGTCTCGGGTGTCAGGGAGCGTGACGCAGCGAGGACATGCTCGACGATTGGTCGCCCAGCCACGTGATGGAGGACCTTAGGCAGCGATGACTTCATCCTGGTCCCCTGGCCGGCGGCCAGGATGACGACATGGACACCGCCTGTCTTGGTCATATAGCAGAATCCTTCATTTTTTCGATAATTGCATATATTTCCTTAGCCGACCTCCCATGTTTTCTGGCGATTGCACTGACCTGTTGCCGCCGACTAATCCCACTGATTTGTTTCAATTGACCAAATTCAAGGTATATGTCTTGGTCTAACACCTTAATCACCAGCGCTTCCGTGGGCTGCGCCGGGCCGACCACCACGGTGTATTCTCCTCTCGGATCTGTTATATGACCAATTAACGTCGCCGCAGGGCCGCGTACGAGTTCCTGATGCGCCTTAGTCAACTCACGACCCACGCAAATTGGTCTATCGCCCAATACATGGCCGAGCTCATCCAGTGTCTTCTGGATCCGATGGGGCGCTTCGAAGAACGACAGCGAATGCGAAATGCTGGCCACCTGCTCGAACCAGGCGGTCCTCGCCCTCCCTTTGACCGGGGGAAACCCCAGGATCGTGAACGGGTCGAGAGGAAACCCCGATGCGACGGCGGCGGTCAGCGGAGCGCTGGGGCCGGGAATCACGTCAACCGGAATCCCTCTGTCGAGCGCCGCACGAACGAGCTCCACGCCCGGGTCGGAGACCCCGGGCATGCCGGCATCCGTGACCAGCGCGACGGCCTCGTTTCCCTCCAGGCGTGCGAGTAGCTGCGAGAGCCGCGAGCGGGTGTTGTGCGCGTGAAAACTGATCGACGGCGTCGGGATCGCATAGTGGGCGAGCAGTTTGGCGGTGCGCCGGGTGTCTTCGGCGGCGATGAGGTCCACTTCGCGCAGCACTCGCAGCGCTCGCAGTGTGATGTCCTCGAGGTTACCGATGGGCGTTGCGACCACGAACAACGTACCGGACATCAGGCGGGAGGGGATATTGTACCATTCGAGAGATGAGCGCTCATCATCCGCAGTCACAGAGCGCACGCCCTGAAACATGCACCCCTCGGAGCCTTTTCCCCATTTTGTCGACGATTACCTTGGCTACCTCTACGAGGTGCTCCCCAGCCAGGCGAGCGGGGATGGCGTGCACCTGCACGACGACCTCCTCGAAGACTTCAGCCGCCCGGCCGTAGACACCCATCTTCGCGCGCTGGCCGGGTTTGGCCGGCGGCTGCGTCAGATCGACCCGTCCGTCCTGCCGCCGGCGGAGCAGGTGGAACACCCGATCATCGCGGCCAACATCGATGCGCGCCTCCACGAGCTCGAGACCGTTCGCAGCTGGGAGCGGAGTCCGCAGGTGTACGCCGATGCGCTGGGAACGGGTCTGGCGGGGCAGGCGCTGTTTGCCTACGCGCCCGACTCGGATCGTGCCCGCCGCGTCGTGTCGAAGCTGCGCCAGGTGCCGCGGCTCGTCCAGGCCGCGCGCGACAACGTCCGTGAGTGTCCAGGCATCTTCGTGAAGATCGGGCTGGAGACCTGGCGCGGCGTGCTGACGTTCATCGAGTCGGACCTGCCGAAGGCGTTTTCGACGCTGGACGATCTGCACATCCTTGGCGATCTCGCCGACACGTCCACCGAAGCCGCCACGGCCATCCGCGCGTACGTGGACTATCTGGAGACCGATCTCGCGCCGCGCGCCAAAGCGCCGTTTCGCCTCGGCCGGGAAAGCTTCGAGCGGAAGCTCAAGCTGGACGAGGGGATTTCACTCAACGCCGAGCGGCTGCTCGCGATCGCCATGCGCGAGCTCCACGAGGTGCAGGAAGAGTTTCGCAGCGTGGCCGGCCGCATGAACGGCGCGGATCCCCTCAGTGCCTGGCGGACGGCGAAGCAGGATCATCCCGCCCCAGGGCAACTGGTGTCGGTCGCGGAGGAGCAGCTCAAGGAGCTCGCGCAGTTCCTGCAGCGCCAGTCAGTCGTCTCGCTTCCGCAATCGGATCCGGTGGTCGTGGCGCCGTCGCCCGAGTTCTACCGGTGGGCGTCTGCGAGCATGTGGACGCCCGGACCGTTCGAGAGCAAGCCGAGCCGCGCCTACTACTACCTGACCGACGCCGACCGCGGGTGGGCGGCGGAGCGGCAGGACGAGCACATGCGCGACTTCAACGCGCCGACGCTCTGGAACATTTCGATCCACGAGGTGTATCCCGGACATTTCCTCCACTACCAGCATCTGCGGCGCGTGGCGTCGAAAGTGCGGAAGTCGACGCTCTTCGCGCCGATGTCGTTTGTCGAAGGATGGGCGCACTACTGCGAGCACATGATGATCGAGGCAGGCTTCCGCCGCGGAGACGACAGGCTGAAACTCGGCCAGTTGGCGGAGGCGCTCGTCAGGCTGGCCCGGTTCGTCGTCGCCATCCGTCTGCACTGCGAGGACATGTCCGTCGAACAGGGCATGCGCCTCTTCCGCGACGAGGCCTTTCTCGAAGAGGGGACCGCCCGGCGTGAAGCGGAGCGGGGCACGTTCGACCCGATGTATCTGGTGTACTCAGTGGGGAAGTTGATGCTGCTGAAGCTGCGCCGCGACTACAAGGACGCCCAGGGAGGGAAATTCTCCATGCGGACCTTCCATGACGCTCTGCTTGCGCAGGGCAACGCGCCCTTCTGGGCCCACCGCCGGCTGCTGCTCGGCGATACGACCGACGCGGTCCTGGAGTAACGCCATGCCACTCTATGAATACCAGTGCGACGCGTGCAGCGAACGCTTCGAGGCGATCCGGAAATTTTCCGATCCGCCGCTGGACGTCTGCGAGAAGTGCGGCAAGGGTCCCATCCAGCGCCTGATCTCGTCCCCTGCGTTTCAGTTCAAGGGCAGCGGCTGGTACATCACCGATTACGCCAAGAAGAGCGGCAACTCGTCGAGTGACAGCGGGAGCAAGGACAAGGACAGCTCGACGAAGGACGGCTCGACCGCGCCGAAGTCCGACTCGGCCTCGACGGACAAGACCGAATCGAAATCCGCGGAACCCGCGAAGACCCAGACGCCGGCGAAGCCGGCAACCCCGAGTACCTCGAAGGATTAGGTTTTCGCGCCGACCTTCAAGTCGAGCGTTTCGAGGTAGCGCCGGAACGGCTCGGCCAGGTCCGGCCGTCGCAGGGCGAAGTAGACCAGCGCCTTCAGGAACCCCAGCTTGTTCCCGGTGTCATGCCTGACGCCGTCGATTTCATACACGTAAACCGGGCGCTGCCCGAGCAGGTGCCGCAGGCCGTTGGTGAGCTGAATCTCTCCGGTGCCGTCGCGGGCGGTCGCCTCGAGCGCCGGAAAGATGTCGGGCGTGAGGATGTAGCGGCCGATGATGGCGAGGTTCGATGGTGCGGCGTCGCGCGCCGGCTTCTCGACGAGATCCGTGACGCGATGCACGCGCGGCCCCAGGTCCTCGCTCGCGTCAATCGCCACGATGCCGTAGTTCGAAACCTGGTCCGCCGGAACGCGTTCAACAGCGAGCACCGGTCCCTTGACCCGCTCGAACACGTCTATCATCTGCCGCAGCGCCGGCGGCGTCGCATCAATCACGTCGTCGCCAAGGATGACCGCGAAGGGTTCGTCGCCCACGAGGTTCTTCGTGACGAGCACGGCGTGCCCCAGGCCGAGCGGTTCGCCCTGGCGCACGTACGCGACGCTGACCGACTCAGTGATGTGGCGAATCTGTTCGAGCTGTTCCGACTTGCCGCGTTGCTCGAGGAAGCTTTCGAGCTCCACGTTGACGTCGAAATGATCCTCGATGGCGTTCTTGCCGCGGCCCGTGACGATGATGATGTTGGAGACACCTGAAGCAGCGGCTTCTTCGACCCCGTACTGGATGACGGGCTTGTCGACCAGGACGAGCATTTCCTTCGGCTGCGCCTTCGTCGCCGGGAGGAACCGCGTGCCGAGACCGGCGGCGGGAAAGACCGCCTTTCGAATCGATCCAGACATCCCGGCCATCGTATCCCACACGCACCTACCCAGCCACCCTCCCGCCCATATAGGATCGAGGAACACGCATGCTTGATCCCGCGCTCTTCCGAGACAGCCTTGATTCGGTCCGGACCGCCCTGCAGAACCGCGGGATGGATCTGAACACCGAGCTTGAGGAACTTCTCCGGCTGGAAACC
The DNA here is from genome assembly GCA_964202965.1 of Vicinamibacterales bacterium. GTDB lineage: Bacteria > Acidobacteriota > Vicinamibacteria > Vicinamibacterales > UBA2999 > CAXNKG01. Next base: position 44,330 of record CAXNKG010000020.1, read on the forward strand.
GCGCGCCGCCGGCTCATTCCGGAACTCGAAGGACTCAAGCGCGAGCAGAACGCCCTGGGTGAGGAAGCGGCCCGCGCGAAGCGCGAGGGGCGGGACATCACGTCGATGCAGGACACGAGCCGTCAGCGGGCGGCGCGGGTCAAGGACGTGGCGGCCGAGCTCGACGCGATCGAAGCGCGGCGCGCCAGCGGGATGCTGGTTCTTCCGAATCTGCCTCATGCCAGCGTGGCGGTGGGGAAGAGCGCCGCCGACAACGTGGAGGTGCGGCGCCACGGCACGCCGGGGACATTCGCATTCGCGCCGAAGGCGCACTGGGATCTCGGCCCGGCGCTCGGGATCATCGACTTCGAGCGCGGCACGAAGATCGCCGGCGCCCGATTCACGGTGCTCATCGGCGCGGGCGCCCGACTCGCGCGGGCGCTGATCAACTTCATGCTCGATCTGCACACGAAAGAGCACGGTTACACCGAAGTCGAGCCGCCGTTCATGGCGAACACGGCATCGCTGACCGGGACGGGCAACCTGCCGAAGTTTGAGGCGGACCTGTTCAAGATTGCCGGCGACTGGGACCTGTACATGGTGCCGACCGCCGAGGTGCCGCTTACGAACATGCACCGCGGGGAGATTCTGGACGCACGCACGCTTCCGATCCGCTACACGGCGTACACGCCCTGCTTCCGCAGCGAAGCCGGCTCGTACGGCGCGGACGTGCGCGGGCTGATTCGGCAGCACCAGTTCGACAAGGTGGAGCTGATGGCGTTCAGCGCGCCGGACACCTCGTACGACGAGCTCGAGCGTCTGACCGGCAACGCCGAAGAAGTGCTGAAACGGCTGGAACTCCCGTATCGCACGATGATGCTGTGCACCGGCGACATGGGGTTTGCGTCGGCCAAGACGTACGACCTCGAAGTGTGGCTGCCGAGCCAGAACACGTACCGCGAAATTTCCTCGTGCAGCAATACCGAGGCGTTTCAGGCCCGGCGCGCGAACATCAAGTTCAAGCCGGCCGGCGGCGGCAAAGCCGACTTCGTGCACACGCTCAACGGGTCGGGCCTCGCGGTCGGCCGCACGCTGATCGCGATCCTCGAGAACTACCAGCAGGCGGACGGCACCGTGCAGGTGCCCGCCGCGCTGCGCCCGTACCTGGATGGCCAGACGACAATCGGGCCCCGGAAGTAGAATGGCGACACAAGGAGACCGGATGACGTTCAGGATTGCAGCGTGGATTGCGTGTGCCGCAGGCACGAGCATGTTCGGCGGGATTGTCACTGCGCAGCAGCAAGCCAGCACTGCGCAGCAGACCGCGCGCGTGGATTACAGCACCAGGCAGGCGTCGCAGGTCACGTACCTGAAGGTCTCGAATCCTGGCGAAGACGACAAGATCGGCATCGGCGATCCGCTCGTCGGCGTCACGCTCGCGATGAGTGACGACGGCCGGACGATCGCGGTGAGCACACCGCACGAGGACAGCGCAGCCACCGGTGTCAACGGCACGCAGGACGACGAGTCCGCCTGGGATTCCGGGGCCGCATACGTTTTCGTCAAGACGGGCGACGACTGGACGCAGCAGGCGTATCTCAAGGCGTCGAACACGAGGACGTCGGACAAGTTCGGCTTCGCTGTGGCGCTCAGCGGCGACGGCAACACGGTGGCGGTCAGCGCCACGCTCGAAGACAGCAGCGCCCGCGGCATCAACGGCAATCAGCAGGACAACTCGGCGGAGTCCTCCGGCGCCGTGTACGTGTTTGTACGCACGGGTGCGGCCTGGGCGCAGCAGGCGTTCATCAAGGCGTCGAACGCGGAGGCTGGCGATCAGTTCGGGTGGGCGGTCGCGCTCAACCACGACGGCAGCACGCTGGCTGTCGGGGCGCAGTCCGAGGCGAGCGCCGCCTCAGGCGTCAACGCCAACCAGGCGGACAACGAAGCCGCGGACGCGGGCGCCGCGTATGTATTCGTGCGCCGCGGCACCACGTGGACGCAGCAGGCCTACATCAAGGCCTCCAACGCGCAGGGGGGCGATCGCTTCGGGTTCTGCGCCGCGCTGAGCGGCGACGGCAACACCCTCGCCGTCTGCGGGTACGACGAAGACGGCGGCGCCACCGGCGTCAACGGGCCGCAGAACAACGGCGTCGGCGGCTCCGGCGCGGCGTATGTGTTCGTGCGCCGCGGCACCGCCTGGTCGCAGGAAGCGTACGTGAAGCCGTCGAACACCACGCCGAACGAGGCATTCGGGTCGGCCCTCACCCTGAGCGCCGACGGCAACACGCTCGCCGTCAGTGCGGCTGACGAAGACAACCTCTCGCGCGGCATCGACGGCGATCAGAGCAGCGTGCCCGTGAACGAGGGATCGGCGGGCGCGGTCTACGTGTACGGCCGCACCAACGGCGTCTGGACGCAGCAGGCGTACGTGAAGTCCTTCAACATCGGGCCTATCGATCTGTTCGGCATCCGCCTGGCGCTCAGCCGTGACGGCAGCGTCCTCGCCGCCGGGGCGCCCGGACAGTCGGGCGCGGGACAGGGGATCAACCCCTATCCGCACGATCTGTCCGTTCATGAATCGGGCGCGGTCTACGTGTTCACCCGCACGGCAGGGAAGTGGTCGCAGAACGCCTACCTGAAGGCGCCGAACTCCGAGGAGTTCGATCAGTTTGGCGGCGGTGTCGCGCTCAGTGGCGACGGCGCGACGCTGGTGGGGTCATCGAATGGCGAGGATGGCGCGTCGAAGGGAGCTGCCGGCGATCAGCACGACAACTCCCTCCGGGATTCCGGAGCGCTGTTCGTCTTCTAGGCGCCCGCCGGCTTCGTGCGGCCCAGCATCGCGTCGAGCGAGAGCAGGTTCCACGAGTGCGTGGCGAGCAGCAGGAAGAACGCAATCGCGTAGGTCACCTGCAGCCACGCCAGATCGAAGTTCCGCAGGAACATCGTCCCGAACGTGAGGCTCGTCATCATCAGGCCGCCGACGACAAGCGCCGGCCGCGTGAACAGCCCCACGATGATCAGCGCGCCCATCACCATCTCGATCCACGGGACGGTGTGCGCGAACGGCTG
>CAXNKG010000021.1:0-47257 GCA_964202965.1 Vicinamibacterales bacterium
TGCCTCAAGCGGAATTTCCAGCCGGAAATGAACAGCCCCTTCTATGAAGCGCAATACAGCAACCAGGCGTCCGTCGGGGTGCAGCGACAGTTCGGGTCGGCGGTGGCCTTCGAGACGAACGCGGTCTGGACCGGCGGCCGCAACGAGGAATACTCGGAGAACATCAACCTGACCTACAACCCGGCGACCGGTGCGAACTATCCGAGCTCCGATCTCACCAAACAGGCGTTTTCAGAGTTCGGCCCCATCGAACTGGGCATGTTTGAGGGTGTGTCGAACTACTACGGGTGGGAAAACTCAATCACCAAGCGAATGAGCGGCCGGTGGCAGGCGGCGCTCACCTACACCCTGGGCAGGATGAAGGACAAGACCGGCAACCCGTACCAATGGGGGACGGAGCGGTGGACCAAGGACTGGTGCTGCGGTCAAGCGAACATCATCACCCGTAAGCTGACGCGCACCCCTGTCCCCTTTCCACTCGCCAGCGACATGGGCGGCGACTACACGTTCGCGCCGAGCGACCAGCGCCATCGCCTCGTCCTCAACGGCATCTATGAGGCGCCCCTCGGCCTCCAGGTGAGCGGGATCCTCTTCTACGGCTCCGGTCAGCGTTTCAACACGAGTTACGGCGGCGACCTGCGCAGCCAGGTAGTTGGCGAGAGCCGACTGCGTCCGAATGGCACGATTGTCGACCGCACGGCGTTGAAGGGAGACTCGGTCTTGCGCCTCGACATGCGTCTCCAGAAGCGTCTCCGGATTGGCGCCCGCGTGTCCATCGACGGCATGCTCGAGCTGTTCAACGCCTTCGATCGCGCGAACTTCGGGGCGTATACGACCCAGGAGAGCAACGCGAACTACGGAAGGCCGGTGTTCAGCAACAACATCAGCTACCAGCCGCGCACGCTGCAGTTCGGGTTCAGAGCCACATTCTAGGTTAGGAGCGACGCATTCGAACTCGGGGGGGTCGGACGCCGACCCCTCCGGGTGCAACGGTTCCGCTTCGGCGGCGTATAGAAGACAAGAGCGCCTATGAGACAGGCTTCCGCTTTTGTCGCCGGGATTGGCCTTGCCTGCGCCGCGGCGCTGTACTTTGCGGCCGACGTCCGCAGCCAGGACATCCGGACGCCGCTTCCCCGGACGGCGAAGTCACCCGCCGCCAATCCGAGCACCCCGCAGAAGATAGCCCTCGGGCGGCTGCTGTTCTGGGATCCGGTGCTCTCGGGACCCAAAGACGTCGCGTGTGGGACCTGTCATCACCCCGAATTCGGCTACGCCGAGAACCGCGACCTGTCGATTGGCGTCACCGGCGCGGGTCTCGGGCATCGGCGCAGATTCGCCGCGGGCAGCTCGATTCCGCTCGTGAAGCGCAACAGCCAGACGATTCTGAACGTCGCGTTCGTCGGCAGCGACGAACAGGGGAATTACGATCCGGCGACGGCGCCCATGTTCTGGGACGTACGGGCGAAAGGGCTCGAGGCGCAGGCGCTGGAGCCATTGAAAGCGCTGGAAGAAATGCGCGGCCGCACGTACGCGGAAGACAAGGCGGTCGACACCGTCGTCGCCCGTCTCAACGAGATTCCCGAGTATCGCCGCCTGTTCGCGGAGGCCTTCGGCGGGACCCGCGCGGTCACCGCGGCGAATCTTGGAAATGCGCTGGCCGCGTTCCAGCGGTCGATTGTCGCAAACAACGCGCCGTTCGATCGGTACATGCGCGGCGATCGCGCGGCCATGAACGCCACTCAGCTGGCAGGGATGCGCCGCTTCGAGCGGATCGGCTGCGCGAACTGCCACAACGGCCCGATGTTCTCCGACTACAAGCTGCACGTGCTCGGCGTGCCTGATAATCCCGCCCTGCCGACCGATCCGGGCGCCGAAGGCCGGTACGCGTTCCGGACGGCATCACTGCGGAATCTTCGGTTCACCGCCCCATACATGCACAGCGGCGTCTTCAACCGGCTGGAGGACGTGCTCGAGTTCTACGATGACGTGGACAACGGCGGCGGCCGGCGCGGCCGGCGCAGCAACGACCGGAACGTGCACGTCACCCGCGATCAGCTCGACCCGCTGCTCCGCCAGCTCCGCGGCGTCGATGACGACGACGTCGAGCTCCTGGCGTTCCTCGACGCGCTGAGCGACGAGAACTTCGACAGGACGATTCCGAGAACAGTCCCGAGCGGACTGACCGTCGGCGGGACAATCAACTAGTTCGGGACCGGCGCCGGACTCAACCGTCGGCGTCGCCCGGGCTTGCTCCGGCCGAACATGTGCGCCCGCGCCGCGCTCGTAATCGCCACGACGGCAGGATGGGTCAGACGTCGCTCGATGGTGATGGCGTAGAAGCGCTCGCGGACCACGTCCGTCCGTCCCACCACTGCGAGCCCCGGACTGCGCAGCACCTCCTCCTCGACCGCTGTTGGCGCCGCGAACAGGGCTTCGCCGCTCTCCCCGAAGGTTTTCAGCAGCGCCGGATCCTCGAATTCGGCGGCCATCGTTGGTCGGACGCCGATGACGGTGAACCACTGCTCCAGCGCGCGGCGCAGCGACGTATCGGGTGTCGGCATGAGCATCGGCGCGCCGCTCAGCGACTGTGGAAAGCGCCGGCGCAGCCGCCCCGCCAGCGGCCTCCCGGCGAAGAACGTCGTCCCCGACTCGCCCAGGAGGTGATTGAACACCCGCACGCGGAGGTGCGGGGCGGCGGGGCCATCGCTGATGACGACGTCGAGCGCGTGGATGGCGAGCCGCGCGAACAGCTCCTCCGGGTCGTCCTCGGTGCACACCAGCTGCACGCGATCCGCGACGGCCATCGCCGGCTGCAGCAGCCGATAGACCACCAGCTTCGGCACCGCGTTCGCCACGCCGACCGCCAGCCGCATCGCGCGCCCGGACGGCTGGCCTTTGAGCGTCTCAACCAGCTCCGCACCGGCGGTGAAGATTCCGCTCGCATAGTGATCGACGACGCGGCCGACTTCGGTCAGGACGAGCGCACGGCCCTGGCGCTGCAGGAGCCGTTCTCCGAGCGAGGCTTCCAGCTGCTTGATCTGGGCGCTGATGGCCGGCTGTGAGATGCGCAGCTTCTCCGCCGCGCGTGCGATGCCGCCCTCGCGCACCACGGTCCAGAAGTATCGCAGGTGGTGATAGTTGAGAGGGTCCACTGGACGATCATACTTAACAAAAACGGAAGATTTGGCTTGTAACTATCTATTTGTCGAAGTATTGCCGCTCCACTATCGTCGGTCCTGGAGGTGTCGGGGACATGCTGGCCATGAGCGTCTCGATTGCGGGCCTTGCGCTCGCGGCTGCGGGGCTGCTGTGATCGCAAAGGCACCGACCTCCCCCGCCGGGACCGCGGCGGCCTACGGCGATCCGATCTGGCACGCGCTGCCGGTCGGGACGGTGCTCTCGCAGCTGGTGACCGGTGCCGCCGGCCTCACGGCGGCCGGCGCGGCCGCACGCCTCAAGCGCTACGGCCCGAACGAACTCAGTGCCAACCGCCGCGATTCCGCCTGGCGGACCCTCGCTGCCCAGTTCCAGAACGTGCTGATCCTGATCCTGATCGCCGGCACCGTCGTGTCCGCGCTGCTCGGCCACCGGCTCGAGGCGATCGCGATCTCGGTCATCATCTCGTTTGCCGTGCTGCTCGGGTTCTTCCAGGAGCACCGCGCCGGCAAAGCGCTCGACGCGCTCAAGAAGATGGCCGCCCCCGTCGCGCGGGTCCTGCGCGACGACGCGGAAACGGTGGTACCCGCCCGGGACGTCGTCCCGGGCGACATCGTCGTCCTGCGCGCCGGCGATCGGGTCCCGGCCGACAGCCGCGTGATTCAGGCGATCAACCTCGCCCTCGACGAGGCACCGCTGACGGGGGAATCGGCGGCGGTCGCGAAGACGCCTGCAGCGTTCGACGATCCCGGGCTGCCGGTCGGCGATCGGCGCAACATGCTGTTCGCCGGCACGATGGTGACGCACGGCCGTGGCCAGGCGGTCGTCGTCGAGACCGGCATGTCCACCGAGTTCGGACGCATCGCACGGATGGTCGAGACCGTCGACGTCGCGCGCACGCCGCTTCAGGACAACCTCGATCGCCTCGGCGCGACCCTCGGCAAGGCGGCCCTGGCCGTCGTGGCGCTCGTTGTCGCGGTGGGCCTGTTTCGAGGGCTCCCGGCCATCGAGATGTTCATGTTCGGCATCGCGCTGGCGGTCGCCGTCGTCCCGGAAGCGCTGCCGGCCGTGGTCACAATCTCGCTCGCGATTGGCGTGCGCCGGATGGTCGCGCGCCAGGCGCTCGTACGCCGGCTTCCCGTGGTGGAAACCCTCGGCAGCACGTCGGTCATCTGCTCGGACAAGACCGGCACACTGACCAGGAACGAGATGACGGTCCGGCAGCTGTTCGTGACAGACCGTTTCCTGGACGTGGCAGGCGTGGGCTACGAGCCGACAGGCGAATTCCTCGACGGCAGGCAGCCCGTCGCGCCGCCGGATGGGGCTCGCGAGCTCCTCGCCGCCGCGGCGCTCGCCTCCGACGCGAAGCTGGTGACGAAGGAGCACCGGTGGCAGGTGGAAGGCGACCCGACGGAGGGCGCCCTCATCGTTGGGGCCATGAAGGCGGGTTTGCGCCCTGAATACCTCGAGCAGCAGCAGCCGCGCGTCGGTGAGATTCCGTTCACATCAGAGCGGCGGCGGATGACAACGCTGCACCGGGGACAGGACGGCGCGCAGGTGTCGTACTCGAAGGGCGCCCTCGAGGAGGTGCTCGGTGGCTGCGTCAGCCGGCTGGCCGCGGACGGCGATGCGCCGATGGGCGTCACGGATCGCGATCGGCTGCGGGAGGTGGAACAGCAGATGGCGGCCGCAGGCCTCCGGGTGCTCGCGGTGGCGCGCAAGACGCGCGCCACGCTGGAGGATGCCGAATCGGGCATGACGCTGCTCGGGCTGATCGCGATGATGGACCCGCCCCGCGCGGAGGCCCGGGAGGCGGTCGAGACGTGTGTCAAGGCTGGAATCAGGCCTGTGATGATCACCGGGGATCATCCGCTGACCGCGAGCACGATCGCGCGCGAGCTCGGGATGCTGGGCAACCGGCGGGTCGTCTCCGGCCGCGAGCTCGAAGCCATGACCGACGACGACCTGGTGAACCAGGTCGTCGACATCGGGGTGTACGCGCGCGTCTCGCCGGCCGACAAGCTGCGCGTCGTGACTGCCTGGCAGCAGCGACATGAGGTCGTGGCCATGACGGGCGATGGCGTGAACGACGCGCCGGCGTTGAAGAAGGCGGACGTCGGTATTGCCATGGGGATCACCGGCACCGACGTGAGCCGGGAAGCGGCGAGCATGACGCTGCTCGACGACAACTTCGCCACCATTGTGGCCGCCGTCGAAGAGGGGCGCATTGTCTTCGGGAACATCAAGAAGTATCTGATGTACCTGCTGTCGTGTAACGTCGGCGAAATTGTGCTGCTGGCCGGGTCGGTGATCGTCGGCCTGCCGCTGCCGCTGACCGCGGTGCAGATTCTCTACGTGAATCTCGCCACCGACGGCCTGCCGGCGCTCGCGCTGGCGGTCGATCCCCCCGAGCCCGACCTGATGCAGCGGAAGCCGCGCGATCCACGCACGGGCGTGTTCACCCGACCCGTGGTGGCCATCCTGCTGGCAGCTGGGCTGTGGTCCGGCCTCGTCAACATTGTTCTGTTCACGTCGCTGCTGCGCGCCGGCCGCCCAGTGCAGGAAGCGATGGCGATGACGTTCGTGACACTGGTGCTGATCCAGTTCTTCAATGCCTACAACTGCCGCTCGGATCGCCTGTCCATCCTCCACCGGCCCTTCGCGAACCGGTGGCTCAATACCGCCGTCGGGTGGGAACTCGTGCTCCTCGTGGCGATCGCCTACGTGCCATTTCTCCAGCGCCCGCTCGGCACGTTCAGCTTCACGCCGTCCGACCTTCTGCTCACCGGCGCCCTGGCGTTTTCCATCGTGCCGGTCGTGGAAACGGTCAAATGGATGGCGCGGCGAGGCTGGTTCGGCGAGCTCGTCTGAGCCGCCCTACGTAGCCTTCGCTTCGTCCGGACACGCGACGTTCGAATAGCCGGATCGGAACGCGGTCACCGTCCCGGCGGCGGGATCGTACTTGTGCCGCCAGACGCAGGCGGTGTCGTTGGCGAGCAGGTGAATCGACACCGAGGGGGTCTCGGAGATGGTCTTCACGTAGTGAATGTCGCCGTCCGGCGGCAGCAGCGTATAGAAGTTCCCCGGCCCGGCCGTCTGCTGCGACGAGACTTCGAGCGATGCCCGCGTCTCATCGTGCCCGTCATCGAGGCGCGCGTACGTGGTGTCGAGCTGTGTTCCGCGATAGACGCCGACGATCCCCCACGCGAGATGGTCGTGCACCGGGGTTGACGCACCCGCCGGGACGACCAGCGAGAACAGGCAGAGCGACCCGTCTTCGGCCCGATAGAGCGCGTACTGCCCGATGCCGCCCCCCATGCCGCTCTTCAGATCCGGCTGCGCGAACGCGTCCGGGAGCCAGCCCTCGGCCGCCAGCAGCGCCGCAAATGCCGGACGAAGCGCCTCCACCCGCGCGGCATTGCCCGGAATTTCCCTCGTCACCCGCGCCGTCTCGGCGACGAGGGCCCGGATCTGTGGAACATTGACGATGAAGCCGAAATCAGTGGTGTAATCGTGGGACAGGTCGCACATATGAGTTCTCCTCGCTTCGCCGCGATTGTAATCGCCATCGGAGCCGCGCTGCCGTCTGCAGCGGCCGCGCAGATGCCGGGCCCGCCCATGGGGGCGGCCGGCGCCTGCACGATTGTGGGCCCCCTGCTCTCCCCTACGGACTTTGGCGTGGCCGCGGGCCAGGTGCTCGCGGACGCGTCGTCAGTGCTGCTCGCGGACGGCCGGCTGCGGATGTATATCTTCGCGCAGGGGCGCGGCGTCGTCAGCGCCGTGTCGGTCTCGCCTGACGGGACGAGCTTCGTCCCCGAGGCCGGCAGCCGGCTGCCTGACGGATCAGGCATGCCGCGGGCGGTCGTGAACCCCGCCGGCGGCTGGCGCCTGTATTTCACGAGCGGCAACGGCATCAGGTCGGCGGTCAGCACCGATGGCCTGACCTTCACGGTCGAAACCGGCTTTCGTATCACGGCCGACGCCGCCGCCTTCACCGGCACCACCGTCAGCGCCACGAGCGGCGCGACCGTCATCAGGCTCGCTGATGGCCGGTACCGGATGTACTTCAGCGATCTGCCGCGGCCCGGCGATCCGCCCGGCGGACACCGCATCAAGAGCGCGGTCTCCACTGATCAGCTGCGATGGACGATGGAGGCGGGAACGCGGGTGGGGCCGGATGCGCCGGTGCTCACCGAATCGGCGGAGCACCCGTTCGCGCTCACGAACGCCGATGGATCCATCACGCTCTACTACGGCAGGTTTGCGGGCCCCGGCGCGGCCTCCACGGAAGGGTTGTATCACTCGACGTCGGCCGACGGCCTGACGTTCGAGACGGAAACCTACGACGTCTTCTTCGGCAACGATCCTGATGCGGTGCGTCTCGCCGATGGCACGCTGGCGATGTACTACGGCGGGTTCGACCCCCAGATCGGCGGCACGATCAATCTCGCGACCTGTCCGGATCCCACCGCCCAGTAGTCCCCTAGTTCGTCTTCGCGGCCGTTCCCATCGCATCCATGAACGCGCTCCACGGCACCGGTTTGCCGTGAATCGGCGCCACGGTCCCGACATCGAGCTTCATCCGCTGCACCTGATTCAGGAAGCTGCGCATCGCCGGCATCTGGGCCGCGCGCGGCGGCTCGTGCGTGTCGAAGAGGTCCGCTTCGAACGCGATGCGCTCGGCCGGCAGGTACGCCATCAGCATGCCCGAGACGTGGTTGAGCGGCTGCACGTAGTAGACGCGCAGGATCCGGCTGTTGTCGGTGATGACGAAGTTCTCCTGAATCGCCTCGTAGTTGTACCCTTCGGCCACTTCGGTCGGCGGCCACAGCGAGAGGACGTCCGGCTTCACGGTCCGCGCTTTATAGGTCAGCACATCGCGGTTGATGAACGGCAGATTGATCATGTGCGTCACGAGCGTGGCGCCGATGTGGTTGTAGGTGCGAATGCCGCCGATGTGATCGAAGTGCGGATGCGACATGATGAGCCACCGGATCGCCTTGCCGGGCGCCAGCTTCGCAATCGTGTCGATCACGGCGAGGCTGCGCGCTTCCCCGCCAGGCGCCTCGAACACCGCCACGAAGTCGCGGAACTCCACCATGTAGCTGTTGGCCGGCCCGCCGCCAAGGAGGTACACGCCCTCCGCCATCTTCTCCACGTTCACCTGCGCCGGATTCGGCGCGGGAGCCTGACGGACCGCGTCGGGCACGGGTACCGGGTCGGCGCACACGTTGGCCTGGATGTCGGGGAACTTGCCGCCATAGGCGTTGTGCCCGGTGCTCTCCGAATAGAACTTCCAGTTGTCGTCCCATCCCTGGTGCGAGTGCCACGCGATCGGCCAGCGCGAATCCCCAGCCGGCATGAAGTTGGTCGACTCCTGCTCGATATTGAAGTCGCCGAGCGTGTTCTCGTTCACGGTCGTCTTGATGCGCGTGATGATGTTCTGGCTGTTGATCGTGGCGTCCACGCGGTACTTGCCGAGCACCGTGATGCCCACCACGTGCACCCTCTCGGGCGAGACCACGTTGCCGTCGCGCCCCTTCTCGAGCTGCTCCCAGCGCCAGAGCGCCACGGGATTCGCGCCAGGCTTCCGCGCCGCCTTGAGGAATCCGTGCGGCGTCAGCCAGATATCCAGCTGATAGATTTCCGCCATCTCTGGCGATACCGCCACCGGCGCCGTGTCGCCGTCGGTGTACCAGGCGGTCGTGCCGTTGACGACGTGCGTCTGGCGCACGTTCTTCTGTGTCGGCGTCCCGCCGACGAAGCCCAGGCCGTATTTCCAGGAGGCGGGACTCTCGCCGGGCTTCCGGTCGAACGTCTCCTTGCTCGTCCCAGTCTCCCAGTTGATCGTGCGCGTGTAGTTGGCCATCTCCTGGCGCCGCCAGTCGATGTTCATGGCATTCTCGAACGTCTGGCCCACCGCGCCGCTGTAGCCGGTGCCCGAGAACGTGACGCAGCGAAGGGCCTGCTCGTTAATCGCCTTCGAGGCGGCGGCGAGCACCGGGCCGGGGTCGACGTATCCGGGCGGAAACTGCTGCGCGGGCAGCGAGATGACGCCGGCTACGAGTACGGCACACAGCACATACAGTCTTCTGGCCATCGGTCCTCCTGAGGCGTTAGACGAGGGGCGTATCTTACTTCGGGAACGCGCCCGGGTAGGGTTTCAGGGCCGGGTTCGTCATCTCCCTGATGCTGACGCCCTCCCAGCAGGCGTTCTCCCACTGCTCGTAGGCCGGATCCTTCTCCCGGCGCAGTCCAGAGACCATGGTCCACGGCCGCGTGAAGACGCGCGGATCGATGATCGTGGCCTGGTAGTGCATCACATCGGGATGAATCAGCGTCCAGCGCTCCGTGATGCGCACCATGTCGCTGTAGAAATTGCCGACGTGATCCAGCCACATGTGGTCGCGCAGGTTGGCGACGTCCACGACCAGCGTGTTGCCCTCCCACCGGCCGCGCGAATCCCCCATGAAGAAGCGCATCGATGACGGCGCGTGCGGCCGGCCGTCGAGCGGAATCACCCGATACGTGTGCGCGTAATCGCCCGTCACGACGACCGACGCCGCTGTCTGAACAATCCTCCGGACCCCCGCGCTGTAGGCATGCTTGGGCGGCGCATCCGGCAGGCAGCGCTGCACGGGATTCAGATAGGTCGAAAAATGGTCCTGCACTCGGGCCGCGGCCCACGGCTGGTACGGAATGCGGCCGTCCGCCGGATCGACGATGAGGCTTTTCCCGCCTGATCCATCCATCCCCTGCGGATGCTCTTCGATGTTCTCCATGTTGCGCGCGACGATGCGCGTCCAGAATCCCTGGAAATCCGGTCTGCCGTCGGCGGTGCGGGGAGGCGTAAAGGTCTGTGCCTTGTCGAGCGCGCACCGGTGAAAGGCGGCAGGCGCTTCGGGACAGCCGCCGAACGCGCCGTACGCCTCCATCGGCGTGGGGCCGCTTCCGGGCGGAGGTGTCGCGAAGTACGGCCGCTGGCCTGCGACCGTCGCACCAAGCGCAAGGACGATGAGGGCGGAGAGCGCGACGCGCATCGCGCAGGAAGTCTACGCCAATCCCGCAGCACTTGTCCTCGCGGACCCTCGCTCAGCGGACGATGCAGGTGGCGACGAATCCGACGGGGTCGCCGGGCTGACAGACCTCGGGCCGATAGAACGTGATCATGCGTCCGCAGACGATCACGATGCTCCAGAGGACCAGCGAGGCCAATCCGCTGAATCGCGCGAATGCCGGGCCGCGCGCGCCGGGGCCGAGCCGCGCGATCCCTCGAAAGATCGTCAGGTAGAAGACCAGCACGTTCGCACCCGCGATCCCGACGCACAGCATCTTCAGGTGAAACGCCGGGTTGTAGATGTACTGATTCGGCGTCGTCATCAGGAAGAACATGCCGCTCGCCGCGTTGATCGCGAACCCCGCGACCGCATACGGCACGAGACGATGAAACGCGATGATCGGGACCTCTCGCGCGACCCCGAGCAGCCGCAGATCCCAGGCCGCGATCGATCCAAAGAGCAGCGTCAGTCCGATGAAGTGGATGCACTCCAGGATCGGCCAGCCCCAGGCTGTTTCCATCAGCGCCGCGACGTTCGGAAAGTCCTGGAAGAACCGCTCGAGCGCCAGCTGAAAGGGAACCATCAGCAGGGAGAGTCCACGGTCAGGCGATTGCAGGTGTAGGCCAGCAACCGTCCGGCGGCAATGGCGGCCGCCCACGCCGCCAGCGAGCAGGCGGCGAGGAGTCGTGTCGTCGCGCTCGCGTCGTTCGAGCCGCCGCGCGCCCACCGCAGCAGGGGCTTCAGCATCACGAGCCCCGCCGCGATCAAACCGAGCTTCAGGTAGAACACGGGGTTCGTGAGCGCCTTCGTCGGGTACGCCATCAGCACGGCGAGGCCGCTGACGATGTTCACCCACAGCCCGAACCACATGTACGGAAGGAAGCGCGTCAATGCGGCCGGCGGAACGCCGCGCGCCACGCCGAGCACCCGAAGGTCGAGCGCGGCGCTCAAACCCGCGATGAACGCGAGACCGACGGTATGCGCGGCCAGGATGCCCGGAAACGCGAACATCGACGGCGACTCGCGCATCCAGATGCTGAACGCGCTCGACTCGAGCCAGAGGTAGAGGGGTTCGAACACTAGTAAGGAACGGGAATCAGGCGATCGCTCGTGCGCATGTCGTCCTCGAGCAGCCGAAGCAGCGCGCCCGCGACCGGTCCCGGCCTGCCGCCGCCGATCACCTGGTCGTCCCACCTGATGATCGGCGCGACCTTCACCGAACTGCCGAGCAGCATCATCTCGCGGGAGGCGCGCGCCCCCGCGACGGTGATATCGCGCACCTCGACGCCGGTGACGACGCCTCGATCGCGGAGGACCTTCGCGAGCTCCAGCAGCCGGAGCGACGTGCAGCCGGCCAGGATGTGATCGAACTTCGGGTGCGCGAACGCGCCGTCCTTCGTCACGAAGGCGACGTTCATATTGGAGCTTTCGCCGACATGGCCGTTCTCGTCGATGAACACGCCGTTGTCGAATCCGGCTTCCTTCGCCTCCATCTGCATGAGGACATTCGGCAGGTAGTTCGTCGCCTTCGTCATCGCGTAGAGCGGCGCCTTGATCGGGTAGGTCGTCGTCATGACCTTGAGCCCCTCGGTGTACCACTTCTCCGAATACGCCAGACCGGCGAACACCATCACGAAGAAACCCGGTTCGGCTGACGCCGCCGGGGTGAGGTCGAGACTTCCCGGGCCCGACGACAGCCAGTAGCGGATCGAGCCGTCGCGCCTGCCGCTCACCGCGGTCGTCCGGATGATGATGTCGCGAATATCACCGCGGGACCCGGGGAGCTTCAGCTTCGATCGGTCCGCCGACAGCAGGAAGCGATCGAGGTGCGCCTCGAGGTCGTAAATCCGGCCGTCGACGAGTCCCGCAGTGTCGAAGATGCCGTGCCCGCGGTGCACGATGTGATCGTCGAACGGGATCACCATCAGCGCGGGATCCGTGACGATGCCGCCGAGCTGACTGGAGTAGAAGGCCCAGTACTTCACCGGCTGCCGCGCCCGGAGCGCGGTCAGCTGCGACAGGACGTCTGCGCCAGAGAGGACCTTCATCAGTCGGCGGCGAAGCAGTAGAACAGGCCGGCGCCGCCCGTCGCCACGAGGTTCGGCGCGGCACATCCCTTGGACGGGTGCGCGGAATTCCACGGCGAACCCGGCTTGCCAAACGTCAGGCGGTCGTGATGCCCGAGCATCGCGCTGCCGTCTCCGCCGCTCGTCCAGTTGTTGCACGTCATGTCGGTCGCCATGCCGGCCGTGGTCGATCCCGTCAGGATGTCGTGCCGGTTCGGCGCACCCTGCGCGTTAATCGGGCGGCCCTGCTCGTCGAGCGCCGTGTCGTTGTTGAT
The DNA here is from genome assembly GCA_964202965.1 of Vicinamibacterales bacterium. GTDB lineage: Bacteria > Acidobacteriota > Vicinamibacteria > Vicinamibacterales > UBA2999 > CAXNKG01. The sequence continues at coordinate 12,556 of CAXNKG010000021.1, forward strand.
GTTGGCCTTGTCGGTATGCAGCTCGGCGAGGTTCTGGGCGACGAGCACGCCCTTGACGTTGTACCAAGGGCCCATGCCGATGCGGTCGCGCGCATTCACGCCTCCCGCCCCGGTGGTACTGAGATAGGCCCGCCACGCCCGGTTCCCCGCGCCAGTCGCTTTCGCGAGCTGCTGGCACCGCTGATCGGCGCCGCCGAGACCGCCAAGGTCGCCGCTGCCCGACCCCGCGCTCGTGACGAAGAACCCGGGACGGTTCTGCTGCGCAGCCGCGTCGGCGGCCGCGAGGATCGACACACCGGCGACAAGCATAACGATGACGGCACTGCGAATCATGGGACCTCCTGATCAGTGAGTGATGCGGCGCGTAGTTTCAGGTGCGCGAAGATCGGCCGCTCGTCATTGCCGGTCGAGGCTGTCAAAGCCCTGCCGGCAGGCCGGAACGCCGGCAGCTGCTTGAGACTGACGACGCCGCGTACGTTGCCTCCGATGGCGGAGACACGGCGGCCCGCCTCGTCAACCTTCACGACAATATCGCAGTGGCTCCGTGCGCCGACGCCCATCTGCCGCCGCCGATCGGCGATCGTGCGATAGAGCGGGCGCCGCGACGAGCAGAGCAGGTCGCCGGGCTCAATGGGGACCTCACCGGGGTCGTGGGCGACAAACGCCGCGTCGGGCGCGCGGCCGTCACGCTGCCGCAGCGCCTGATCGATATAGGTGTGATGGGCGACGGCGCGCTGGAACTGGGTCGTCGCGCCCAACCCGGCTTCGCACATCACCCACGAGATGAACGCGGCCGACCAGGGCGCATTCCACCGGGCCGCAATGCCGTCGGGGCCGTTCCAGCGATCGTTCTGCCTGGCGACGATCCAGGACCCCTCCGGCGTCACGGCCCAGTAGCCGGCGATCGAGGGCGCCACGCGCCCGGCTTCGGCCGGCGGCAGCCGCGATCGGCGCCGGCGGTCCTCCTGTGGCAGGTCGTTGTCGCCGTCGTCTGCCGGCGCGGCCGTGCGGAGTCCGAAGAACCGCCACTCCTGGACGGCGATGTCGACGATGCGGCGCCTGGCGCCCGCGGTGGCCTGCGTCAGGCACTCGCGCGGCTGAATGGTCATCGATCCCGGGTTGCCGCGCACCCGCACGGCCGGCTGCTGCGCCATGGCCAACGTTGCCTGGGTCAGCGCAACAAGAGCCAGTCCGACCGAAGCGATGGCGGGCGGGCGACCCATATGAATCTGGGAAAGTAGCACAGATCAATTCACCGGCCGGCCGGCTCTTGTGCGCCCAGCCGTTTTTCGGCAAAGATCACCGTTGTTCTTCACGCGGGGCGCCAGGTCGTCCCAGGAATCGCTCCCTTTCAGGAAGGGCAGGAAAGGTATGTTGTCGATGAAGCATCGTACGTGGCTGAGGACTGGCCTGATCGTCCTGGCTGTCCTTGCGGCGCCGTCGCTCGCCCGAGCACAGGCGTCGATTACCGGAGTCGTCACCGACGAGAGCGGCGGCGCCCTGCCGGGCGTCACCGTGGAAGCCAGCTCTCCCGCGCTTATTGAAAAGGTCCGCAGCGTCTCTACCAACGGCGAGGGTCTCTATCGCCTGGTCGACCTGCGTCCGGGCATCTATACCGTCACGTTCACGCTGCCGGGATTCGCGACGTTGGTACGCGATCAGGTGAGGCTCGCAGGCACGGCCACGGTCACCGTCAACGGCCAGCTCAAGGTGGGCACCCTCGAAGAAACGCTGACCGTCACCGGTGAGGCGCCGATGGTCGACACCAGCAGCGCCGCCAGGGAACAGGTTGTCGACCGTGAGCTGCTCGACGCGCTCCCGACGGGACGTCAGATGTGGACGGTGGCGGTGACGCTGCCGGGCGTGACGCTAAACGGCCAGGACGTCGGCGGCGCCGGCGGGCTGCAGCAGACGCGCATGCGCGCGTTCGGCGCGGTCGAACAGGAAGTCACGATCGAAGTCGACGGCATCCTGATGAACTCGGTGCACGGCGGCGGCAGCACGCAGCAGTACTTCAACGACGGCATGATCCAGGAGATGAGCGTTGCGACCGGCGCGCTCGACGCCGAAACCCAGACCGGCGGCGTGCGGCTCAACATGATTCCGCAGACGGGCGGCAACGTGTACAGCGGCTCGATCGTCCTCGTGTCGGTGCCGAACTCGAGCTTCCAGAGCAGCAACCTGGACAACACGCTGCGGAACGCGACGTGCGGTCCGACAAACGCGCTCTGCGGCCTCACCTCCGTCAACGGCGTGGACAAGATCGTCGACCTCAACGCGTCGGCCGGCGGCCCCATCAAGCGCGACAAGCTGTGGTTCTTCGCCTCATCGCGCACGCTGATGGGCGATACCACCTGGCCGAACGTGCCCTACCTCGAAGGCAACCGCATCTACGAGCAGTCGGTCCGCCTGACCAGCCAGCTGAGCGCGGTCAACAAGGTGACCGGCTTCTACGAGCGCACCAAGAAGACGAAGAGCGCGCAGTCGCCCGGCATCGGCACCGACCTGGACGCGGCCAACCAGCGCACGGGCCGGCAGCCGTATGAAGTGGCACAGCTGAAGTGGACCGGCACGGTGAGCCCGCGGCTGCTCCTCGAGGGCGGCTGGGGGTTCAGCGCGATTCGCTTCGACCTGACCTATCAGGACGGCATTGCGGCGGAGCGCGGCTCGGCCGCGTGGTTCTCGCGCGTGGCGCGGCGCGACCTGGGCCTGAACACGCTGAAAGTGGCCGGCGTGCCGTTCACCAACAACGTCAACCACCGGAACACGTTCCACGGCGCCGCCACCTACGTGACGGGGTCGCACGCGTTCAAGTTCGGCGGACAGCAGAGCTCGGGTCCGCTCCAGACCATCTCCGACTCGAACGGCGACCTCGTGCAGCAGTACCGCAACGGGCGGCCGGAATCGGTGGTCGTCTACAACACGCCGTTCGACACGACCGCGGACACCAATGCGGACGGCGGCGTGTTCGCGCAGGATACGTGGCGCCGGGGCAACGTGACGATGAACCTGGGCGTCCGGTACGACTTCTTCGCCTCGTCCATCCCCGAGCAGCGCGCGCCCGCGGGGCGCTTCGTGCCGGAGCGGTCGTTCGCCAAGATCGTCTCGCCGACGTTCCACGACATCTCGCCGCGCATCAACATGTCCTGGGATCCGTACGGCGACGGCAGGACGGCTGTGAAGGCGGGCTTCAGCAAGTTCGTCAACCGCATGACGGCGGGCACGCTGGTCAACCCGTACAACCCGCTCGCCTCGACGACCGACACGCGCACGTGGGCGGACCTCAACGGCGACGACGTCGCGCAGAACAACGAAATCGGTCCGCTCAACAGCGCCGCCTTCGGCACGTCCACCACGCGGACCTTCGATCCGGATCTCGTCCGGCCGTTCAACCGCTTCTACAACGTCACCGCGGAACGGCAGATCGTCGAAGGCTTCCAGATGGGCGTCGGCTTCTACCGCCGGACGTTCCACGACCTGATCGGCGCCGACAACACGCTGGTGTCGCCGGCCGACTACACCTCGCGGACGGTGGCGAACCCGGTGGGTGGATCGGCGCTCACGATCTACAACCTCAATCCGGCCAAGCGCACCGCGCAGCTGATTGTGGACAGCAACAACCCGAACGTGGAGTACGTCTACAACGGCATCGACGTGAACTTCCAGGCGCGCATTGCCGGCGGGCGCCTGCTGGGCGGCGTCACCACCGAGAAGTGGATCATCGACAACTGCAGCGTGGACGACCCGAACAACCCCATTCCGGGCGGCTCGTACCCCGGCACGACGGGCGGGCAGTACTGCCGCCAGAGCGACTTCGACGTGCCGTTCCGGACGCAGGCAAAGCTGTCGGGCTTCTATCCGCTGCCGGTCTTCGGGCTCGAAGTGAGCGGCGTCTTCATGAGCTTCCCGGGCGAGCGGGCGTTCACCAACTACACGGTGACGCCGGCCATTTCACCGGGGCTCACGCAGGCGAGCATTACGGTGCCGCTTGTGGCGCCGGGCGACAAGTACTACGACCAGCGGTTCCAGACCGACCTGGGGCTGGCCAAGTCGATCCGTTTCGGGGGCTCGCGCCGGATCCGGCTGCAGGTCGACGCGTTCAACGTGTTCAACGCAAACACCGTCCTGTCGCGGTTTGCGACCTACGGTCCGCGCCTCGACCAGCCCCAGGAAGTCCTGGTCGGCCGGCTGATGCGCCTCGGCGCCCAGTTCCACTTCTAGACCGGGCGCCTCGGGAACGACCCTCCGGGGACTGGGCGACGGCCCAGTCCCCCTTTTCATGCCAGATTGACGGGCGATCCGCTATACTCCTTCCCCTATGAAACGCCTCATCCTGACCGCCATCGTCCTGTCCGCGGCGTTCGCCGCCCCTGCCTCCGCGCAGGTGCGCACGACGCCCACCGGCAAGCTGTTCTTTGAAGGCGACATCGTCAAGCACAACCTCGAAGGGCAGGTCGGACCGTTCTGCGTGCTGCAGAGCCGATACATGCGCGGAGAGGCCGTCGCATGGCGTATGCGGCTGGCGCTGCCCAACGGGACCAATGCCGATGACAAGGTCGTCAAGACCCTCGTCGTGCACATGAGCAACGGCCAGACGCTGCCGCTCGATTACGGCCCGCACGGCAACCCGCCCACAGATTTCTTCTGGGCCAACTCGTGGACGATCCCGGCGAACCATCCGACCGGATCGCTCGGCTACAAGGTCGTCGCCACGATGGTTGATGGAAGCGTCGTCGCCTGGGAGCCCTTCACCCGCCCGGCCTCGCAGCTGTGGGTGATCGAGGGCACGCCCGTGACCAAGACCGCGACCTCCGCATCGCAGTAGACAACCGCCTGGATTCGGCGATGCGCACGTCAGTCTTCGCCGTTCTGCTCACACTCATCGTCGCCGCGCCGGCTCCCGCCCAGGAGCCGGCCCTTCGACCCGCCTCAGGTTTTGGCCCGCAGGTCGCCGTCGGCGAGCCGCGGAACGGCTACGTCGGCACGATGACTGTCGCGCCGGTCCACGGGAAAGCCGGAGACCCTTTTACGGTCACGGCCGCCGATCTCCAGCCCAACCAGGAGTTCCAGCTCATCTGGCGCACGGTGAACGGACAGTGGAACGTCACCGAATCCGAATACAAGGGGCGCGAGTTCGTCCCGGTGGATTACGAGATGGCGCGCGTGCGGAGCGATGCCGCCGGACGCCTCCAGGCGGCGTTCAAGACGCCCGAAGACTTCGGCTTCAACCACGACATCGTCCTGCAGCAGGGCGACCACGTGCTGACGCAGGCGGCTTACTCGATTGACATGTCGATGGTGGTCTCGCCGAGGAGCGGCCCGCTCGGCACGCCGATCAGCATCGAGGTCAAGGGCATCGGCTTCCGCAATCTGGAGATGTCCTTCAACCTCCTGTACGACAACCGCTGGACCGGCTGGATCTCCGCGGTGACGACGAGCGGGACGGGACGTTTGATGATTCCGGCGACCGGTCACGTGGGCGACCACGTGATTGAAGTGCTGCACGGGCAGTTCGGGTTCCCCTATCGCAACCAGGAGCAGAGCCCTGAGCCCGACCGGCCGCGGTTCTCGATTCCGTTCACGGTGACGGACGGGGCACCGGTGTTGCCGCCCGCACCGGCGGCGCAGGCGCAGACGCACGTCCGGTTACCGGCGCCGACCGGAGACCTGCATTCGAATCCGCGCTTCTCCGGTGTGGGCGAACAGGTGACGGTGACCGGCGAGACGTTCACGCCCGGTGAGCGCTACACGCTCAACTGGACGCGGGTCATCGGCAATCGCATTGACGGCGGTGGGTGGGAGACGCGATCGGTCCCGGTGGGTCAGGCCGTGGCGGATCGCGACGGCCGCGTGAGCTTTTCATTCGCGACGCCAGACGACCTCGGCGGCACGCACGGCCTGTATATCGACGCCACTTTCGGAGACGGGAACACGCGCCGGATCGGCACGCACTTCGTGAAGACGACGGCGCTGCCGATGAACGTGACGCGCGGGCCGGTCGGCACGAAGATCACGCTGCACCTCAAAGGCGTCGGCTGGACCGAGACGTCGAACATCATGCACCTGGTGTACGACAACGGCTACATCGGCTACGCGTGCGCGTTCAACAGCCAGGGCGACGTGACGATCTTCATGGAGGCGACGGGCGCGCCCGGCTGGCACTTCATCGATCTGTATCCGGGCATCTACAAGGGCACCGAGACGCTGCCCATCAACTACCGCATGCCGCAGCTCACCTATGCGGCCGACCATCCCGGCGAAGATCTGCCGGCCTTTCGCTTTGCGTTCGAAGTGACGTCGGCGACCCGCACGACGTCATCCCAGGATTGAGGTCCCGCTTCGGGCTGCTAAATCGAACCTAGGCAACGTCGAGCAGTGCATGCGGGTTTCTCTCGGCAATCAACAGCAGTGTCCGGGCGGCACCGGAAGGTGCCCGACGACCTTGTTCCCATTCCTGGAGAGTACGCACTGATACGCCGAGCAGCTCGGCGAACCGAGGCTGAGAGAGGCCCGTCTTTTCCCGGATAGTCGCAACCGACTGTACCTTTATCACCCGTCCGCGCTCGCCACGTTTGAGCTGCCTGATGCCCTCGAGAATCTCCTGACCGATATTCCGCTTAGCCTTCGGCATCGATCGCCTCCTTGATCTTCTTCAATACCTTCGCCGGAATGTTGTCCAGCACGTTCTTGGCATACAGCGTCAACATCCAGATCTCGCCATGCCGTAGTCGCAGAAAGTAAATCACGCGAAGCCACCGCGCTTCCCTCGTCCGGCGGCACCCCATCGAACCTTACGAACGCCGCCTGAACCTGGAATCACGTCACCCAACTCGGGATTCACGATGAGCGCCTGCTGCAGGGCGGCATACTCGTCGTCGGACAGATACTCCTGCACTAACTTCGTGAAGAGCTTCGTTTCGACGAACATCATCCTCCCGATCATACGTCATTGACGGACTGGCACCAAAACGCCGTTCGCCAACACAAGCGGCGGGATCCAACTACACGCGGGATTCGCGGCCGTACCGGCGCAGTGCCGGCACGGCCGCGGCGATGAGGCCGGCGGCCGCAAGCGTCCCGACGCCGCCGGTCACGACGGCAAAGGGGGCCCCTTTCCAGTTGGCGACAACGCCCGCTTCGATCTCGCCGAGCTGCGGGCCGCCCATCACGAACATCGTGTTCACGCTCGTCATCCGTCCCAGGAGCCGGTTGGGTGTCATCAGCTGCCGGATGAGGCTCCGCAGCACGGCGCTCACCGTGTCGGCCGCACCGCTCGCGGCGAGCGCCGCGAACGTCAGCCAGAACTCGCGGGACACGCCGAACACCACGGTGGCCACGCCGTAGCCGACGATCGCCCAGAGGAGCACCACCCCGCGCCGCTCGATCCGCTCGATCGTGCGGACCATGACCGCCCCGGCCAGGAGCGACCCCACGGCCGGCGCCGCGTACAGCCAGCCGTAGCCGCTGGCGCCGACGTGCAGGACATCCTGCGCGAAGATCGGCAGCAGCGCCGTCGCCGACGCAAAGAAGGTGGCCGCGAAGTCGAGCAGCATCGTGGCCCGGAGGATCGGCGACGAAAAGACGAACCGCAGGCCCTCGCGCGCCGCGTGCAGCGTGGCGCCGGCGCGCTCGTCCGCCGCGACCGCCGGCACGTCGCGCATGAGGAGCAGCGCGCCGAGCACGAACAGGTCGCGGCCGCACCGAGCGCGGCGAGCAGATACACGGGCCAGACCGCGGTGAGACCGTTGAACGACAGCGCGGCGAGCGCCACCGCGACAGCCCCTGACGCCAGCTGCGTGCCGATCATCAGCCGCCGCCGGTCGTGCGCGTCGGCGACGACGCCGCTCAGGAGGGAGAACACGAGAATCGGACCGACGCGCACGAGGCCGACAATCCCGAGCGCCAGCGCCCGGCGCTCCGGCGGCACGAGCAGCGACACGTGCCACAGGATGGCGGCCTGCTGCATCATCGACCCGGAGTGGGAGATGAGCTGGCCGATCCAGAGGAGGCGGAAGTTACGGTGCTGGAGGGCTGTGAACACGTCTCGTCAGCGAGGCGAAGTGTGCGGCAACGCCTGCCCCTGGCACGGACCCCGTGCCAGGCCAGCCTTGCGTGTCGGCGAGCTTTCTACTTATCGCGCGCCCGTGGCCGGGGCTGCGGCGTCATACACCACCCGGCCGCCGACCATCGTCAGCACCGACGTGATGTCCTTAATCTGCTCGACTGGCACCGTCAGGTAGTCCCTGTCCATGACCACGAGATCGGCGAACCGGCCGGGCTGAATCGACCCGAGGTCGTTTTCGCGGAAGAACAAGTACGCGTTGCTCTTCGTGTGGGCAATCAATGCCGCCTCACGGCTGACGGTGTGCGTGTTGACGACCGTGCCGCCGACCATCTTGCCCGTCACCGCGAAGTACAACATCTGGAACGGACGGAACTGATTGACCTCGAACGCGTCGGTCCCGAACCCCCACATGATGCCGCTGTCCTGGATCTCCCGCATCGGAGGCATGGCGAAACCCTTGTCGCCCTGGACCCTGAGGAGCAGTCCGCCGGACACGACCGGTCTCGGGTTCAACGCGATGAACAGGTTGAGCTTCTTCATGCGCTCGATCTGCGGGGGGGTCACGCCTTCCATGTGCATGAACGCCCACCGAAGCGGCCGGAGGTTGACCTGCTTGTTGACCTTCTCGAGCTGGTCCAGCTGTGCATCGATGGCCTTTTCCGTCACGGTATGGAGCTGGACCGGAATACTCGCCCTGGCGGCGGCGAGGGCGAAGCGGCCCCACGCGTCCCACACCTCCTGCGAGGCGATCGGCTCTGGGCCCGGGGCGATGACGTCGCCGCCGCCGCCGCCAGGGAACCGCTCGCCATAGTTCGAATAGTCCATCCACTCATCGCCATCGTGATACCGGAGCGTGGCGAGCTCGGCGATCTGCTTGTCCAGCGCGCCCGCGCCTCGTCCGCCGGTCGTCACCGTCCGGAAGCAGAAGAACCGCATGCTGGCCGTCCCTTCGCGCTGGAACTGCCGATACAGGTCTTCCCACAGGCACTGCCCGCCGGACGCGGTGAGGCCCGCTTTGGCGAGATCTCTGAGCATGACCTTCTGGCTGGCGACGATGACGTCCATCGGCAGGTTGGCCTTGCCGCCATTCGGGGCGTCGAGGAATTTGGCCGCGTCCACGATCGCGTTTCGGCCGGCGACGCCGGTGATGCCGGTCGCGCGGCCGCTGGCATCGCGCTCGATCCAGGGCTGGGTCATCTTTTCCAGACCGAGCGTCTCGATGGCCTTGCTGTTCAAATACTGATGCGACCGGGTGAACTGAAGAAAGACCGGGTTATTCGGCGCGACCTTGTCGAGCTCTTCGCGGGTGAACGGTTTCTTGTTGTCCGCGAATTGATCGGGCGACCAGCCGCCGAGGTTGAACACCCAATCGCCGGGCTTGGTCGCAGCGGCCTTGGCCCGGACCAGCTCGAGCGCCTGCTTGCGTGTGTCCACGCCGTCGAATCGGAGCTCGAGGGCCCAGTACGCTCCCTCTTCCTGGAAATGCGCGTGATTGTCGATCATCCCGGGAACGACGGCCCGGCCCCGCAGGTCGATGCGGCGCGTACCCGGGCCGGCCAGTCGCGTGATGTCCTGGGTGGTGCCGACGGCGACGATACGGTCGCCTCGAACGGCCACGGCCTGCGCGATCGAGAACCGATCGTCGACGGTAATGATTTTCCCGTTGGTCAAAATGACGTCTGGGGCAGCCGCCTGCTGCCCGTCGAGCAGGACCGAAGCCCCTGCGATCCCCGCGACGAAAACTGCGAACGTCCAACCTCTCATTGTCATATCTCCATGGAGTTCCCGGATCGGCCAGTGCCGACGCGGATTATATACACCATCCTGCGACTCGCAGCTACTGCAGGGCTCGATCACTCAAGCAGGAATTCGACCTTCACGGCCTCGTATGGAAAGGTGACGCCCCCGCCGGGATCGCGTACGTCAAGAGTGACGGCGGTTTCGGAGAAGGCGAAAGGAATGGTGCGCCCTGCAAGACTCGAACTTGCGACCTCCTGGTTCGTAGCCAGACGCTCTATCCAACTGAGCTAAGGGCGCGCGGGGGGAGATGGTGCGAGACGCGCCCTGCGGGCAAGGCCGCATGACACGCAAAAAATAACTATAACATTCACTTCACGGGAGGAGACAGTCATGCCTGTGAATGAACTTGAGATATTCCTGCAGACGTGGGAGCGCGAATCGGCCAACACCCTGAAGCTCCTGAAGGCGCTGCCGCCCACGCAATACGACTTCCGGCCCGATCCCGGCGGGCGGTCGCTCGGCGAGCTGGCCTGGCACCTGGCCGAGGGGGACGCCTACATCAGCTACGGCATCGAACAGGGCGCGTTCACAATGGGCGCGAAACCGCCGAACATCGAGCGCCCCCGCGCCATCGACGCTCTGGCGCCCGGGTACGAGCGCGTCCACCGGGAAGCGGTCGCGCGCATCCGTACGCTGACCGCCGCGGACCTCGACCGCACGCTGCCCTTCTTCACCGGCGACCTCCGCCCCATCCGGACGATCCTGTGGGACGCGATCGTCTCGCACGGCGTCCATCACCGGGGGCAGCTCGCGCTGATGTGCCGCCTGGCCGGTGGTCAGGCGCCGGGGCTGTACGGCCCCAACCGGGAAGAGATGGCGGCGATGCGCGCGGGTGCACCGCCCGCGTAGGACAGGAGGCCGGCGCGGTTCTTTCCGCTTGGACTTCCAGCCCTTTGGGAGTATCAATGCGCCTGTAAACGCCCCACCCACCTCGGACACCGGATGCGCAGTGCGCAGGAGGACACATCTATGCCCCTGTCGAGCGTCGTGAAATGGTTCCTGGTCGTCGGAATGTTCGTCGCGTTGTTGCCCCTCCCGGGATTTGCACAGGACGCGATTGTCAGCGGCAAGGTCACAGATACGACGGGCGGCGTGCTGCCAGGCGTCGTGGTGACCGCCGTGAACGAAGCCTCGGGCAACACGTACCAGTCCGTGACGGACGAGCGCGGCGACTACCGCCTCCCGATTCGCATTGGCAGCTATCGCATCGCGGCCGAGCTGACGGGATTTGCGGGCGGCACCCGCACGGTCGAGATGCAGGTCGGGCAGACGATCGTCGTGGACCTGCAGATGCGTCCCTCCGACCTGCAGGAATCCATCACGGTCACGGGCGAGGCGCCCCTGATCAGTACCGTGAGCTCTACGGTCAGCGCCAACATCGACCGCCGGCAGATGGAATCGATTCCGCTGCTTGGCCGCAACTGGATGGACCTGGCGCTGCTGGCGCCCGGCGTCCGCTCCATCGAATCATCGGGCGTGCCGGAAGAGCGGCAGGGCTACTCGCAGATCAACGTCGACGGCCAGCAGGTCACGGCGCTCCTGGCCTCCACCGAAACCGAGCAGCCGAAATACAGCCGCGACGCGATCGCCGAATTCGAGATCGTCTCGAATCGCTTCGATGCCAGCCAGGGACGGTCGGCCGGCTTCGCGGTGAACGCGATCACGAAGTCGGGCACGAACGCGATGGCGGGGACGCTCTCCGGATACTTCCGGGACGACCGGCTGAACGCGGCCGACGCCGTCCAGAAACGGGTGATCCCGTACAAGAACCAGCAGATCGGCGGGACGTTCGGCGGACCGATCAGGCGCGATCGGATCCACTATTTCGGCAACTACGAATACGAGCGGGAGCCGAACACGTTGATCTATGCGGGGCCGTACGCGCGCTTCAACAGGGACATCCCGGTCACGCGGACCGAGCACAAGAGCATCATGCGGGCGGATATCCAGTTCACAACACAGACGCGGTTATCGGTGCGTGGACAGGGCTATCACCAGTACTACTACACGGGCGGCGGCGCGACCACGCACCCGGGCGGGGCGGCTGAAAACGAGCGCTACGGGAAGCAGGCATGGGCGTCGCTGACGAAGGTCATCAGCAACAGCAGCGTGCTGTCGGTCGAAGGGGGTTATGCCGACTTCACGCGCGGCAACCGACCGTGGAATCTCAACTGGCAGGGGGGGTGCAACCCCAACGCCCCGAAGCTGACGGAGGGACGCTGCGGCGGGTCGCCGACCGTCGCCTTCGCGGGCTATTCGATCGGGTCGACGACGGGTCAGCTCCTTTCGCAGAACGCCAGCCAGGCGAAGGCCCAGCTGACCACGTCGTACAACTGGAAGGGCCGCCACGACGTGAAGGTCGGCGGGGACGTGATCCTGAGTCCGATGCGCTGGATCTGGTGCACGGGCTGCATGGGTGCGCTGACGGTCACCAACAACACGCGCCCGCCGGCCAACGTCGAAGATCTGTTTCCCGTCTGGAACGACGTCTCCACCTGGAACTTCGGGGCGCTGTCGCCGATGACTGTCCGAGTCTCACAGACGGTGTCGTCCACCGGGTTTCTCTGGTATCCGAGAACCGACATGGCGGGCGCGTGGTACCAGGACGACTGGCAGATCAGCCCGCGGCTGACCCTGAACCTCGGGATGCGGTGGGACATACAGGTGGGCGCGTATAACGAAAAGCTCGAAATCGAGCCCTGGCTGCCGGGCGACCTGCCGTACGACCTGAACAACTTCGGGCCGCGCATCGGCGGCGTCTTCTCGCTGAACGAGCGGACGGTGCTGCGCGGCGGGTACGGCCTGTACTACACGCAGGCGACGACCGACGAGGCGCAGCAGACGCTCGCGATGAAGTTCATCACGGGCACCGAAACGCAGAACGATGGGCGGGCGAATTTCGCGGCCAACTGGTTCAATGGCCCGACGCTCACCTTCGATCAGGCGCTCGCGCGGGCGTGCGACCAGAATCGGGGCGCGGCGGGATGCCTCCGGCGCAACGATCCGGCCGGTGAGATCAACCTGAAGTGGCAGCCGACGGCGTACTCGCACCAGGCGTCAATCGGGGTGCAGCGGCAGCTCGGCGCAACGATCGGCATCGATGCCGACGTCGTCTATACCGGCGGCCGCGGTGAGGAGCGCGTCTACAACCTCAATCGCACCTTCAGCCCGGTCACCGGCGACCAGAACAACTTCAACACCATCGCCCTGCGCGCGTTTCCAAACTGGGGCACCATCCGCGGCGCGTTCCGCGAGGGCTGGTCGGACTACTACGGCCTGCAGATGGCGTTCAAGAAGCGCATGGCGAACCGGTGGCAGGCCTCGGTCTCGTACTCGTTCTCGAATATGAGAGAAGGGACGCCGGCGCCGGATCAGTTCAGCTTCGCGGGCGGCGCCGAGTCAGCCGACAACCTCACGCGTACGCCGGTGAACTTCCTGCGCTGGGATGTCGGCCGCCAGTACAACCCCACGAGCGCCGCGCACCATCGGCTCGTGAATAACGCCATCTGGGACATCGGCCGGGGCATGCAGCTCAGTGGCGTGTACCTGTTCACCGACGGCGGCTTCCTGACCACGAGCTGCGGCTGCCAGATCGGCACGGGGCTCAGCAACCGGCTCCGACTGGACGGCTCAGTCATCGAGATTGGCAACTTCAACCGAGCAGAGATCCACCGCCTCGACATGCGTTTCTCGAAGCGGGTCACGTTCGGCGGCAACCGCACGATCGACGGCATCGTCGAAGTGTTCAACCTGACGAATCATGGAAATTTCGGGTCGTACACCGTTGACGAAAGCAACAGGCTGTTCGGGCAGCCGGTGTTCAACAGCAACATCGCGTACCAGCCGCGCGTCATGCAGCTCGGCTTCCGCGTGGCGTTCTAGCCAGCGCGGTCACACCCACCCGGCACCAGAATCATCTGGTGCCGGGCCCTCAATCGGCACAGACTGGCTGAATGACTCTTGCCCGTGCCTGGGAAGCCGCGGCGGATGTCGTCATCGTGACTGCGGTGGTGTGGGTGCCGATACTCCTGGCCGGAGGGCTTGCCGCGATCGTCCGACTCATCTTCTAATCCCGCACGATGCCGGCCATTGCCGCGTTCCTGCTCGTCACCGTACTTGCCGCGTCAACAGCGCACGCTCAGTCCCTCTATCCGCGCGACGCGCCGAAGGAGCCGGGCGCGCCGAGCTGGGCGCTCGAACGCGCGAAGCTGCCAGCGTTCAATCCTCCGAGGATGCCGGACAGCACACCCGATCTGCGCGGGCGCTGGGCGGGAACACCGGGGGGCGACGACGTCGAGGAACACGACTACGTCGACGTGAGCAGTCCGCCTGAGGAGACGTTCATCGCCGACCCGCCAGGCGGGACGCTTCCCTATCAGCCCTGGGCACTGGCGACGCGCACCGCGCACCGCGCCGGACTCGCTCGTGGATGGCCGGGGCAGACCGGCGAGCGGCTCTACGCCGACCCACAGACGTACTGCCTGTACTCCGTGCCGCGCGCGACCTACCGCGGCGGCTTCGACATCCAGCAGGGCCCGGGCTACGTCCTCATCCTCTACAACTTCAGCCACTACTACCGCTACATCCCCCTCGATGGACGTGCCGGCCGGCCGGCGGGCACGGCGCGATTCTGGATGGGCAGTTCACGCGGCTCGTGGGACGGCACCACGCTCGTCGTCGACGTGACGAATCTGAACGGGAAGAACTGGCTGGATCAGGTGGGCAACTTCTTCGGCGCCGGCGCGCGCGTCGTCGAGCGCTTCACGCTGGTCGCCCCGGGCATCCTCGACTATCAGGTGACGATCGACGACCCGCAGGTCTTCACACGGCCGTGGACGATTCGTCTTCCAATCCGCCGCGCCGCGGCGGCCGCCGACCCGTACGCGCGCGAGATGTGGGAGCACGCCTGCCATGAGGGGAACAAGTCAGGCGAAGAAATGCGCGAGCTCGGATTCCGCTGGTTCCCCGGTGTCGCTCCGCGGTAACGCGCTACGCGGCTGACGCCGCGAGCTCCTCGTAGGTCCCTTTGAAGTCGACGACGCGCCCCTTGTCGAACTGCCAGACCCGGGTGCCGACTTCCTCCAGCAGATCCTGATCGTGCGTGACGAGGAGCACCGTCCCCTCGAACTTCTGGAGCGCCACGTTCAGCGCGTTGATCGACTCGAGATCGAGGTGATTGGTCGGTTCGTCGAGCACGAGGACGTTCGGCTTCAGCAGCATGATCCGGCAGAACAGGAGCCGCGCGGTCTCGCCGCCCGAGAGCGCCTCGGTCGGCTTGAGGCCCTCTTCCCCACTGAAGAGCATCTGGCCGAGCAGCCCGTGAATATCCTGGCGGGCGGCGTCGGGGTCGAACTGGTGCAGCCACTCGACCGCCGTCATCCCCTTCGCGATCTCGCCGGCGTGATCCTGCGCGAAGTATCCAATCGAGACTTCGTGGCCCCACTTGAACTTCCCCGCGTCGACATCGCCCGGTGAGGGCGGCATGTCCGGCGCGTCCGCCAGCAGCGCCTTGAGCAGGGTGGTTTTGCCGGCGCCGTTGCGTCCGACCAGCACGATCCGGTCCCCGCGATTGATGACGGCGCTGAATTTCGAGATCACTTTGTGGTCGCCGTGCGCCTTGCTGAGGCCCTCGAACTCGAGGACCACCTTCCCCGACGGACGCTTCGGCACGAACTTGATATAGGGGCGCTGAATGTTCGACCGCGCCAGCTCCGTCGTCTGCAGCCGCTCGACCTCCTTGCGCCGCGACGTCACCTGGCTCGCGCGCGTGCCGGCGCCGAAGCGGGCGATGAAGTCCTGGAGCTGCGCGATCTTCTTCTCCCGCTGCACGTTGCCCGCTTCGATCGTCGCCCGGATCTGCGTCTTGGCGACCACCATGTCGTCGTAGCCGCCCGTATACGTGATGATCGTCTCGTAGTCGATGTCGGCGATGTGCGTGCAGATGCCGTTCAGGAAGTGCCGGTCGTGCGAGATGACGATGAGCGAGCCTTCGTAGCGGCTGAGGAACTGCTGCAGCCAGTGAATCGAGTCGAGGTCCAGGTGGTTGGTCGGCTCGTCGAGCAGCAGCGCATCGGGCCGTCCGTATAGGGCCTGCGCGAGTAGCACGCGCACCTTCTGCCCGCCCTGCAGCTCGGCCATCGTCCGCTCGTGCAGCGCGTCGGGGATATCCAGCCCCTGGAGCAGCACCGCGGCGTCGCTTTCCGCCGAGTACCCGTCCTCTTCGCCGACAATCCCTTCGAGCTCGCCGAGCCGCATGCCGTCCTCATTCGACATGTCGGTCTGGGCGTACAGCGCATCCCGTTCGGCAAGGGCTTTCCACAGGCGCTGATTGCCCATGATGACCGCGTCGATCACCCGATATTGGTCGAAGGCGTAATGGTCCTGCCGCAGGACGCCGAGCTTTGCCGGACGGGCCACGGCACCACGCTGCGGCTCGAGCTCACCGGTGAGGAGCTTCATGAAGGTGGACTTGCCGGCGCCGTTCGGACCGGTCAACCCATAGCGGCGCCCGCGGGCGAACGTTGTCGTCACGTCCTCGAAGAGCACCTTCGAGCCGTACCGCATGGACACACCAGTGACAGCAATCATCGAAACAGAACCCTCGGACGCGAAATCGTGAGACGGGTGAACTGCTTATTGTAGCAGGCGCCCTCGCTCTAGGTGGCGTGGGCGCGAATGGCTGAGAGGAAGATCTCGCCCAGGTCGTCGGCCTTGCGCGCCCCGACGCCCTTCACGGAGAGCAGCGCGTCGAGCGAGGTCGGGCGAAGCCGCGCCATTTCGCGCAGCGTGGCGTCGTGGAAGATGACGTACGGGGGAACGCCGCGCTCGCGGGCGGTTTCGAGCCGCACGGCACGGAGCCGCTCGAAGAGATCGCGGTCGACGTCCTGCCAGGATTCGGTTTCCGCGCGCGACCGCACGCGGACCGCATCCTTCCGGACCGGCCGCTGGCGCGCCAGCGTCAGTCCCGGCACGCTGTGCTCGTCCTTCAGAAGCTCGAGGCCGCGGGCAGTCAGCACGACGATGGAGTAGGCATCGTCTGTGAGCCGGAGCAGGCCGGACGCCACGAGCTGCTGGATGTAGCCCCGCACTTCCGCCACGGAAGCGTGCGGCAGCAGCCCGAAGGTGCTCAGCCTGTCGTGCGCTCTGGCCACGACCTGCTCGGAGGCATGTCCGCGCAGCACGCTCGCCACGTGCACGGCGCCGAAGCGCTGCCCCACCCGCACGACGCACGACAGGATCTGCCGCGCGAGGGTGACTGGCTCGGCGGCCGTCTCGAGCTCGCCAAGGCAGAAGTCGCACGCGCCACAGCTGCCGGCGTCATAGCGATCGCCGAAATACTCGGCCAGGTGCCGGTGGCGGCAGCCGATGCCCGCCGCGTACTGCTCCATCTGCCGCAGGAGCGTGCGTGCGGCGTCGGTGAGCTCGCCGTTGGTCTCGAGCATGACCCGCCACTTCATGACGTCGGCGGAGGAATAGATCAGCAGGCATTCGGCTTCGAGACCGTCGCGCCCCGCGCGGCCGGACTCCTGCTGGTAGTGCTCGATGGATCGCGGCGCGCCGGCGTGGACGACGAAGCGGACATTCGACCGGTCGATCCCCATGCCGAACGCCACGGTGGCCACGATGACATCGACGCGCTCGCTCAGGAAGGCATCCTGGTTCCGGCTCCGTTCGGATTCGGCGAGTCCCGCGTGATACGGGAGCGCGGGCGTCCCCTCGGCCGTCAGCCAGGCGGCGAGTGCGTCCACTTCGCGCCGCGACGTGCAGTAGATGATGCCCGCTTCGCGCCGGTGGCGCGCGAGGACGTCGAGGAGCTGGCGCTTGAGCACAGCCCTTGGCAGCACGCGATACACGAGGTTCGGGCGGTCGAACGACCCGACCAGCTCCACAGGATCGCGCAGGCCGAGCTGCGTGGTGATGTCGCGCCTGACGCGCGCCGTGGCGGTGGCCGTGAAAGCGTGAATGCTGATGCCGGGGAGCGCCTCGCGCAGCCGCGCCAGCTGGCGGTACTCCGGCCTGAAATCGTGCCCCCACTGGCTGATGCAGTGTGCTTCGTCCACGGCGACAAAGCTCACGCCGCACGACGCCAGCAGTGAGAGGAAACCCTCGCCGCCCTCCCCGACCAGCCGCTCGGGCGACACGTACAGGAGGCGATAGCGGCCTTCGCGGAGGCCCGCGACCACCGCGCGCTTCTCTCCACCGGTAAGCGAGCTGTTGTACAGCACCGCGGGCACGCCGTTGCCGACCAGCGTGTCGACCTGGTCCTTCATCAGTGAGATCAGCGGTGAAATGACGACGGCGAGGCCGGGGCGGACGACGGCCGGCACCTGAAAGCAGAGCGACTTGCCGCCGCCGGTCGGGAGCACCACGAGCGAGTCGCGTCCTTCGAGGACGGCCTCGATCGCTTCGCGCTGGAGCGGGCGGAACGTCGCGTAGCCCCAGTAGCGCGCCAGCGCGTCTTCCACCGTCATCCTCATCGGAACTTTCACCGTCCGCACCATGCTACCCGGTCGGTGCCGGAGCGTGATCACCATCCTGGTATACGGTAGTGCCATGCACCCGCGGGCGGGTTCTTCGCGGGCGGGCTCTTCACGACGTACGCGATTCTGCCGTGGCTGCTCGGATGATGTCGCTCATCCCCTATTTCCTGATCGGGTCCGTCTTCGGCGCAGTACTCCTGGAGGCGGAAGCGATCTCCTGGTTCCGGATCCAGGAGATGTTCCGCCTGGATGCGTTCCACATGTACGGCATCATCGGGTCAGCTGTGGTCGTCGCGCGCCTGTCGCTCCTCGTGATCAGGAAGCTCGACGTGCGCTCGTCCGACGGACAGCCCCTCGGGCTTCCGCCGAAGGTGCTCGGGTCGGGCGTCCGCTACATTGCCGGCGGCACCATCTTCGGTGTGGGCTGGGGGCTGACCGGCGCCTGCCCCGGTCCGATCGTCGCTCTTGTCGGTGGAGGCGTCCCGGTGATGCTCGTGGCGCTGGCGAGCGGCATCGGGGGGACTTACGTGTACGGCTTTCTGCGCCCGCGCCTCCCGCACTAGGGACGCGCGACGGCGGGTGAGGATCTGGTCGGGTTGATGGAGCGGGCACGTCGTGGAACTGGCCGTCTGGTGCGGATGAAGTCCAGCACTGCGTTCACGGCGTTCGTCGTCGATCAGCTCGAGGGGCTCGGGGATGTGCGGCCGCGATCGATGTTCGGCGGCGTGGGTCTCTATTGCGGCGAGGTCTTCTTCGGCATCATCGCCGCGAATGTCCTCTACCTGAAAACTGATGCACGGAATCGGCCCGACTACGAGCGGGCCGGAATGGGGCCCTTCAAGCCGTACCCGGATCGGCCGGTGACGATGCAGTACTACGCCGTCCCGGTGGACGTGCTCGAGACAGCGTCTGAGCTGGTCGAATGGGCGCGAAAAGCGGTCGGCGTAACAGTGGACACACCCCGTCCGCCTGTGAAGCGGCGCCGGAGGATAATCGGCCGATGAGCCAGGAAGAGCACAAAGCGCACGCGCCGGTGTCAGTCGCCTGCTATGTCCTCACGGTCAGCGACTCGCGCACCGAGGACACTGATACCGGCGGCCGCACCATTCGCGAGTTGCTCGAAGGGGCCGGTCATACCGTGGTCGGCCACGCGATCGTGAAGGACGACCCGCACGCCGTGACGCTCCATGTGGAGGGGCAACTCCTCACGCCTGACGTCCATGTCATCATCACCACCGGCGGCACCGGCATCACCTCGCGCGACGGGACGTTCGAGGCGATTGATGGGCTGCTCGAGAAGCGCCTTGAAGGATTCGGTGAGCTGTTCCGGATGCTCAGCTATCAGGAAATAGGTGCGGCGGCCATGATGAGCCGCGCGACAGCCGGCACCGCGGGCCGGAAAGCGATATTCATCCTGCCCGGCGCCCCCGACGCGGTGAGGCTCGCGATGACGAAGCTGGTCCTCCCCGAGCTGGGACACGTCGTTCAGCAGTTAAACAGGTAGCTCCGTGTCCCACTGTCTACCGCCTACCGCCTACCGCCTACTGTGACCACCAAGATGCGGCCGATCCGCAGCGCGATTGCGCTGGACGCGGCCAGAGCGCTCATCGACGCCGCGATACGGCCGATCGCACGGACCGAGCGGGTTAGCCTCGCCAGTGCGGGCGGTCGCGTGCTTGCCGAAGACCTCGTCGCCGATGCCGACGTCCCTCCGTTCGCCCGCGCCGCCATGGATGGCTACGCCGTCCGCGCCGGGGATACGACCGGCGCCACGCGCGAGCGGCCGCGCGGGCTGAAGCGCCTCGGCACTGTGTTTACCGGCGAAGTCTCCGACTTCGCGGTGGGCGCGGGCGAATGCCTCGAGATTGCCACCGGCGCGCCGATGCCCGCGGGTGCCGATGCCGTCGTGATCGTGGAAGAGACCGACGGCGAAGCGTCGGGCCGCGTCCAGGTCTTCTCCCCTGTCACGGCCGGTCAGAACATCGGCCCCCGGGGCGCCGACATCCGACGCGGCCAGGAGGTGCTGAAGGCAGGGACACTCCTGACCCCGAGCCGGCTTGGCGCCGTCGCCGCCCTTGGCCGCGGCACCGTGATGGTCTACGCCAGGCCTCGCGTCGCTATCCTCTCTACTGGCAATGAGTTACGTGAGCCTGGCGAGCCACTTGGCCCAGGCCAGATCTACGACATCAACCGCTTCACCATGGCGGCCGCCGTGGCCGCCCATGGCGGCGTGCCGGCGCCGCACCGGACCGCCTCGGACACCCTGGAAGACCTCTCCCGGGCGGTGGACGACTGTCTGCAGGACGACCTGCTGGTGTTTTCGGGAGGGAGCTCGGTCGGGGAACGCGACCTGATTCTGGATGTCCTGGCCGACCGCGGTGAGGTGATCTTCCACGGGATCGCGGTCAAGCCAGGGAAGCCGACGGCGTTCGGCCGGATCGGCGAAAAGCTCTTTTTCGGGATGCCCGGCTACCCCACGTCCTGCCTGTCGAACACCTACATGCTGCTCGTACCGGCGCTGCGGCGCATGGCGCGCCTGCCGCCGGACACCATCAGGTCCGTGACCCTGCCGCTCGGACAGCGGGTGACGTCGGCTCCCGGGCGCCATCAGATTTACACGGTCAGGATTGTGGACGGCCGGGCGATGCCGGCCTTCAAGGCCTCGGGCGACATCACGAGTATGTCGCAGGCTGACGGATACATCGAAATTCCGGCCGCAACCGACTTCCTCGAGGCCGGGACCGTTGTCGACGTGACGTTGTTTTAGATGATCGAGTCACAGCAGCGTGTTGTCGACAAGATCGGGATTCCTGTCGCCACACGTCACATTTTTCTCTGCGCCGACCAGACGACGCCCAAGTGCTGCGACAGGGAGCGCGGGATTGCGGCGTGGGATTTCCTGAAACGGCGGCTCAAGGAGCTCGGCCTCTCCGAACAGGGCGGCGTGTTGCGGACGAAGGCCAACTGCCTCCGGATTTGCGAGGGCGGACCAATCGCGGTGGTCTATCCGGAAGGCGCGTGGTACGGCGAATGCGACCCGCCGGTGCTCGAGCGGATCATCCAGGAACACCTGATAAATGGCCGGATCGTGGCCGACTCCATCATCGCCGTACGAAAAATATAGATATAATTGGTAGGATCAACCTGTAAGGAATCCGACTGTAAGTGAACCGCATCTCCTCCGCGGCGATGCTCTGGGTCGACGCACCCGGCCGGCGCGCTCGCGGAGCAGGGTAGATAAATGTCAGTGACCGACGTCGCCGTTCAGGAAGCCCCTACCAAGTCGCGCACGGAGCGCATCGTCAACGATTTCGCCATTCAGGTCGCCACCGTCAACGGATCCGGAAGCCAGACCGCCAACCTCGTCTTACTGCGGTCCATCTTTCAGATGGGCGTGCCCGTCTCCGGCAAGAACATGTTCCCGTCGAACATCGCCGGCCTGCCGACGTGGTACACGATTCGCGCCAGCGCAAAGGGCTACATCAGCCGCAAGAAAGAGGTCGACTTCCTCGTGGCGATGAACGCGGAAACAGCCAAGGAAGATGTGCTGACGCTGCTGCCGGGCGCCGCCGCGCTGTACGACGAGCCGCTGAAGCTCAACGCGCTCCGCAACGACATCGTCTTCTATCCCGTCCCCTTCGATAAGCTGATCACCCCCATCACCACCGACGCCAAGCTTCGCCGCCTCGTGCGCAACATGATTTACGACGGCGTGCTGTCGAAGCTGCTCTCCATCGACATGGGGCAGATGGAGAAGGCGCTGCGCAAGCAGATGGGCAAGAAGGAGAAGGCGATCGCGCTCAACATGGGCGCCCTCAAGGCCGGCTACGACTACGCGGAAGCGAGCCTGCCGAAGCTCGACCCGTTCGTCGTCGAGCCGATGAACAAGACGCAGGGGCTCATCCTGATCGAGGGCAACGACGCCGCGGCGATCGGCTGCATGATGGCGGGCGTCACCTTCGTCGGCTGGTATCCGATTACGCCCTCCTCATCGCTGTGCGAATCGCTCATCGACTACCTGAAGAAGTACCGGAAGGATCCGGACACAGGTAAGGCGACGTACGCGGTGATTCAGGCCGAAGACGAGATCGCCGCGCTCGGCATGGTGCTCGGCGCCGGCTGGATGGGCGCACGGTCGATGACGTCGACGGCGGGACCCGGCCTCTCGCTGATGGCCGAATTCACGGGCCTCGGCTATTACGTGGAAGTGCCGGCCGTGGTGTTCGACGTGCAGCGCGTCGGGCCGTCCACCGGGCTCCCGACCCGCACCGCGCAGCAGGACATTCTTTCGGCGGCGGTGCTGTCGCACGGCGACACCAAGCATCCGCTGCTGCTGCCCGCGTCGGTGAACGAGTGCTACACGATGGCGATGGAGGCGTTTGACCTCGCCGAGCGGCTCCAGACGCCGATCTTCGTGATGACGGACCTCGATCTCGGCATGAACACCTGGATGTCGCCGACGTTCGAGTACCCGACCAAGCCGCTCGACCGCGGCAAGCGGCTGGATGCGGAGACGCTGAAGAAGCTCGGGAACGACTGGGGCCGGTATCGCGACGTCGACGGCGACGGGATCGCGTATCGCACGGTGCCGGGCGACGGCATGCCGGCCTATTTCGCGCGCGGCTCGGGCCACAGCGAAAAGGCGCAGTACAGCGAACGCGCCGACGACTACGCGAACAACCTCGACCGGCTGGCGCGGAAGTTCGAGACCGCGCGGACGCTGGTGCCGAAGCCCGACATCGAATGGGCGAAGACGCCCACGGTCGGCATCATCGCCTACGGGACGACCCACTGGGCGATCATCGAGTCGCGCGACCAGCTGAAGAACGAGCACGCGCTCGAGACGTCGTACCTGCGGCTTCGCGCCTATCCGTTTACCACGGAGCTGTTCGACTTCATCGACAAGCACGACCGGGTGTACCTCGTCGAGCAGAACCGCGACGCGCAGATGCTGTCGCTCCTCAAGATGGAGTGCAACGTCGAGCAGTTCGCGAAGCTGCGCAGCATCCTTCATTACGTGGGGCTTCCGATCGACGGGCGGTCCGTGACCGAGGACCTGGTCAGGCAGGAGCGGGGACAGTAGATGGCCACAGAGACACCGGTTCAACCACCACCAGCGCCCGGCAAGAAGGTCAATCGCATCGGCCTCGAGCCGATCGCGTATCGCGGCTTGAAGACGACGCTCTGCGCCGGCTGCGGGCATAACGCGATTACCGAGCGCATCATCGATTCGTTCTATGAGCTCGGCATCGACCCGACGCAGGTCATCAAGCTGTCGGGCATCGGCTGCTCGAGCAAGGCGCCGGCCTATTTTCTGAGCAGCGCGCACGGCTTCAACTCCGTGCACGGCCGCATGCCGTCGGTCGGCACCGGCGCCGTGGTGGCCAACCGCAAGATGATCGCGATTGGCGTCAGCGGTGACGGCGACACCGGCGCGATCGGCATCGGCCAGTTCGTGCATCTAATGCGCCGCAACCTGCCGATCGTCTACATCATCGAGGACAACGGCTGCTACGGCCTGACGAAAGGCCAGTTCTCGCCCACGGCCGACCTCGGCTCGACGCTCAAGAGCGGCGTCGTGAACGACCTGCCGCCGATCGACATCTGCGCGCTCGCCATCGAGCTGGGCGCCTCATTCGTGGCGCGGTCGTTCTCGGGCGATCCCAAGCAGCTGAAGGCCATCCTCAAGGCGGCCATCAGCCACAAGGGCACGTCGATGATTGACGTCATCTCGCCCTGCGTGACCTTCAACGACCACGAGGGCTCCACCAAGAGCTACGCGTACGTGAAGGATCACGACGAGCCGCTCTCGGACGTCAGCTTTATCCCGTACTTCGAGGACATCACGGTCGAGTACGAGGCGGGCACCAGCAAGGAAGTCACGCTGCACAACGGCTCCCGCGTCGTCCTCAGCAAGCTCTCCGAGGACTACCAGCCGACCGACAAGATGAGCGCGCTACGGGTGCTGCACGAGACGATGGCCCGGGGCGAGTACGCGACCGGCGTCATCTACATCGAGCCGGACAAGCAGGACTTCGTCGACATGCTCGGCATTGTGGACGAGCCGCTCGCGTCGCTGCCGCAGTCGAAGACGCGCCCCGGCAGGCAGGCGCTCGACGAAATCATGGAATCTTTCAGGTAAACTCCCAGCGCCCAACTCCCAATGGCCGGCTACACGTCCGTCGTCATCTACCTCGGGTTCCTCATTGCGTTTGCCGTGGCCTCGCTGGCCGCGGCGCGCTTCCTGAGCCCGTCGCGGCCCTTCGCCTCGAAGCTCGAAAGCTACGAATGCGGCGCCGTGCCGGTGGGTGACGCGTGGGTGCAGTTCCCGGTCGGGTTCTACCTCGTGGCGCTCCTCTTCATCGTGTTCGACGCGCTGGCGGTCTTCCTCTTTCCGTGGGTCCTGGTCGTGCGCACGCTCGGCATGCCGGGGATTGCGGCCATGTGCGGCTTTCTGGCGATTCTCGGGCTGGGGTGGTTCTACGCGTACCGGGAGCGGATCCTCGAGTGGCAATAAAAGGTCCGATCCCGCAGATCCCGGTTCCGGTCTGGAGGAACTTCAAGGACCTCCAGGAGTGGGAGGCGCTTCACCAGAAGCGGCCTGAGGGCGACAAGCACTCGAAGGCCTTCGAGAGCGTGACCGAGGGGATCCACAGCTTCCCCGGCGGCTTTCTCGTCACCACCGTCGCCGATAACTTCTTCAACTGGGCGCGCAAGTCGTCGGTCTGGCCGGTGACGTTCGGCCTGGCGTGCTGCGCCATCGAGATGATGGCGACCTTCGCGTCGCGCTTCGACGTCGAGCGGCTCGGCATGGTGCCGTGGGCGTCACCGCGCCACTCGGACCTGATGATCGTGTCGGGCACGGTCACCATCAAGATGGCGCCGATGCTCACGCGCATCTACGACCAGATGCCCGATCCCAAGTGGGCCGTCTCGATGGGGTCGTGCGCCAATTCCGGCGGTCCCTTCAGGCACGGGTATCACGTCGTCAAAGGCGTGGATCGCATCATCCCCATTGACGTGTACGTGCCGGGATGCCCGCCGCCGCCCGAATCGCTGCTGAACGGCCTTCTCCTCCTGCAGGACCAGATCTCCCACTTCCGGCGCACGGGCACGCGCGCCGAACCCACCCCGAAGGTCGACTGACGTCATGACCCCCGACGAGGCCCGCGCGCTCATCGCGGAGCGCTTCACCGGTTCCCAGGTTGAAGGGACGACCGCCCTGACCGTGACCGTCACGCCGGACGCCTGGCTCGCCTTCGCGGCGTTTGCCAAGGAGACGCTCGGCTGCCGCTTCTTCTCGTTCCTGTCGGCCACCGACTGGAAAGACCAGGGGCTGGAAGTGGTCGCCAAGCTGGATAACACCGACACGACCCTCTCGCTGCTCGTGAAGTCGAAGCTCGGCGCGGGCGTCACGACCTGCGCGTCGCTCGTGCCGGTCTATCGCGGCGCCGACTGGATGGAGCGCGAGTGCTACGACATGTTCGGCATCCGCTTCGAGGGACACCCGGATCTGCGCCGCATCCTGCTGCAGGACGACTGGGTGGGACATCCGCTGCTGAAGTCGTACTCCCTGGACACGCCGTATCCGCCCTATAGATGACGACCGTCTCGACGACCCGGCAGGAGCTCGATTACGCGGGCAGCGAGCGGCTCACCATGAACATGGGGCCGCAGCACCCGTCCGCCCACGGTGTGTTTCGCGCCATCCTGCAGCTCGAAGGCGAGACGGTGGTCGGCGTCGACGCCGTGATCGGCTACCTCCACCGCTGCCACGAGAAGCTCGCCGAGACGCTGACCTACGCGCAGTACCCGTCGATTGCCTCGAAGACCGACTACGTCGCGGCGATGACGAGCGAGTTCGCCTACGTGATGGCGGCCGAAACGATCGGCAAGATCGAAGTTCCCAGGCGCGCGCAGTACCTGCGCGTGATCACGTCGGAGCTGCAGCGTGTAGCGTCGCACCTGCTCTGGCTGGGCACCTGGTGCCTCGACATGGGCGGAGCGCTCGGCGGCGGCGCGACGATCTTCCTGTACACCATTCGCGAGCGCGAGACCATCCTCGACCTGTTCGAGTCGCTCGTCGGCGCCCGGCTGCTCTACGGCTTCTACCAGGTCGGCGGCGTCCGCTACGACATCCCGGACGGCTGGGCGGCGACGTGCCGCGACACGATGGCCGTCATCGACCAGCGGATCGGCGAATACGAGAGGATGCTCGAAGAGAATCCGTTCTTCCTCGTGCGCACCCAGGGCGTGGGCGTCATCTCCCGCGACCTGGCCGAAGACGTCGGCATCAGCGGCCCGCTGCTGCGTGGGTCGGGCGTGGCGTTCGACCTTCGCCGCGCAGCGCCGTATTCGTCCTACGAGGATTTCGAGTTCAACGTCCCGGTGGAGACCGCCGGCGACTGCTTCGCGCGGTATCGCGTGCGAATGGTCGAGTTCCGCGAATCGCTGCGCATCGTGCGCCAGGCGCTCGACAAGCTGCCCGAAGGCCCGATTTCCTCGCGTCCCGGGCTGAAGTCGGTCGCGCAGACACGCATCCCGAAGGGCGAGACGTACGCGCGCGTCGAAGGGGCCCGCGGCGAAGTCGGCTGCTATCTCGTCGCCGACGGCAGCGCCAAGCCGTACCGCATGAAGTGGCGCGGCGCCTCGTACTCGAACCTGGCCGTGCTCCCGCACGTCATTCCCGGCCACAAGGTGGCGGATGTCGTCGCGATCATGGGCTCGGTCGACCCGGTCTTCGGCGAGGTGGATCGATGATGGAGGCGCTCACGCCGTTCGTCGCGCCGTTCATCGTGATGAACGCCGTCCTGGGCATCGTCACGTACGTCACGCTCCTCGAGCGCAAGTTCGCCGCGCGCATGCAGTCGCGCATCGGGCCGTACCGGGTGGGCCCGCACGGCCTGTTGCAGCCGATTGCCGACGCCATCAAGCTGATGATGAAAGAGGACGTGGTGCCGACCAAGGCCGACCGTCCGATCTACAACCTGGCGCCGATTGTCTTCGTGCTGCCCTGCATGTTCATCTTCGCGACGATTCCGTTCGCGCCTGGGCTGGGCGTCGCCGACCTGAACATCGGCGTGCTCTTCTTCCTTGCCGTCTCCGCGATGGAGATCGTCGGCCTGTTCATGGCCGGCTGGGGATCGAACAACAAGTACGCGCTGCTCTCTGCCATGAGGGCGGTGAACCAGGTGATCTCGTACGACCTGCCGTTCATCTTCGCGGCGCTGACGCCCGTGCTGCTGGCCGGGTCGCTGAAGCTATCCGACATCGCGGCCGCCCAGGCGGGAGGGGCGTGGTTCATCTTCTATCCCGTCATCGGCCAGCTCGCATTCATCGCGTTCATCGTCTCGACCGTCGCGGCCGAGAACCGGGCACCCTTCGACATCCTCGAGGCCGAGTCGGAGCTCGTCGCCGGCTTCCGCGTCGAATATTCAGGGATGAAGTTCGCGCTCATCCAGCTGGGCGAGTACGCGCACATCATCGGATCGTCGTTCCTGGGCGCGCTGCTCTTCCTCGGCGCCTGGGCGGGCCCTGGGCCCGAGTGGCTGGGGCCGATCTGGTTCCTCACCAAGGCGTTGTTCATGTTCCTGGTCGTCACCTGGGTGCGCTGGAGCTTCGTCCGCATCCGCGTGGACCAGATTCTGGCGCTCTCCTGGAAGGTGCTGCTGCCCTTCACGCTGCTGCTGCTCGTCGCGACCGCGATCGTCGTCGTCTGGAGGGGCCCTGGTGTCTGACGTCCAGACCGCCGCCGACGTCCGCGTCCTGCACGACAAGAGCCGCCGGACGGGCACCGAAGTCAGCGTGATCGTGCGCGCGATTCTCGGCGCGATGCGCATCACGTTCAAGAACCTGTTCCGGAAGCCGGTCACGGTGCACTATCCGGAGAAGCCCCGCACCTACCCGGACCGGTACCGCGGCCTGCTGGCACTGGTCTACGAAGAGGACACGGGCGAGGAAGCCTGCATCGGCTGCCGCCTGTGCGAGTTCGTCTGCCCACCGGCCGTCATCAAGGTCGAGATGCTCAAGAGCGAGAAGCGGAACTACGCCAAGGCGTTCACGCTCGAACTCTACGCCTGCGAATTCTGCGAGCTGTGCGTGCAGGTCTGCCCGACCGACGCCATCGTGATGATGAAGTCGTTCGACATGCCGACGGCAGATCGGCGCGAGATGCTGCTCGACAAGGATCGCCTGCACGCCATCGGGCAGCAGTATCCGCGGTCGTGGGCAACCGGCAACAAGCTGCGCGACATGCAGGGCCCGCCCAAGATGGCGCGAACCGAACACGCCGCCGCACCTCAGGCACCCCAGGCACCCCAGGCACCGGAGGGCGCAGCCCAGTGACCCCCGACGCCCTCGCGTTCTGGGTCCTGGCCGTCGTGCTCGTCGGCTCGGCGCTCGCCGTCGTGCTGTCGAAGAACCTGTTCCACGCGGTGCTGTGGCTCGCCCTGGCTCTCACGGGAACCGCCGGCGTGTTTCTCCTTCTGGAGGCCGAGTTCCTGGCCGCCGTTCAGCTGCTGCTCTATGCCGGCGGCATCGTCACGATCATGGTGTTCGCGATCGTCGTGACCGAGCGGCTCGTCGGCGAGAGCATTTCGCAGACCAACCGCCGGATTGTCGCCGGGGCGCTTGCCGTCGCCGCGCTCGCGGGGACGATCGTCACAACAATCTGGCGCCAGCCGTTGGACGCGGCGGCTCCTGCCCAGACGGGCGATATCACGCGGAACATCGGCCTCGCGGTCATGACGCGCTACGTCCTGCCGTTCGAACTGCTCGCCCTGCTGATGCTGGCGGGCCTCATGGGCGCCCTCTACTTCGCGCGGCCGGATGATTAGGGTGCCTGAAGTGCCTAGCGTGCCTGGGGTGCGGTGATGGGTCTGAACGCCTATCTCACGCTCGCCGCAATCGTGTTCTGCATCGGGATGTTCGGCGTCATCACCCGGCGCAACACGATTGGCATCCTGCTCGGCATCGAGCTGATGCTGAACGCCGTCAACATCAACCTGGTCGCGTTCGCGCGCTATCACGGCGACGTGACCGGCATGGTCTTCACCGTCTTTACGATCTGCATCACAGTCACCGAAGCCGCGCTCGGCCTGGCGATCGTCATTCTGCTCTTCCGGATCCGGCGCACCGTCATGGCCGACCACCTGGACCTGCTCAAAGGATGATGGAGCCCGGCTACCTCGCGCTTGCGGCGCCGCTGCTTCACCTGCTGGCGTTCCTGATCCTGGCCCTTGTCGCCCCACTCCGAAAAGCGGGTCGCGCCGGCGCGTTCGTGTCGATCCTGTGCGCCGCCGGCGCCCTGACGGCAGCGATCAACGCGTGGCGCGCACACTCGGGTGACCAGATCTCCCGCATCGTCTGGACGTGGCTACCCGAACAGGGGCAGACCCTCGCAACCGTCGGCGTCCTCGCGGACGCCGACTCCACGGTGATGCTCTGCCTGGTCGCCCTGGTGTCGCTCCTGGTTCAGGTCTACTCGCTCGGGTACCTGCACGACGAGCCGAAACCGGCGCTCGGCCGCTACTACGCCTACCAGTCGCTCTTCGCGTTCTCGATGATGGGACTGGTCATCGCGCCGAACCTGCTGCAGCTGTTCATCTGCTGGGAGCTGGTCGGTCTCTGTTCCTACCTTCTGATTGGCTTCTGGTATCAGAAGCCTGAGGCCGCGCGGGCGGCGCTCAAGGCGTTCTGGACGACGAAGGCGGGCGACGTCGGCCTGCTGATCGGCATCGTGCTGCTGTATCGCCAGGCGGGCACGTTCGATCTGACCGAACTGCAGGTGCTCGTCGCAAACGGCGCGCTGCCGCTGGCCGGACTCTCCATCATCACGTTCTGCATCTACCTGGGCGCGGTCGGAAAGTCCGCGCAGTTCCCGCTCCACGTCTGGCTGCCGGACGCCATGGAAGGCCCTACCCCGGTCTCCGCCCTGATCCATGCGGCGACGATGGTCACGGCGGGCGTCTACCTGCTGATGCGGACCGCGTGGCTCTTCGCCCTCACGCCTGACGTCCTGCTGATCGTGGCGTGGATCGGCGCACTCACCGCACTCCTGGCCGCCATCATGGCGTGCGTCCAGAACGACGTAAAGCGCGTGCTCGCCTATTCGACGGTGTCGCAGCTCGGCTACATGATGACGGCGATCGGCGCCGGGTTCGCGGGCGCCGGCTTCTTCCACCTGCTGACCCACGGCGTCTTCAAGGCGCTGCTCTTCCTCGGCGCCGGCGCGATGATCCACGCCGTCCACAGCAACAACCTGTCGGACATGGGCCGGCTCGCGCGCAGCATGCCGCAGACGGCCATCGTCTTCATCGTCGGCACGCTTTCGCTGGCGGGCATCCCGATGTTCGGCGGCTTCCTGTCGAAGGAAGAGATTCTGGGCGCGGTGTGGGAAGGCGGCCTCGTCGGCCCCTTCCTCATCCTGATGGTCGTCGCGTTCCTGACGGCCTTCTACATGTTCAAGGCGGTGTTTCTCGCCTTCTTCGGCCTCGCACCGTCGCACGCCCCGCACCCCGCACCCTCGCACGCCGCACTCTCGCACCCTCATGACCCGCCTGTTTCCATGTCGCTCCCGTTGTGGGTGCTGGCCCTGCTCTCGATGGCGATCGGCGTCTACTTCACGTTCACACACCCGGAACCGGAGTTCGCCAGCCCCGGCTGGCTGATGCCGGCGGCGGTCGGGGTGGCGGTCGCGGGCATCGGGTTCGCGTGGCTCGTGTATCAGCGGCGCGTCATCAGCGCCGACGGCCTGGCGCGGGCGTTCTCGCCGCTGTATTACGCCGCGGAAAACAAGTTCTGGATTGACGCGTTTTTCGAGAAGGTGATCGCACGGGGTGCGCTGGCGTTCTCGCGCACCATCGCCTGGCTCGATCGGTACATCGTGGACGGCCTGCTGAACGCGATCAGCGCGTGGACGCTGACCGCCGGCGACGATCTGCGCGGGATGCAGTCGGGCAAGGCGCAGGACTACGTCTACGGTGTCGCGGTCGGCCTTCTCGTGCTTCTGCTGTGGGTGCAGTTCGCCTGATGACTGGTCTTCCCGTCCTCTCGATCATGACGTGGGCGCCGTTTGTGGCGGCGTTGATCGTCATGTTCTCTGCGCGTCACCGGCCGCTGCTGGTCCGCTGGGTGTCACTCCTCGGCGCCACGGTGTCGCTGGTGTCGTCGCTCTGGGTCTACTGCCAGTACGACTACGCCGCGGCAGGCTTCCAGTTCCACGAGGAGTTCTCGCTCGTGCCCTCGCTCGGCATCAGCTATCTCCTCGCGGTGGACGGCATCAGCATCCTGATGTGCCTGCTGACGTCGATCATTATCTTCGCGGGGGTGTTCGCGTCCTGGACGGTGAAGCAGCGGAGCCAGGAGTTCTACGCGCTTCTGCTGCTGCTGGTGACGGGCGTCTACGGCGTATTCGTGTCGCTCGATCTCTTCATCCTCTTCCTCTTCTACGAGATTGCCGTGCTGCCGATGTATCTCCTCATCGGCATCTGGGGCTCGACAGGCGAAGTGCGGCCGCAGGGCATCTTCGGGTGGGCGTTCGGCCGGACCGGTGTCGGCACGAAGGAATACGCCGCGATGAAGCTGACGCTCTACCTGCTCTTCGGGTCGGCGTTCATCCTGGTCGGCATTCTCGCGCTGTATGTGGCGTCCGGCTCGCAGACGTTCTCATTCCTCGCCTACGAGGCGATCGACTTCGACCCGACGCTCCAGACGTGGGTCTTCCTGGCCTTTTACGTCGGCTTCGGCATCCTCGCCGCCATCTGGCCGTTTCATACCTGGTCGCCCGACGGCCACGCGTCGGCGCCGACGGCCGTCTCGATGCTCCACGCGGGCGTGCTGATGAAGCTCGGCGCCTACGGTGTCGTCCGGCTCGGTCTGGGGCTGCTGCCGGAAGCCGCCGTCGACTGGGCGTGGCTGGTCGGCGCGATCGCCTGCATCAACATCGTCTACGGCGCGCTGAGCGCGATGGCACAGACCGACCTCAAATACGTCATCGCGTATTCGTCCGTCTCGCACATGGGCGTCGTGATGCTCGGCGCGGCCACGCTGACCGCGAGCGGCCTCAACGGGTCCGTCTTCCAGATGTTCGCGCACGGCATCATGACGGGCCTCTTCTTCGCGCTCGTCGGCCTGGTGTACGAGAAGACGCACTCCCGTGAAATCTACAAGATGGGCGGGTTCGGCACGATGATGCCGGGCATCGCCACCGCCTTCACGATTGGGGGCCTGTCGTCGCTCGGCCTTCCGGCCACCGCCGGCTTCGTCGCCGAGTTCCTGACGTTCCTCGGCGCCTGGGAATCGAATTACTCGTGGTGGCTGTTCCCCGCTGTCTTCGGTGCGTTCCTGACGTCGGTCTACGTGCTGCGCGTCACCGGCCAGATTTTCTGGGGACCGAAGAGCACCGACCCGCACTTCCAGCACCTGCCCGACGCCAAGGGCACGGAATGGGCCGCGCTCGGCATTCTGGTCTTCGTGCTGCTGCTCTTCGGTGTGGCGCCTTCGATTGCGATTGGCCCGATTGACACGGCCACCGGGCCGCTGCTCCAGAGGCTGCTCGGACAATGAGCCTCGATTCGCTGATCCCGGTCGGTCCCGAACTGCTGCTGTTCACGACGGCGGTGGTCGTGATCCTGCTCGGCGCATTCGGGGCGCGTGGCGCGGCAGGCCCCCTGACGATGGTGGGATTCCTGGCGGCGTTTGCCGCCACCTTCCTCGTGCCGGAAGGCGCGTTCGTCTTCAACGATCAGTACGAGCAGGATGCGCTGGCCATCTTCGCCAAGCAGCTGTTCATCGGGTCGGCCGCCATCAGCCTCCTCGGCTCGATGACGATGACGCATCGCGCGTTCCGCGACCGCTCCGCCGAGTATCACTTCGCGTTGATCGTGTCGGTGCTCGGCATGTCCGTGCTCGTGTCGGCCCGCGAGCTGATCCTGCTCTTCGTCGCCTTCGAGCTGATGTCGATCCCGCTCTTCCTCCTGACCGGCTTCATCAAGCGCGATCCGGTGGCGCCCGAAGCGGCGCTCAAGTTCTTCCTGGTCGGCACCGCCTCGGCCGCGATCATCGTGTACGGCATGTCGTTCGTGTACGGCGTCACGGGCACGACGATGATCGATGCGATTCCGCAGGCCCTCGCCGAGGGCCATCCGCTGATGATGCTCGGCATGGCGCTCCTGCTCGCCGGCATCGGCTTCAAGATTGCCGCCTTCCCGTTCCACATGTGGGCGCCCGACACATACGAGGCAGCCACTACGCCGTTCGTCGCCTGGCTGTCGGTGGCGCCGAAGGCCGCGGGCTTCGTGGCGCTCATCCGCCTCTTCGTCGAAGGCGCCGGCGAGGCGGCGCTCGTCTGGATGCCGGCCGTGTCGGTGCTCGCCGGCATGACGATGGTCATCGGCAACCTGATGGCGATTCCGCAGCAGAACATCAAGCGGATGCTGGCCTATTCGGGTATCGCACACATCGGCTACATGCTGCTCGGCCTGGCCGCCTTCTCGAGCTCCGGCGTCGCGATGATGCTCTTCTACCTGGTCGCCTACATGTTCGGAAACATGGGCGCGTTTCTCGTCGTCGAGGCGATCGCGCAGTCGGAGAAGTCCGAGGGGATGGAGGCGTACCGGGGCCTGGCCCAGCGCTCACCGCTGCTCGCGCTCTCGATGCTGATCTTCCTGCTCTCGCTCGGCGGGATTCCATTCGTCGCCGGCTTCTGGGCCAAGCTCTACGTCTTCTGGGCGGCGATTGAGCGCGGGATGTACGGCCTGGTCTTCCTCGGCGCCCTGCTGACGGTCGTCGCGCTCTACTACTACCTGCTCGTCGCGCGCCGCATGTACATCGAGCCGCCCGACAGGCCCGAGCCGGTGCCGGTCTCGGCGCCGCTCCGCCTGGGGATTCTGGTCTGCCTGGTGGGTGTGGTCGGGATGGGGGCCTACCCTGGCCCCTGGGTCACGCTGGCGCAGCGAGTCGCGGCGACGCTGTTCTCGTAAACCTACGCCGCGCGATTGCGCGACTGCCGGTCTTTCCGTCGTCCAAGCCAGTCGACTAGAACCAGGATCCCCGCAGCTACTGCGAACGCGCCGTACATCAGCAACGCATTGTCCATGGCTACTCTCCTTCCACCCAGAGCGCAAAGGCCACCAGCACCAGCCACACAGCGGCGCCTCCAATAAACCTCGGCCAGGAGACGGTGACGTTTCCAACGAACTGCCCGAATACTAAAGCAGTTTTCATAAACGTTCGGCACCGGTGTAGCCGCAATGGCGGAAATAGTTCCGGCATTCATCGGCGCTGAAGCGCGGCAGGCATTGCCCCAGCAGCGGCCAGAGCGTCTCGATGGACCGGCAGCGGGCCGTGCGCAGGATGG
>CAXNKG010000022.1:0-45539 GCA_964202965.1 Vicinamibacterales bacterium
TGGCCCGGGCAGTCCACGTGCGCGTAGTGCCGGTTCGCCGTCGCATACTCCACGTGGCTCGACGCAATCGTCAGAATCTTCGTGTCGTCGCGCCGCCCCTGTGACTCCGACGCCTTCGCGACCTGGTCATACGACACGAACTTCGCCCACCCGTGGTCCGACGCGACCTTCGTCAGCGCCGCCGTCAGCGTCGTCTTGCCGTGGTCGATGTGCCCAATCGTCCCGACGTTGACGTGGGGTTTCGAACGATCAAATTTCTCTTTCGCCATGAATGTCGCACTCGCTCGTGAAAGAAGTTCGTACGCCGTGTTCTGGAGCCGATGACCAGGATCGAACTGGTGACCTCGTCCTTACCAAGGACGTGCTCTGCCAACTGAGCTACATCGGCTCAACTGAATCTGGAGCGGGAGACGGGGATCGAACCCGCGACCAACAGCTTGGAAGGCTGTGACTCTACCACTGAGTTACTCCCGCCCATGCCCGCTACAGACCGTTCAATCACACCGTTCATCACGCCGTTCAAGCCGCAACCGAAGTGGTGGGGAGGGGAGGGTTCGAACCTCCGTAGCCACTAGGACGGCAGATTTACAGTCTGCTGCGATTGACCGCTCCGCCACCTCCCCGTGTAATTCATCTCGAATCGACGGATTGACCAACAGACGAATGCCTAATGCGTAGATTCGTCCGTTCGTAAATTCGTCAATTGCTTCTGTGGAATCCGTGTATTCGGTGCTTCATTGCGAGGATGGCGCGGCCAACCGTATGGAGCTGGCGGAGGGATTTGAACCCCCGACCGGCTGATTACAAATCAGCTGCTCTACCGGACTGAGCTACGCCAGCCAGACAAAGAGCGAATCATAGCACTTCCCGTGCCAGCATCGCAAACAACCGAAAAGCGTCAAGGGAAGCCGCTAACCGCCTCGTTCTGCCGTATTTGCGGCTCTTTTCAGTGATTGGACCGTCTTCTGAGGGTCTCACCCTAGGGCAGTGGGGCCGCGCGCCGCTGCCGGACAGCTTCATACAGCACAACCCCCGCCGCAACTGACACATTCAGACTGGAAACGTGGCCAAGCATCGGGATGGAGGCGAGAAGATCGCACCGTTCCCGCACGAGGCGCCTGAGCCCGGTCCCCTCGGCTCCGAGCACGACGGCCGTCGGGACCGTGAAGTCGATCGCGCCGTACGTGGTCGTCCCCTCCTCCGCCAGACCGACCGTCCAGACGCCCGCGTCCTTCAACTCCTCGAGCGCACGGGCGATATTCACGACTTCGGCAATGCGCACGTGGCTGACCGCGCCGGCCGACGCCTTGGACGCGGCTCCACCCAGGGCCGCCGAGCGGCGGCTCTGAACGACGACGCCATGAACACCGGCGGCGTCGGCGGTCCGAAGAATCGCGCCCATGTTGTGCGGGTCCTCGATGCCATCGAGCACCACCAGGAGCGGCGGGCCGTCCGCTCCGCGGACGAGGTCTGCAATCGAATAATCGGGCAGGCCGTCCACGAGGGCCACGACTCCCTGATGCACGCCGTGCTGGGCATCGCGGTCGAGCGCATCAGCGGCGACGCGCCTGACGCGGACGCCCCGCTCCGCGGCCATCGACAACAGCTCGCGGACGCGCCCGCCGGCACCATCGCGCACGCGCAACTCCTTCACGCGTCCGGCGCGCAGCGCCTCGAGCACCGGGTTGATGCCGTAAATGATCATGCCTGTAGGGCCGCGCGGAAGGCCGCCGCGCGGGCCGAGGCGCTCATGATCGGCCCCAGCCCGGCTGACTCGCCGACCAGAGCGCCCCGCTCGATGGCCGGCACGGCCAGGTCCAGTTCCAGCCCCTCTGACTCACCGGTCAGCACAAGGCGGATCGGGTGCAGGAGCGCCTTGCCTTTCTGGCCGGTGCGCTCCCGCAGGCGGCCCACCATCGCGCGGAACGTCTCCCGATCCACCATCGGCGCGCTGCGCGACACGTCATCCACGAGGGCATCAATCACTGGACGCGCGGCAAGCGCCTCGGCCCGAAACGTGCCATCTTCCAGCGCGCGCGCGGGGGCATAGTCGAAGAGGAACCGCAGCCGCGCGCTGATCTGCTCGAGTCGATCGACCGAGGCTGCGGCAGGCGGCACGACGCCGGCCAGATACGCCAGCGCTTCCGGCGATGCGCCGGTCAGCCACCCCTCCCGCGCGAGATAGGGAGCCGACAACTGCGCGAGTCTCTCCGGCGCCGCCAGCTTGAGGTAATGCCGGTTGACCCACGCCAGTTTTTCGACATCAAACACGCCGGCGCTGTGACCAACGTCCTCCAGACGGAACCGGCGCGCCAGTTCCTCGAGCGGCAGCAGTTCCTGATCCTCGCCGGGCGACCATCCGAGCAGCGCGAGGTAGTTGGCCAGCGCCTCCGGCAGATAGCCGCGGTCGCGAAACTCCTTCACGGAGGTGGCGCCATGCCGCTTCGACAGCACGCCATGATCCGGACCCAGCACCAGCGATACGTGTGCGAAGGCCGGCGGCCGCCACCCGAACGCCTCGTACAGCAGCATCTGCCGTGGTGTATTCGAAATGTGGTCTTCGCCGCGGATGACGTGCGTGATCTCCATCAGCGCGTCGTCGATGACGACGGCGTAGTTGTAGGCGGGTGAGCCGTCGGAGCGCAGCAACACGAAATCGCCGATGACCTCGGTGCTGAAGCGCACGTCGCCCCGCACGAGATCGGTGAACACGACCTCCCTGTTCTCGGGCACGCGCAGCCGGATGACCGCCGACTCGCCGCCTTCGATGCGCGCGCGCGCATGGTCCCGGGACACGTCGCGGCACCGTCCGGAGTACTTCGGCGGCCGTCCCTCGCGCAGCGCGTGGTATCGCTCCCGCTCCAGGTCCTCGGGGAGACAGAAGCAGTGGTACGCATGCTTGAGCGACAGGAGCTCAACGGCGTGCGCGCGATAGATGTGCGTGCGCTCTGACTGACGATACGGGCCGTGATCCCCCGACGTGCCGACGCCTTCGTCCCACCGTAGACCGAGCCACTCCAGGTCCTCGGCGATCGCGCGCTCGGATTCCGGCGTCGATCGCTCGGCATCGGTATCCTCGATGCGGAGCACGAAGGTGCCGCCGGCGCCGCGCGCCAGCAGCCAGTTGAAGAGCGCCGTACGCGCGTTGCCGACGTGCAGCTGGCCGGTGGGACTCGGAGCGAAACGGACTCTCATCTCAAGTCAAAAGTCAAAAGTCGAAAGTCAAAGGGTCAAAGGTCAAAGGCGAGAGATAAGAGCAACTGCGTGTACGGCGATCGCCTCGCCGGTGCCGGTTGGACCGACGCCTTCATTGGTCTTGCCCTTCACGCTCACCTGTTCGACCGAAATCTGGAGTGCGCGCGCGAGATTGGCCCGCATCGCGTCGGCATGCGGCGACATCTTCGGACGCTCGGCAATGATGACCACGTCGACGTTGCCGACGGCCCACCCGCGCGCGCGCACGACCTCGCAGGCGCGGGCCAGGAGAATGAGGCTGTCCGCGTCCTTCCAGGCGGCGTCCGTATCGGGAAAATGACGGCCGATGTCGCCCGCGCCCACCGCGCCCAGAATCGCGTCGGTCACCGCGTGGCACACCGCATCCGCATCCGAATGACCCGCGAGACCCTTGTCGAAGGGAATCGTCACGCCTCCGAGGACGAGGCGGCGGCCGGGTACGAGACGGTGCAGATCGTAGCCGTTGCCGATTCTGACGAGCGACCCCGCGCCTGACGGCCCCACGAATCCTTCCGCAACCGCCAGGTCCTCCGGCTTCGTGATCTTCACGTTCCGCGCGTCTCCGTCGACGAGCACGACGCGGCGCCCGAGGCGCTCGACGAGTGCCGCTTCGTCGGTGGCCTCCGTGACGGACGCCGCGGACAGTGCCTCCCGCAGCACCGACGCCTGGAACGCCTGCGGCGTCTGCGCGAGAAAGATTTCCGACCGCGGGATGGTATCGACGATCACCCGGCGCTGGTCGGCCCGCTTCACCGTATCGGTCGCCTGGACCGCCGCAATCGCGGCGCCGTGCTCAACAGCGGCGTCGATCGTGCGGCTGATGAGTTCCGCCGAGACGAGCGGCCGCGCGGCATCGTGGACGACCACGATATCGGCCGACGGCGGGACGCGCGCGAATGCCCGCGCGACCGAATCCTGCCGTCGCTCGCCGCCGTCGACCACGATGAGCCGCTTTCCCGCACCGCTGACGTACGGTGGCGGCGCCGCGGCCAGGTCGGCAGGCAGCGCCACCACAATGTCGGTGATGCGCTCGTGACGCACGAACGCGTCCACGCTCCGTTGAAGCACGGGAATGCCGCCGAGCAGCAGGAGTTGCTTGGGCAGCGCGCCGCCAAAGCGGACCCCGCGTCCGCCCGCGGCGATGATGGCGGTGACGTGCACCTCTCGATGCTACTCGACCCGGCGCGCGCCCGTGAATTCGGTCATGCGCTGCAACGTCACCGCGAGCACGTGGTCGAGGTGACGGGACTCCGTGTCGTACGGCGCAAACACAATGACGAGCGCCCGCACGGTCGACGGCGTCACCATCGTGCGCGCGGAATCGGACGTCGGATTCCCGAAAGGGCCGCTGCTGTCCGCAAGCGTGATCCGCCCGCCCACGTGGACCTCGTCCTTCCGGATGCCCGCGTAGGACTCCCC
The DNA here is from genome assembly GCA_964202965.1 of Vicinamibacterales bacterium. Classification (GTDB taxonomy): domain Bacteria; phylum Acidobacteriota; class Vicinamibacteria; order Vicinamibacterales; family UBA2999; genus CAXNKG01. Next base: position 4,654 of record CAXNKG010000022.1, read on the forward strand.
CGGCAGTCCCAGCCGGAGCACGACGTCTCCCTCGATGCGTGCGGCGTCGTAGAGCCCGTACGGCAGCTGACACTCCAGCGAACACCAGTTGCACACATCCACCATCGAGTTGATGCGGGGCAGCGGCTCCCCTTTCCTGACGCGTCGCAGCAGCGCCTCCGAGGAGGGCCGGCGTTTCGTCGGGTCGATGCCGACCTTCTTGTACATGGTTCGCACGGCGGCGATCTCGTCGGGGGGATGCGCGCGGATCGCCGCCTCGGCGGCGGCAAGCGGGACATCGAGCCGCGGCTCCCGGTCTGTGACGACGGCCCCGGCGAGCCAGAGCACGCCAGGCCGCACGATCGACTCGAGCTCCGGCGCGACCGTACACGTCATTCCCGCGGCACGTCGGTTTCAGCGACCGGCGCGAGCGCCTGCCGCACCTGCTCCCCAAACGCCCTGGGATCGGTCCCCGCGAGGCCGGCCGTCTCGATCGGGGGATGCACGGTCAGCGTCACGTCAGCGGGATAGGTCGCCAGTCGCCCTTTGAGCATGACGTGGCGGCTGCCCGTCACCGACAGCGGCACGACGGGGAGTCCGGCTTCGAGCGCCAGATAGAAACTGCCTCCCTTGAACCGCCTGACTCGTCCGTCCCGGCTGCGCGTCCCTTCGGGAAAGACAATGAGCGACAGACCGTTCGAGGTCAGCGACGCGGCCCAGCGAAAGATGGCGGCGCGGTCCGGCCTCGAGCGGTCGACGAGCATGTGTCCGGTTCTCCGCAGATGCCATCCGAGAAATGGAAACCTGCCGAGCGATGCCTTCGCGATGATCCGGAGCTGAAACGGCAGCGATGAGAAGAGGATCGGAATGTCGTAGATGCTCTGGTGATTCGACACGAACACGTACGTGCGGTCGGGCTCCAGCCGCTCGAGGCCGCGCACGTCGACGCGCACGCCGGTGGTCTTCAGGATCAGCCACGACCAGGTGCGCGCGCACCAGTGGGCGAAGTATCCCCGGCCGTCGAACAGGCTCGACGTCAGCGAGAGCGTGCCGAGCACGATGGTGTACAGCGAGATGGCGGGGATGAGAAAGAAGACCGTCCGCCACCAGTGATAGGGAGGAATTTACTTTCCTCCGGCGGCGGCCGACGCCGGCCCAGCCGGCCGCGCACGGCCCTCGGCGACCGCCGCGGCCGGCGGCGTGACGACCTGGCCAACCGCGCCCGGATCGAGGAAGCGGCCGAAGATCATCTTGCCGGCGGTCGTCTGCAGGACGCTTGTCACGACGACGTCGATCGTCCTGCCGATGGATTTCCGCGCATTGTCGACCACGACCATCGTGCCGTCGTCGAGGTACGCCACGCCCTGGTTGTACTCCTTGCCTTCCTTGAGGATGAAGACCTTCATCAGCTCGCCCGGCAGCACCACCGGCTTCAGGGCGTTGGCGAGCTCGTTGATGTTCAGCACGTCGACGCCGCGCAGCTGCGCCACCTTGTTCAGGTTGAAATCGTTGGTGACGATCTTTCCCTGGAGCGTCCGCGCGAGCTCGATGAGCTTGAGATCGACTTCCCTGACGTCCGGGAAGTCCATGTCAGAAATGAGGACGTCCAGGCCGGCCATCTTCTGGATCTTCTGCAGGATGTCCAGACCGCGGCGCCCGCGGTTGCGCTTCATCGAATCGGATGAATCGGCGACAAGCTGCAGCTCCTTCAGCACGAACTGCGGGATCACGATGGTGCCGTCCATGAAGCCGGTCTCGCAGATGTCCGCAATACGTCCGTCAATGATGACGCTGGTGTCGAGGATCTTGTAGCGCCTGCGCGACCCTGTCGAGCGGAAGATCGCGACGATGTTTTCCGGCTCGAGCCATTCGCCCTTGCGGGCGCCAATGACAAGGCCCAGATACGGCAGTGCCAGCAGGATGAGACCGTGCAGGAAGACGACGCGGCCATCGCCGAGGTTGGCCCAGTACATCGCGTCGCCGAGCACCTTGGCGGCGCCCAGTCCGATCGCCCCTCCAATCAGGGCGCCGATCATGTGGGTGACGGGAGCGGTCTTGAGCCGGACCTCGAGGAGTACGATCAGTGCTGCCAGCGCGACGCCGAAGGCGATGTTCTGCGCCACGCCGCCCGTCGCAACCGGCTCCAGCTGGTAGGCGGTGTAGCCGACGGCAGCCACGAACAACGCGCGCGCGAGAATGAACCAGGCCATCACGCTCCCCAGGGGATATGAATGGTTGAACCTTAGAGCCGTGCGCCAAGAAAATCAAGTAAGGAGCTGGTCGAGCGCCTCACCGACGGTCCTGACCCCAACGAGCTCAAGGCCCTCGGTCACCGACGGATCGATATTCGCCGCCGGCAGCACGACGCGGGTGAAGCCCATCTGCGCGGCCTCGCGAAGGCGGAGCCCGGCCTGCGGGATCCCGCGAATCTCGCCACTGAGCCCGACTTCCCCGAACATCGCGGTCGACGCCGCGAGGCTGCGATTGCGGACGCTCGAGGCGACCGCGGCGACGATACTGAGGTCCGCCGCCGGTTCCTCGATGCTCATGCCGCCCGCGATGTTGACGTAGACGTCGTCGCCGGCCAGCGAGAGGCCAGCACGCTTCTCGAGTACCGCCAGGAGCAGCGAGACGCGGTTCTGGTCCAGTCCGATCGCCATCCGCCGCGGATTGCCGTAGGTGCTGACACTGACGAGCGCCTGCACTTCGACCAGAATCGGACGCGACCCCTCGACGCAGCACAGGACGGCGGAGCCTGGCGTGTCGGCCGCCCGTTCCGACAGAAACAGCTTGGACGGATTCGCCACCGGGCGCAGGCCCGTACTGGTCATCTCGAACACACCCAGTTCGCTCGCGGCGCCGAAGCGGTTCTTGACGGCGCGGACCACGCGATGCGCATGGTGGCGCTCACCTTCGAAGTACAGCACGGTGTCGACCACGTGCTCGAGCACCTTCGGTCCCGCGAGGCTCCCGTCCTTGGTGATGTGGCCCACGAGCACCGTCGGAATGTTCTGGCCCTTGGCGGCGAACAGGAACTGGGTGGCCGCCTCGCGCACCTGGCCGATACTGCCTGGCGCCGACTGAAACTTGAGCGAGAAGACGGTCTGAACCGAATCCACGATCACGAGCGACGGCTTCAGGCGGGCGATCTCCTCGAGGATCCGCTCGATGCAGGTCTCCGAGAGCAGGTACAACGGGGAATCGCCGACCCCCAGACGGTCGCCGCGGCTCTTGATCTGGTGCTCCGACTCCTCGCCGGAGGCATACAGCACCGGACCGACGTTCCGCGCAAAGTGCGCCGCCGCCTGCAGCAGCAGCGTCGACTTACCGATCCCCGGTTCGCCGCCCAGCAGGACAAGCGACCCGGGAACGACGCCTCCCCCCAGCACCCGGTCGAACTCGCCGATGCCGGTCGACAGGCGCACGGCGTCGGCCAGATCGACCTCCGCGTAGAGCTTCGCGGAGCCGCTCGCGCCGAGCTGCGCATACCGGTTCGTCGCGCCCCCCGCCGCGGCCGGCGGCGCCTCGCCGACGCGCTCCTCGACGAGTGAATTCCACGCACCGCACTCGGTGCACCGGCCCATCCACTTGGGCGCCTGGGACCCGCACTCCTGGCAGACAAAGACAACTTTGGGCTTCATGTGTATTGCCGCTCGATCCGCGAACCGACGCGGCACACGATCTCGTACGGGATGGTCCCAATCGCCGCCGCCATCTCGCGCACGTCGATCTGCTGCCACGACTCGGAGCCCTGCGAGCCGATAATCACGACTTCGTCGCCCGGCTGCACGTCGTCCAGCCCCGTCACATCGATCGTCATCATGTCCATCGACACGGCACCGACGATCGGCACGCGCCGGCCGCGCACGAGCACGTGCCCACGGCCCTCGAGCCGCAGGTCGAGGCCATCCGCATATCCGGCTGGAACGACGGCAACCGTTGCGGGCGCCGCGGAGGCAAACCGGCCGCCGTACCCGACCGTCTCGCCCGGGCGCAGCCCTTTGACGCCGACCACGCGGCTCGTCAGCGACATCACGGGCCTGAGCGGAATCGTCGACGCGAGCGGCGGGGGCACGATCCCGTACATCAGCAGGCCCGGACGCACCACGTCGTACCAGACACGCGAGTCCCGCAGCACCGCGGCGCTGTTGGCGGCGTGACGCAGCACCGGTCGATCGAGCATCGCAAGCGCGGCCTCGAAGCGCGTCCGCTGTGTGTCGAAGAGATCACTATCCGGCTTGTCGGCCGTCGCGAAGTGGGTGTACACCGCGTCGAGATGCAGGTTCCGGCTCGACAGCAACTCGGGCAACGTGCGCCGGAGATTGTCGTGCCGGAACCCGAGCCGGTTCATCCCCGTGTCGATCTTGAGATGGTAATGACACACCGTTCTGTGCCGGGCCGCCGCCGCCTGCACGGCCCGCGCCGCCGACGGCGTGGAGATCGTCGGCGTCAGTGAGTACTCGAACAGCCCGTCGAGATCGCTCACGCTCAGTGCGCCAAACACGAGAATCGGCCGCGCGACACCGGCGCGCCGGAGCACGATCCCTTCCTCGATATCCGCGCAGGCCAGCATCGTCGCGCCCGCCTGCTCGAGCGCGAGCGCGACGCGCTCCGCGCCATGCCCGTAGGCGTTCGCCTTGACGACACCCAGAATCGACGGTGGGTGCGGCCGTGCGGCGGTGCGAACGTGCGAGGGAACGTCAGTCCCGGTGGCGACAAAGTCGCTGATCGCGCGGAAGTTGGACTGCAGCGCCGCGAGGTCCACGCGCGCGACGGTGCTGCGGATCATTTACGTGCGCGCAGCCAGATTCGCGAATCGCGTCTGCTCGCGGAGGAACGCCAGCCGGACCACGCCGGTCGGGCCGTTGCGCTGCTTGGCGAGGATGAGCTCCGCGGTACCCGCGTCGGGGTGGTTGGGGTCGCGGTTGTACGCATCCTCGCGGTAGATCAGAATGACGACATCCGCGTCCTGCTCGAGCGCACCAGACTCGCGGAGGTCGGACAGCTGCGGCCGATGGTCGGCGCGGGACTCCGGCGCGCGACTGAGCTGCGAGAGGACGACGATCGGGACGTTCAGCTCCTTGGCGAGCCCCTTCAGCGATCGCGAAATCGACGCCAGCTCCAGCGTGCGGTTCTCGAAGCGGCCCCGGCCGGTCATCAGCTGGATGTAGTCGACGACGATCAGGTTCAGGCCATGCTCGGATTTCAGGCGGCGGGATTTCGCGCGCATCTCGAGGACGCCGACGCCCGCCGTGTCGTCGATGTGCAGCCGCATGGCGTTGAGCGCTTCGAGGGCGTGCGAGATGCGGCCGTAGTCCTTCTGGCCGATCGCGCCCGTCATCAGGCGATGGCTGTCGATCTGCGCCTCTGACGTCAGCAGGCGCAGGAAGAGCGCCTCCTTCGACATTTCCAGGCTGAACACGCCGACCGTGTGGTCGGGCTGGAGCCCCACGTACTGCGCGATGTTGAGCGCGAGACTCGTCTTCCCCATCGAGGGACGCGCGGCGACGATAATCAGGTCGCCCCCCTGGAACCCCCGCGTCATCTCGTCCAGGTCCGCAAACCCGGTCGGCACACCCGTAATCAGCCGCTTCTGCTCGAACAGCAGCTCGATCTTCGGGTAGCTCTCCTTGACGAGATCGGCCATCGAGATGAAGCCGCTCTTCAAGCGGTCCTCCGCGACCGCGAAGATGGCGGATTCCGCCGCGTCCAGAATGAGATCCGACTCCTCCTCCGCTCCGTAGGCGTTGCTGAGAATCTTGTTCGCCGCGAAAATCAGGTTCCGCAGCGTCGCCTTTTCCTTGACGATGCGCGCGTAGTATTCGACGTTGGTCGCGCGCGGGACACCGTCCGACAGCGAGGCGACGTACGCCGGCCCGCCCACATCGTCCAGCTCGCCGCTGCGTGCCAGCTCCTCCTTCAGCGTGACGAAGTCGATCGCCTGATTGCGCTCGTTGAGCGCCACCATCTTGTCGAAGATGCGGCGATGCGCGTCGCGGTAGAAATCGCCCGCGTCGATGACCTGCGCCGCGAGGTTGAAGGCGTCGTTGTGAATGAGGATCGCGCCGAGCACCGATCGCTCGGCTTCGAGATTGTGCGGAAGCGAGCGCTCCGCAGCAGCAACAGCAGTGTCAGCCATGTGGAAGGGATGCCGTGAAAGAAATGGATCTTACACCCCGCGAGGCGCGCGCGATATAGTCACCGCGCCCGATGACCCCGTGGTATCGCACGATTACCGCCGATCAATGGCGCGTCCTCGCCGCCGCCAAGTTAGGGTGGATGCTCGATGCGATGGATTTCATGCTGTACGCGATGGCGATCGGGCAGCTGCGTACCTATTTCGGCTTCAACGACGCCACCGCGGGCCTGCTCGGCACGGTCACGCTGGTCATGTCGGGCGTCGGCGGCGTCCTCTTCGGGTACCTGGCGGATCGATTCGGCCGCACGCGCGCCCTCATGGGTACGATCCTCGTCTTTTCCTTCGCGTCGCTCGGCGCGTCCACCTCGCAGAGCATCCTGCAGCTGCTCCTGTGGCGCGCCCTCCTCGGCATCGGGATGGGCGGCGAATGGGCATCCGGCGCCGTGCTGATCAGCGAAACCTGGCCGGCCGCGCACCGCAACAAGGCGGTGAGCATCATGCAGTCGGGCTGGGCAATCGGGTACATCACCGCCGCGCTGATGGCGGCGCTCATTCTGGGGGCGCCGGGCGCGGGGCCGGACGCATGGCGGTGGCTCTTTCTCGTCGGCGTGCTGCCGGCGTTTTTCACGCTGTGGATCAGACGGCGTGTGCCTGAGCCGGCCGCGTGGAAACACGGAGGCGCGCGGGTGACCGGGGTGAACCCGTTCCGGGTCATCTTCGGGCGCCGCCTGCTGTCCCGCACGCTCCTGATCACGCTGCTCGGGGCGTCGGCGCAGTTTGCCTACTGGGGCGTCTTCTTCTGGCTGCCGGCGTTCCTGGCGCGCCCTCTCGATCAGGGTGGCGCGGGCATGGGGGTCGTCGGGTCGCTGGGGTGGATTATCCCGGTCCAGATCGGCGCGTACTTCGGATATCTCACCTTCGGATTCATCGCCGACCGGTTCGGCAGGCGGCCGACCTTCGTCTTCTTCATGGTCGCGGCGGCGGCGCTGGTGTTGATCTATGGGCAGATGGCGCGCAGCCCGATGGTGCTCCTGGCGCTGGGCCCCGTGCTCGGCTACTTCGGACACGGCTACTTCAGCCTGTTCGGCAGCTTCGTCGCGGAGCTGTTTCCCACCGCGGTGCGCGCCACGGGCCAGGGCACGAGCTACAACATCGGGCGGATGGCGGGCGCGATTGCGCCCTATACGATTGGGGCCGTGGCGACGCTGCCGGGCATCGGGATCGGCCTGGCGCTCGGCCTGACGTCGGCATTCTTCCTGCTGGCGGCGTGCCTGATTTTCACGCTGCCAGACCGGAGCGGGCAGGCGCTCGAGGCGTAACGGATCAGGCGATCAGGCTCTGGATCTTCCGGCGGAATTCGAGCGGCGCCGCGATGTTGTGAAACACCTCGCGTACGCCGCCGGTGCCGCTCAAGGTAATGGAGCCGTAATCGAAGATGCGGCCCAGGATCGACTGCTCCACCTGAATCGATTCCACCTGCCGCAGGAGCAGCTCGAGCGTTCGGCGCCGAATCAGTCCTACCTTGATGATGACGCGCTTGCTCGTCACGCCGAATTCCGACGTCGATTTCGCGACGAAGGGAGGAATCGCCAGCACCACCGCGAGTGCAAACGCGATCGCTCCCGCCAGCGGCTCGATCCACACGAGCACGACGCCGGCGACACCGGCAAGGATCGCCTGCCAGTACACCAGCCAGTGAAGCGAGGCGCGGTGGATGACGGTCTCGTCGGCCAGCAGGTTCGATTCGATGTAGGCCATGTGCGCTACTTCGGATCGAAGATCTGTCCGGTCTCGGCGCCTTCCACGCTGCGCACGTAGGACTCCGCCACCTTCGCCACAGGGATGCCGCCTGGCGGGCGCCCCATCTTCTGCAGCGTCTCGGTGATCCAGGGCGGGCTCACGACATTGATCCGAATCCCGCGCGGCGCTTCGAGCGCGGCCGCTCGGCCGAACCCTTCGAGCGCCGAGTTCACGAGGCTCACGGCCGACGAGCCGGGCGCAGGATTGCGTGAGAGGTAACCGGCCGTGATGGTGATCGATCCACCGTCGGAGACCGACGCCAGGCCGAGACGAATCACGTTCACCTGTCCCATCAGCTTGTTACGAAGGCAGAGCTCGAAGTCCGGATCGGCGAGCTGGTCGAGCGGCTTCCAGGCGGCCTTGCCGGCCGCGCTCACAATGGCATCGACGCGGCCGATGCGCGCGAAGAGCTCGCGCAGCGACGCCGGATCAGAGATGTCGACCGGCTCAGGCGCCTTCGAATGACTCGCGAGCACCAGGTCGTGTCTGTCTTTGAGTGCCGCCGCGACGGCCGAGCCAATCGTGCCTGTGGCGCCGATGATCAGAATCCGCATGTCGCAAGCTTATCGCGAGACTACTTCACTCTGCCGCCGAACCCGCGCGCGAGCATCGGCATCCGGAGGAGTGTGCCGCCGCCGGCGACGTATAACGTCTTCTTGTCCGCGCCGCCGAATGTCAGGTTCTGGCATCGCCGGGTAATGCACCAGGCCGGGATGACGCCGAGATGCTCCCCGGTCGGGCTGATCACCTCGATGCCCGCTTCCGTCAGCGCGTAGACGCGTCCCTGGTTATCGATGACCAGGCCGTCGGGGTTCGCAACTGGCAGTGCGGTCGCGGGGATCGTGCGGTCGCGGCCGACATACGTGGCAAACACCCGCTTGTTCGCCAGCCGGCCGTCCGGACTCACGTCGAAGGCATAGGCGTGAATGCCACCCGTGTCGTTGACGTACAGCGTCTTCTCGTCGCGGCTCAGCATCACGCCGTTCGGCCGCGCGACATCGTTTGCCACGCGCATCGGCGCGCCGCCAGGCGGCACGTAGTACACAGCCGGGTCCATGCCTCCCTGTGGCGTCGGCCTCGGACCGAGGTCGGAGAAGTACACGCCGCCTTTCGCATCCGACACCACGTCGTTCGGCCTGCCGAACGGCCGGCCCTCGAAGCCGTCCGCCAGGACTCTTTCCTGGCCCGCGGGCCAGACGATCCGCGGTCCCCGGAATCCCTCCTGTGTCTGCAGTGAAATCAGCCGGCCCTGCCGATCGAGGGTCATCCCGAGCGGACCGTGCAGCTCGCCGATGAACGTAGTGACCTGATCGCCGGCTCCGAGCCGAACAATCCGGTTGTTCGCCGACTCCGTGAAGATCAAACCAACTTCGGGAAGCCAGAGTGGATCGTCCGCCGCCCTGAGCCCGCGCACGACGATCTCGGCGACCGTCCCGCCCGCAATGACACCGGCAATCGCCGGCGCCGGCGTCAGGACGACTGTGTTGGGCGCATTGGCTGGAGTCTGCGCGGCGGCAAGTGACGCACCCAGGGCCGTGGCGAGAATGAGCGCGGCAACTTTACGCATGACCCACGTGGTCATACATCGCTGATTCTGCACGATGGTTGTCTTCAATGGGTCCACAAGTTCCCCTCCGAGCTCCCCCGTCAGACTGGTCAGCAGCTCCGCATCCACGAGGTACCGCTCGGAGCCGTCCGGCAGGAGGTGGCGGCGCCCCGCCGTAGGTGTGACCTGATGCTCCATCCCAATCGAGGAGGCGAGCCGGCAGAAGAACAGGCCGCCTTGCTTCAAGACCTTCCAGCTGCCCCGCAGCATCCCCATGAACTGCTCGTCGTCGCGCGCGAAGTGCAGCACCGCGCTGCTGAGCACGACGTCGGCGAACCCTTCGGGGAATGAACTCTGCTCAATCGCCTCCGCGCGGAAGTTGTCGGGCGGCAGATGTGGCGCCATCTGCGCCGCCACCTGCCGCACATGCTGAATCGCGAGTGGATCCGCGTCTATCCCGTACACCTCATAGCCGGACTGGAGGAGGTACACGAGATTGCGACCCCCTCCACATCCCGCGTCGAGCACGCGCATGCCCGGCCTGATGCGTCCGCGCAGAAGCTGATCGAACACATAGATGTCGATCTCGCCAAACCGCTCGTGCAGATCCGACATCTCCGCACGGCCACGCGTCAGCGCGCGGCTGCGTTCGCCGCGGCCAGGCGCTTCTTGAACCCGGCTTCGGAGTCGTCCAGCATCTTCATCCATTGACCCGGCGCCAGCGCGAGCGGGCTCGGCCGCGTGTTCGCCCAGAGCGCATCCAGCTTGCCCTTGAACGCGTTCAGCGGGTGCCCGCCGATGACGATGTCCGGGGTCAGCGTTCGAAGCGCCTTGTAGGCATTGAAGGCGTCCTCCGGACGCGTGTCGTATTTCGGATTGCCGGTGATCGGTCCAGGGGGGCCACCGTACACAACCTGGTAGCTGCGCCCGTTCTCCTGGGTCGGAATGACATACGTGGCCGTACCGGGCGTGTGGCCCGGTGTCCAGATCACTTTGATCGTGGTGCCGCCGAGGGAGATGTCGTCGCCGCTCTTGAGCACGCGCCCGACGTGCACCGGCTCGTGGCCCCACGTCTCGTTGGACGAGAGATCGTGTCCGCTCACGAGCGCGGGCACCTCCGCTTCGAGCGCGGCGACCGTGGCACCCGTCAGCCGGCGCATCGTGTCCATCGTCTCCATGTGGTCGTAGTGCGCGTGTGAAATCAACATCACCTTGATGTCGGCCGGCTTGAGGCCCAGCTTGACGATGTTCGGAAACACGACGGCGCCCATCTTCTCGGTACCGGTGTCGATGAGGATGTGGCCCTGCGGGGTCGCCACGAGGATCGAGGAGATGTTGTTGGCCCCGACGTAATAGACGTTGCCCATGATCTTGAAGGGCGCCTGGGGCTCACTGTCGGTATCCGCCCGGCCGGGGCGCTCCATGAACCAGGCGGTGTCCTTGCCACCAATCGCGAGCGGGTCTGGCGCCACAGGCGCCTGTGCGGAGCCGATGGCCGCGATGGACGCAAACGCGATAGCGAACCAGACAAGCAGCGACTTATGCATGACCATTCCTGTTCAATACAATCGTTAACGTCACTTCAATTCGAACTCGACGATTTCGATGCGCGTCGTGCCGATGTTGCGAACGGCGCGTCGCACGCCGGGATCCTGCCAGTAGAATTCGCCGAGCTTGAGGCTCATGCCCCGGTCGGCCTGGCCGGGCACGCTCTCGACAAGTTCCCCTCCGCTCACCACGATCCTGATCCCGGGAGCCTCCTGCGCGATGGCCCCGACCGACTGACCCCGTTCGAGCACCAGCCGCCAGCCTCGCACGCGTTCGTGGTCCACGACCTGCACGTAGCCGCGGACCTCCGCCCGCGACGACGGCCGAAAACGGCCCGGCTGCGCAGGCTTGAATATGAGGGAAACATTGTGAAATGGCGTGGGGCCGACATTCGAGGCCTTATGCGTCCGCGGAGGCTGCGTGCTGTAGGGGGTGAAGGTCGCCCGCCCTCGCTCCCCTCGCTGCGCCGGACCTGGCTGCGGCTGGCCCCAATCCTGGTTCGTCATGTCGGCATCTTCGATGTTGACCGACACGCTGTCCTCCGCGTGCGTGTGGAAACCGGTATTCCGCCCGGGTGGGACGTAGATGTTCAGCAGCGTCACGTATTCGTTCTCGAAAACCGGCAGATGGTAGGGAGCCTTCCTGATCGGCACGGCTGCCCCATCGCTCTGGGCCATTACCGGCGCAACGGCCATGGATACGAGCGCGGCTAACGAGATGGCGATGACGTACCTCATTGATGCCGCCACTCTACTTCACGACGGCCTGCATGACGACGGTCTCGAAGTCGGGCCGGAATCCAGCCGCCGGCGCCTGCGCCATGAGGACGCCGACAAGGCGTTTTTCTGGATCGACCCAGAAATGCGTGCCCGATGCGCCACTCCAGCCGAAACTGCCGTTCGACAGCCAGCTGGTTCGGAGGGCGGCGCTGCTGATCACTCGGACGCCGAGGCCCCAGCCTTCGCCCGGCTGCCTGCCCGGCAGCGTGTCCGGAATATGAATACCCCTCATCAACTCCACCGCTCGGGGACTTAACAGGCGCCTGCCCTCGAACTCGCCGTGGTTCAGCAGCATTTGCGCAAAGCGGAAGTAATCCTGCGCCGTGCTGTGAAGCCCCCAGCCGCCGCCGAAATACAGCGGCGGGTCGAAGCGCTCGAATAGTTTCAGGCCGCCGGGCACAACGTCGTAGCGCCTGGCGAAACGCGGCTTCCGGGCTGCGTCCAGCACGTGCGCGGTGTCCTTCATGCCAAGCGGCTCAAAGAGCCGCTCCTGCAGAAAGCGATCGTAGGTCGTGCCGGACACGATCTCCACGATGCGGGCGAGCGTGTCGAACGCCACGGTGTTGCTGTACCTCCATCGGGATCCCGGCTGGAACTCGAGCGGCTCCGCGCCGAAGCGAGGGATGACGGTGGCCAGCGTGGCCGCCGGCTCCGAAGGGATGCGCGCTGGCGCCACGAGCCCGGACGTGTGCGTCAGTAGATCGCGAATGGTGATGGGACGGCTGGCGGGCACTGTCTGAGACGGCGAGACAGCCACCGTCAGGTCCTTGAACTCGGGAATGAACTGCGCCACCGGATCCGTGAGCCGGACACGCCCGTCTTCGACGAGCATCAGCAGGGCGGCAGCCGTGACCGGTTTGGTCAGCGACGCGAGCGAGAAGATCGCGTCCTTCGGCATCGGCTTCCGGGACTCGAGATCCAGCTGGCCGCGCGCCTCGAAATACACGAGGTGTCCATCGATAGCGACGAGGGCGACGGCGCCCGGAATCTCCCGGGCCTCGACGCGGCGGTCGATCATCTGATCGATGCGCAGGAGCCGCTCGCGTGACACGCCGGCATCCGGCGATTCGCCTCGCTGAGCCTCGACCGGTGCGGCGAGGATGACAGCCACGAGAGCAGACAGGGTCACCGCCGCCGATTTCATGTTTGCGTGTCGCACACCAACCTCCATGAACGCCATTACAGGTAGCTCAGCCACCAATCCTGACGCCGGCCCTTGACCGCGGCTATCCATTTACAGAGCGGATAGAGCGCAGCAATAACCAGCAGCCACGCAAGATAGACACCCGGCAGCCCGACACCGTACCCCACTGGGAAGAAGAAGCTGAACGTCAGGAACTGGCGCGCCTCGAAACCGAGCATGACGCCAAATGCGGCAGCCAGCGCGTGTATCAGGTACAGGTGGGCGATGTAGAACGCGAAGGGCACGCGGCCAAAGACGATGAGCGGCTGCCTGATGGCATCGGGCAGCCGATCGGCATACGCGCAGAGGATCGCCGCCGGCCCGAGCGTCATCAGCAGGAACGTCAGGCTGGGCGGGTATTTCGTCACGTTGAGGACATCGATAAAGGTGGAGACCGCGTCATCCTGAAGCTGCCAGGGATTGGGATCGCCGTAGACGCCAGCCCCCCTGAGCACCACAAACGCGGCCGTCGCCGCCAGACCCCACGCAAGCAGCCGCGCATCGCGCCTCTCTGGCGGATCCTGGAACAGGCGCGCGGTCACGAACCCGGCCAGCATCACGCCAATCCACGGCAGCAGCGGATAGACAAACGCAAGATGGAACGGGCCAAGGAGGACCCCCGTCTGAGCGTGCAGCGCCGTCCATACGGGGCTTGCGGCCTCGAAGGGGCCGCCGGTCACCGGCCAGACGGGATCAAGCAGGTTGTGGCCAACAAGGATGGCGCCCCCGATGACCAGGCACGCGCGCTGGCCCAGGAACTGGGCGCCCGCGAGGACGACCATGCTCGCGCCGATCGCCCAGATCACCGCCATCGGCACGACGACGAGCCCGCCCATCTGCGGGATGCCCCAGGGCGCGAAGCTCCACGCCGTGGAGACGACGAACCACTCGACGGCAATCAGCCACAGGCCGCGCGTGAACAGGAACGTGCCCAGCGCCGACGGACTCCGGCGCGTCGTCATCAGGCCGGCGCTCGTGCCCGCGAGGAACACGAACACCGGCGCGCAGAAGTGCGTGACCCACCGCGTGAAGAAGAGCGCGGCGCCGATGTCAGGGTTGGCCATCGGGTCCACCTCACCACCGACCATGAAGTAGTCCCGGACATGATCGATCGCCATGATCACGATCGCGAGGCCGCGAAGCATGTCGATGCCGGCGAGCCGGTATCCGCGGGCGTTCGTCGTCACGCGATTGTCAGGCACGCTCACCTCAGGGCTTGTTGGACGACGAACCGCACCCGATCACCCGAACACGTCGCGGCACGCCCGGCTTCACGCGTGTCCAACGGCGACCGTCACGCGCAGGTAGGTTGCCGGTATCGACGTGGCGTGTGTGCTTGTGTTCTGGCCGCTGAACAACTCTTCGAGCTCTCTCTGCAGGTCGGCGGCCCGGCCGTTCTTTTCGGCGGCTTCGAATGCATTCATGGTTGGCCCGTAGTATTTTCTGAATTCATCCACCAATTGTGCCGGCGGGCCACCGGAGTTGAACATGAACGTGTCTCGAGCGAAGGAAATGTTCTCCGCAGGAACTCCTGCGCGGCCAAACCGCTCGATCACGTGGCTCTCCACCCCCCACGTCATGGGGCTGACGAAACCTTCCGGTGGTGGCGGCGTATAGGCTGAGGCGATCTTCAGAATCTGCGCCACGAGTGTCGGGTCATTGGGGATCCAATTGCCCATGACGATGCGACCTCCCGGCCGCGTCACGCGCACCATCTCTTTGGCAACGTCGAACGGTTTGGGGGCAAACATCGCGCCAAAGATACTGACGACGGTGTCAAACGCGTGATCCGGCAGCGGGTGCAGATTGGTCGCGCAGCCCTCCCGGAACGTGCAGTTTGCAAGGCCATGCGCCGCGGCCCGCTTGTTCCCGGCCTCGACCAGGTTCCTCGCAATATCCACTCCGAGCACGTCGGCTCCCAGTTTCGCCGCCGGCAATGCGGTGGTGCCATCGCCGCATCCGAGATCCAGCACCTTCTGCCCTTTGGAGATGCCGATCCGCTGCACGAGCGCTTCTCCGCTTTCGCGCATGCTCTCGGCGATGCGCGTGAAGTCGCCTTTTTCCCAGAGTGCCTTGTTTGGATTCATGGGCGCACTTGTCATGAGACTGTGATTCCCTTCGATGTATGTGGTTCCGCCAACGTTCGCGGCTCGCTTGCGGCGGCCGTACGCCGCCCTAATCCAGCTGCCCGCAGCCTACCGCGGCCGCCGTCAAGTGCAGCCGCTTGTTATGCCGCTGCCGGTGCGGTCTACCGTGCCGGCTGCTTTGTCGTCTGGGAATCAGCTTGTCGGTGCGAAATTCGCCACGTGCCGGACTCCAGCCGAAGCACCATGACCGCTCTGAGTTCTTGCGTCACAGGTGCAGTCTGGCCCGGAACGCGAAACCGAATGATTTCCTTTTGCACGACATAGGCAACATCTTGCCCAATGAAGCGAACGACCTCCTCGTGCTCGCGGCGGCCGTCCACGTATTGTGAGCTGACCCAATCAAGTCGCCGGCTCACGTTGTCCCAACCCTTTTCGATCGCGCCTCCAAGTCCGCCAGTCAGGGTCACGTCGTCCCGGTTTGACCACAGCGCCTTGAACGCGGCTGGCCGACCGCGCACGAGCTCTACTTGAGCTGCCTGGAACTCCAGACCATTACAGGACTCGATGCGTGGTCAGCGGCTCCCGCAACGATGCCGGCAGCATCGTCACACGGTCCTTGCCCCCCTTGCCGTCGCGAACCATCAGCTCCCCACGGTCCGGATGGATATCCTTGACCCGTAGTTCAACGCATTCCTGCAACCGCAGCCCGGCGCCGTACATCAGGGAGGCCATCAGCGATACCGGAGGGTGCAGCCGCGACAACAGCAACCCCACCTCTTCACGTGACAGCACCACCGGAAGCCGCACCGGGCGCTGTGCCCGGACGATGCCGTCCATCCAGGGAAGCCGCTGGCCCAGAACGACCTCGTACAGAAAGAGCACTGCACTGAGCGCCTGATTCTGCGTTGAGGCGCTGACGCGGCGTTCAGCGAGACTGGACACCCACGCGGTGGCTTCGCGCTCGCCCAGCTCGCGAGGATGGCGCCTTCCGTGAAAGACGATGTACCGCCGGATCCATGAGAGGTACGCCTGCTCCGTGCGGCGACTGTAGTGGCGCAGGAGAATAGCGCTGCGTACCTGGTCAAGGAGGCGAGGCGGGGGTGATTCGGGAGGTGCTCGAGGGCGGTGCTTAAATGCCGCCGAGGCAGACGTACTTGATCTCGAGAAACTCCTCGAGGCCGTACTTGGAGCCTTCCCGTCCGAGGCCAGATTCCTTCACGCCGCCGAAGGGCGCGACTTCGGTGGAGAGGATGCCGGTATTGACGCCGACCATCCCAGTCTCGAGCGCCTCGGCCACGCGCCACACACGGCCGATGTCGCGGCCGTAGAAGTACGCGGCCAGGCCGAAGGGGGTGTCGTTGGCCTGCGTGATCACTTCGTCCTCAGTCTTGAACCGGAAGAGCGGCGCCACCGGGCCGAACGTCTCTTCCTGCGCAACCAGCATGGACGACGTCACGCCGGTCAGCACCGTCGGCTGGAAGAACCGGCCGCCGAGCGAGTGGCGCTTGCCGCCCGTCACAATTTTCGCGCCCTTCGCCAGCGCGTCGGCAATGTGCTCCTCGACCTTCTCCACGGCGCGGTCGTCGATGAGCGGGCCCTGCGTGGCGCCTTCCTCAAACCCTGGCGCCGGGTTGAGCTTCCCCACCGCGGCCGACAGCTTCTGTGCGAACGCGTCGTAGACGGTGTCCTGCACGTAAATGCGATTCGCACAGACGCACGTCTGCCCCGTATTCCGGTACTTCGAGGCGATCGCCCCCTCCACCGCCGCATCCAGGTCCGCATCGTCAAAGACGATGAACGGCGCATTGCCGCCGAGCTCCAGCGAGATCTTCTTGACGGTTGTGGCGCACTGCGCCATGAGGAGCTTCCCGATCGCCGTGGACCCCGTGAAGGAGAGCTTGCGGACATCAGGGTTCGACGTGAGCTCGCCCCCAATGACTTCCGCAGGGCCCGTGACGATGTTCAGCACGCCCTTCGGTAATCCGGCGCGCTCGGCCAGTTCAGCAAGCGCGAGCGCCGAAAACGGAGTCTGCGATGCGGGCTTCAACACGACGGTGCAGCCGGCAGCGATCGCGGGGCCTGCCTTGCGAGTAATCATGGCCAGCGGAAAGTTCCATGGCGTGATGCAGGCGACCACGCCAACCGGCTGTTTGATGACGACGATCCGCTTGTCGCGCGTTGGTGAGGGAATCGTGTCGCCGTAGACGCGCTTCGCTTCCTCGCCGAACCATTCGAGGAACGACGCGGCGTACGCCACCTCGCCGCGCGATTCGGCGATGGGCTTTCCCTGCTCCATTGTCATCAGGCGTGCGAGATCTTCCTGATTCGCCATCATCAGATCGAACCAGCGGCGCATGACGGCCGCCCGTTCCTTCGCGGTCTTGCTGCGCCACGCGGGAAACGCGCGGGTGGCAGCCGCGATCGCGGTCCGTGTTTCGGCGGCGCCAAGCCTCGGCACGACGCCGACGACCTCGCCGGTCGCGGGATTGTCGACGTCGATGGCGCCGGATTGGGCCTCCACCCATGCCCCGTCGATATAGGCGGCCTGGCGGAACAGCGTCATATCCGACAGCGAGACGCGTGAGGGTGCTGTAGTGGTGGCCATGTCTGTTCCCTGTTATGAAAGGCTTCGCGCGATGCGTATGGCGGCGGCGAGAAGCCGGGCATCCTGGCCATGGTCAGCCGTGAGCTGCAGCCCCAGTGGCAGCCCGGCCGTCGGCATCGGAATGGAGATCGCCGGCGTGCCGAGCGCCGTCCACGGCGCGTTCATGCGGGGATCGCCGGTCGTCGAAAGGCCGCGCGGCGCCGGACCGGTTGCGGCCGGCACGACGATGATCGGGGTCGTCCGGTACAGCTCGCTCAGCCGCGTTCTGGCATCACGGATATGCTGCTGTGCCCGCGTGTACCGCTCGACGGGCATCGCGAGTCCCTGCTCAACGAGCTCTGCGAGATCGAGCAGCCTGGCGCCGTGTTCCTTCCATCGCTCCTCGTGGATGTGGGCGCCTTCGTAGAACATGACGTCGATAGTGGCCGCGTCAAGTGTCTTCAGGAGCGCCGCAATGTCGACGGGGCGCGTCCGGATGCCTCCACGGCGGAGCGCGGCAACCGCATTCCGTACCGCGGTGGCCATCGGTTCGTCAACGTCCGGCATTGGATCCGGCACACCCACGACCACGTCATCGTTGGCGCCTGCACCAAATCCCATCGCGCGCCAGAGCGACAGCATGTCGGAGGGGGTGTGCGTGAAGAATCCCACCGTGTCCAGGCTCTTCGAGAACGGCATCACGCCTTCGGTCGACACCAGGCCATAGGTCGGCTTGAACCCCGTGATGCCACAGTACGAGGCAGGTCTGAGCACCGATCCGCGTGTTTGCGTGCCGAGCGCAAAGGGCACCATTCCGGCGGCGACCGCGGCGGCGGACCCGCTGGAGCTTCCGCCAGGCGTGTGCTCGAGATTCCTCGGGTTGCGGGTCGGCGCGGGCGTGCGGTACGCAAACCACGTCGTCTGAGACTTGCCGAGAAGAATCGCCCCGCGCTGCCGTAGCGACGTCACGACGGCAGCATCGGTGCTGCCGAGACGGCCTTTGTAGACCGCTGAACCGTACTCCGTGGACAGCCCGCGCGTCTCCATGATGTCTTTCGCCGCGAACGGAATACCGGCGAGCGGACCGTCGGCGAGCGGCGGCTGCGGCGCCACTTGTACCCATGCCTGAATAGATGCGTCCATCGTGCGGATGCGGTCGAGGCACGCCTGCACGGCGACTTCGCGTTCACGACGCGACGCGTTCATCCATTGGGTGAATGTCTCGAGCTGAGGGCGCTGGGCGAACGCAGAAGGCGCGCCGGCGAGGCCGACCGAGAGTGTCGCGAGAAAGCGGCGGCGATTGATTCCAGGCATGGACCCTCCAGAGCGTGCCTCGGCTCGGTGGCTAACTCTCTTCCCCGAGTAAGGCGGTTAAGTCGCGCAGGAACTCAGCGGCGCGCGCGCCGTCCACCACGCGATGATCGCACGAGAGCGTCAGCGTCAGCATCGGCCTGACGGCCGGGCTGCCGTCCACCGCGACGACGCGATCCGCGATTGCGCCGACCGCCAGGATCGCGACCTGCGGCGGCACGATGATCGCGGTGAACGCGTCCACGCCATACATGCCGAGATTGCTGATCGTGAAGGTTGCACCGGCGATGTCATCCGGCTGGAGGCGGCCCGCATGCGCCCGATCGGTGATCGCAGCGCGCCTTGAGGAAATCGCCGCGACGTCGAGCGTGTCGGCATCCGGAACGACCGCCGTGACGACCGCGTTCTCCACAGCCATGGCAATCGCGATGTTCACGCGATCGTGCACAACGACCGCGTTCTCCTTCCAGCTGGCGTTCAGACGTGGATGCTTTTTCAGCGTACGGGCCACGGCAGCGACCAGGAGATCGGTGTGCGTCGCCTTGGTACCGCCAGCGACGATCCGTGCGCGGGCGTCGTTCAAGGCGCCGGCATCCACGTGCCGGGTCACGAAGAAATGCGGGACGGTCGTCCAGCTCGCGGTCGTGCGCTCGGCCATGAGGCGGCCGATGGATGAAAGGGCTGTCGCCGGCGGACCGGCCTGAAGGTCGGCCCCTGCAGATCGAAGGATGTCTTCCGTGAGGATTTCTCCCCCTGGGCCTGAACCAGTCAGCCGGCTGAGGTCGACGCCCTTCTCCTGTGCCAGCTTTCGCGCTTTCGGAGAGATCCGCGTGGTGCGGCCGGTCGGAACGCTCGCGGGCGCGTCGGATGGAACCGATTCGCCAGGCTTCAGCAGCCACGCGATCGTCCTGCCGACCTGGATGACATCCCCGGGCTTTGCGGTAATGCCCCCGAGCACGCCATCGGCCGCGGCCTCCACCTCGACAACCGCTTTGTCCGTTTCTACCTCGACCAGCATCTCGCCCTTGCGGACCTGCTCGCCCTCTTTCTTCAGCCACGAAATGAGCTTGCCCGTTTCCTGCGCCATCTCGAGCGCAGGCATGACGACGCTGACGGCCATCAGCGGGAGGTGCCGGCCTTCACGGGCGACACCGACGGTGGGACTTCAGCGCGGGCGGCGGCCTTGATCATCTCGACGACCTGGGAATTGGGCGGCGCCTCGGTCTCACGGATCGTCGGCAGGGTGCCCGAGACGGTCACGAAGGGCGCGCCGGCGACGAGCAGCTCCTCGGCCGGAAACCGCGTGATGACTTCGTGGCCGGTTTCCGTGACCACGATTTCTTCCTCGATGCGAGCCGCGCTCCAGCCGTCAGTGGATGGCCAGAATGTTTCGAGCGCGAACACCATCCCCGGCTTGATCTCGTGCGGATGGTCGAGCGACACGAGCCGGCTGATCATCGGCTTCTCCCAGATCGCCAGGCCGATCCCGTGTCCCATCTGCAACGCAAATGCGGCTTCCTCGTCCGGGAACCCGAACTCCTTCGCCTTCGGCCAGACCGACGCCACTTCAGCCGTCGTCCGGCCGGGACGAATCAGCTCGATCGAGGCGTCCAGGTAGTCGCGGCACCGTTTATAGGCGTCCACCAGCGCGCGTGGAGCCGACCCCACCGCGAACGTCCGGTAGTAGCAGGTGCGGTACCCCATGTAGGAGTGGAGGATGTCGTAGTAGACGGGATCGCCCGGGCGGAGCACCCGGTCCGAGAAGACGTGCGGATGCGGGCTGCAGCGCTCGCCCGAAATCGCGTTCACCCCTTCGACGTACTCGGAGCCCAGGTCGTAGAGCCGTTCGGCCACGAGTGCGACCGCTTCGTTTTCGCGCATCCCCGGCCGCATCGCCTTGTAGAGGTCGTAGTACGCCGCGTCCACCATCATGGCGGACATGTTCAGCAGCGTGATCTCGTCCACGGTCTTGATCTCGCGCGCGTTCGACATCAGCTCCTGGCCGTCGACGACGTTGATCCCCTCCCGCTGCAACGCGAACATCACGGGTGGCTCCACGATGTCGACGCCCACCGGCTCGCCGAGGAGCCCGCGCATCTCGAGCTCGACGCGGATCTTCTTCGCCACATCCTCGGCACGCCCCATCTCCGGGCTCATGGCCCCGCGCATCAACGGGATGCCGGCGCGCGAGCGGTCGCCCAGCCAGGGACAGTTCTGCTGATGATGGCGGGCCGCCGACCCGAAATCCCAGAGAATCGGTTCGTCGTTCTGCGGAAGGAGGGTGAACCGGCTGACCTTGTCCTGCGCCCAGGTGCCGATGTGCGTGGACGTGATGTAGCGGACGTTGTTCATGTCGAAGCAGAGCAACGCGCCGATCTCCGACTTCGCCAGCAGGCCCTTGATGCGGTCCAGCCGCTCCCGCCGCAGCCGGTCGAAATCAACCCGCTGCTCCCAGTCCACAGCCATCGTCCCGAACGTTTTCAGCGCCACATGTGTCCTCTGTAAATGACCCCCGACCCCATTTAATTGGCGGGGCTATTTGTTGCACATCTTTCGGGCGAGGTCGACGACGTCGCGTTCGGTCGGCACCGTCGCGTCTTCGAGAACCGGCGAGAATGGAATCGGCACGTGGCGCGCGCCCAGCCGGCGCACCGGGCCGTCCAGGTCATAGAACGCGCCTTCCGCGATGACCGAGGCGATTTCGCCGGTGACGCCGTACCGAAAGTAGCCCTCGTCGATCACCATCGCGCGCGAGGTCTTGCGAGCCGACTCAATCAGCGTCGTCTCGTCGAGCGGCCAGGTCGTCCGCGGATCGACGACCTCAGCGTCGATCCCGATCTCCTCCAGCATCACCGCGGCACCGAGCGCCACCTGCACCATGCTGCTCGTCGCAACGAGTGTGATGTCGCGCCCCTGCCGCTTGATGTCCGCGACGCCGAGCGGCACCACGTAGTCATCGTCCGGCACCGGCCCCTTCACCTTGGAGTAACTGATCTTGTCTTCGAAGATGATGACCGGGTTGTCGTCGCGGATCGCCGCCTTCATCAGGCCCTTCGCGTCGTACGGCGTCGAGGGAATCGCCACCTTGAGCCCTGGAATATGGCTCGGCCAGGCGTGCAGCGACTGTGAGTGCTGCGCCGCCGACCGGCGCGACGCGCCCATCGTCGCCCGCACGACCATCGGCACCTTCCACTTGCCGCCCGACATGTAGTGGATCTTGGCCGCCTGGTTGACGACCTGGTCCATGATGAGCGCGAGGAAGTCGCCGAACATGATGTCGACGACTGGCCGCATGCCGGCCATCGCGGCGCCGACAGCGAGTCCGGTAAATCCGGGCTCCGAGATGGGCGTGTCGATCACACGGCTGGTTCCAAACTCGTCAACCAGTCCCTTGAGGACCTTGAACGTCGTCCCCGCCTCCGCGACGTCCTCGCCCAGGAGCACCACGCGCGGATCGCGGCGCATCTCCTCGGCGAGCGCCATGCGGATGGCGTCTCCAAAGGACATGTCAGGCATACACGTCCTCGTCGACACGGGCGGGGTCCGGATACGGCGCCTTCATGGCGAAGTCCACCGCTGCGTCCATTTCGGCAGCGACCTCGGCGTCGATCCGCTCGAAATCGTCGCGGCCCGCCATCCCTTCAGCTTCCAGCCAGGCACGATGCAGCGCAATCGGGTCCCGGCCGGTCACCCACTCCTGCTCTTCCTGTTTGGACCGGTAGTACTCGCGCGCAATGTCGCCGACGTGATGGCCGCGATACCGGTAGGTATTGAGCAGCAGGAAGCCGGGGCCGTCGCCGC
This sequence comes from Vicinamibacterales bacterium, assembly GCA_964202965.1. Taxonomy (GTDB): domain Bacteria; phylum Acidobacteriota; class Vicinamibacteria; order Vicinamibacterales; family UBA2999; genus CAXNKG01. Next base: position 27,411 of record CAXNKG010000022.1, read on the forward strand.
GGCGGGCGCGCTCGACCATCCTGGCGGCGGCACCGTTGACCGCGCGCACGTCCTGGCCATCGACCGACTCACTCTCGATCCCGAAGGCCAGCGGCCGGGCGAGCATGTCGCCGGCGGTCGTCTCCGAGCAGTGGGTGTACTCGTTGTAGAGATTGTTCTCGCAGGCGTAGATGACCGGGAGCTTCCAGAGCTGCGCCAGGTTCATCGACTCGTACAGGACGCCCTGCCCGAGCGCGCCCTCGCCGAAGAAACAGACGGCGACGCGCCCCTGCTCCAGATTCTTCGAGGCAAAGGCCGCGCCCGTCGCAATGCCGGCGCCGCCGCCCACAATCGCGTTCGCGCCGAGGTTGCCTGTGGCGGGATCGGCGATGTGCATTGAGCCGCCCTTGCCCTTGCAGTAACCGGCTTCCTTGCCGAGAAGCTCCGCGAACATCAGGTTCGGCGACGCACCTTTGGCCAGGCAGTGCCCGTGGCCGCGGTGCGTGCTCGTGATGTAATCGTCGGTCCGCAGCGCCTCGCAGATGCCCACGGCGATCGCCTCTTCGCCAATATAGAGATGCGCCAGCCCCGGCATGAGCGCGCGCGTATACAGGTCGTTGACCCGCTCCTCGAAGAAGCGGATGGCCACCATCTGCCGATACATCCTCACGCCTGCACTCCCGACATCTGCGCCAGCAACTGGAACACCGCGGCGAAATCCTTCTCGCTGAGGCCCGCGGCTCGCGCGGCCGTCAGGAAGTCGTTGGTCACGGTCGTCGTGGGCAGCGGCACGTTCAGCTCGCGGCCCATGTCGAGCGCCAGCGTGATGTCCTTCTGCATCATGCCGATGTTGAACCACGCCTCCTCAGGCAGGTTGAGCACGAACGGTCCGCGGTACTGAATCATCGGCGACGCGATCACGCTGTTCGTCATGACGTCCACGGCGGTGGCGCGCGGAATGCCGCTCTTTTCCGCGAGCAGCACGCCTTCCGAGAACGCCAGCATCTGCACCGCAAGACTCAGGTTCACCGCAATCTTCATCGACACGGCGAGCCCGTTTGCGCCGACATGCGTCACTTTCGGCCCGATGTCCTCGAGCAGCGGCTTCACGCGATCGAAGGCGGTGCGCTCGCCGCCCACCATCATCGACAGCTTCCCCTGCTCGAGAGTCAGGAGACTCCCGGATACCGGCGCGTCCACCATGTCGGCGCCCCGCGCGCGTACCTGCGACGCAATCGCGCGGCTGACGGACGGGCTGACGGTGCTCATGTCGATGACGATCTTCCCGGCGCCGAGCCCGGCGACGAACCCGTCGCTTCCGAGGGCGACCGATTCCAGCGCCGCCGAGTCGGTGACCATCACGAACACGGCGTCGGCGGCCTCGGCGACCGCGCGGGGCGACTCGGCCCACGCCATGCCCCGGTCGATCAGCCATTGCGCTTTCGCGCGCGTGCGGTTGTAGCCGGTGACGCGGTGGCCCTTGTCGAGCAGCCGCGCCGCCATGCGCCCGCCCATCACGCCGAGGCCGATGTATCCAAGGTTCATGGCGTATGGCGGGTAAGTATAGGCGGTCCTTGCGGACGCGGCGCCTACCAGGCGGCGCGAATGGGCTTGCCGACGAGGAGCGCCGGATTGGCGCCGGCGCGCGGGCGGAACTTCTGTGCCCGGCCGGAATTCACTTCTGCCAGGTACAGATTGCCCTCCTGGTCGACGCTCATCCCGTGGACGTTCCAGAACGCGCCGGGCCACTCGCCTCGACTGCCCCACGAATACTGATAGCGCCCGTTGAGATCGTACTTCACGACCTTCGACGTGTCGTTGTCGACGATCCAGAGGTTCTTGTCGGCCGACAGATACAGCACCTGCGGCGTGGACGGTCCGCCGGTGCTGAACTGATCGAGGAACATGCCGTTCTCGTCGAAGACCTGGATGCGCGCGTTCCCGCGATCGGTGACATAGACGCGCCGCGTATCGGGATCGACGACGACGCCGTGGACGGCGTTGAAGGTGCCCGGAGTCGTGTCGTTCTCCGTGGTGCTCTTCTCGCCCCAGGCCGTCAGGTACTTCCCGGAGGCGTCGAACTTCACGACGCGGGTATTGGCGTAGCCGTCGGCCACAAAGAGCGTGCTGTCAGGCAGCCACGTCAGGAACGTCGGCCGATCGAAATGCGCCGCGTCGGTGCCAGGCTCGCCCTTCACGCCAAGCGTCTGCACCAGCCGCGCGCCGTCGTTGCTGAACTTGTAGACGGCGTGCTGCCGATCGTCGACCACCCACACGTGCTTCTCGGCGTCGTACGGATTGATGAACACGGAGTGCGGGCGCCGGAACAGGTCGTCCCACTGCTTCCACGTCTGCTCTTCGATGATGTTGCCCTGTGCGTCCACGACGATCAGACAGTGTTCCCATCGGGCATCGACGCCGAGCGTCCCCTTCCAGCCGTTCCAGCCGTCGCTGCCGGCGTTACCGGGACTGCTGATGGGGCCGACCGACGCGTTGCGGAAGGGCGCCTGCGACACGGGAAAAGAAAGACTCGGGCCGACGCTGGGATACGGCACTTCGATCGGCCGCGCGAGCGCCGGCAGCTCGCCGCGCATCAGGACGAAGACGCGGTCCGGGCTCTCCGCGAAGATGCCCTGCACCGCGCCCCACGTCCATTTCTCGTGACCGCTCACCTGTGAGAGCGGCTTCGGCCAGTTCTCAACCGCTTCGTACGGGCCGGTCTGATCCTGGCCGCCCTTCTGACCTGGTACCGCCGGTCCGGAAACCGCGGCGGCCTGGATCTCGACGGGCGCGTCACTCCGGCTGAGGACGTACCCGGCACCGAGACCCAGGATGGCTGCGGCACCCGCGACAAGAGCGATACGGGGTGTCACGCGGTGCCTTCCTTGACGACCCGTACCTTCAGCGGCACCGTGACTTCGCGGTGCAGCTTGAGCGGAACGTCATGGTTGCCAATTGCCTTGATCGGCTCTGGCAGGATGATCTTCCGCTTGTCGACTTCGAAGCCCTTGGTCTTGAGGAAATCGGCGATGTCGCCACTGGTCACCGAGCCATAGAGCTGCTGGGTGTCGCCGACGCGCCGGACAATCGCGATATCCAGCGCGGAGAGGCGTGCGGCCAGCGCTTCCGCCTGCCCCTTTTCCTCCGCCTCGCGCGACTCGGTGATCTTCCGCTCGCGCTCGACGTGCTTCTTGTTCGCCTCGGTCACCGGCAGCGCCAGCTTCCGCGGCAGCAGATAGTTCCGGGCATAGCCGTCCTTGACCTTGACGATCTCGCCGCGCTTGCCGACGTGCTCGACGTGCTCTCTAAGAATGATGTCCATGTCTGCCTCGCCCCGTCTATTCCGAGGTATACGGAATCAACGCGAGCTGCCGCGCGCGCATGATGGCCGTCCGCAGCTTTCGCTGGTGCAGGGCGCAGGTCCCCGAGATCCGGCGCGGCGAAATCTTCGCCCGCTCCGGCACGAACGACATCAGGAGCTTGCTGTCCTTGTAGTTGATGTCGTCAATCTTCTCCGCGCAGAACCGGCACACCTTGCGGCGCCGGAACATGGGACGCCGCTGGCCGTCCTTGCCCTTGTCGCCCTGGCCGCCCGCGCCAGCGCGTCCGCCGCGCCCGCCGCCGCTACTGCTGCTGCTGCTGCTTGGTCCGCTGCGTCGTCCGTTCATCGCACATCCTCCACTCCGCCAAACCGATCGTCCTGGTCGTCGTCGTCGAGCTCTTTCTGCCCTTCGCCCGGCTGCCGATCCGGCGGCAGGCCGCGGGCGACGCGCCTGCGGCGCGACTCCTCGGTGCGGATCGTCTTGCGCCGCTCGACAATGCGCTCGTCTTCGTCGACGCGCACGACGAGATGGCGGATGACGAGATCGAATACCTTGAGCCGGCGGTCGATTTCCTTCATCAACTCACCGGATCCGTTGATCACGTGGAGGACATACGTGCCTTCCTTGTGGTGGCCGATCTCATAGGCCAGCTTGCGCCGGCCCCAGTTGTCGGTCTTTTCGATCTGGCCGGACAGACGCTGCACGATCCCTTCAACCTGGGTGTGCAGCTCGGTGACCTGATCGTCGGTCGCGTCGGGGGACACGATGTAGACGAGCTCGTACTTCCTGTTCATAAGTCTCCTTCTGGACATATGGCCACCCCACGTGGGTAGCAAGGAGTTAGTCGACGTCCGGGTCCGCGGGATCCGGGTTGTACCGATTCATCACTTTCTCGATGTCCTCCGCGGCGAACATCTCAGCGGCATCGGCCGCACGAGTGACGATATCGTTCAGCGCGGCCTGTTCGGCCGCCTCGAACTTCGCAAGCACGTAGTCGGCGAGGTCCCGTCTCGTATCACCTCGCCCGACGCCAATCCGCAGCCGGGCGACATCCGTCGTGCCCAGCTGGCCGACGACCGACTTCAAGCCGTTGTGCGTGCCCGCCGAGCCGCGGGCCCGAGCCCGCATCCGCCCCAGCGGCAGGTCGACGTCGTCGACCACGATGAGCAGGTCGGCATAATCGATGTTGCGGTAGTTGGTGAACCCCGCAACGGCAAACCCGCTCAGATTCATGAACGTCTTCGGCTTCGCCAGCAGGAACTCCGGCGAACCGAATCGTTTCGCGAAGGCCACCTGACCTTCGTTGCGCCACTCCAGGCCGTGGCGCGCCGCCAGCTCGTCGGCCACCATGAAGCCGATGTTGTGCCGGGTCTGGCGGTATTCCTCGCCGGGATTTCCCAGACCGACAATCAGCTTCATGGAGAGCGAATCTACTTCTTGGCCGGCTCTTTCTTGGCCGGCTCGTCGCCTTCCTTGTCGGTCTTGCCCTTCTTGATGACCTCCGGCTCGGCCGCGGCACCCGGCGCCGCCACTGCTGCTTCGGCCACCGCCGGGGCTTCCTCGACCTTCGGCAGCACGACGTGGACGATCATCGTCTCCGGATCGCTCAGCGCCTTCCACTTCGGGTTTTCCGGCACGTCGCGGAGCCTGATGGACTGGTTCAGCATCAGCTCCGAGGCATCGATGTCGATGTGCTCCGGAATGTCCGCCGGGAGACACTGCACCTGGATTTCACGGGTCACGAAGTCGAGGACGCCGCCCTGCAGCTTCACGCCCTTCGGCTCGCCCTTCACAAGGAACGGCACCGTGACCGTAATCGCGCGGTCCATCGCGAGCTGGTAGAAATCGGCGTGAAGCAGCTTGTGGCTGACCGGATCCAGCTGGTACTCCTTGACCATCACGCGCGACTCTTTCCCGTCGAGCTTGAGATTGATCAGCGTGTTGGCGCCCGATTCCAGGTGCAGGATCCGCATCAACTCCTTGGGATCGACGGCGACCGGAATGCCTTCCGGCAGCTTCGCGTCCTTCCGCGTCCCGTAGACCACGGCGGGGATGCGCCCCTGAACGCGCAGCCGGCGCGCCTCGTTCTTGCCGCGCGTGTCTCTCTTTACAACGTCAAGTGTTGCTTCCATATCTCTTTCCTAGACAAACAGCGATGACACGGATGTTTCTTCGTGAATGCTGCGGATCGCCTGGCCCAGCAGACGGGCCACCGACAGCACGACGATCTTCTTGCACTGCTGCGCTTCGCTGCGCAGCGGGATGGTGTTGGTCACAATCAGCTGATCGATCGGCGCGTTCTGGATGCGGTCGATGGCCGGCCCCGACAGCACCGGATGCACCGCGCAGGCGAGCACCGTGCCCGCGCCGGCCGCCTTGAGGGCGGTCGCCGCCTTCTGGATCGTGCCGGCCGTATCGATGATGTCGTCCTGCAGGATGCAGGTGCGGCCCTCGACGTCGCCGATGACGTTCATGATTTCGGCGGTCCCGTCGTCGGTCCGGCGCTTGTCGATCACCGCAAGCTCGGCATCAAGGCGCTTCGCATACGCCCGCGCCCGCTCCGCACCGCCGGCGTCGGGTGACACGATCGTCAGCCTTGGGCTGTCGGTGCGGCTCAGATAGTCGATGATCACCGGCGCGGCGAAGAGATGGTCAACCGGGATGTCAAAGAACCCCTGAATCTGTGCCTTGTGCAGGTCCATCGTCAGGACACGGTTCGTGCCGGCGGCGCTCAGGAGGTTGGCCACGAGCTTGGCCGAGATCGGTACGCGCGGCTTGTCCTTGCGGTCCTGGCGCGCGTACCCGTAGTAGGGGATGACCGCCGTGATGCGCGCCGCGGACGACCGCTTGAACGCGTCGATCATGATCAGCAGCTCCATGAGGTGCTGATCGACATTCGAGCAGGTCGGCTGGACGATGAAGACGTCGGCGCCGCGGATGTTTTCGTCGATCTGGAAGGAAACCTCGCTGTCGGGAAAGCGGCGCAGGCGCGCCTGGCCGACGGGAATGCCGAGAAATTCGGCAATCTCCTTCGTCAGCGTCACGTGGGCGCTGCCGGAAAATACCTTCAGATCGCCGAAACTGGTCGGCGTCAAGCCTTCACCACTGAGCGCTCGTCTCATTCCCTAATCTGGGTCGCTGGAATCCGGGTCATTGCGCCTTACGTCACGCCGTCTGTTTACGAGGCTGGTTGGGGCGGAAGGATTCGAACCTCCGAATACGGGAGCCAAAGTCCCGCGCCTTACCGCTTGGCCACGCCCCACCACGGTCACCGTCAGACAGTATCTCCAGGACATCTCTAGGACGCTGTCAGCCAGGGTGGCGCAAACGCTTAGTGTAGTCGAGCCAGTTGGTTGCGGGCAAGGAGACGAGGCCTGCTCAGGTGCCCGTACTCGCCCCGTCCGAGCGTCTCGGTGAGCGACACCTGCCAGCCGGACCCCGCCAGCCCGTCCACGGCGCCAAGCGCCTCCGACCGCTTCTGGAACAGGCCAAAGACGGTCGATCCGCTCCCTGACATGGCGGCGGCGACGGCACCCACCCGGCGAAGGGCCGCCTTCATCTGGTCGATTTCCGGGTGATGCTGGGCGATGGGCGCCTCGAGGTCGTTAATCATCTGGGCCGCCCGGGACGGCCAGGGACCGGGGACGAACTGCGGCTCGCGGACGGCCGGGCCGCGCGCGTTCTCCCGTTCGGCGTCGTACCAGCCATAGGCCTCGGGCGTCGAGACACCAAACCCTGGCACCAGCAGCACCGCCCAGTGGCGCGGCAGGTCGGCCAACGGGTAGATCTCGTCACCGCGGCCCAGTCCGAGCGCGGTCCCGCCGGCCAGGAAGAACGGGACATCGGCGCCCAGCGTCGCCGCGACGTCGGTCAGCTGCGCGGGCCGAAGCCGCACGCCCCACGTCCGCGCGAGGGCGACGAGCGCCGCCGCCGCATCCGCGCTGCCGCCGCCGAGTCCTGCCTGCAGCGGAATCCGCTTGTCCAGCCTGACAATCACGTCCCGGGCAGGGCCGGCCCGCCGCAGCGCGCGCCACAGCGCCTCTCCGGCGCGCCAGATCAAGTTGGTCTCGTCGAGCGGCACGCCCGCGGTGGCGCACTCGATCGCGAATGGGCCCGGCCGGGCGACGCAGGTGATCGTGTCGTGGAGGGAGATCGACTGAAAGACCGTCCGCAGTTCGTGAAATCCGTCTGGCCGCGAGCCCAGGACGCGAAGGTCCAGGTTGATCTTCCCGTAGGCGCGGACGGCGACCGCGCGCGCGGCGCTACTCGCCACCGAGCGGTCCTGCGTCTCGCAGCTCGGCGAGGCTGATCGGCCGCGCGTCCGGCGGAATCGCCACGGCGAACGCCGCCGGGTCGATCGCGATGTTGGTTTCCATCTGCCCCACGGCCGCGGTGAGGTCGACGTCTACCGCTGGATTGACCGACCGGAACCGGACGCTCCGCGGAAAATCGCCGTCCGAGGGCGCGTACTCAATCTGCCAGCCCGGGCGCCGGCCCGCACGCGCCTGCCACTGCGCGCCGCGCCGCTCGAGATACAGCGTCGCCTCACCTGGCAGGTCGACGGACATCCAGCCGTTCTGGTGCAGCCGGCCAGCGGCTGGTTCGCCGCCAGCGGTCAGGCACCCGGTCAGCACCGCCTGCAGGTCCGCCGGATTGAGCGACACACCGGTGAGCGCGCCGAGAATCTCATCGGGCGGCGTCTCGCGCAGCACACGCCCGTCGCGCGGAAGCAGCAGCGTCCCCACGCCCGCGCGCGCCGCCAGGATGAAGGCGGGCGGGCCGAACGGCGCGACCCCCTCGAGGCGGAGCGACGCGGGCCGCTCGACGCCCACAATTGCGCGGCCGCGAATCCGGCGGCCGCCCGCGCGGCCGGACAGCCCGATCTCGGCGGTCAGCGTCTTCACGCCGCCGCACGCCGCGGTGGCCGCACGGTATGTCTGGAGGAAATCAGGGGCGGGCGCGCCGGGGTCAATGGGCAGGCGAAGCAGCCGGGGCGCGCAACCGGCAACGCCCACGCACAGCAGGCACGCAAGAACAGACCGCACGTCAGCGCTGGCGCGACTTCCCGTCGGCGATTTTTTTCTCGAGGGCGGCGCGATCGACGCCGCCGTCGCCGTCCAGCGCACGGGTCCACGCCGTTACGGCGTCGGCCCAGCGTCCGCGGCGCGCGAAGAGGTCGCCCATGTGGTCCTGCACTTCGGAATTCCGCGGCATCTGCGCCACCGCCTGCGACAGGAACTTTTCCGCCACGTCGAAATCGCCCCGCTTGAAGTGCGCCCACCCGAGGCTGTCCAGGTACGCGCCGTTCCCGGGATCGAGTTCGAGCGCGCGCTCGAGCATCCGCACCGCGTCGTCGAGCTGCCGCCCGCCCTGCGCCAGCATGTAGGCGAGATGATTCAGGACCTGCGCGTTCGCCGGCTCGATCTCCAGCAACTGGCGGAGGGTGCGCTCCGCGTCGGCCTCGCGGCCGGCATCCTTGTAGAGATCTGAGAGCGCGATCTGCGTGGCGGTGTCCCGCGGGAACGCCTTCGCCGTCGGCTCGAGCACTGCCAGCGCCCGCGCCGGGTCGCCGCCGTCGAAGAGCGCCCGGGCGCGCAGGCGCGGGAACCGCAGATCATCGCCATGCTGGGCCTGCGCCTCCGCGGCGAGCGCGGCGGCGCGCTGAAAGTCGCGAGCGTTGAAGAGCGCGGCGATCCGCCGGAACTTGAGCGCGCGGTTGGTCGGTTCCACCGCGAGCGCCTTGGTGTAGCTCTCGACGGCTTCCGTCAGCAGGCCCGCCTGCTCCTGGTACTGCGCCAGCGTCGAGGCCACGCGCGGTTCGTCGTCGACGATGACATCGAGCGTGTCAATCGCGTTCGTGAGATCGTCACTGGCAGCATACGCCTGCGACAGCGACAGCCGCCCCTGCACCGAACCCGGGTTCTGGCTCAGGACCTTGTTGAGGGCGTCGATCGCCTTCCCGGCTTCCCCCGTCCGCAGGTACAGACGTCCCAGAGAGAAGTAGATCTCGATCCCCGCGGTCGGATCGCGGGTCACGCGCTCCAGATGCTCGATGGCCCGCCGCGCGGTCGCCTCGAGCTGTGCCACGGCCGTGCGCGGCGTCATCGCGTCGACGCTGGCGGCGTACAGCAGCCCGAGTACCCGATGCGCCTCGATGTTCTCCGCACCGAGCTCGAGGGCGGCGAGCGCCGCCGCTTCGGCTTCGGTCCGGCGATTTCTGCGCAGCTGGAACGACCCGATTTCGGCGCGCACCTCCGCCGAAGCCGGATCGGCCGCCGCGGCGCGCTCGAGCGCCGCCAGCGCGCCCGGATGATCGCCCAGGCCTTCGAGGCGGCGGGCCATCAGGAACTCGAAATAGGCGCCCGGATTCTGCGCCGCCGCGGCGCCCGGGTACACCGACGCGGCCGCCACCGCGAGCATCACGAGGCCTCTGCGCACACCCATGAGGTAAAGGATATTATGAGGGACTCATGCCCGTCGACTCCGAACTGCTCGAGATTCTGGCGTGCCCGAACTGCAAGACGCCGGTCCGCCTGGTCAAGGATGGCGCCGCTTTGAAGTGCGGCCAGTGTCACCGTGTGTATCCCATCAAGGACGACATTCCGGTGATGCTGATCGATGAGGCGACCATCGAGCCCGAGTGAAGATCCTGCTGGTCCGGCTGCGCCTGCTGGGCGATGTCGTCTTCACGACGCCCCTGCTGCGCGCGTTGCGCCGGCAGTACCCGGACGCCCACCTCACCTACCTCGTCGAACCCACAGCCGAGCCCGTGGTCCGGACGAATCCGCACCTGGACCGCGTCATCGTCGCGCCGCGGCGCCGCGGCCTTGCACGGCTTCGCGACGACGCAGCCCTCGCGCGGACGCTGCGCCGGGAGCGCTTCGACGTCGCGATCGACCTGCACGGCGGGCCGCGCGGCGCGTGGCTCACCTGGACCAGCGGCGCGCCGAGGCGTATCGGCTACACGACGACCGGCAGGAGGTGGATGTACACCGACCTCGTGGCACGCCCGGCGGACCTCTCCGCCCGGCATTCAGTACTCAAGCAGTGGGACCTGCTCGGACCGCTCGGCATCGGTGCGTGCGATCCCGTACGCGATTCCGTGGAAATGCCGGAGGAGGCCGGCGCCGCCGCCCGCGTCGGCGAGATGCTGCGGAAGGCGGGCGTCCGCGAGGGCGATCCGGTCGTCCTGCTCCACATCAGCGCCGGCAATCCCTTCCGGCGCTGGCCGCTCGAATCATTTGCCACGCTCGTCTCGCAGCTGGCGGCGCGCGATCCCAACCGCCGGTTCGTCCTGACATCGGGCCCGTCGGACGCCGAGGCGGCGCAGCGGCTGGCCGATCGCATCCGCGCCGTCTCCGCCGCTCTGGTGATACCGCGCACCTTCGACGTCGACGAACTCCGCGCGCTGGCAGCCCGGGCGACGGTGTACATTGGCGGCGACAGCGGACCCATGCACATCGCCGCCACTACCGGAACACCCATCGTCGGATTATTCGGCCCTACGCTCGCCGAGCGGTCGCTGCCCTGGCGCAGTCCCCGCCTGTTCGCGGAGGCCGTCGACGCCGGGCCGCTCCCGTGCCGTCCATGCCGGCAGCGGACGTGTGAGCCAGGCGACTTCAGGTGCCTGACCCGGATTACCCCCGAGCAGGTGGCCGCCGCCGCCGAGCGCGCGCTGGCGGCGGCAGCCCGTCTCAGGCAACCGGAGGCGATGCACGCATGAGCACCGCGACGATGAGCGTGCCGCAGCGGAGCGCGATGCCGGCCGCGGATCGCGTGGTCCTCGGGCTGCTGCTGGGCTTCGTGGCCGCGCTGCAGATCTCGATCGCGCTGGCCAATATCCTGCTCGTCGCAACCCTGCTTGGATGGGCCGGCCTGCGCATCCGGGATCGCACGCTGCCGTCGGCGCCGCCCTGGTTCACCGTGCTGGGCGCGTACGCGCTGCTGACCCTCATCGCGTCGGCATTCTCGGTCGACCCATCCGAGAGTGTCATCGACAGCCGCCAGCTCCTGCTCTTTCTGGTCGTGCCGGCGGTCTACGACCTGGCGCGCGGCGGCCGTGCGTCCACCGTGGCCGACGTGATCATTTCCGTCGGCGCCGTGAGCGCCGTGTTCGGCATCGTCCAGTACGGGGTGCTCCACTACGACAACCTCGGACAGCGGCCACAGGGCACGCTCACCCACTACATGACCTATTCGGGCGTGCTGATGCTCGTCATCTGCACGGCCGCCGCGCGGTTGATCTTCGGCTCGAAAGATCGGATCTGGCCCGCGCTCGTGATGCCGGCACTCGTGATCGCCCTCGCGCTCACCTTTACGCGCAATGCGTGGATCGGGGCGTGCGCGGCCGTCGGCGTGTTGTTCATCCTCAAGGATTTCCGACTGAGCGCGCTCCTCCCCGTCATTCTGGCGGCGCTGTTCGTCGCGGCGCCGCAGGGACTCCTCAACCGGCTCACCTCCACCTTCAACGCGCAGGATCCCGCAAACCAGGACCGGTTCGCGATGATTGAGATCGGCGCGCGGATCGTGCGCGATCATCCGCTGACCGGCGTCGGCCCGAACATGGTGCCCCGCGTGTACGCCGACTACCGGCCTGACTACGCCGTCAACGAGGTGAATCCGCACCTGCACAATGTGCCGCTGCAGATCGCGGCGGAGCGGGGGCTGCCGGCGGCGGCCGTCTGGTTCTGGTTCGTGGGCGCCCTGGCTGCCGCGCTCTTCCGGATGTTCAGGCAGACACGGGAGCGCGTGCTCGCCGCGGCGGCGCTCGCCTCAGTCGTCGCCATGTTTGGCGCGGGCCTGTTCGAGTACAACTTCGGCGACTCCGAGTTCCTGATGCTCTTCCTCGTTCTCGTCACGCTTCCGTTTGCCGCCGCGCGCGCTGACGATGCTGCCCCCGATCGCGCGTGACCGGGCGATCGCGCTCGCGCGGGCAATGGCGGGCGCCCGCCTGCTGGTCGTCGGCGACGCGATGCTCGACAAGTTCATCGCCGGCAGGGTGACGCGTATCTCTCCAGAGGCGCCGGTTCCCGTCGTCACATTCGGCCACGAGAGCTACCGCATCGGCGGTGCGGCCAACGTGGCGAACAATGCCGCCGCGCTCGGCGGCCACGCAACGCTGATCGCCGTCACCGGCCAGGACGACGCGGCCGCCACACTGGCGCACGCGTGTCGCGAGGCTGGCGTGTCGCCCGCATTTGTCGGCGATCCGGTGCGGCCGACGACGACGAAAGTGCGCATCGTCACCGAGCGCAACCAGCAGGTGGCACGGGTGGACTATGAGAACGACACGGACGTGGCCGGAGACGTCGAGCGGCGCATCATCGCGGCGGTCCAGCAGCACGCCGCGGACGCGGCGGCCATCGTCGTGTCCGACTATCTCAAGGGGACGATTACGGAGCGCGTCATGCAAGCCGCCGTCGAGGCGGGACACGCGAGGAAGATCCCGATCCTGGTCGACCCGAAAATCCCCCACATCGACTACTACCGCGGCGCCACCGTCATTACGCCCAACCACCACGAAGCCGAGATCGCGACCAATATGCGGGTGCGGACGGATGACGATGCGCGGCTGGCGGCCCGGGCGTTCCGCGAGCGCGCCGCCTGCCACGCGGTGCTCATGACACGCGGAGACCAGGGCATGTGGCTGCTGGGAGACGGCGTCGAGGATTCGCTGCCGGCGTCGGCCCGGGAAGTCGCCGACGTCACCGGCGCCGGCGATACCGTGATCGCGACGCTGGCGCTGGCGCTGGCGGCTGGCGCGACGCTTGTCGAGGCGGCCAGGCTGGCCAATGAGGCCGCCGGCCTTGCAGTCGCGAAATTCGGTCCCGCGGTTGTCACACCGGAGGAACTGCTGCGCGCGCTCGAGGCGTCAGCGAACGTCTGACTCGTAGACCACTTCGCCGCCGACGATCGTGTACGCCACGCCGGCCTGCGGACTCGGTCCCCCGGTCATCGCTGACGGATCAGCGCTGAGCACCGTGATGTCGGCGAGTTTTCCGGCCGAGAGCGTGCCCACCAGGTCGCGATCCAGGACGGCATCGCCGCCGTCCAGCTGCACGCTGAGACGATGATCGCCGTAACCCTTGATGGCCATCCGCTCCACCTCCGCCGGCGGCAGCGCGAGCGCGGCTCGCGGCACGGTGATCCAGAGGCGCGTCTTCAGCGTTCCCGCATCGATCATGCGTTTCATGTCCTCGATCGCATCCGGAGTCGCACCGAGGTCACGGAAGCTGGTGATCCCGCGCGCGCCCGCCGCGCGATCGGCGGCCTGAAGCCGCTGGCGGATATCCGCCGCCTCTCCGGCCAGGGCCCCGCCAAGCGCAAGAAAGTCGCCGGGGCCCACGATGAATCCCCGGGTCGCGACGTACCCCTCTTCGAGATCGATCACGCGAGTCCACCAGCCCTGGTGATCGTCCACAACATCGTCTGACCCGATCGCGACAATCCGTCCCGCACGCGCGGCGAGCGCCTGCGCCTCCGGCATGGCGGTATCAAAGGTGAGGATGCGGCCGCGGATGATGAGGTCCGCACGGGCGCGCTGTGCGCGGACCCAGAAAAAGGCGAGCGCGCCGAGGGCGGCTATAACGACGAGGGTCGCGGCCACCAGGGCAAGCGCGCGCAGCAGTCGAGTGCGTGTCATAGGTCAGTCCGGCGGGTCCGCCTCCGCACGGCATTCGATGCTCGGCGGAACCCGCCCTACTTGATTGTGGCTCCCGCCAACTGTGCGACACCGCCGAGCGTCGTCTGTGCCGCGTTGAGACCCAGGAGAAAGTCCTTATCGGTGAACGTGGCGTACACGTCGGTCGGCTGGTGCCAGTGAGGATCCCAGCCCGCGCCGATGTGCATGCCGCGCTCGTTCTCGCGCAGGCTGATCGCGGGCACTAGATCCATGAACGGCGTCGAATCGGTATTCGTCATGCGGCTCCCGACGGCGGCCGGATAGTCGCTGGCGTACTTTTCGTTCGCGTCGCGAAAGAAGAACGCGAGCTTCATCGCATCGTCAGCGCGCTTCGCCGTCGCCTGGAACTCGATGTTGACGTCGGCTTCGGGACGCTGGACCGCGCTGACGGTGCCGTCGGCGTTCGGCATCCCGTGGTCGAACATCATCATGTCGTGCTGGATCATGCCGAGCCACCGCGGCTCGGGGTACCGTCCCGACCCCGCGGGATCTTCCCTGCCCTGCAGCGGCGCCCGGTCGCGGACGTACGAGGTGGCGCCTACCAGGCCGCCTTCTTCACTGTTCCAGAGCACGAAGCGGATCGAGCGCTCGGTCTGCACGTCCGGCGCGCTGACGATCCGCGCGAGCTCCATCACAAGGGCGGTGCCCGAACCATTGTCATTGGCGGCCTGGCCGAAGCCCCGGCCGTCCATATGCGCGCCGACGATGTACATCTCGTCGGGCCGGGTCGTGCCGACCTTGGTGCAGTACACCTGTTCGCGCGGTCCTGGCACCGAGGGCTGGGTATTGAGGGCGCGCAGCGCCGCATCAGGCTGGCGGGCCGCGTCGTTATTCGGGTCGGTTCGCCGCGTCATGCCGCGGAGGCGCGATCCGCCGACTGCCCTGCGCACTTCACCGCTCGCGATCTGTGGAGCGGGTGGAGCGGCAGCGGGCCCTGCCGCCGGCTGCGCCGGCGCGGGCGGCGCCTTCACGTACCGGTGGCGCTCCGGTGTGCATCCATAGCTCCTGATCTGCGCCTCAATCCAGTCAACCGCCGCGCGATTGCGGTCGGTCCCTTCCAGGCGGTCGCCGAACTGCGTCAGCCCTTTGATGGTGGCCTTGTAGCGTTCGAGATCCAGACGGCCCACCAGCACACTCACGGGGTCGGCGGTCGCCGGGGCGGTTTGAGCCGAGCCGGGCGACCCGAACGCCAGATGGACGGCGATCGCGAGAACGGCGTGCGTGCGTGTCATATGAATGGCGTCACCGGTGCGCTTCGCGCTCGAACCGCGCCTTCGCGTCCGGATGCGCAGAGACGTGGGCGGGAAGGATTTTGATCGCAACGGTGCGCTGAAGCCGGCTGTCGCGCGCGCGATACACCTCGCCCATGCCGCCGGCGCCGAGGGCGGAGAGGATTTCGTACGGACCGAGACGAGCACCCGCCGTCAGGACCATTGATGTTGGAAAACCAAGCCGGGCAGATTCTGCCACACCCGGCTGTGCCTGGACGTGGCTATTACGGCGTACCCCGGCTGCCGTCGGCGCGATTCCGGCCACATCTCACGTCGTGACGATCGGCATGCCACTGGCGAGGACGACGGTAGAATGAGCGGCATGGCCGGGACCGACGGGATGGGAGTCAATTCTTCCGGCGTGAAGCTCACCTACGACGACTTCGTGCACATTCCCGACGACGGGAGACGGCACGAGTTGATCGACGGAGAGCATCACGTGACGCCGTCGCCAAACATACGACATCAAAGAATTGCCGGGGCCCTGCATGGTTTGATCTGGGGGTGGCTCGAAGAGCACCCGATCGGACAGATACTCGGCGCGCCACTGGATGTGGTCCTGTCCCCCGTCGACGTGGTCGAACCGGATCTGCTGTATCTGTCGAACGAGCGAGCCGCGCAGGTGCTGACTCCGCTGCATGCGAAAGGCGTCCCGGAGCTGGTCGTCGAGATCGCCTCGAAGGGCACGCGGAAGCGTGACGAGACAATCAAGCGCCGGCTGTACGAACGTGCCGGCGTCTCTGAATACTGGATCGTCGATCCGGAGATCGACGTGATTCGCGTCCATCGCCGCGAGGGCCAGGGGTTCGGGCGGGCCGCCGAACTATCGCGCGAGACGGGCGATGTACTGAGGACGCCGCTCCTGCCCGGGCTCGACCTTCCGCTCGCGCGGATCTTCAGGGACTAGACCGCGCACGGGTACGGAGAGAGACCCAGATCTCTCAGTGGCGGAAGTGTCGCTGTCCTGTGAACACCATCGCAAGTCCATGCTCGTCGGCGGCGGCGATGACTTCCTGGTCGCGCACGGAGCCGCCGGGCTGAATCACCGCAGTGGATCCCGCTTCCGCGACCGCGTCAAGGCCGTCGCGGAACGGGAAGAACGCATCGGACGCCGCCGCTGATCCGCGGAGCAACCCCGCGCCGACGGTGTCGGCCTTCATGCGTGCCACACGGACGGCATCGACGCGGCTCATCTGACCGGCGCCAATCGCCAGCGTGCGATCGGCCCCGGTGAAGATGACGGTGTTCGACTTGACGTGCGCGCAGATGCGCCAGGCGAACCGCAGGGCCTTCCATTCGTCGTCGGTCGGCTGGCGCTTCGTGACGACTCTCAGCGCCTCGACCGGCCACGGCATGTGCGCCTCACGGACCGTGTCCCGCGCCTGCACCAGCACCCCGCCCACGATCGACCGGAGCTCGAGATCCGTCCCGGTCTCCGCCGGAGCGCCGGCCACCTTCGCCGAGGCTACGGCGGCCAAGGCCGGGACGACGACGCGCATGTTGGCCTTCGTCGCGAGCACGGCCCTGGCATCCTCGTCGACCGACGGCGCGGTGACGGCCTCGATGAACGTGGACACGATCGCCCGTGCGGTCGTCACGTCGATCGGCCTGTTCAGACCGACGATGCCGCCGAACGCCGCCAGCGCATCGGCGTCGCGCGCGCGCACGTAGGCGTCCGCGGCGTCGCGGCCGGTGGCCGCCCCGCACGGATTCGTGTGCTTGATCACGACGGCGGCTGGCTCAGTGAACTCCATCGCGATTCTGGCGGCGGCATCGAGGTCCAGCAGGTTCGTGTAGGACAGTTCCTTCCCCTGGAGGACGGTGAAACCAGGATGGGTCCCAAAGCCTTCATACAGCGCCGCCGGCTGGTGCGGGTTCTCGCCGTATCGAAGGTCGCGCACCTTGCGCAGATCGAGGGACAGCCTGGGCGGCAACCCGCTGCCCGCCCGCCGGATGAACCCGGCGCCGCTCGACGCGCCGTCAGACACGACGGTCCCCAGCGTCGAGGCAATGGCCGTGTCGTACTCGCCGGTGTGCGCGAACGCCTTTCGTGCGAGTTCGAACCGGAACTCGCGCGACGGGCCGCCCGTGCGATCGAGCTGCGCCAGGACATCCCCGTAGTCCTTCGGCGACACGACCACCAGGACACCGTCAAAATTCTTGGCGGCGGCGCGGACCATGCTGGGGCCGCCGATGTCGATCTCCTCGATCAGTGCATCGAAGGGCGTGTCGGGATTCGAGGCGGCGTGCACAAATGGATAGAGATTCACCACCACGACGTCGATGAGCGTGATGCCGTGCGCCTTCGCCGAGGCGAGATCGTCGGGCCGATCGCGGCGCGCGAGGATGCCGCCGTGCACCAGCGGGTGCAGCGTCTTAACGCGGCCGTCCATCATCTCTGGGAAACCGGTGACATCGGCGATCGCCGTGACGGGAAGGCCCGCCTGCTGCAGCGCACGCGCGGTTCCACCGGTCGACACGAGATCGAATCCGCGCTCGACGAGCCCGCGGGCAAACTCGACGAGGCCGGATTTGTCGGACACGCTCAATAAGGCTCTCGGCATTCAGCTCCAGTCGCTTGACACGATCTTTTGAAGCGCTTAGGATACGCGCTGCGTGAAGGGACGTTCCCTGCACGTTGAAGTCGAGGCCGCGCAAGCACTCGCGGTCTTTTTTTGTGTCTCGACGCTCAGTTTTCGAGCAAGGGAAGAAGAACGATGCGTATAACAGGCAAGGTCAAGTGGTTCAATAACGCCAAGGGCTATGGGTTCATTGAGCGCGAGGGTGGCAGCGACGTGTTCGTCCACTACTCCGCGATCACGGGCAACGGCTTCCGGTCCCTGGATGAGGGTCAGGCGGTCGAATTCGAGATCGT
>CAXNKG010000023.1:0-44762 GCA_964202965.1 Vicinamibacterales bacterium
GACGCGAGTACAACGACGAACGACCAAAGAAGGCGCTGGGCGGGCTGACGCCCGCCGCCTACGCCCAGCAGTTGACGACAGGAACGAAGGCGGCGAAAGTAACCGCCGGACTCTAATCGGATCCGCTACTCAAAGCGGGGGGACGTCGGGGGCGCGAAGGGTCGCGAATCGCGATATGTTCTTCCACGAGTCGTGAAGGTCTCCGCAGGAGTCGTGATGGTCGGCGTGCTTGCCGCGGGCGCGGCGCTCGCACAGGAACCGCGGGGTGCCGCGCCCCGGCCGGTCCGCGGCGCGCACGAGGCCGTCCGGCACCCCGACAAGGTCTTCCGCGACGACCTCGGTCTCGCGGTGCCCGGCACGCCCATCGATCACCCGGCGCGGGTGTACCCGGCCGCTGACGACTTTCCGACTGGCCCCGCCGTCGGCGAACGGCTGCCCGACTTCGTGCTGCCGAACCAGCGGGGGGAGCGCGTCGATTTTCACCGGCAGCGCGCGGGCCGGAAGGCCGTCGTGGTCTTCGTCCGGTCCGCCGTCTGGTGTTCCTACTGCATAACGCAGCTCGTCGAGCTGCAGGAGACGCTCGATCTCTTCCGGTCCGCGGGGTTCGCCGTGTACGCCATCAGCTACGACCCGCAACCCGCGCTGCGCCGGTTTGCCGAGCGATATCACATCGCCTACGACCTGCTGTCGGACGAAGGGTCGGCCGTCATCCGGCGATTCGGCATTCTCAACACGCTCATCGATCCGTCCGACCGCCGGGCGCCGCCCTTTGTGGGCATCCCGTTTCCGGGCAGCTATGTCGTCAACGAATCCGGGGTGGTGACGGAGAAGTTCTTCAACCGCCACTACGCGACGCGGATGTCGTCGGCCACAATCCTCGACAAGGCCCTGGGGCGCGCACTGGCAGTGCCGGAACCGGCCGATGCTGCGCGCCGCGGAAAGCAGGCCACGGTGACCGCGACGCCGGCGGGGCGCGTGATGCGGCCTGAGGTCATCAACACCCTGCGCGTGCGCCTCGATCTTCCGCCCGGCCTGCACGTATACGGAACGCCGCTCCCCGAAGGCTTCGTGCCCACACGCGTCGCGGTTCGCCCTTCGCACCAGCTCCGCCTCGGTGCGCCCGTCTATCCGGGCACGACGCCGCGTCGTTTCGAGGCGCTTGGCGTCACCCTCCCGGTGTACGACGGCGCGCTGACCGTCGACGTGCCGGTCGCCTTGCATGCCGGCTGGAACCGCTTTCTCGATGCGCCGGCGCGCGCCGGCATGCCGGCGGTCGAGCGGGTGAGCCTCACCGTCGACGTCGACTACCAGGCGTGCAGCAGCACGATCTGCTACCCTCCTGATCGCGTTCGCCTGACCCTCGAGGTTCCGACCGCAGGTCTCATCTATCCCGGGCTGCAATGACGAACATGCGCGCGCTCTCACTTGTCGTGGTGCCGGCATTCCTGTCGGTCGCGTCGGTACCGGTCGCCTCGGCGCAGGGCGGCGCGATTCGCGCCGACCGGCCGTTCGTCGTCGGCGTTGATTTCACGCTGAAGCGGACCGGCCAGCGTGACAGCGACCTGAACCCGAGCCGGGCACTGCCTCTGGCAAGCGGGGAACGACTCGTCATCGCCGTCACGCCACTCGATCAGAACGGCCGGCGGTTCCCGCTGAACCGGTTCCGGCTGGACGTCGAACCGGCGGCAGACTGCCGCGGCAGGGTGGAGGCCGACTGGTCGTCCGGTGAATTGCGCGTGCGGGGCGGCAACAGCCGCGGCATCTGCACCCTGGCAGTCTGGGTTCCGGGCAACCTGAATCTGGATTTCACGCTGACCTTCAACGTCGGCGGTCTGGGCGTCACCAGCTACACACGCCGGCAGGCGGAAGAGATCACCACGCGGCTGTATCGGGCCGCCCTGCAGCGGAATCCGGATGAGCCCTCCGCTCGCAGTGCGATTGCCGAAGTGGAGCGTGGCAACCTCGCGGGCCAGGTGGAGTCGCTCATCCAGAGCGCCGAATTCCAGCAGCTCAGGCAGCAACAGAGCGACCTGGAACTGCTGACCGCGTTCTATCAGGGGTTGTTCGATCGGGAGCCCGATGGTGGAGGGCTCAGGCAGTACCTGGGCGACGTCGGCCGGGGCCGGTCCGCCCAGGTGCTGATGACGCTCGTGCAGTCGGAAGAGTTCGAACGCCGGCTGCCGCGCTAATTCACTTCCTTGTAGATCATCTCGACGTTCGACTGGAGCCGCGCCGGTGCCGCTGCCGCGTAGCCGGTGTACTTCGCGGGCATCGTCCATTCCTTGACGATCTGCTCGGCGGTCTTGCCGGCCTTCTTGCCGGCGCGAACGGCGTCGAGGAAGTCGCGGTTGAACTCGGCGTACTCTCGCAGGTCGTTCGGCGTCATCACCGTGCTGTGGCCCGTGACGATCTGGTCGACCGCCTTCGCGGTCGTCGTATACGCCTTCATCAGCGTGTCCGGGATGTCCACGCCGCTGCCGCTGTTGTTGTAGTCGAGGAGCGGCAGGTTCTTGCCGGAGAAGATATCGCCCGCCGACATCACGCGCAGGGCCGGGAACACGACCCACGCGTCGCCGTTGGTGTGGCCGCGGCCGAAGTAGTGAAGGTCCACGCGGTCGGCGCCGTTGCCAATCGTGAGCGTGTCCTTGAACGTCCGCTCCGCCAGCCCCCTGCCGCCGCTCTCCTTGAAGACGTTCGGCTGCGGGGCGGGGATGCTCGTCACGTTCCGCATCATCTTCATGTTCTCGGCGGTGTTGACGTGCGCCACGATCTCGACGTTGTCGGCGAAGGCGACGTTGCCGCTCACATGATCGCCGTGCGTGTGCGTGTTGATGATCCGCACGACAGGCTTGCCGGTGATGTCCTTGATCCGGCCGAGGATCGGCTGGCCCCACCCGGGGTTCTTCGTGTCGACGACGGTCACGCCGTCGGCTCCGACGAACACGGTGGTGTTGCCGCCGCCGCCGCGGAGCACGAAGAGGTTGTCCTTCAGCTTGTCGACTTCGACGACCATTGGCGCAGGCGCCGCGGGCTGCTGGGCGGCCGCGGCCGCGAGGGTCAGACCGCCGACGGCGATCAATGTTCCAAGGACTAGTTCGCGTTTCATACGGTGTGTCTCCTGCCGGTCAGGCCCGCGGACCTGACAAGGTCCGCGCTACAAACTACTGCGCCGCTCGATATGGACCATTGCATTGTAATCCGGCTCCATGGAGTCCGGGTCGATCGCGCTGCCGGCCAGGAGCGGCATCCCCTCGGGCCAGTGCACCTCGAGATTTCCGGGTTTGATTGCGGCTTCCTTCACCTTGCCGTCGAACGTTCCGCACGCGGAGCGGAGGCGCACGGACGATCCGGCCGCCAGGCGCAGCCGCGCCATGTCGTCCGGGCTCATGAAGATGTCGTCCCGGGCGGCGCCGGTCAGCGGATCGATCTCACGCTGGATCATCGAATTGAACTGCTTGCCGCGGCGCGTGGAGACGGCGAACGCGTCTGCGGAACGGCTTGACGGTCCGAGCGACACCGGCACGAAATGGGCCTTGCCGTCCGGCGTCGCAAAGCGCCCGTCCGCGTAGAGCGTGCGGCCGCCCCACTGCACCTGGTCGCCCTTGGCGGCGAACGTCTCGATGCCGGCGTACAGCGGCGTCGTGCGCGCGATCTCCGCGCGGATCGCCGCGGCGTCCGCCATGCCGACAAGATGGCGCCGCGAGGGGTCGAGGCGCGCCATCAGTTCGCGGAAGACCCACCACTCCGGCTTCGCCGATCCGATCCGGCGGCCGGGAATCTCGGGTGAGAAGATGACCCGCCGCTCCGTTGACGTCTCCGATCCGCCTCCAGGCGATTCGTACCGCGTGGCCGCGGGAAGCAGGAGCACGTCGCCGTCGCTCTCGACGAGCATGGACGAGGAGATGACGATGTCCTGATGAATGCGCAGACGTGGGCGCTTGAGCGCGGCGCGCGACCGCGCTTCGTCGGGCAGCGTCTCGAGGAAGTTGCCGCCGACGTTCCAGAAGACATCGACCTCGCCGCGCGCGCTGTGATCGACTTGCTCGGCGGCGGTCCACCCTGGCACCTGCGGCACGGGGAACCCCCACACCCCGGCCCAGCGCGCCGTCGTCACTGCGTCAATCTTCGGGATGCATCCGACTTCGGCGCCCCCCTGGACGCCGGAGTGGCCGCGGATCGGCACCAGGCCGCGATTCTTCTGGCCCACGAGTCCACGCGCGAGCCCCACGTTGACGAGCGCCTTGATGGTGTCGACGCCGTTGATGTGCTGCGTGAGCCCCATCGACCAGACCATGACGGTGTTGGGCCGATCGATCAGCAGCTGTGCGAAGGCTTCAATACGCTCGCGCGTCATGCCGCTGTCCGCCTCGATCTGCTCCCAGCTCACGGCTTCGGCCTGCGCCTTCGCCTGCTCGAACCCGAGCGTCTGGTCGCGGACGAACGCCTCGTCGACGCCGCCGCGGGCGACCAGCGCCCGCAGGACGCCGATGAGAAACGCCTGGTCGCCGCCCGTATGGACGTCAAACCAGTGATCGGCGATCGCGGTTCCGGACACGGCGCTGCCGGCAATCGACGGAATCCAGTAGCGGACCAGTCCCGGCTCCCGGTACGGATTCACGACCGCGATCTGCGCGCCGTTCGCCTTCGCGTGGTGCAGGTACTTGGTCGTGACCGGCTGGTTGTTCGGCACGTTCGACCCGAACAGCACGATCAGGTCCGCGTGCAGCCAGTCGGTATAGCTGCAGGTCGAGGCGCCGTAGCCGAGCGTTGCCTTCATGGCGGCGGTGGACGCCGCGTGGCAGAGACGCGCGGAATTGTCGATATGGTTCGTGCCGATGAAGCGGGCCGCCTTCTGCGCGGCGTAATACACCTCGTTGGTGATGCCGCGCGATGTCAGGTAGAGCGCCACACGTTCCGGCGGCGTCCTGAGGAGCTCCTCGACGATCCGCTCGAGCGCCTCGTCCCAGGAGATCGCGAGGAAGCCGGCTTCGCCGCGCTTCCTCAGCATCGGCTCCGGCAGGCGTCCCAGGTCGCGGAGCGCGGCTGACGACAGACGGTTGAGCGACGCGACGTCCGACAGCACGGCGGGGTCGAGCGCGGGTGCTGTGTTGAGGCGCATCAACTCGAGCCGCACCATGCAGAGGTGGACGCCGGGAATCGTCCAGTCGGAGAGGCCCGACGTTCCGAGCGCGCAGCCGTCGCAGACGCCGTCCTTCAGAATCCGCAGCGCGAATGGCAGCTGGTCGCGGTTCTGCCACGCGACGCGCAGCATGTCCCGGTAGTGCTGCGGTTTCTGCTGTCCCAGCCCGAAGAGGGCCATTACGTCGTCTTGACCGGCACCGCGGCCGGCGTTGAGGTGCCTGCACGTCCGAGCAGCAGGGGAATGATCGTGCTGACGAACATCAGCACGGACAGGACGTAGAGCGCGTCGCCGTACTGTCCCGTCTGCTCGCGCAGCGCGGCAATGAGCATCGGGCCCAGCACACCGGCAAAGCTCCAGGCCGTGAGCATCAGCCCGTAGATCGACCCGACGTTGTCTGCGCCGAAGCGGTCGGCCGCGAACGCGGGCATGGTGCCGAAGCCGCCGCCGTAGCAGAGCAGGATCGCGCATGCGAGCAGCGTGAAGATCAGGAAGCTGTCGACCGCAGGCAGGAGCGCGAAGAGCACGCCCTGCAGCGGGAACATGATCAGGAAGACCGTGCGGCGGCCCACGATGTCCGACAGCGACGCCCACAGGAACCGCCCGGCTCCGTTGGCGATCGAAATGGCGGCGACCAGTCCCGCGGCGGTGGCCGCATCAACGCCGGTGATCTCCTCGGCCATCGGCGCTGCCTGCGAGATGATGGCGATCCCGGCGGTAATGTTCAGGAAGAGCACGGCCCACATGCCGTACCACTGCCAGGTGCCGAGCGCTTCCGTGAGCGTCAGGCTTCGCGTCGCGCGCTGTTTCTGCTGCGCCGCCGACGGCGTCCATCCCGGCGGAACGTAACCGGCCGGGGGATTCTTCATCACCAGTCCGGCCGCGACGACCGCGATCAGGTAGACGACGCCGAGCACCGCAAAGGTGGCCGGCGCGCCCGTGTCGGCAATAAGCCGCGTAGCGACCGGCGCGGTGATGAGCGCCCCCGCGCCGAACCCGGCGACGGCAATGCCGGTGATCATGCCGCGGCGGTCGGGAAACCATTTCACCAGCGTGGCGACCGGCACGATATAGCCGAGACCGAGGCCGATGCCGCCGAGCAGGCCGTACGAGCCGTACATCCACCACAGGCGGCCGTCCGCCAGGCTGGCAAGGAAGACGCCGGCCCCGTAGAAGACGCCGGCCGCCACGGCCACCGTCCGTGGTCCGGCGCGCCGCATCCACAGGCCGCCGGCGAACGCGGCGAACCCGAGGACGAAGATGGCGATGGTGAAGGTGAGGGTGACTTCGGAGATCGTCCAGCCGAACTGCTTCGTCAGCGGAATGCGGAAGACGCTCCAGGCGTAGACGGCGCCAAGCGCGACCTGCATGACGACTCCGGCGACGGCGATGGGCCAGCGGCGAAGGGGTGGCGTCATGGCGCGGAGGATATCATCGGCGGGCCCGCTCGCGCCTTAATCCATGCGCGTCGCGAAGCCGCCCTACAATATCCGCATGAATGCCGTCGTCACCGTCGACGTGCTCCGCGCGGACGCCACCCGGGCGACCCGCGCCACTGACCAGGTGGCGGCGGAGGCGCCGCTCGAGGTGCGGCTGCACGGTGAGCCGTTCTCCGTCATCATGCGCACGCCAGGCGCGGACCACGACCTCACCGCGGGATTCCTGTTTACGGAGGGCGTTCTTCGATCTGCCGGCGATCTCGCGCGCATCGAGGACGGCGACGCGCCGAATATCGTCAACGTCACGCTGTCCGACGCGCGTGCCGCCATCATTCCGGAACTGCTTGGGCAGCGTCGTCAGGTGGCGATGAACTCGTCCTGCGGGATGTGCGGCCGCCGGACGCTGGAGTCGCTCGACGTGGATGCGCCCGCTCTTCCGGTTCGCTGGAGCGTCGGCGCCGAGGTGATCGTCCAGCTGCCGGACCGTCTGCGTGCCGCGCAGCGCGCGTTCGCGGAGACGGGCGGGCTGCACGCGGCCGGCATCTTCGATCGATCCGGCCGGCTGCAGCTCAGCGCGGAAGACGTCGGCCGCCACAACGCGGTCGACAAGCTCCTCGGCCGCCTGCTGCAGGACCGGAAGCTGCCGCTCGAGGAGTCGATGCTGTTCGTGAGCGGACGATCGTCGTTCGAGATCGTGCAGAAGGCGTTTCTGGGAGGGCTGTCGCTCATTGCGGCGGTGTCAGCGCCATCCAGCCTGGCGATCGAGCTTGCCGGTCAGTGCGGCATGACGCTGATTGGCTTTGTCCGGGGTGCGCGCTTCAACATCTACACGCACCCCGAACGAATCACGGCTCTTTAGGGCTCAAGGCCCGAGGCCCAAAGCCCCACTCACGGTTCCCGCGACGCGGTGTACGCCGCAATCGCGACCATGTCGTCGACGGTCAGCTTCGCGACCGCGTCCCGCATCAAGTCCGTCCACATCCCGTTGCGCAGCCCGTGCTGGAAGCTGTACAGCTGCCGCACGACGTAGATCGGCGAGCGCGCGGCGAGGCTGGGCACCGGTCCCATTCCCCTGAGGGACGCGCCGTGGCAGAGCGTGCAGCGGACGGTTCTCCCGTTGGCGCCGGTCTCGACGAGCTGCTGGCCGCGCTTGATGCTGCCCGGCGGCACGTAGGCCATGAAGGACGAATGCGGATCGCGGAGCTCGGCGTGCTCGGCGTTCTCCGGCAGCTCAATGATGCGCCCCGCGATCGGTTCCGTGCCCGGGGCCTTGACGTCCACGAAGCGCATGTTGCCCGGACCGACGTACGTTTTGGGCACCGTGTCAGCTTCGACGATTCGGGTCCACTTCTGCATCTTCAGGCTGGCGAAGTAGTCAGCCGAGGCTTTCAGCTCGGCCTCGGTCATCTCTTTCGCAATCACGGTCATGATGGCGGAGTTCTTCCGCGAGACGTCCCTGAACTCCTGCATCTGCTGGAGGATGTAGGCGGCCGGCAGCGCCGCCAGACCCGACGACTCGGGGTGGCCCTGACCGTGGGTCATGTGGCACTGCCCGCACGCGCGCACGGCCGGCCGCCGCCCGGTGGCCACGATTGGCGGCATCGGCGGGTGCTCGGCGGGGTACCAGTCGGGCGGTGCGAACGGGTCGTTGATTTCGGGAACCGTAAATCCCCTGGCGGCTCCGGGCAGGGTCTGGACCCGTCCGTTGTCCTCCCGCACCTGGCCCGGAGCGGCCAGCGGGAAGGCCCAGGGCAAGGTCTTCTGCGCGGCCACGTACTCGCTGGCGGCCGGCGCCGGGGCGGTGGGCGCCTGCGCCCCCGGCAGGGCGGGCAGGGCCAGGACGGTGACGAACGAGGCGAACGCAACAGTGTGCAGGCCGCGGGACCAGCGGGTCATAAGCTCCTCCTAGGGGGCGGACGCACGGTAAACCGCGTCCGCGCAATCGTCAAGGTGGAAATGGGCTATAGTGGGCGGCCGGGGAACGGGTCGACCTTTTCTAGTCTCAAAATCACTTATGCGAGGGAATCGAATGCGACACAAGCTTGCTTTCTCTGCCGCCATCGTGCTGTCTGCGGCTCTGACGACCGCGGTCGCTCACGGCCAGGCACCAGCCGCACCGGCGGCTCCGCCCGCGCCGATGAGTTTCTTCATTACGAGTGCTGGATCTGGTGACGGCGCCAATCTGGGCGGCCTGGCCGGGGCCGACAAGATTTGCCAGACCCTGGGCGCCGCGGCGGGCCAGGGCAACCGTACCTGGCGCGCGTATCTGAGCCAGGCGGCGGCGGGCAATCTCCCGCCCGTCAACGCGCGCAGCCGGATCGGCACGGGCCCCTGGTACAACGCGAAGGGCCAGCTGATCGCCGCGAACATCGAGGATCTGCACGCGGACCGCAACAACATCCGCAAGCCGACCGCGATGAACGAGAAGGGCGGCCTCGTGAATGGCGTCGGCGACATGCCGAACCAGCACGACATGCTCACCGGCTCCGATTCGACGGGCCGCGCCGTGCCGGGCAACGCTGCCATCACGACGTGCAACAACTGGACGAGCAATGCGATGGGGAATGCGATGCTGGGCCACCACGATCGGCTTGGCGGAGGCAACGCCTCATGGAACGCCACGCACTCGTCGGCCGGCTGCAGCCAGGAAGCGCTCGTGAAGACGGGCGGCGCCGGGCTGTTCTACTGCTTCGCCGCGAACTAACGTCCTTTCCAGACCGGTGGGCGCTTTCCCAGGAAAGCGTCCACCCCTTCCTTGAAGTCCTCGCTCCCGTAGCACAGCTCGATCAGGTCCTTCGCTTCCGGCGACGCGATCCTCCGCTTCGCCATCAGGCGCCGCGTCATCTCTTTCGTCGCCCGGATCGTCAGCGGGGCATTGGCCGCGATGCCTGTGGCCAGCGCCCGCACGACACCCGCGATCTCGCTGGCCGGGGCCAATTGGGTGAGAAGGCCTGTGCGCATCGCGTCGGCTGCCGTAAACAGGCGGCCGGTAAACAGCATGTCCTTGGCGTGTGCCGGCCCGATGGTTTCGACCAGGCGGCTGTACGCCGCGCCGGTCACGCAGTTGCCGAGCGTCCGCGCGATGGGGATCCCGAAGGTCGATTCCGGCGTGGCCACGCGCAGGTCGCAGGCGACCGAAATCGCGCAGCCCGCGCCCACGGCCACCCCTTCGATCTGGGCGATCGTCGGCTTGACGACCCGCTCGAGCCGGTCCAGGACATCGCTGATGTGCTGCTCGTACGTGACGCCGTCCTGCGGGCTCTTGAACTGCTGGAACTGCGAAATGTCGGTACCGGCGGCGAACGCCTTGCCGCCCGCGCCGCGGAGGATGAAGACGCGAATCGCGTCGTTGCGATCCACCTCCTCACACGCCGCGCCCAGCGCGTCATACATCGCCCACGTCATGGCGTTGCGCGCGTGCGGACGATTCAGCGTCAGGAAGGCGAGTGGGGGCTCGAGCTCGAAGATCGTTTCGGCGTCAGACACGCGTAACTCTTATCATAGCCAGCATGCAGTCGACGACGGGCGGCGCGCTGTCGGGCGTGCGTGTGATCGATCTCACGCAGGTCATGGCGGGGCCGTTCTGCACGATGCTGCTGGCAGACCTCGGTGCCGACGTGATTAAGATCGAGCCGCCGGAAGGGGACATGACGCGCCGGATGCCGGGCGGCGTGGGCAACGACACGCCCGCGTACAACGCGGTCAATCGGGGCAAGCGGAGCGTCGTGCTCGATCTCAAGACCGCGGAGGGCCGCGGGATCGCTGCGCGCCTGGCGGAGGCGGCCGACATCTTCGCGGAGAACAGCCGCCCTGGCGTGATGGCGTCGTTCGGCCTCGACTACGCGACACTGTCCGCGCGCAGTCCACGGCTGATCTACGGCTCGATTTCGGGTTACGGACAAACCGGTCCCGACCGCGCGAAGGGTGGCCTTGATCTGATCGCCCAGGGCGTCTCGGGCATCATGTCGGTGACCGGCGAAGCGGGCGGCCCGCCCATGAAGTCCGGTATTCCGCTGACCGATCTCGGCGCGGCGCTCTTTGCGGCCACCGGCATTCTCGCCGCGCTGGCCCATCGTGAGCGGACGGGCGTTGGCCAGTATGTGGATACCTCACTGGTCGAAGCCGGCGTTGCGCTCTCGGTCTGGGAAGCGACCGAGTTTTTTGCGGGCGGCGGGACCCCGGGGCCGCTGGGCTCGGCGCATCGGATGGTGGCGCCCTACCAGGCCATTCAGTGCGCGGACGGCTACATCACGATTGGCGCGTCGAACAACAAACTGTTCGAGCGCCTGTGTGAGGCGCTGGGGCGTCCGGAATGGGTGCAGATGCCGGAATATGCGGACAACCCGAGCCGGGTCCGCAACAAGGCGGCCCTGGCGGCGCGGATCGAATCGGTGACGGGCACCCAGCCACGCGCCCACTGGCTCGAGGCGTTCGGCCGCCGCGACATTCCCTGCGGGCCGATCAACGACTATGCGGCTGTCTTTGCGGACCCCCACATCGTGGCCCGGGAGATGGTCGTCAACGTGGAGCACCCGTCCCTGGGATCGCTCCGGGCGCTCGGATCGCCGATCAAGATGAGCGCGACGCCGCCCGACGTGCGCCGGTGTGCGCCGCGGCTCGGTGAGCATACCGAGGCGGTGCTCAGGGAGTTCGGGCTAACGCGGTAGCGCCCCGCGGGTTTCCGCTCCGCGGATGATGCGTTCGGCGGTGACAGTCCCCAGCAGCTGGATTTCGCTCCCGGGCAGGAAGATCGCCATCGCGCCCTCCGGCAGCACGGGCTCCGGGAAGCGGCGCCCGGTGGCCGTCTCGAGCGGCGCCCGCTGGCCGACCAGGACCCGGTTGTTGCCTGGAGCGGGCGGCAGCCGCAGCAACTCGTCCGGCGTGAAGTCCAGTTCGGTCGCCGCGACGATCTCACTGCCCCCGAATGCCGCCTCCGCCGCCTCGCGCATCGCGGCCGCTCGGCCGGTCCGGATGTCGTTCAAGGGCACCCGCAGGGCGCGGAGCGCGCCGCCCAGCCGGCGCAGTTCCGCAACAGTGCTGGCCGGGATCAGATAGATGATCTTGCCGCCGTCCTGGATCGCCGCGATCAGCCGTTCCTCCTCGGAGATCGTGTACGCCTGCCGGGCGCGGGCGATCGTGGGGAAGGACAGCGTCGCGAGCGTCAACAGAAGATGCCGACGGTGCATGCCGCCGGCATTCTAGCGCGTGCCGCGACTCGACGCCGAGCGTGGCGAGTGGAATCACGAGCCGTTCGACGGCGTATAATGACCGCATCGTGACAGTCGAGGTGGCGTCCGATCTTCATCGCCTCGATGAGGCATCGACCCTTGTCGAGGTGCTGCAGTGGGTGGTGGACGGCTCGCGCCGGCGCGCCACCAGCGTCACGCTGTTCATCGTCAAGGGCTCCGCGCTTCAACCGTGGCGCGAATCCGGCACTGAACCGGCCAGCCGCGCGGGCCGCGCGTTTCCACTCAGCGTCGGCGGCCGTGTGGTCGCCGTGCTGGTCGCCAATCCTCCAGACGAGGCGGCGGCTGCCGCCATCGACATCCTGACGAGTTACGCGAGCCGCGCGCTCGAATCGATGACCCTCCACAAGGCGCTGGGCCTCGTTCCACCCCGCGCCAAAAAAACGGGGTCGGGAGTCATTTGAAGAGGACAGTCGCTATTGCTTGCGCCGTCATCGCGTTGGCGATCACGGGCGGTGGGCGGCTGGGCGCCCAGACGGGTCTCACGACCACGAGTCATCCGCCTCTTCCAGGCCATCCGTCCCTGTACTGGCTGGTGCCTGGACCGGCGGCGTCACGGCCGGCCGGTCGCCAGACGGCTGAGACCGCGCTTGTGCGGTTTGCCCGGGGCACCGCCCTGATTGCGAAAGACGACTTCGCCGCCGGACTCCCGCTCGTCAGGACCGACGATCTGGCGGCAACACCGCTGGCGGCGTACAGCCGCTACTACACCGGAGTCGCGCTTCTTGGCCTGGGGAGGTCGCAGGAAGCGGAAACCGTGCTGGCTGCCATCGGGAACATGCCGGTCGGGTACCTGGAGGAGGCCGTCCCGCTGCGGCTGGCCGAGGCCGCGGTCGCCGCGGGGCATCCGGTGCGGGCCATCGACGTCCTCGAGGCACTGAGCGCCGACGAAGACCTCGCGTCTCCCGAAGCGGTGCTCGTGCAGCTGGCCACGGCCTTCGAGGCTGCGGGCGAGTACGACAAGGCATTCCGCGCCTACCAGCGCGTGTACTACGAGTTTCCGCTCACCGACGACGCGATCGCGGCGCAGGCAGGCATGGAGCGGCTGCTGACGCCTGGCCGCCTTCCAGCGGAGCGGTTCACACTGGAACGCGATCGAGCCGAGATGCTGTTCGCGGCACGACGCTGGGCCCAGGCGCGCTCGGCGTTTGCGGCGCTGGCACGTGCCGGCTCACGAGACGACCGCGAGCTCACGGCCCTGCGTCTCGCTGAATGCGACTATTACCTCGAACGCCACCGCGCGGCGCGGGCAGCGTTGGCGCCCTTCCTGGACGACGCCTTACGCGAAGCGGAGGCGCGGTTCTTTCACCTCACGGCGACCCGCGCACTGGGCGACCGGGCGACCTATGTGCGACTGGCGCGTGCGCTCGTCGCGGATCATCCGGACAGCAGCTGGGCGGAGGAGACGCTGAACAACCTGGCGTCCCACTACATTACGAATGACGACGAGGCCAGCGCCGACGGGGTCTTCCGCGAGCTCGCACGACGCTTCCCGAAGAGCCGCTACGGCGACCGGGCAGCGTGGAAGGTCGGGTGGCTGGCCTACAAGCAGGATCGCTTTGCGGACGCCGCGGCAACCTTCGAGGCGGCGGCTGCTGCGTTTCCCCGGGCGGACTATCGGCCCTCCTGGCTGTACTGGGCAGCCCGATCGCGGGATCAGCTCGGCACCCGTCCTGCCGCCCACGTGCTCTATCGCATCGTCGCGGCCGACTACCTGAATTCGTACTACGGCCGTCTGGCCTCGGCCATTCTTGCCGAGCGCCGGGAACCGATGGTGCGTCCGATCGTGGCTGTGGAGCCGACACCGGCGGCGCCGCTCGTCCCCAACGACGCGGTCATCAGAGCATTGATTGGGGCCGGCCTGTACGATGACGCGCTGCGCGAGGTCGATTACGCGCGCGGCACGTGGGGCGATTCGGCCGCGCTGCAGGCGACCGTCGCCTGGATTCGCAATCGCCGCGGCCTGGCGCCGGGTGCCACCGAGCGCTTTCTCGACGTCCGCGGCGCGATCACCATCATGCGGCGGGCGTATCCGCAGTTCATGGCGGCGGGCGGAGAGCAGCTCCCGCCCGACGTGCTCCGCGTGATCTTCCCGCTCGACTACTGGCCGCTCATCAAGAAGTACTCGGACGCCCACACGCTCGATCCGTATCTGATGACCGCGCTTATCGCGCAGGAATCGACGTTCACGCCGGACATCCGGTCGTCCGCCAACGCCGTCGGCCTGATGCAGCTGATTCCGGGGACCGGCCGCCGGTACGCCGGGAAGCTTGGCATTCGTTACTCCGCGCGCATTCTGACGCAGCCGGAAACGAATATCCGTCTGGGGATGCGCTATTTCAAGGATCTGATCAACCGGTTTGGCGGCGCGCATTTCGCCCTTGCCAGCTACAACGCTGGCGAGGGCCGCATTCCACGCTGGATCGAGGAGCGCCCCGGCTTCACGCAGGACGAATTCATCGACGACATTCCGTTTCTCGAGACCCAGACGTATGTCAAACGGATTCTCGGGACCGCCGACGACTACCGGCGGCTGTACGGCGGGGGCGTTCTGAGCGCCTCCAGCGCCAGCCGCTAGTCGATGGCGGATCTGCTCGAGCTGACCGCCCTCGCCGAGACTCATCACTTCTGGTATCACGGATTCCGCGCCTCGTTCAGGCCAGTGCTTCAGCAGATCGCCGGCGGGCGCCGCGATCTGCAGCTGCTCGATTGCGGGTGCGGGACCGGCTACAACCTGCAGCAGCTGCTGCGGCCGTACGGCCGGGCGTTCGGGTTCGATCTGAGCGAAGACTCCATGCGCCGCGGCCGCGCCGCGCGGCTGCCCATCGCCCGCGCGAACATGCATCACATCCCGTTCCGCTCGGGCATATTTGACGTGGTGACCTCCTTCGACGCCCTGCAGAGCGTGCCGGACGACCGGGCCGCGCTGCGTGAAATCGCGCGCGTCCTGAAGCCGGGCGGCCATGTGGTGCTCAACGTGACGGCGCTCGAGTTGCTCCGTGGGGACCACAGCGACGTCTGGGGCGAGCTGCGGCGGTACACGCCGCGGGCTGCGGAACGGCTGCTGGTCGATGCAGGCCTGCAGCCGGTGCGCATCGCGTTCGTCTTTGCGTCAATCCTGCCGATGGTGCTCGGCATACGGCTCGTGCAGCGGATGCTGAGTATGTTTCGTGGTCCGAGCGGGGAAGAGGACCTGCAGGTGCCGGCGGCGCCCGTGAATACCGCGCTGGCGTGGCTCGTGCGCGGGGAGGCGGCGCTCGCGCGCCGCGTCCCCATGCCGTTTGGCAGCTCGTTGATGATTGTGGGGAGGAAACCGTAACTTCGCGCTTCGCTAGAAGCGCAGCACGCCGCCGAAGTACGGCCCCCTCATCTTCAGGTCGCCTGCGTTCCCATCATTCAGGTAATGCACCTCCACGGACCGGTATCCCGCCTGCGCGCCCAGGTGCCGGCCGAAGCTCACCGTCCCGTTGATGTCGAAGTCTATGAACTTCGCCTCGAACTCGTCACGGCTGATGCTGAGGGCGGTGAACTCGCCGGTGATCGCCACCGTCGGCAGGACGTAGCCGCGGCCGATGACGCCGATCGTCGGCACCGGGGCCGCCACGTCGGCTGTCGCGGTCGAGCGGAGCACCGGGCTGTCGACCGACGCGTCGATCGCGTTGTACTTGACGTCGGCAATGAGTCCGAAGAAGCCGCGATCGCGCGACACGAAGTCCCACTCGTACCCGAACTTCCAGAGGTCCCACTTGACGTCCGCCGTTGCCGGCGCGCCGACCGTGAACGTCCGGCTCTGGAACGTGAAGGTGCGCTGGATCGTCGCCTCCTCGGCGTACTCGAACGTGACGTAGCTCAGCCGGAGCTTGTGGCTGCGGCCGATGGCCGCGCGGAATTCCGGGAACATCTTGTCTTCGATGCCGAACTCCTGCACGAAGTCGACGGGGCCGACGGTCGACCCTGGCCGTGCATCGGCCCAGATCGACAGCTCAGGCGATGGCGTCCAGGACATGACCCCGAGTTCGACGACGTGATCCTCGGCTTGCAGTACCTGCGCCTGGGCAGGCGCGGAGAGTGCACAGAACACGAACAGCGCAGCAGGAATACTCAGTAGACGGTTTCGCATACGTTGCTTATCGGCTGCACGCCGCAGGGCATTAGCGTGCCGCGCACTATACTTTTTCGATGAGCCCGGCGCGTCGTCTGCGTGCGTATCTCCTCCGATATCGCCGCGCGTTCGCCGCTGGGTGTGCCTGCGTCGTCGGGACCGCGGTCATCGGACTCGCCAGCCCGTGGGTCCTCAAGCTTGCCATCGACGATCTCACGCGGGGCGTGACGGCGGACAAGATCCGGCTGTACGCGGGAGCCGTCTTGGTGCTCGCCGCCGCCGGCGGAACGCTCCGCTTCCTGATGCGGCGGATCATCATCGGCGTCTCGCGTCGCGTCGAGTACGACCTGCGCAACGACTTCTTTGCGCACCTGCAGCGGCTCGACCTCGGCTACTTCCAGCGCAACCGGACGGGGGACCTCATGTCGCGGGCGACCAACGACCTGAGCGCGGTGCGCATGATGATTGGCCCCGCCATCATGTATTCAGCGACCACGGCGATCACGTTCGTCGTCGGGATCGCACTCATGTTGTCGATCGACGCGCGGCTGACGCTGATCTCACTGGTGCCGCTGCCCCTGATCTCCCTGTCGGTGTGGTACTTCGGCGCGGTCATTCATCGCCGCTTCGAACGCATTCAGGAACAGCTCTCGGAGATCAGCGCCATTGCCCAGGAGACGCTGTCGGGCGTCCGCGTGGTGCGCGCCTACGGCCAGGAGGCGTCCGAGACAGCCCGGTTCCGCCTGGCCAACGCCGAGTACGTCCGCCGGAATATGGGCCTCATCCATGTGCAGGCGCTGTTCTTTCCGGTCATGGGCCTGCTGATGGGCATTGGTGCGCTGCTCGTGCTGTGGCTCGGGAGCCGGGAGGTCGTCGCGGGACGGCTCACCGTTGGCGAGCTCGTCGCCTTCAATTCGTACCTGATGATGCTGGCGTGGCCGATGATCGCGTTCGGGTGGGTCACGAACCTGCTGCAGCGGGGCATGGCGTCCTGGAAGCGGATGCTCGACGTTCTCGACACGCCCCCGGCCATCGTGGATGCCCCGGTGCCCCGGCCGCTGCGCCCTGTGGACATCCGGGGACACGTTGAATTCCGGCACCTGACGTTCGCGCATGGCGATCGCGTCGTGCTTCGCGACATTACGGCGGTCCTGCCCGCCGGCACGACGACGGCGATCGTGGGCACGACCGGGTCCGGCAAGTCGACGCTGCTGAACCTGCTGCCTCGGCTGTACGACCCGCCTCCCGGAACGGTGTTTGTCGACGGCGTCGACGTCCGCGAGATCCCCCTGCACGTCCTGCGCGGCGCGATCGGCTTCGTGCCGCAGGAGCCGTTTCTCTTCGGGTCGAGCATCGAGGAGAACGTCGCCTTTGGCGGCCGTGGCGGGGACTGGCGGCAGCCGGTCGAGGCTGCGGCCGCTATTGCGCGGCTGGACAAGGATGTCGACGCGTTTCCGAAGGGGTATGACACGGTGGTCGGGGAACGGGGCATCACCCTGTCAGGCGGGCAGAAGCAGCGGACGGCCCTCGCCCGGGCCATCGTCATCGACCCGAAGATTCTGATTCTCGACGACGCGCTCTCCGCCGTGGATACGTATACCGAGGAGGAGATTCTTGGCCGGCTCCGGAACGTGATGCGCCAGCGGACCTGCCTCATCGTGTCGCACCGCGTGTCGACCGTTCGCCACGCCGATCTCATTCTCGTCCTCTCGGACGGCCGCATTGTGGAGCGCGGCACCCACGACGAGCTCGTGGCGGCGCACGGGGTGTATGCGGGCCTGCACCGGAAGCAGCTGCTCGAAGAGGAGCTGGCGGCGTCGTGATGCACGACGACGAAATCATCGGCAGGGCGTACGACGGGCGCCTGATGCGCCGGCTGCTGACCTACCTGTCTCCGTACCGCGGCCAGGTGGGGTTCGCGGTGACGGCGATCGTGGGGCATTCGGCGCTCGAACTGGCGCCGCCGTACCTCACCAAGATCGTCATCGACGAGTACATCCCCGCCGGCGACCTGTCGGGGATCGGCACGATCGCCGCACTCTTTCTGCTGACGGTCCTGGGCGCGTTCGCGCTCGAATACCTCCAGACGTCGGCGATGCAGGCGATCGGGCAGCGGATCATGTTCGACCTGCGCATGCAGATCCACGGGCAGCTGCAGCGGCTCGACGTCCGTTTCTACGACCGCAATCCGGTCGGCCGCCTGATGACGCGGGTCACTAGCGACGTCGACGCGCTGAACGAGCTCTTCACCGCTGGTGTCGTCGCGGTGTTCGGCGACGCCTTCACACTCGTCGGCATCATGGCGGTCCTCGCGTGGATGGACTGGCGGCTGGCGCTCGTGGCCTTTTCCGTCCTCCCGCTGATCGCGGTGATTACCGAATGGTTTCGGGCGAACGTCCGTGATTCGTACCGCCAGGTGCGGATGTGGATGGCCCGGATCAACGCGTTCCTGCACGAACGCATCACGGGGATGGCCACGGTCCATCTGTTTCGCCGGGAGGAGCGGGATCTGGCGTCGTTCGACGACATCAACCGGCGCCATCGCGACGCGAACATCCGGTCGATCTTCTATTACGCCGTGTTCTATCCGGCCGTCGAGCTGGTCA
Organism: Vicinamibacterales bacterium; assembly: GCA_964202965.1. Taxonomy (GTDB): domain Bacteria; phylum Acidobacteriota; class Vicinamibacteria; order Vicinamibacterales; family UBA2999; genus CAXNKG01. The sequence continues at coordinate 18,534 of CAXNKG010000023.1, forward strand.
GCGCCCTGGCGTCGGCCCTGATCATCTGGGTCGGCGGCGGCTGGGTCATGGACGACCGGCTGACCCTCGGATCGCTCGTCGCATTCCTCATGTACGCGCAGCGGTTCTTCCGGCCGATCAGCGACATGTCGGAGAAGTTCAACGTCCTCCAGGGGGCCATGGCGTCGTCAGAACGGATCTTCGCGCTCATCGACACGCCGGTCGAGATTGCGTCGATCCCCGGGGCCGTCCGTGGCGCGCCAGGCGTCATCGCCTTCGAGCACGTGACGTTTGCCTATATCGCAGGCGAGCCGGTGCTCAAGGATGTCTCGTTTCGCGTGATGCCCGGCGAGCGCATCGCCATCGTGGGCGCGACGGGCGCGGGCAAGACGACGATCGTCAACCTGCTGCTCCGGTTCTACGACGTCCAGGACGGCCGGATCACCATCGACGGCACGGACATTCGCGAGATGGATCTGGCGGACCTCCGGTCGCTGTTCGGGCTGGTGCTGCAGGATGTCCACCTGTTTTCGGGGACGGTCGCGGGCAATATCAGGCTGGGCAACGACGCCATCTCCGACGACGCTGTCGCGTCGGCCGTGAAGGCCGTCCATGCCGACACGTTTATCGACCGGCTGCCGCAGGGGCTCGAGACGGCCGTTGTCGAGCGGGGCGCCACGCTGTCCGTGGGCCAGAAGCAGCTGCTGTCCTTCGCGCGCGCGCTCGCGTTCAACCGGCCGGTCCTCATCCTCGACGAGGCGACATCGAGCGTCGATACAGGAACCGAACTGCTCATTCGTGACGCGCTCAGGGTGATCATGGCCGAGCGGACGACAATCGCCATCGCGCACCGCCTGTCGACGATCCAGGGCATGGACCGCATCCTCGTCTTCCACAAGGGGCAGTTGCGCGAGTCGGGGACCCACCAGGCGCTGCTGGTGGAACGCGGCATCTACCACCGCCTGTATCAGCTTCAATTCCAGGCGGCTGCCGCAGGGGTGGCGCCCGTCGGGTGATCCGGGGCTCCTACGGGGCCTGGGGTGCCTGGGGTTCCTGCGTCGGCCCGGCTGGCTCGATTGGTACAGCGGCGGGGGCCTCAGCTCCAGCCTCCGCCGTTTCAGTCGTACCGGCTGCGGTGTCGGGTGGCGATGTCACGTCTGGCGCCGCCACCGCCGGTGGCGTGCGCAGGGTGCGAGCGGCTTCCCGCCGCCTGAACAGCCGTTCGACAAGACTTGGCGTGCTGTCCCGCGGATTCCATCCGAGCCGCAGCACCGTAATCTCAACGGGCCTTCGGCCGAACGCCAGCGCCTCATGGCAGCTCCACATGTACAGGTCGAGGATGCGTCCCTGTACCCGCGGGCCGGTATCCATGATCGTGTAGACCCCGTTGTATTTCGTGTCGTCCGTCGAGATATTGACGACGCTCCCGACGGGGAGGATCGAGGGATCCGAGGCGGCGATGCCTGTCCGCACGCCGACACCCGAGGCCGTCGTCGTCCCCTTGCAGTACGCCGTTGCGGTGAAGAGGAGCCGCGCGCCCGCGACCGGCAGCGTCGGATCCACCATATTGTCCGGCGCCGCCTCTCGGGAGTCGAACATCACGACTTCGTACAACAGCACGAACGTCACGCACGCCAGCAACGTGACGCCAAACTTCCGGCCGAGCGAGCGGGAGATGACATATCCCATTACGCAAAATGCTCGAATCCGCGCGGCAGCTCGCGAACGCCGTCCGCGTACGTGACGACGATCGCGCGCTCTTTCGTCACCATGCCGATGCGCGTCAGCGGGAGCGCCCCCAGCAGCCGCTGCACCGCTCGCAGGCGCCCCTGATGGGACGGCCGCACGGTAAAGATCAGCTCATAGTCGTCGCCGCCCGTGACCGCCGCGTCGAGCGGCTTCCGGCCGCGTGTCTGGTGCCAGCGGCGTACGTCCTCCGTCACCGGCAGCCGTTCGGCGTCAATCGCCATACCGACGCCTGACGCCTCGGAGATCTGGCGCACGCCATCGGCAAGGCCATCGCTCAAATCCATGCAGGCGGTCGCCGCGCGGCCGCTCGCCAGCAGCATCCCGGCGCGCACGCGCGCCTCGGGGTAGAGGAATCGCCGCTCGGCGGGGCCGAGCGGCAGGTCCGCCCCGTCGCGCAGCGATTCGAGACCGGCCGCGCCGTCGCCAATCGTCCCGGTGACGCAGACGATGTCTCCCGGCCGCGCGCCGCCGCGGGTCAGTACGCGCCGCCGGCCGATGGAGCCGATCGCCGTGACGTCGATCATCATCGGTCCAGGCGACCGCGAGATGTTACCGCCGACGATGGCGATGCGATGCGCCTCGGCGACGCGCAGCATACCGTCCATCAGGCCGTCCACGACGGACACGTCGAGGTCGCCGGGCAGCACGAGCGAGAGCAGCGCCACCCGGGGCCGCGCGCCCATGGCCGCGAGGTCGCTCAGATTGACCGCCAGCGCGCGATGGCCAATCGCGTCCGGTGGCATGAACCGGCGGTCGAAATGCACGCCCTCGACCTGGACGTCCGTCGTCAGGACGTCGAGCGTGCCGCGCTGCGGCTCCACGACCGCCGCGTCATCGCCGGGCCCGACGAGGACCCAGTCAGGCGCCGCCAGACGCGACGTAATGCGTTGGATGAGCGCGCGCTCGCCGAGGTCGGAAGCTGTCGGCAAAACAGTAGGCAGTATGCAGTAGGCAGGAAGCCCCGCTTTGCCGTGTGGGGAGGTCGACTGAACCTGCTAAAGCAGGTGGAGCCACTGTTGTAGACCGCGCTTCAGGCTTCCTCGTTGCAGAGGCATGCACACCGCACGGTCCCGCGGCTCACTTGGTGATGATTACGGCTCAGACGAGCCTCCGGAAAACCATCACGAGCAAAGCAGGAGCTTCACGCATGTTAGCCCGCGCCCGTGGGCGGGTCAAGGCGTGTAAATTATTGGAAAAGAACCAGTTAACTTGCTTGCGAAAGGGCTTGATCGACCAGCTGCTCGAGGCGCAGCGCACGCTCATTGAGCTGCCCGTCCGAGGAGGACTGCTGCTGGCGGGCGCGGAAGCACTCGTCGGCAAGATTCATCGCCACGAGGATCGCCACGCTGAGCAGATCGTTGGTTGGCGCGGCTTCGGTCGCCGCCCGCACCTTCTGGTCGACGTAAGCGGCGAGCTCCGCGACGTACGCCGGGTCGAGCCCGCTGCGAATCGGGTAGCGCTGGCCGCCGATCTCCACCGTTACGACGCCACTCATGAAAGGCTCCGGGCTTCAGGCTCTAGATGGATTCGAGGTGCGACAGCATTTCGGCGACTCGCTGGCGAACGGCTTCGCGTTCCTCGCGGAGTGCGTCGAGCTCGAGGTTCGAACCCTGCGCGTCCTGCAGGCGCAGGCGCAGCGTGTCGATTTCCTGTGCGAGCCGTGCGTGTTCGTCGGCGGCCTTCGCCTGATCGGCGCGGAGACGCGTCACCACGTCCACGAGCAGTCTGACTTTTTCATCGAGCCGATCGATCGGATCCGCATCGACCGTACGCGCCGCCGCCTGCTTTGCCATTCGTGACTGTCCCTCGCGTGATGGTGGAACCTACCGACGCGGCGATAGTAACACTAACGCTGAACGGCGGCGTGGCGATTTGTGAGCGTCGTCATGATCGAATCCATCGCGGCCTGTACCTCTGCATCCGTGAGGGTTCTGTCAGATGACCGGAAGGTAAGACGCAGCGACAGACTGACCTTGCCGTCCGGCACGCCTTTGCCCTGATAGCGATCGAATTCCGCGACGTGCGCCAGGATCGCGGGGGCCGCGCCGCGGACGGTGGCGCGGATGCCGGCTGCGGCGAGCGTGTCGTCGACGAGGATGGAAATATCGCGCGTCACGGAGGGGTAGCGCGACAGGGGTTCGACCCGGAGCGACCGTCCGGCCGCCGCGGCTTCAAGTGCATCAAGGTCGAGCTCCGCCACATAGACCGGATCGGTCCCCACCAGACCGTGGATGTCGGCGACCGCGGGCGCGAGCTGGCCGATCGTGCCGACACGCGTACTTCCGGTCATGACTGCGGCGCGGCGTCCCGGTGCGAGCCACGCCTCGTCGGACGGGACGGTGTGCATCTCGGCCCCGACCGCGTCGCAGACGCTCTCCACGACAGCCTTGATGTCGAAGAAATCGACGGAACGCCCCGTGCCGCTCCAGTGTTCGCTGGCCGCGGCACCGGTCCAGGCGCAGGCGATCGCCCGGCGTTCGCCGTCGGCCTGCGAGAATCGCGCGCCGATCTCGAAGAGCCGGATGTCGCGCTGCTCGCGCCGGCGGTTATGCGCGATGGCATCGACGAGGCCCGGCAACACCGATGGCCTGAGCACGGCGAAGTTTTCGGACAGGGGATTCGCGATGGGCACCAGGCCCGCGGTTCCCCCGAACGTGGCGGCCGCCGGCTCGGCGATGAAGCCGAAGGTGAGCGCCTCTGAAAAGCCGGCCGCCGTCAGGATCGATCGCAGGTGCCGGGCGCGCATGATGCGCGGATCTGGCGCCTGCGGCGGGACATCCAGCTCGGGGAACGTGACCGGCAGCCGGTCGAATCCATAGTGGCGGGCCACCTCTTCGATGAGATCCACCTCCCGGGCGACGTCGACTCGGCGTGTGGGAATCGCGACGTCCCATCCGTCTGCCCCGAGCGGAGTCGAGGGGTGGGCCCTGTCCGTGAGCTCGAAGCCAAGCCCGCTCAGGATCCGGCGGACGTCGCCGTCGGGCACCTCGCCCCCGAGCAGGCGGCGAATTCTGTCGCGCCGCAGCTGCAGGGTGCGCGGCGCGATCGGTGTGGGATGCTCGTCGATGACCGGACCGCGTCTCTGGCCGGCGCCGATCTCTTCGATCAGCGCGAGGGCGCGCGCCATGGCGGCCGCCGCCAGCGCCGGGTCGGCGCCCCGCTCGAACCGCATGCTCGCTTCCGTCTTCAGGCCCAGCGTCTTCGACGTGCGGCGGACCGACAGGGGATTGAAGTACGCACTCTCGAGGACGATCGTGCCCGTCGCGTCGGACACTTCGGACTCCGCGCCGCCCATGACGCCCGCGATGGCGACCGGCCGCTCGGCATCCGCAATGACCAGCATGTCCGACGTCAGCGTGCGCGTCTGGCCGTCGAGTGTCCTGATCCTTTCGCCGGCGCGCGCGCGCCGCACGCGAATCTGCGCCTGCGTCAGCCGCGCCAGGTCGAAGGCATGCATCGGATGCCCGAGCTCCAGGAGCACGTAGTTCGTGACGTCGACGATGTTGCTGATCGGGCGGATGCCGGCGGCCTGCAGGCGCGCCTGCATCCACGAGGGCGACGGACCGATCTGGACGTCCGCGACCGCGCCGACGTATCGGGGGCAGAGGCCGGGATCCTCGATGACGATCTGGATATCTGAGGTTCCGGCGGGTCGTCCGCCCGATGGATTCGGCCGGGCGGCCGGACCCGCCCCACGTACGGAAAGGCCATAGGCCACGGCAACCTCGCGCGCCATGCCCGCCATCGACATGCAGTCGGGACGGTTCGCGGTGACTTCGAAGTCGAGCACGGCGTCGCTGCCGACCTGCTCGATGCCTTCGACGGCAAAGCCGCGGAGCGACATCCTCCGCGCAATCTGCTGCGCCGACTCCTTGACGTCGACGAGCTCCTGCAGCCAGGACAGCAGGACTTTCACAGCGGGAACTGCTCCAGGAACCGCAGGTCGTTGTCGTAGAAGAGCCTGATGTCGTCGACGCCGTACTTGAGCATCGCCACGCGCTCCATGCCGATGCCGAACGCGAAGCCGGAGACGCGCTCGGGGTCGTAGCCGACCGCCTCGAAGACCGCGGGGTGCACCATGCCGCTGCCGAGAATTTCGAGCCAGCCGGTGTGCTTGCACGTGCCGCAGCCGCTTCCGCCGCAGCTCTGGCAGCTGATGTCCACCTCCGCGCTCGGCTCGGTATAGGGAAAGAAGCTCGGACGCAGCCGCACGTTCACGTCGCCGAACAGCTCCCGGAGCATCGCCTCGAACGTGCCCTTGAGATCGGCCAGCGTGATCCCTTCGCCCACCACGAGGCCTTCGCACTGCTGGAACATCGGGGTGTGGCTCAGGTCCAGGTTGTCGCGGCGGTAGACGCGGCCCGGCACCAGGATGCGCACCGGCGGGGGCGTGGTCTTCATGTAGCGGATCTGCATCGCGGAGGTGTGCGTCCGCAGCAGGGTCGCGGCCCGTACCTGCGCGTCCGGGATCGCCTGGCGATGCGCGCCCCACGTGCCTCCGACGATCGGCGTGGCGAGGTACAGCGTGTCCTGCATGTCGCGCGCGGGATGGTCGGGCGGCATGTTGAGCGCCTCGAAGTTGTGGTAGTCGTCTTCGACTTCCGGCCCTTCGAGAATCTCGTAGCCCATCCGCATGAAGATGTCTTCGACCTGCTGGCGCACGCGCATCAACGGATGGATCCGGCCGATGGCCAGCGCGCGTCCCGGCAGCGTGACGTCGACGGCGCCGGCGGGGGGGCGCGCAGCTGTGAGTGCCGAGGCCCGCTCCTCGAGCGCGCGCTCGATGTCGCTCTTCAGGCTGTTGAGCTGCTGACCTGTTTCACGGCGCGCCTCGGGCGCGACGGAGGCGAGTCCCTTCAGCGCCAGCGTGACTGTGCCTGACTTTCGGCCCAGGAAGGCGTCGTGGAGACCTTTGAGCGCCTGCTCCGTCGATGCGGCGGGGAGTTGCTCCTCGAAGAGCCGGCGGAGCGCCTCTATCGCGGGATGTTCGGGCATGACGTCACAAGTCTCACATCACAAGTCAGAAGTCACACGGAACGTCGTGACTTGGGCTTTGTGACGTGTGACTTGTGCATGGCTATGCCGAAGGCTGGGGCGGCAGCGCGGCCTTGGCCTGCGCCGCGACCTTGGCGAATGCGGCACTCTGGGTCGCCGCCAGGTCGGCCAGCATCTTGCGGTCGATGGTGATGCCGGCGGCCTTGATGCCGCGCATCAGCTGCGAGTAGTTGAGGCCGTTGGCGCGCGCGCCCGCGTTGATGCGCACGATCCACAGCTTTCGATAATCGCGCTTCTTGCGCTTGCGCCCGACGAAGGCATACTTGCCCGCGGTGTCGACCGCTTCCTTCGCGGCGCGATACAGCTTGCTCTTGGTCTGGTAATAGCCCTTCGCGCGGGAGAGCAGCTTCTTGCGCTTGGCGCGGCGGACGGTCCCTCTTTTTACTCTCGGCATCGATAGATCCTTTTACTCTAAGTCAAAAGTCAAAAGTCAAAAGTGAAAAGTCAAAAGTCAAAAGTCAGTGGGAAAGTACTTGCTCACTTACTTTCCACTTTTCAGTTTTCACTTCTTACTTGTACGGAAGCATTCTCCGCAGCTTGGGCGCGTCCGACTCGTCCACTTCTCTCGTCCCGCGCTGGTGGCGCTTCGACTTGGTGGTCTTGCCGGTGAGAATGTGGCGCTTGAACGCGCTCGCGCGCATGATCTTGCCGCTGCCGGTCTTTTTGAAACGCTTCGCCGCGCCTCGATGTGTCTTCAGTTTGGGCATATATCAATGGACTCTGGGCTTCAGGCTCTCGGCTCCAGCTACAGCCTATAGCCTAAAGCCTAAAGCCTCTCGTTAGTCTTCCGTGATTGGCGCCGGTTCCGCTTCCTGGACCCGCGGCTTCGAGCTCGACTTCCGCCCGGTGCGCTGGCTGAGAATCACGTGCATCTGATTCCCTTCCTGGCGCGGGTTCGTTTCCGCCATCGCCACGTCCGAGAGGTCGTTCATGAGCCGCTGGAGAATGCGCTGCCCGATGTCGGGGTGCGCCATCTCACGGCCGCGGAAGAAGATCGTCGCCTTGACCTTGTCGCCTTCGGCGAGGAAGCGCTCGATGTGCTTCTTCTTGAACTGGTAATCGTGTTCGTCGACCTTCGGCCGGAACTTGATCTCCTTGACCTCGATCACGCGCTGGTGCTTCTTCGCTTCCCGGCTCCGCTTCTGCTCCTGGTACTGGTACTTGCCAAAGTCCATGATCCGGCAGACAGGCGGCACGGCCGTCGGTGAGATTTCCACCAGGTCGAGCCCCTTCTGCTTGGCGATGACCAGTGCCTGCGGCGGAGGCATGATGCCGAGCTGCTGTCCGGTCTCGTCGATGACGCGGATTTCGCGGACCCGGATACGCTCGTTGATGCGAGTGCGGTCGTCACGGCGCGGCGAACGATCGAAAGCTATAACATCCTCCGAAAAATGGGCTCTAGGCTTTGGGCTCTAGGCTCGGGGCCGACTGGGTCTCCTGCGGCGCCGCGGTGCGCACCGCGCGGGTCCGGATCTCGTTCAGCGCATCGGCGATGAACGTGTCGACCGGCCGGCTTCCGGTGTCCCCGGCCGACCTGTCGCGCACCGAAACCGTGCCGTCCGCCGCTTCCCGGTCCCCCGCGACCAGCATGTAGGGAACCTTCTGGAGCTGCGCTTCACGGATCTTATAGCCAATCTTCTCCTGGCGCGCATCGAGTTCGACCCGCAGGCCCGCCCCAGCCAGCCGGTCCCGGACATCCCGGGCATACGCCAGATGGCGGTCTGAAATCGGCAGCACGACCGCCTGGACGGGCGCGAGCCAGAGCGGCCAGGCCCCGGCGAAGTGCTCAATGAGCAGGGCAATGAACCGCTCGAAACTGCCGTAAATGGCGCGGTGGATGACCACCGGGCGGTGTGCCGCGTTGTCGGCGCCGACGTATGTCAGGTCGAAGCGCTCCGGCAGGTTGTAGTCCAGCTGGATCGTGGCGCACTGCCATTTCCGGCCGATCGCGTCCGTGACGTCGAAATCGATTTTCGGGCCGTAGAAGGCGCCGTCCCCCTCGTTGATCGTGTAGCGCTCACCCACGGCATCGAGGGCCCGCTTGAGCTCGGCCTCGGCGTGGCTCCACTGCTCCACGGTCCCGAGATACTCCGGCGGGCGGGTGGACAGCTTCATCTCCGGCGTCAGGCCGAAGTCGCCGTACACCCGCTGCACGAGCCGGAGCACCCGTTCCACTTCCTCGCCAATCTGCGACTCCATGACGAAGCAGTGCGCATCGTCCTGGCTGAACTGGCGGACGCGCGTCAGCCCGGAGAGCACGCCCGACGCCTCGTTGCGATGGAGCGGCGTCTGCTCGTGGAACCGGAGAGGCAGGTCGCGATAGCTCCGTCCCTCGCTGCCGAAGAGGAGCATGTGCCCGGGGCAGTTCATCGCCTTGAGCCCCATCTCCTCGTCCTCCGCCTCGACGAGGAACATGTTCTGCCGGTAGTGGGCCCAGTGGCCCGACGTTTCCCACAAGGCCTTGTTGAAGACGATCGGCGCCTTCACTTCCACGTAGCCCGCGGGCACGAGGATGCCGCGCATGTAGTCGGCCAGCGTGTTGTACAGGACCGTCCCCTTGGCCAGCCAGAACGTCGCGCCGGGCGCCCACGGATGGAACAGGAACAGCTTCTGGTCGCGGCCGATCTTCCGGTGGTCGCGCTTTTTCGCCTCCTCCAGCCGCGTCAGGTACGCCTGCAGTTCCTTGTCGGAGAAGAACGCGGTGCCGTACACGCGCTGCATCGGCGCGTTCCGCGCGTCGCCCTTCCAGTACGCATTCGACGTGCTGAGCAGCGTGAATCCCTTGAGGCGTCCGGTGGACGGCACGTGCGGACCCAGACAGAAGTCGACGAACGTGTCGCGGTCCTTGATCGTGTAGCAGGACACCTCGGACTGGCCTTCGGCCTTCTCGTCGATCAGCTGCACTTTCAGCGACTCGCCGCGGCTGCCGAAAAACTGCCGCGCCTCGTCGCGCGGCCACATCTGCCGCTCGAAGGGGAGATCCTGCTGCACCAGCTCGCGCATCTTCTTCCCGATGGCGTCGAGATCCTCAGGCACGAACGGACGCGGGACGACGAAGTCGTAGTAGAAACCCTCGTCGGTCGGCGGGCCGATGCCGCACTGCACCGCCGGAAAGAGATTCGTGACCGCCGCCGCCAGGAGGTGCGCCGTGCTGTGGCGGTAAATCGTCAGCGCTTCGGGGCTGTCGGGCGTCACGATTCGGACCGATGCGTCTTTCTCGAGCCGGAACGACAAATCGACCGGACGGTCGTCGACGACGCCGGCAAGGGCCGCCTTGGCGAGGCGTGGAGAGATCGATGCCGCGACGTCGCGGACAGCGGTGCCCGCCGGCACGGTACGGTGGGATCCGTCCGGAAGCGTGATTGTGACGTCGGCCATGAATAGAGAAGGCTCTGGGCTCTGGGCTCTAGGCTCCAGGAAGGCTTCCACTAAAGCCTAAAGCCGAGAGCCTAGAGCCCAAAATTGGTAGGCGCGGGTGGACTCGAACCACTGACCTCCTCCGTGTCAGGGAGGCGCTCTAACCAGCTGAGCTACGCGCCTATCTGTTGCAAATTCAGGTGTTAACCCGAACCGCCAGTATAACCGACTACTTCCTGGCGGCGATGTGATCGAGGGCCTTCTGGAGGGCGGCGTCCACGACGGGCGGCTCTGCGCCGAACTCGATCTCGGGCAGTTCGACGTCCACATCGGGTTCGAGTCCGGTCTCGTGAATCGGGTTGCTGCCTGGCGTGAGGTAGCGGACGTAGGTCAGCCACAGGCCGCTCTGGTCCGGCAGCTTGACGAGCCGCTGACGCGCGGCGCGGCCGAGTGAATTGACGCCGACGAGGTCGGCGCGGTCGTCTTCGTCGAGCGCCGCGGCGAAGATTTCGGCCGCGTACGCCGTGCCCTGATCGATGAGCAGGGCGAGGGGTGCGGTCATCGCGCCGTCGCCCGGACTCGAGGCGACCGTTTCCTTCGCGCCCCCGCGCGACAGCTTGACCGCCAGCGGGCCGTCCTTGACGAAGAGCCTCGCGGCCGCAATGCCGTCATCCATGTCGCCGCGTGACGTGCCGCGCACGTCGATCACGAACCGTGTCGCCCCGGTCTTCGTCAGCGTGTCGACCGCCTGCTTGAGCTGCGTGGGTGTATTCGCCGAGAACTCGACGAGCCGGATGACGCCCGTGGTGCTGTTGGCCATCCGCGACGCGATCGCCGGCGTCGTCAGCCGCTCGCGCGTGAGCTCGAGCTCGTGGGGATCAGCCGCGTTGCCGCGGATGACGAGGAGCGCGACTCTCGTCCCGGCCGCGCCGCGCAGCAGACGCATGCCTTCGAAGGCCGACATGTCACGCGTCGGACGCTTGTCGATCGCGCGAATGAAGTCGCCGGGCCGCAGGCCGGCTTTCGCGGCGGGGGAGCCATCGCGCGCCGACACGACGCGCAGGTAGTACTGCCGGGTGAGGTCGAGTCCGACTTCGGCCGCGCCGCCAGGGTCTTTCGATTCGATGCTGCGGACCAGATCCGGCGTCAGGAAGGCGCTGTCCGGGTCGAGGCCGTCCGTCAGCCCCTTCATGGCGCCCTTCATCGCCTCGCGGACGTCCACGGGTTCGACGTAGTTGTTCAGCACCAGCGACACGACGTCCTCGAAGACGCGGAGATGCTGGTACGTGTCGTCCTTCGCAATCGACTGGCCGAGATAGCCGCCGACGAAGGCGAAGACCATGAGGCAGGTCGACAGTACGAGAATAAGACGCCGGTTGCGGGACGTCATCGGGGTCGCAGCCATTGTACGGGATCGACGGAGCGGCCGTCGACGCGCACCTCGAAGTACAACGCGGGCGGACCGGCGGGCGCCGCGCCGACGCGGCCGAGTTCCGTCCCCGCGTCCACCAGCGCCCCGCGGCTCACCACCATCGACGCCAGGTACCCGTAGAGCGAAAACGCATTGCCCCCGTGGTCCAGGATGACGAGGTTGCCGAAACCGGCGAACGGTTCCGCGTAGGAGACGACGCCGGGGTGCACCGCCTGGACGGAGGCGGCATCCGGCGCCGCGATTTCGACGCCGTTCCGGACGGTCGTGTCGCCAGGGCGTCCCGAGGGCTGGGCAAATCGTACCGAGACGCCGCCTGCGGCGGGCCATTCGAGCGTTCCTCGGAACGGCGCAATCGGTACCGGCACCGTCTCCACGGTCCTGCCGGCGGCGACATCCGCGAACTGCTGCTGCAGGCGTTCGTGGGCCACTTGCAGTTCGCCCGCGAACTGCGCGTTCAGGTCCCTGCGCTGGTCGATCTGGGCGATGAGCGCGGCGCGCCCCGCGACGGCCCTCGCCGCGGCCGCCCTGGCCTGGCGCGCGTCCGTGGCGGCGGTCTCGAGGCCGCGCAGCGTGCCCTCGAGCGCCGCGCGCTCCGCCGCGACCGCATCCAGCGTGCGGCGGTGTTCGGCCACGCGCTGCTCATTGATCCGCATCAGGGCAGCGGCGGCCCTCGTCGCGCGGCTGAAGTCACGCATCGAGCTGCCGCCGAAGAGTAGCCGCGCGTACCCCGGCCGGCCGCGTTTGTAGATGTCGACGAGCTGCGCCTGGAGGTTCGGCAGCTGCGCGACCCGCTGCTGCTCGAGCGCCTGAAGCCGGCGCGAGGCGTCGGCCACCGCCGCCTCGCCGCGCGCAACCTCCTCGCTCGCCTGCGCCACGCGTTCGGTCTGGATCTGTTGCTCGATTTCGAACTCACGCAGCTCGCCGAGGAGAGTGCGCGCCTGACCGGCCAGCCGCTCCGCTTCCTCCTGCAGCGCGCGAATCCGATCGCTGACGCGCCGCGCCTGCGCGTCCGTGCGTGCGCGGTCGGGATCCTGCGCGGCGGCGGCCGCCACGGCGCCGGTACCGGCGCCGGAACCGGCGTCGGCACCAGCGTCGGTACCTGTGTCGGTACACAACGCGAACGTGAGAACGGCGCAGGCCAGCGCGCGGGGCTTCATGCGGGAAGTGAGAGAATTATACCGTGCGGATCGTCGGACTCGACGTGGGTGAACGCCGGATCGGCGTCGCGATCAGCGACGCCACGTGGACCCTGGCGCGGCCGGTGGGCGTGCTGCGTCCACACGCGCTGGAGCGCGACGGCGTGGAACTGACGGCCGCCGAGATCGCGCGTCTCGCCTCCGAGGACGACGGCGTCGGGACGATCGTCGTCGGGCTGCCGAAGCGGCTGGACGGGTCGCCCACCGACATGACGCCGCGCGTCGCGGCGTTCGCGGACGCGATCGGCCGGCTGACGCAGCGGGTCGTGGTGTTCCAGGACGAGCGGCTCTCCAGCCGCGAAGCGGAGAGTCGATTGGCGCTCACCGATAAGAGCTGGCGGTCGCGCAAGCAGCGGCTCGACGCGGCCGCGGCCGCCGTCATCCTGCAGGACTACCTGGACACGCGGCCGGGGCGCCCGATCCCGATGGCCGTGGACCCCGAACTCTGATGCGCGGAGTGGTGAAGCTCCTGGGCGGTCTTGCGCTCGTCGTGTGCCTCAGCGCGGCTGCGGCCGTCGCGCTCGTGTCGCAGCGCATGAGCGAGCCGTATCAGGGGTTCACCGGCGCCGAACAGTTCGTGGACATCCCCGCCGGCACCGGGACGGCGGCCATCGGCCGGCGTCTGATCGACGCCGGCATCGTTCGCGACGGGATGACGTTCCGGACCGCGCTCTGGTGGACGGGACAGTCGCGTGCGCTGCAGGCGGGCGAGTATCGCTTTGATCGCCCGGCGTCGCCGCGCGATGTCGTCGCCCGGCTGGCCCGCGGTGACGTCTATGCCCCCCGCATCACCTTTCCGGAAGGTCTGACCATCGAGGAGATGGCGGACCTGTACGAGTCGCGCGCGTTCGGGGACGCCGGCGACTTCGTGGAGGCGGCGCGGGATGCATCCCTGGTCAGGGACATCGATCCCATCGCGCCCGATCTCGAGGGCTATCTCTTCCCGGAGACGTACCCGGTCCCCCGCGGGACTCCGGCCGCGAGCCTGGTACGCGCCATGGTGGCCCGGTTCCGCGCGACCTATGACGAGGGGCTCCAGGCGAGCGCCGCGGCGCAGGGGCTGACCGCCCGCCAGGTGCTGACGCTCGCGGCGCTCGTGGAAAAGGAAACCGGACAGCCCGCCGAGCGCCCCCTCGTCGCCGCGGTGTATCGGAACCGGCTCCGCATCGGCATGGGTCTTCAGGCCGATCCGACGGTCATCTACGCCCTGCGCAAGGCCGGCCGGTACACTGGCAACATCCGGCGCCAGGACCTCCAGATGGACTCGCCGTACAACACCTACCGGTACGCGGGCTTGCCGCCCGGGCCGATTGCGGCGCCGGGGAGGGCGTCGATTGAAGCAGCGTTAATGCCCGCTTCTGTCCCTTATCTGTATTTTGTGAGCCGCAATGACGGATCGCACGTGTTTGCCGAGACGCTCGACGAACACAATCGTAACGTCCGCCAGTACCAGATTCTCTATTTTCGCCGCTCGTTCGAACGATATTAGGGGCTGTACCGGCCGCTGGTTAGAAGGTATATTCACACGCTGATGTCCGGGCTGCGTCTTGCGCCAGTCGCACCGTCTCCGCACCTGCCGACGATTATTCTGACGGCGGGTCAGTCGAAGACTGTCGGCCGGGGCCGGCAGGCCGACGTGATGGTGGATGATCCGAGCCTGTCGCGGCTGCACGCGCGGGTCAGCGTCGATCACGAGGGGCAGCTCGCCGTCGACGACCTGGGCAGCACCAACGGCATCTTCGTCAACGGCAGCGAGCAGCTCAGTGCCTTCGTGATCGCGGGCGACGTGATCCGGTTCGGACGCGTCGAGTACCTCGTGGGCACCGACGAGGTGCCGACGACTCCGTCGGTGGCGGAGCTGCCCGCGGCATCCCAGACGGTCCTGCGCCGCGTGGCGATGACCGCGACGCCGAAGATCGACCGCCTGGCGCTCGAAGCCCTGCTTGCCACGAGCCGCGAAATGATGGCGTTCGACGATCTGCCGGCGCTCCTCGATCGCGTGCTCGACCGCCTGTCGTCGATTGTGAAGCCGGATCGCGCCGCCATCATGCTCGTGGACGCGCAGACCGGGGCGATGATCCCGAGGGCGGTCCGCCCGGCGGGAGCCTACTCGTCGGTATCGGAATTCGCCAGCTCCACGGTCGTGCGCGAAGCGCTGACCTCGCGCGACGTGTTCATCGTGCACGACATCCGGATGGACCCCAGGCTGCAGCAGGCGGAGAGCGTGCTCGCGGCCGGTGTGCGCTCGGTGATCTGCGTCCCGCTCCTTGGCCGCACGGGCCCAATCGGGGCGCTGTACGCGGACAAACTGGGCGTCGAGCAGTTCGCGCCAGAAACCGCGGAGTACGCCGCCGCATTCGCCGGCCACGCCGCGGCAGCGCTCGAGACCGCCCAGCTCTACGACGACCGGCATCGGCACTTTCGCGCGACGCTCGAGGCATTCGCGAAAGCGATCGACGCGCGCGACCACTACACGGCGGGCCATTCCGAGCGCGTCACCGCGTACTCGCTGGTGCTCGCGCGGCACAGCGGCACATACTCGTCGGACTTCGAGACCATCCGGCGCGCCGGCATGCTTCACGACATCGGCAAGGTGGGCGTGCCGGATTCGGTGCTCCTCAAGCCGGGGTCGCTCGATGCGTTCGAGCGGGCCCAGATCGAGGCGCACGTCACGATCGGGTACATGATGCTCGAGCCGCTGCCGTTCCTCGGCGCGTCGCTGCCGGCGGTGCGCGGCCATCACGAGCGGTGGGACGGGAGCGGCTACCCGGACAAGCTCGGAGGCACCGACATTCATCCGCACGCCCGCCTGATGGCCGTGGCGGACAGCTACGACGCGATGACGTCGGCGAGGCCGTACCGCGGCGCGCTCCCTGCCGAGGAAGCGGCCCGGCGGCTGCGGGCCGACAGCGGCGCGCAGTTCGATCCGGCGATGATTGAGTTGTTTGATGCGGTGCGGGAGGAATTCGCCGCCCTGCACGAACAGCCGGACGGCGCCGAGCTGCGGGCCGAGCTACTGCGCAGCGTTTCCTAGAGCGGCGTTTCGTAGCCCGCTCAACACCCAGCCCGCGCCAGTCTTCTGCAACGTATAGACCTCATGCTGAGTGGCCGTGGTCTGGCGCCCGCCTGACTGCGGGGTGCACGTATGCGTGCTGCGGACGTCGGCTTCGGCGGCCGCGGTGTCCGCCAGCGCCACGTTCATCTGATCGAACGTGACCTCGTAGATGATGCAGTTGCTGAACACCCGTTCCATCGTCTGGCGGACGGGCGCCGGCAGCTCGGGGAACGCCGCAAGCACGGCGTCCATGTCGCGGTTGCGGTAGCCCGCCCTGAACCGCTCCATCGCCGCTTCAATGGCCGGCCGCTCCACCTCGAGCGGATCGGGAGGCGGCCCCGTCAGGTACGGCAGGGCGACGACAGCTCCCGCGGTCACCGCCACGGCTGCTGCCCCAATCAATACCCACCGGCGTGAGCTGCCCACTGGCTGGATTGCGCCGGTCGCCGGCCTGGCGGTGGCCGTCGGCGGACGGATGCCTGTCGTCGGCGGCCGCTTTGTCACCGTCGACGGCGGTGTTGACGTGCGCGATTTCACGGACCAGGACCGCGGCGCTTCCGTCGCCGCCGGGGCGGGTGGCGCGGCCGACACCGCGGACCGGGACGAGGCAGGCATCGCTGTCGGGGGGCCCGCCGCCGCTGCGGGCGGCGGCTCGACGCTTTCGGCCTCGGGCGGGGGCGCCTCCGGAATCGCGAAGTCCGGGAACTCCTCCTTGACGTTGTCGAAGTCGAATTGGGAATCGACCTTCGTCGTAGGTGATTTCGCGGCCGACGAGGCAGGGCGCACCGTGCCGGTCGAGGGCGGAATGATGGGCCGCGAGATCACGACCGTCCGGTCGTCGGCGCTGACGGTCCCGCTGTGCACGGCGGCGATGGCCGCGCGCATCTCGGCCAGATCCTGGAACCGGTTGTCCGGCGACTTCTGCAGCGCCCGGATGACCACGTCTTCGAGGCCGGCGGGCAGCCCGGGCACGATGCTGCCGAGGGCGGGCGGATCCTCGTGCGGAAGCCGGTGGAGCAGGCCGTCGTTGATGTTTCCCTTGAACGCCTGCTGATACGAAATCAGCTCGTAGGCGACGGTGCCGACCGAGAAGATGTCGCTGCGATGGTCGATCGGGCGGCCGAGCATCTGCTCGGGCGACATGTAGTTGAGCGAACCGATCAGCGCGCCGTCCTGCGTCAGCCCCGACCCCTCGACCCGGGCGATGCCGAAGTCCAGGATGCGCAGCATGCCCTCGCGGTCCACCATCACATTCGCCGGCTTGATGTCGCGATGGACGATGCCCGCGCGGTGGGCGAAGTGAAGACCGGCGCACAGCTGCTCGATGTAGGAGAGCTTGTCCGCCAGCGGAACGGTCTTGCGGCTCCGGATGACGTCCGCGAGCGAATCGCCCTCCACGTACTCCATGACCATGTAGGGCTGGTGCTCGTGCTGGCCGCTCGCGTAAATCGTGATGATGTTCGGGTGGCGGAGCGCCGCCGCGGCACGCGCTTCGCGGAAGAACCGGTCCAGCACCTCCTGGTCGTGCACTTCTTCGCGGATCACCTTGATGGCGACCTGGCGATTCAGCTCCGGGTCGAGGCCCAGGTAGACGGCCCCCATGCCGCCGGAGCCGACCTGGCGCGTGACCTCGAAGTTGCCGATTCTGGAAGGGATGTTTGCCACCGTAAGTCCTGTACCCGTAGTGCGTTACTGTGAGGCTTCGACCACAATTACGGTCGCGTTATCAGGTCCCCCGCGCTGGTTGGTCTGCTGAATGGCCGCCTCGCAGAGCTCCTGGAGGGGCCGATCCTGGCTGCCGAACAGCGCGGCAATCTCCTTGTCGGTCAATACCGCGTGGATTCCATCCGAACAGAGCAGCACGCGCTCGCCCGGCGCCAGGGTCAGCTCGACGACGTCCACCGTCATGCCGGGCTGGCCGGAGACGGCCCGCGTGACCACATGCCGGAGGGGGTGGTTCCGCGCGGCTTCAGGGTCGATGAGCCCGAGCGCGAGCTGCTCGGCGACGACCGAATGGTCCCGCGTCAGCTGCGACATCTCGCCGCCGCGGAGCACGTACCCGCGGCAGTCGCCGACGTTCGTGATCGCGAGTGCGCCTTTCACAAAGAGCGCTGCGGCGAGCGTCGCTCCGCTCCCCTCGAGGGCGTGGTCGGTCTGCGCGCGCGTGCCCAGCGTACGGTTGGCGATCCGGATGGCGACCTGCAGGCGATTCGCCAGAACCGAGAGCTTGGGATCCAGGCCAATCGGCCAGGTCTTGTCGGAGTCGCCGGCCGTTTCGCGGACAAATGCCGTCACGGATTCGGCGATGGTGGCCGCGGCCAGCTCGCCACCGGCGTGGCCGCCCATCCCATCGATCACCGCAAAGAATCCCAGGTCGGTCTCGGCGACGAACCGGTCTTCGTTATTCGGCCGGACGCGGCCCCGGTCGGTCGCCGCGCCGAAGCGGAGCGGCACGGACGTCATCGTTCGCCCCACTTGAGTTTTTCGCGCAGCACCTCGAAATAGCCTCGTGCCGGGGCCTTGACGATCCGCAGGACGCGATCCGACTTGCGCACGCGGACGACGTCGCCCTGTTTCAACGGGTAGCCAGACTGGCCGTCGTAGGTGACGAACACTTCGTCGGCCGGACCTTCCGCGTGCGTGCGCACCTCGATCTCCGCGTGGCCGGGAATGACAACGGGCCGATTGGTAAGCGTGTGCGGCGCGATCGGGTTGAGAATCAGCGCATCGACGCTCGGGTGCACGATCGGCCCGCCCGCCGCCAGATTGTAGGCGGTGGATCCGGTGGCGCTCGCGATGATCAGGCCGTCCGCCTTGACGCGCGTCACGAATTCGCCGCTCACCCAGACCGACAGCTCGATGATGCGCGAGAGCGCGGCCTTGGCGAAGACCACGTCGTTGAGGACGATCCGCGAGTCGACCTGCTCGTGCCGCCGTTCGGCATCGGCCTGCAGCATCGCCCGCTCGTCGAAGGTCGCCGAGCCGTCGAGCACGCGCTCGAGCGACGCCGTGAGTTCGTCGATCCGGATTTCGGTGAGGAACCCGAGGCTCCCGAAATTCACGCCCAGGATAGGGATGTCGCGGCCCGCTTTCGCAATGCGCGCCGCCATCGAGAGCAGCGTGCCGTCGCCGCCGAGGACCACGACCAGGTCGACGTCGGCTGGGAGCGCTTCCCGCGTCGCGGTCCTGCCGGTCCGGGCCCCGGGTCGCGCCAGCGCCGCCGTCTCCCGCTCGAAGACCGCCTCGACTCCACGGGCGCCGAGCCACTCGCTCAGATTCGAGAGGTGGTCCGACGCGGCGACGAGGCCGTGCTTCGCGACAATGCCGACGCGTCGTATGGTCATGCGCGCAAATGCAGGAGGTACTCGACGTTGCCCTTCTGTCCGGTAATTGGCGACGGGGTGACGCCGGCTGGCGTTAATCCTACCGCAGCGGCGGCGCCGCGAATCTCCTCCACGACCCGCGCCCGCACGGCGTCGTCGCGCACGACACCGGAGCCGGCCTCGCGGCGTCCCGCCTCGAACTGCGGCTTCACGAGGGCCACGATGTCGGCGCCGGGCCGCACGATCGGCGGGATGACCGGAAGGATGTGCCGCAGCGAGATGAACGAGACGTCGACGCAGACGATATCGACCGGAGCCGGCAGGTCGGCAGACGTCAAGCGCCTCGCATTGAAGTGCTCGATGACGACGACGCGCGGGTCGGTCCGCAGCCGCCAGTCGAGCTGCCCGTGGCCGACGTCCAGCGCGACGACGCGCGCGGCACCGCGCTGGAGGAGGACATCGGTGAACCCGCCGGTCGACGCGCCGATATCGAGTGCCTCCCGTCCCTCCACCGCGATGCCGAACGTGTCGAGGGCATGCGCGAGCTTGATGCCGCCGCGGCCGACATACGGATGATCCGGCGCGAGGACCGTGACGGCCGCGGCCGGGTCAATCTGGGCGCCAGCTTTGCTCACGGTCTGGCCGGCGACCGTGACCTGCCCCGCGAGGATCATCGCGCGCGCCCGTTCGCGTGACGGCAACAGGCCCCTGTCGACGACCAGCTGATCCAGACGAATTTTGCTCAATCCAGTCGGCTCAATGCGATCGGTTGACGATCCAGCGGCCGATCGCCATCAGGTGCGAATCGGCCAGTCGCGCGCCGCGCAGCGCGTCCTCGGCGCGCTCGAGGCACTCGGCGGCCAGGCGGCGCGCGCCGTCGACGCCGTGGATCGCGGGATACGTCGGCTTGCCGGCCGCGGCGTCCTTCCCGGCGCTCTTGCCGATGGCGGCGGGCATGCCTTCCACGTCGAGGATGTCGTCGATGATCTGAAACGCCAGGCCGAAGTCGATGGCGGCCGCGTCAATTCGAACCACCGTCGGATCGTCGGCGCCGCCCATGACGGCACCGGCCACGGCGGCGGCGCGAATGAGCGCGCCCGTCTTCTTGCCGTGCAGCACGCGCAGATCGTCGGCGGCTGTCGTGCCGGCGAGGTCGAGCGCCTGGCCGCCCACCATGCCGGTGGCGCCGGCCGCCGTCGCAATAATGCCGATGACGCGCAGCGTGCGGGCCTGCATCGACGCGTCCTGCGACGCCGCCGGCGCGCGCGCCATCAGGGCGAATGCTTCGGTGAGCAGGCCGTCGCCCGCCAGGATGGCCATGCCTTCACCGGCCACGACGTGCAGCGTCGGCCGCCCGCGTCGCATGGTGTCGTTGTCCATGGCCGGCAGGTCGTCGTGGATCAGCGAGTACGTATGAATCAGCTCGACGGCGCACGCCGCCGGCATGGCGAGCCAACGATCGCCGCCGACCGCCTCGGCGCTCGCCAGGCACAGCACCGGCCGAAGACGCTTGCCGCCCGCGGTGAGGCTGTAGCGCATGGCGTCGCCGATCACCGGCGGGCAATCGGGCGGCGGCGGGAGCACGGACGCCAGCGCCGTCTCGATTTCAGTGCGGCGTGCCTCGAGGTAGTCGTGGAAAGGCATTCAGGTCAGAAGTCAGAAGTCAGAAGTCAGAAGTCAGAAGTCAAAAGTACCTTTGACTTTTAACTTTTGACTTTTGACTTATCGTCCTCGTCCTGTCCGAATGACGCGGGGGCGGGCTTCACGTCGCCGCGCTCGTTCAGGATTTCGATCCGGCGTTCCGCCTCTTCGAGGCGGGAGTGGCAGAAGCGGGAGAGCTGGACGCCACGCTCGTAGAGCTGCAGCGACGTTTCGAGCGGAAGGTCCCCCTCCTCGAGTTTCGTGACGATGGATTCGAGCTCCGCAATCGCGGCTTCGAAATCCTTGACCGTGTCAGCCATCCACCTTCTCCTGTACCTGGCACCCGATCTCGCCGTGTGCCAGCTTCACATGTACCTGGTCGCCCGGCGCCACTGCCGACGCGTCACGGATAATGGCCGTCCGGTCGGCGTTCCAGCAGACGGCATAGCCGCGCCCCAGCACCGCCAGCGGGCTCAGGGCGTCGAGCCTGGCAGCCGCCCCGCGCAGGCGGCCGTCTGCGCCGTGCCGGATGCGGACGGTCTGCGCCAGCAGGGCGCCGTCGGCCGCCGTGAGCCGCGATCGCACCTGACTGAGACGGCGGCGGAGGTCGCACCGCTCGAGCGAGAGGCGCAGACGCTGCAGCGCGCGCGTGCGCGACACGAGCCGGCCCCGCAGGCCCTGTCCCAGTTCGTGCGTGAGTTCCGACACGTGCCGGCCTCGCATCGCGACCCGGCCCCTGAATGCCGCATAGCCAGGCCGAGCCTCGAGCATGCGGAGGCGCGACTCGGCGCGATGCCGCCGGCCGGCCATGGCCGCCGTGACCCGGCGCTCCAGCCGATCGATCCGCGCGGAGAAGTCGTCCTTCCGCGCGACAACCATTTCGGCCGCCGCCGACGGCGTGGGTGCGCGGACGTCGGCGACGAAGTCGGCCATGGTGACGTCCGTCTCGTGGCCGACCGCCGAAATCGTCGGCACGGGGCATCCGGCAATCGCGCGCGCGACCACTTCCTCGTTGAAGGCCCACAGATCTTCGATCGAGCCGCCGCCGCGGCCGACGATCACCACGTCGATGCCGGGCAGTGCGCCGATCGCCGCCATCGCCCGCGCGATCTCGAGCGCCGCCCCTTCACCCTGCACGCGGGTCGGCCGGATGACGATGTGCGCGTTCGGGTAGCGGCGCTGCAGCACTTTCACGATGTCGCGGACAGCCGCCCCGTCGAGCGACGTGACGACGCCTATCTTGCGCGGGAGTGAAGGCAGGGGACGCTTGCGGCGCGGATCGAAGAGTCCCTCGGCGGCCAGCCGCGCCTTCAGCTGATCGAACGCGAGCTGGCGCGCGCCCAGTCCCTCGGGCTCCAGGTGCGCGCAGACCAGCTGGTACTCCCCCTTGGGGTCGTACACGGTGATCTGGCCCCGCGCCACGACCCGCAGTCCGTCCTGCGGCTTGAAGCGGAGGAGGCGCAGCGCCGAGCGGAACATGACGCCGCGGATCTGCGCGCTCGCGTCCTTCAGCGTGAAATACAGGTGCCCCGTGTTCCACACGCGGCAGTTCGAGAGCTCGCCTTCCACCCAGACGTCGGTGAAGCGGTCTTCGATCACCAGCCGCAACTGCGCGGTCAGTTGCGCGACGGTCAGGATCCGGCCCGGCTCGGGAACTTCAGGAACCCTCAGAACTCCAGGAACTCCAGGAACTCCAGGAACCTCAGGAACCTCAGGAACCCTCGGTTCCTCCTCGAACGGCAGATCGAACAGCGAGGTCATCCGCGTACGGGGGCGCCCCGGTCCGCCGCCGCGGATTCGGCAATCTGCGCCAGTTCCTTCTCGGAGTGGCTGATGCGGATGATCGCGGTGGCCCGGCCGGTCCTCTCGTCCGCGTCGACGATCACGGCGTTGAGGCGCGGGTTGCCGGTGGCCGGCTCGAACCGGGTGGGCATGCCGGTCAGAAAGCGCGCCAGCGATGGCTCGACGTCCATGCCGATGATCGAGTCGTGCGGCCCCGTCATGCCGACATCGGTGAGGGCGGCGGTGCCGTTCGGCAGGATGCGCTCGTCGGCGGTCTGGACGTGCGTGTGCGTCCCCACGACGGCGGTGACCTTGCCGTCGAGATGCCAGGCCATGGCGACCTTTTCGCTCGTGGCCTCGGCGTGGAAGTCCACGATGATCACGCGCGTGCGGTGGCGTATCGCCTCGATTTCCCGCAGCACCACCGCGAACGGATCGTCGATCGGCGTCATGAAGACGCGCCCCATCGCGTTGATGACGCCGACCGCGCGCCCGTCGGCGGTCTCCGCGACATAGCTCCCGCGTCCCGGAACGCCGGCCGGATAGTTCGCGGGCCGCAGGAGCCGCGGCTCGGCCCGGATGTACTCAATCACTTCCTTCTTGTCCCAGATGTGATTGCCCGACGTCATCACGTCGACGCCCCATTCGAGCAGCGTGTCGCCGATGTCCTTCGTCACGCCGAAGCCGGCGGCCGAGTTCTCGGCGTTGGCGATGACGAGGTCGATCTCATGGAGCGCGACGAGGCCGCGGAGGCCCTTGCGGATGAGTTCGCGTCCCGGACGGCCCACGATGTCGCCGACGAGCAGAATCCTCATGACCGGGACGCCGGCTCGGCAGTCACGGCAATGCGGTGGGCGCTGCCGCGGCGGTCGACACGCTTCGGAAGGATGACCTGGAGCTCGCCGTCCCGCAGCGTGGCGCGGGCCGTGCCGACGTTGAAGGCGCCCGTGAGGCGGACCGCCCGGGCAAACCGGCCGAACTCGCGTTCGACGAGGTGAAACGTCTGCGCGGCTCCTGTGCGTGAGGGGGCCTTCTCGCCCGCGACGACCAGGACGCCGCTCCGAAACAGGATGCGGATTGCCTCGTCCGGCACGCCCGCCACATCCACCGTCACCTCCACCACGTCGTCGGTTTCCCGGACATCGACAGCCGGGTGGCATTCGCCCGACAGCACGCGGCGGTCGCGCGGCAGCGTGCGAGCGATGTCGTCGAACAGCTGGCGGATGTCGTCGGCAAGTTCGGTGGCTTCAGACGAGGGGACAAGTGGGAACTCCATTGGGCGAGCCCAATGATCTCACGGCCCCAGGAACATGCGGGCCGGTCTGCGGCGATGAGCTCGGCTGGGTTGGGCGAGCCAGAGCCAGCGGAACTGCTTGAGGCGAGTATATTAGTTAGAAACACTAAGATCTTATGCTTGACACACACTCAATCATTGGTAAGATCAATGGCGGAGCATCCGAAATATGAGCAAAGTTATCGGAATCGACCTCGGCACCACCAACTCGGTTGTCGCGGTCATGGAGGGTGGAGAGCCCGCCGTCATCGTGAATCAGGAAGGCGCCCGGACGACGCCCTCGGTTGTTGGATTTACCAAGGATGGGGAGCGGCTCGTGGGTCAGGTCGCCAAGCGCCAGGCGGTGACCAATCCTGAAAACACCGTGTTCTCGATCAAGCGCTTCATGGGCCGCAAGCATGCCGAAGTGGCTCAGGAGGGTGGGCGCGTCCCGTACAAGGTCGTCCAGGCGGCCAACGGTGACGCCTGGGTCGAGGTGCGGGGCAGGCAGTCTTCGCCGCCCGAAGTCTCCGCGATGATTCTTCAGAAGCTGAAGACCGCCGCCGAGGACTATCTCGGGCAGAAGGTGACCGACGCGGTCATCACCGTCCCGGCGTATTTCAACGACGCGCAGCGGCAGGCGACCAAGGACGCCGGCAAGATCGCCGGACTGCACGTGCTTCGCATCGTCAATGAGCCGACGGCGGCGGCGCTGGCGTACGGGCTGGACAGGAAGAAAGACGAAACGATTGCCGTCTACGACTTTGGCGGCGGCACGTTCGACATTTCGATTCTCGACGTCGGCGACGGCATCGTCGAGGTGAAATCGACCAACGGCGACACGCATCTGGGCGGCGACGACCTTGACCAGCGCGTGATCGACTGGATCGTCGCCGAGTTCAGGAAGAGCGACGGCATCGACCTCGGCAAGGACCGAATGGCGCTTCAGCGCCTGAAAGAAGCGGCGGAGAAGGCGAAGATCGAGCTGTCGACGGTCATGGAGACCGACATCAATCTGCCGTTCGTCACGGCCGACCAGTCGGGCCCCAGGCACCTGCAGCTGAAGCTGACGCGCGCGACGTTCGAGCAGCTCGTTGACGACCTGCTGCAGCGCTCGATGGCGCCCCTCACGCAGGCGCTGGCGGACGCCGGGCTCAAGGCCCCGGACATCGATGAAGTCGTGCTCGTCGGGGGGTCGACGCGCATCCCGAAGATCCAGCAGATGGTGAAGGACTTCTTCGGCAAGGAACCGCACAAGGGCGTGAATCCGGACGAAGTCGTCGCGATCGGTGCGGCCATTCAGGGCGGCGTGCTGAAGGGCGAGGTCAAGGACGTCGTGCTGCTCGATGTGACGCCGCTGTCACTCGGCATCGAGACGCTCGGCGGGGTAATGACGACCCTGATTGCGCGGAACACGACGATCCCGACGCGGAAGAGCGAGACGTTCTCGACCGCGACCGACAGCCAGACGAGCGTGGAAGTACACGTGCTCCAGGGCGAGCGCCAGATGGCGCGCGACAACCGGACGCTCGGCCGCTTCCACCTGACCGATCTCCCGGCGGCGCCGCGCGGCGTGCCGCAGATCGAGGTCGCGTTCGACATCGATGCCAACGGGATCGTCAGCGTGGCGGCGAAGGACGTGGCGACGGGCAAGGAACAGACGATCACCATCAGCGGGGCGTCCGGTCTCAGCAAGGCCGATGTCGATCGGATGGTGAAGGACGCCGAGGCGCACGCGGAGGAAGACCGGAAGCAGCGCGAGGAAGCCGAGGTGCGCATCAAGGCCGAGCAGGAGGCCTACGCGAAGTCACAGGCGGAGGCCGCGCAGGCGGCGGCGTCCGCGAACACGACCGGCGACGACGTGAAGGAAGGCGAAGTCGTCGACGCAGCATGAAGGAGAGAGAACAATGCCCATTGTGAAAGTCGATCCGTTCCGTGAACTGGCCGCGATGCAGGACCGCGTGGCGCGGCTCTTTGGCGACGCCTACCTCCGTGATGACGACACCGGTTTCCGCGGGACCTGGACGCCGGCGGTCGACATCTTCGAGAACGACAGTCATGACCTCGTGCTGAAGGCCGAACTGCCCGGCATGAGCCGCGAGGACATCGAGGTGTCCGTCGAGAACAGCACGCTCGTGCTGAAGGGCGCCAAGAAGTTCGAGGCCGAGGTGAAGGACGAGCAGTATCGGCGCATCGAGCGCGCGTACGGGACGTTCCACCGCTCGTTCAACCTGCCGGATACGGTTGACGCCGGCAAGGTGAGCGCGGAGTTCAAGAACGGCGTGCTGACGGTGAAGCTGCCGTTCCGCGAGGAAGCCCGGCCGCGCACGATCACCGTCGACATCGCGGCGTAACGCACGGGTAACACATGGGGTCGGGGGTCATGT
>CAXNKG010000024.1:0-43734 GCA_964202965.1 Vicinamibacterales bacterium
AGCGGCACGACGTGCTCGCGCATCACCGCCGCTTCGCTGGGATCGAGCCGGATGACCAGATCGCCGTCGCGAATCGTCTCGAACTTGTCGACGGTGTCGAGCATCGCGAGCTGGTTGTAGACGAGGACGTCGTAGGGATCGGCCTTGAACGCGGTCTCGAGCGCCACGCGCGCTGCGCCTTCGTCGCCCGTGCGCAGGAGGTGGCTTCCGATATCCGCAAACGCCCGGATATTCGTCTTGTCGATGTCGAGGGCCCTGCGCGTCAGACCGACCGCCTCGTCAAACCGGTAGTTCCGGGCCAGGTGGTCGCCGGCCACGCGGTACACGTCGCCGTAGCGCGGGTTCAGCTTCAGCACGCCGGCGACGGCAGCCTCGAAATCCGGCGCGCGCGCTTCGAGCAGCGCAATCGCGGCATCGATGGACCGCGCCTCCAGGCTGTTGGGATTCACGGCCAGCGCCTTCGCGATGGCCTCCTTCGCGTCGCCCCGCTCGAGGTTGTCCATCGCGATTTCGGCGATCAGCAGATGCGCGGGGACGTAGCTGCCGTTGAGTGCGAGTGCCGCTTCAACCGCGCTCTTCGCGTCGGGAGGATTCTCCTCGAGCAGCGTGCGCGCGAGTCCGATACGCGCCGGGACGTACTCGGGGTTCGCCTTGACCGCCGCCTGGAACGACGTCAGCGCCTCGGGCCGGTTGTACTTCTCGAGGAACAGCTCGCCCCACGCCGTATTGACCTCGGCGTCATTCGGCGCGAGTCGAATCGCGTCGCGGAAGAAGCCGTTCGCATCCTGGAACCGGCCGAGCGCACGGGCCGCGAGTCCCAGCCGCAGCAGATCCGCGGGGGTCGCGTCGTCGCTCTGCGTGAGCACCGTCTGGAGCGTGCGGGCTGCGTCGGCGCGGCCGAGATACTGCTGCAGCAGGCCCAGCTCGAGTGCGGCATCGCCGTCCGGATTCGTCGACGCGGGGCCGGCGAGAAGCTTTTCCGCCTCGGCATAGCGGCCGCGGGCGACATGGGCCCTGGCGCGAACGACGAGGGCACGCTCGCCGGACTCCGCCCCCAGCAGTCCGTCGATCTGGTCGTATTGGCCGAGGTTGTAGGCGCGGGTCGCCGCCGCTATGGGCGATGTGTCGGCGGCGGGCGTCTGCCCGGACGAAGAGGTATTAACGGCGACGAGGAGCGCGGCGCACACCGCGAGCAGTCGCCGGCGGGTTAATACCCCACCCCGCGGTGTCTCGCGGTCGCCAGGCATCGGAGTGCCAGTATATGTCACCACTTGTCCCGCGTCGGTCGAGGCTCAGGAGCAAGCGAGGTGCCGCAACGCACGATTCTCGACACGGATTCGCTTCCAGATCAGCAGGCTGAACACCAGCGTCGCCACAGGGCCGGTCAGCCGCGCGCCGACGAGCAGCGCCATGCCAGCCAGTTCACCGACGACCGCGACGTAGTTCGGGTGACGAAGCCAGCCATATGGCCCGCGAACGACCAGCGGCTCCGGAACAACGAGCACCCGGAACGTCCACCGATCGCCGAGTGACGCGATCGCCCAGCACTTGAGCGCCTTCGACGCGACCAGCAGCAGGACGCCCGCGACGGTCGCCGTACCCGGGGTGGGTCCGGCGATTGCGCCTTCGATCGCCATGGCCACGAACGCCGCCGGATACGCCCATCGCATCGTGCCATACACATCGCCGGCCGGTTCGACCGCGCCGCGCCGGCGCAGCGCGATTTCGTTGCGCCTCGCGATGGACGCTTCCAGCGCCATCACCAGCATCACGACACCGAGCGCCCACAGGGACACGGTCAGTGGGGATAGTGTCAGCGGCGTCATGCGGGGCGCCTTACCAGGTGGACGTCGCCAGCCGCCGCGACCAGCGCGCGGATGACGGCCGGCCACCGCGACCCGAGCGCCGCGGCGACCTCCAGGGCCGAGGGTGAGTCCACCAGCCATCGCAGGGTCCGATTCAGGCGCCACTTGCCTGAAAACTCGCGCCGCCGCGCCCGCAGCAGCTCGCCGCACGCAGGCCGGCCGGTCGCCAGCTCGTTCAGGGCGGATTCCGCGGCGAGCATGCCGCCGCGCACCGCGAAGCGGAGTCCGTCGCCCGTCATCGGATCGACAAATCCGGCAGCGTCGCCCGCCAGCAGCAACCCCGGCACACCCGCGCACGATGCGTCGACGGCCAGCGGACCAAGGACCACCGGCGCCGTGACGCGCCGGGCACCGCTGAATCGTTCGCGCAGTCGTCCATCGTCGCGAATCGCCGCCTCGATCGTGTCTTCGGCGGGCATGGCCGCCGTCCGACCCGCATGCGCGAGCGGCTGCACGACACACACGTTCGCGAGGTCCGGCGCCACGGGCGCGATCCCGAGGTAGCCGTCGGCGCGGATGTGCATCTCGCCGCGGGTGCTGATGCCGTCGACGCCCCGGTAGTAGGCGCCGTACGCCCAGCGCTGCGGCGCCGCCGCAAAACGCGTCAGTCCCAGTGCGCTGCCGAGCCGCGACCCGCGTCCGTCCGCCGCAATCACCACCCCGGCACGAACGTCAGAATCACGGCCACGGCCGTGCAGGCGGATGCCGCCCACGCGCCCGGTCTGGCGATCGATCACCGGCGCGTCGACGCGCATCCCCGACGTCAATCGCGCCCCGGCTGCGACCGCGGCCGCGAGCAGCGCCGCGTCAAAGTCCCGCCGTTCGATCGCGGCTCCGTGGACGCCGTCCGGATAGTCGGCGGCGATCGCCGCGCCGTGGGGCCCTGTCACCAGCATGCCGGTCACCGGGCGCGACGCCCCGCGCACAGCTGCGCCCACGCCCAAGGCATCCAGCAGGGCCAGCGTGCCAGGATTGACCGTGTCACCGCATAACTTCGATCGGGGGAACGTGGCGCGGTCGAACAGTTCAACCTCGACGCCCGCGCGCGCCAGGATGAGCGCCGCGACGCTGCCGGCGGGCCCCGCGCCGACCACGAGCGCGCGAAGGGTCATTGCGCCCGGCCGAGTACCAGCGCGCTGTTCTTGGATCCGAACCCGAGACAGTTGCACAGCGCGGCCTCGATCTGCGCCTCGCGGGGGACGTTCGGGATGAAGTCCATGTCGCACGCCGGATCCTGATCGTGCAGGTTGATGGTGGGCGGCAGGACGCCGCACGTCAGGGCCATGGCGGTCGCCACCACCCCCGCCGCGCCGCTCGCCCCCTGCGGGTGTCCGATCATCGATTTCGTCGACGACCCGGGCACGGCATCCGCGTGCCGCCCGAAGACGCGCCGCACGCACTGCGATTCGATGGCGTCGTTCAGCTGCGTCGACGTGCCGTGGTAGTTGATGTAGCCGATGTCCTCCGGACGACGATGCGCGCGGGCGAGCGCCGTGTCGATGCACCGCACGATCTCCTGGCCGTCAGGATCCATCTGGACGCGGTGGAACGCGTCGCACGTCGACGCATAGCCCTCGACGCGCGCGTAGCGTGTCGCGCCTCGCGCAATGGCGCGATCCTCCCGCTCGAGCACCACCATCCAGGCGCCCTCACCCAGCACGAATCCGTCGCGGCCGCGATCGAAGGGGCGTGACGCCTCCGCCGGCCGGTCGTTGTAATGGGTGGAGACGGCCCGCATGCGTGAAAAGCCGAAGATCATCCCGGGCAGGACGCACCCATCGGTCCCTCCGGACAGCATGACGTCGTACTCGCCCGACCGGATGAGCGCCGAGGCGTAGCCGATGGCATCGGTCGAGCTCGTGCAGCCGCACGAGAGGACGTGACTCTGCCCATGGAGCTGCAGGGCGATGGAGATTTCGCTCGAGACCATGCCGCAGATGCCGCAGGCAATCGCATAGGGCGTGACGTGCTTGCCCCCGCTCGTGAAGAAGTCTTCGTATTGCCGCTCGCCGACGTCGATGCCGCCGCCTCCGCTGCCGATCAGGACGCCGGCGTCAGGTTCGCCCGCGCGCAGCCCCGCGTCGTGCCAGGCTTCACGCGCGGCAATGACGCCAAACAGCGCGGCGCGAGAATACCGCCTGGGGTCGGCGTGCCCGTTGCCGGTGTCGCCGTCGAGCGGCGCGGCGTCATCGATCGACACCGGCGGGACCGCCGCCGCAACGCGGCACGGCATCGACGAGGCATCGAACTGCGTGATCGCGCGGCATCCACTGATGCCGCGGCTGACGGCATGCCAGTACGCGTCGCGGCCGACGCCGAACGGAGACACGGCCCCGATGCCACTGATGACGACGCGCGGCTGACCAGTGAGGGCCATGCGTTCACTATACTAGCGGCCGTGCACGACGATCGGTCCGCCCTTGTGAGCCCGTTCCGCTGGGCTGGCGCGATCCTCTTCTTCACATCCCTCGCGTACTTCGTCGTCACCTACCTGACGACGTTCGGCGGCGTCGCTGCGGGTCACGCGTGGCTGCCGGCGGTGGCGTGGAACGTCGCCCTCTTTACGATTTTTGCGCTGCACCACAGCATCTTCGCGCGAACCGGCATTCGCGCCTGGGTGAGCCGGACGTGTCCTGATCTCGAACGCTCGATCTATGTGTGGGTCGCGAGCATCCTGTTCCTGCTCGTGTGCGCACTCTGGCGGCCGGTCCCCGGCGTGCTCTGGACCGTGACGGGCGCCGCCGCGTGGGGATTGTGGGCATTGCAGGCGGCGGGAGCCTGGCTTTCGCTGCACAGTGTCGGAGCGCTCGACGCGCGCGAACTGGCGGGCCTGCGGCCTGTGACGCCCGCGGAGTTCCGGACAACCGGACCCTACGGCTGGGTACGGCACCCGATCTACACGGGCTGGTTTCTCATGGTGCTGCCGGCCCCGGCCATGACGATGACCCGGCTGGCGTTCGCGGTGGTGAGCTGTGCGTATCTGCTCGCCGCGATCCCGCTGGAAGAACGGACGATGCGCGAGTCATCCGATGGTGGCTACGGCCGTTACATGAAGAAGGTGCGCTGGCGCCTCGTACCCGGACTCTACTAGCTCCCGCCCGCCTGCTGCCTACCGCCCACCGCCTACTGCCTACCGCCTACTCGTCGTAGTCCTCCTTCGGCAGCCCCTCGTACTGATCGAGGGCCACAATCGACTGATGCGACGGCAGTTCGAACCGCTTGCCGCACGTCTTGCAGGTCACTTCGTCTTCCGCGCGGATGAGATGGTCTTTGACCTTCGCGAAGAGCGCCCGGTCGCGCTCGTCGCCGCCCGGGGGCATCTGAGCCTTTCGCGTGCGACGCACCCACCGGATCGTGTAGTCGTTGGTACGGCGGCAACGCGGACACTGCAGGCGTGCCGGACGCTGCTCCGGCTTTTCCGTAAAGAAATGTCTCTCGTCCACGGCACGAGAGTAGCACTGATAAACTGCGATCAGTGGCCGACCCGACGCCGCCGACGCTTCCCTCGGAGCTGCCGGTCCTCCCCCTTCGCCGCACCGTTGCGTTTCCGCTGACTCTGCAGCCGCTGACAGTCAATCGTCCGGTCTCGATTGAGTCCGTGAACCGCGCGCTGGCGGCTGACCGGCTCGTCTTGCTGCTGCTCCAGAAGAACGACGCGGACGACCCGACGCCCGAGGATGTCACCACCATCGGCACCGTGGCGGTGATCCGGCAGATGGCCAAGGGGAGCGGGGGCGTCAACATCGTCATCGAAGGGGTGGCGCGCATCCGTGCGGATACGGTCACGCGCACCGGCACCTCCATGCGCGCGCAGATCACGCCGCTGCCGGAAACGGTCGAGCGGACGCTCGACGTCGACGCGCACGTGCGCCGTATCCAGGAACTGATTGAAAAGGCGATGCCACTGTCGACGGGCCTCGTCGAGGAACTGCGGACGGTCGTGATGAACATCGACGACCCGCTGCGCCTGGCGTACGTCCTCGCGACGCTCCTCGACATCAAGCCGTCGGACAAGCAGCGGCTCCTCGAAGAGAACGACCTGCTGCACAAGCTCCAGATGGTCGTCGCCGCGCTCACGCGCGAAGTGTCGCTGCTGGAGCTCAAGGGAAAGATCGAGTCCCAGGCCCAGCAGGAGATGACCGATGCGCAGCGGCAGTACTACCTGCGGCAGCAGCTCAAGGCCATCCAGCAGGAGCTTGGCGAGGGCGAGGGGAACGAGCTCGCCGAGCTGCGCACGCGCCTCGAGGAAGCGAAGCTGCCCGAGCCGATCCTCGCCGCGGCCATGCGCGAGGTGGACCGGCTGGCACGGATGGGGTCGGCGTCGCCCGAGTACCAGATGCTGCGCACCTACATCGACTGGCTGCTCGATGTGCCCTGGTCGGTGATCACCGAGGATCGCCTGGACCCGGTGGAGGCACGCAGGGTCCTGGACGAGGACCACTACGACCTCGACAAGGTCAAGCAGCGGATCGTCGAGTACCTGGCCGTCCGCAAGCTCAAGGGCGACATGAAGGGGCCGATCCTCTGCTTCGTCGGCCCTCCCGGCGTCGGCAAGACGTCGCTGGGCCAGTCGATTGCCCGGGCCATGTCGCGGAAGTTCATCCGCATCTCGCTCGGCGGCGTGCGCGACGAAGCCGACATCCGCGGCCACCGGCGCACCTACATCGGCGCCATCCCCGGCCGGATCGTCCAGGCGCTGAAGCAGGCAGGGTCGATGAACCCTGTCTTCATGCTGGACGAAATAGACAAGATTTCCGTCGGCTATCAGGGCGATCCGGCGTCGGCGCTTCTCGAAGTGCTCGACCCGGCCCAGAACCACACGTTTCGGGACCATTACCTCGAGGTCCCGGTCGACCTCTCCAAGGTGCTGTTCATCGCCACGGCCAACCAGCTCGGGACGGTCCACCCGGCGCTTCTGGACCGGATGGAGGTCATCTCGCTCACCGGCTACAGCGAGGAGGAGAAGGCCCACATCGCCCGTAAGTACCTGCTGCCACGTCAGATGAGCGAACACGGCCTTTCTGACGGCATGATGGAGCTGAGCGACGCAGCGCTCACGGTCGTCATCTCGGAATACACGCGCGAGGCCGGAGTCCGGAACCTGGAGCGCCAGCTGGGCACCATCAGCCGCAAGGTGGCCGCCCGGATTGCCATGCTCCCGCCGGGCGCTCCTGTCGCCGAAAAGACGGTGATCGACGGCCCGCAGGTCGATGACTACCTCGGGCCGGCCCGATTCAGGAAGGAACTGGCGTTCCGCACGTCCAGACCGGGCGTGGCCACGGGCCTGGCGTGGACGGAAACGGGTGGCGACGTGCTTTTTATCGAGGCGACCTTGCTTCCGGGCGGAAACCAGAACATCATTCTCACGGGCCAGCTCGGCAACGTGATGCAGGAGTCGGCGCGGGCGGCCGTGAGCCATCTGCGGTCTCGGGGCCTGGAGCTGGGCATCTCGCCGGAATTCCTCGCGAAGCACGACCTGCACGTTCATGTGCCGGCGGGGGCCATCCCGAAGGACGGGCCGTCGGCGGGCGTCACGATGGCGACGGCGATTCTGTCGGCCGCGCGGAACCGGGCCGTGCGCCAGGACGTCGCCATGACCGGCGAGATTACGCTGAGCGGCCTCGTACTCCCCATCGGCGGGATCCGCGAGAAGGCGATGGCGGCCAGACGGTTCGGCATCAAGACCGTGATTCTGCCGGCGCTGAACGAGCCGGACCTCGAGGAACTGCCGGAAGAAGTCCGGCGCGACATGACATTTGTGCCGGTGGAAACCCTTGATCAGGTGATCAAGGTGGCGCTACCGGACGGAGACACCGTGACAACCCCTGACACCCCAACGGCCACGCCCGATCACCGGGAACGATAATTTGGCAGCAGCAATCGTCTTTTACGTCTCCGGTCACGGCTACGGCCACGCCTCGCGCACGATCGAGGTCATCAACGCGATTCTCGTCAAGCGCCCCGAAACGCGCATCGGCGTCCGGACGGCCGCGCCGCGGTGGCTCTTCGACCTGACGGTCAGGGGCAAGATCGCGTTCAGCACGCTCGAGACCGACACGGGCGTCGTGCAGAGCGACGCGCTGACGCTCGACGAAGCGGACACGATCCGCCGGGCATCGGCGTTTCACAGCGACCTCGTCACGCGCGCCGCGAGCGAAACCCGCATTCTGCGCGAGCTCGGCGCCGGCCTGATCGTGGGCGATATCCCGCCGCTGGCGTTCTCGGTCGGGGCCGCCGCCGGCATCCCGTCGATTGGGATGGGCAACTTCACCTGGGACTGGGTCTACGCCGACTACCCGCGCGTGCGCCTGGCGCCCTCGCTCCTGCCCGCCATTCGCGGCGCGTATGCCAGGGCGTCCATGGCGCTGCGGCTGCCGATGTCGGCGGGGTTCGAGAGCTTCTCAAACGTCAAGGACATCCCGTTCATCGCCCGCCACGCGACGAAGACGCGCGTGGAAGTCGCCAAGCTCCTCAAAGTGCCGACCGACAAGCCATGGGTCCTGATGTCGTTTGGCGGCTACGGCATCCCGGGGCTCGACATGGACGTGCTCGCCAAGCTCAAGAAATACATCGTGCTCAACACGCGCAGCCAGCCGTCCGGCCGCGCGCGCAAAGACACGCCGATGATCGATCGCAAGGGCGCGCTCATCTCGATCAATGAAGAGGCGATGTACGACCGCGGCGTCCGCTATGAGGATCTCGTCGGCGCGGCCGTGGCGGTCGTCACCAAGCCGGGCTACGGCATCATCTCGGAGGCGATCGCGAACGACACGGCTGTCCTGTACACCTCCCGTGGCCACTTTCCCGAGTACGACGTGCTCGTCGCGGAAATGCCGAAGTACCTGAAGTCGGCGTTCATCAGCCAGGAAGATCTGTTCAGCGGCAAGTGGGATTCACCGATCGACAAGCTCCTGGCGCAGTCGCGGCCGAAGGGCGCCAAGAAACCCGACACCAATGGCGCCGAGGTGGCCGCGGACATGCTGCTTCAGGCGCTCGACAAGCCGCCGAAGAAACCTCGGGGGCGGCCGAAGACGAAAGCCTAGGCAGCCCGTTCAGTCCTTCATCCAGGCAACCAGCGATCAGATCGGTGGGGGGGAGGGGGGCGGTCTTCGACCCACGCCGGTACCCGCACAGGGGCGGCACGCGTCGAGTGCCGGAGTGCCGGGGTTACTTGTGGCTGATGACCAGCGACCAGAGCGGCGGCATGCTGATCTTCTGGACGAGGACCGGCCGCAGCTCGGCCTGCGCGAGGAACTCCGGCAAGTCGAGGTCCGACTTGAACCCGATATGGACCGTCAGCGGTGACAGCGCACGGTCGACGCGCGACATGACCGGGCTCGTGCTCCGGAAATGATTCAGGATGACGATCTTCCCGCCGGGCCGGCACACCCGCCGCATCTCCTGGACGACCTTGATCGGGTCCGGCACACAGTTGACGAGATACGGCGCATAGACCACGTCGAAGGAGTTGTCGGCAAACGTCAGCGCCGCCGCATCCATCTGCATCAGGCGCACATGCGACAGCGCCTTCTTGCCGATCCGCGTCCTGGCCTTCTCCAGCATGGAGTGCGAGAAGTCGATCCCGGTGACGTGGCAATGGCGCGGATAGAGCGACGCGTTGATCCCGGTGCCGACGCCGACCTCGAGGACACGGTCACCCGGACGGATGCCGATTTTTTCGAGCGCGAGCAGGCGGCCGGGGTGGAGGATCGGCCCGAAAATGAGGTCGTAGACCGATGCGAGCTTGTCGTAGACGCCGTAAACGAAGTGGTTCTCGATCGCGACGACTGACAGCGCCTGGCTGTCGGCGGCCGGACGGAACTCATCGTTTTCGCGCTCGAACAAGGGCATCAAGGTCTCCCGTATCGGCCAGCTAAATTACTGAAAACATTGGCTTTATCGATGAGCAAGCCATGCCGTTTCGCGGACCGTCCCGGCACTATACAACAGATCGAATAGGCCCTGCGGCGAAAACGCCGCGCTCAGACGCCGGCCAGAATACCGTCCAGCACCTCCACGGCGGCTTCGGTCGCACCCGACGGCGCGGCGATATGCACACCCTGCACGCGCGCCTTGAGCGCGCACCCCACTTCCCGCGCAATCGCGACCCCTTCGGCGGCCTCGGCGGCCGGGCTCCCCGCGCCGCGCATGCGATCCAGCACGGCCTGCGGGACCCGGACGCCCGGCACCTCGTTGGCCATGAACTCGGCATTCAACGCGCTCTCAAAGGGCCACAGCCCCAGGATGATCGGGATGCGCATCGAGTCGACACGGCCCAGGAAGCGCTCGAAGGTCGCGGTATCGAACACGGGCTTGGTGACGGCGAACTCGGCGCCTGCCTCCACCTTGTACGCGAACCGGCGGATCTCGCTCTCGAGATCCTCAGCCCCCGGGTTCACCTGCACACCCACATGGAACGACGTGGCCGTCCCAATCGACTGCCCCCCGATATCCAGCCGGTGATTCAGCCGCGTCACGACGTTGGTCAGGCCGATGGAGTCGACGTCGAAGACGGCGGTGGCGTCCGGATAGTCGCCCACCGTCCGGACATCGCCCGTGACGATCAGCAGATTGCGTACGCCCATGGCATGCGCGCCGAGGAGATCGGACTGCATGCCCAGCAGGTTGCGGTCGCGGCAGGAATACTGCAACAGCGGCTCGATGCCCGCCTTCTGCTGCACGAGCACCGCGAGCGAGAGCGCGCTCATGCGGCTGCCGCGCTGGCCGTCCGGAATGAGGACGGCGTCCACGCCGCGGGCCTTGAGCGCGCACGCCTGCTCGATGACGCGGTCGCTGGCATAGCCGCGGGGCGGCGAGAGCTGTACGATCGTCGCGAACCGGCCTTCCGAAAGCGCACGGGCCAACGCCGACCGCTGCGCCTTCGGCACCACATCCACGCCGGGATCGGGCACGAGCGGAGCCTTCACCGCCGCGTGGCCGGCCCCGCGCGTCCGCGCCACGTCGGAGGCCGACGCCTTGACGGCGTTCTTGATCTGCCGGATGTGCTCCGGCGTCGTCCCGCAGCAGCCGCCGACCAGGCGTACGCCGTGCGTGACAAACCGGCGCGCGTAGGACGCCAGGTATTCGGGCGACGCCAGGTAGATGTTGCGGCCCTCGATGTCGCGGGGCCGGCCGGCGTTCGGCTGGGCCGACAGGCGGGCGCGCGTCACCGCCTCCATGCGCTCGATCGTCTCGAGCATCGGCGCCGGCCCGATGCTGCAATTGACGCCGATGACGTCGGCAAACGGCTCGAGCGCGGGTGCGAACTGCTCGGGCGGCGTGCCGTCGAGCGTGTTGCCGTCCTCTTCGATCGTCACCTGCGCGACGATCGGCAGCGCGCAGAGGCTCCGGATGGCGGCGATCGCCGCGCGGACTTCTCCGAGGTCGCGAAACGTTTCGAGGATGAACAGGTCGACGCCGCCGGCCATGAGCGCCTCGGCCTGCTCGCGGAACAGCGCCTCCGCTTCGTCCTTCCCGGTCTTGCCCCACGGCTCGATCCGGATGCCGAGCGGGCCGATGGCCCCCGCCACATACGCCTGGTCCCGGGCGACCGTGCGGGCGAGCCGCGCCCCTTCGACGTTGATCTCGCGCAGCCGATCGGCCAGCCCGAAGCCGCGCAGCTTGATGCGGTTGGCGCCGAACGTATTGGTCTCGATCACGTCCGCGCCCGCGCGGAGGTAGTCCTGGTGGACCTCCGCCACGCGGCCGGGCTCGGTCAGGTTCAGGGCATCGAAGCAGCGGTTGATGAACACGCCCTTGGCGTAGAGCATCGTCCCCATGGCGCCATCGCACACGAGTACCCGCTGGTCAAGAGCCTCCAGAAACGGCTTCATGGGAACGTTCCATTATCGCGCAGGCGTACGCCTGCGCTCTACATCTGGGCGGAAGGCTTCGCGTTGGCGGGACCGGGCACGAGCAGGTCGGCCTTGTCCCAGATGAAATCGTCTTTGCTGTAGACAGCCGTCTCGTAGTCCTTACCCATGAAGATCGCGGACACGGGACAGGCCTCTTCGCAGTAACCGCAGAAGATGCAGCGCGTCTTGTGAATCTGGTAGAGGGACGCGTAGCGCGGACCCGCCATCACGGTGCCGTCGTTTTCGGCCGGCTCGAGATAGATCGCGTCCGCCGGACAGGCCACCGCGCAGAGCCCGCACGCGACGCACTTCTCCAGGCCGTTCTCGTCGCGCATCAGGACCTGCTTGCCGCGGAACCTGGGGAACATCGGGATCTTCTCGTCCGGATAATTCACCGCGACCTTCTTCTTGAACATATGGCGGAAGGTGGTGGCCAGACCGACGAGAATGGGGCGAATCATCCACCTCATGATATCAACTCCCAAGAGCCAACTCCCAACTCCCCGGGACATTGGCGGTGGCGTCTTGGGCGTTGGGAGTTTGCAGCGTAAGATCCCCACGTGCTCGAGACGCCGGCCTTCCTCTCGGCCGATCAATCGCTGCTCACGACGCTCATCGTGAAGCTGGCGGTGATGGCCGTGCTGGCGACGATGCTCGCGCGGTTCCGGACGTTCCGGCACATCCTGATCTTCGAACGGCGCAACTGGCAGGACAGACTCGTCTTTACGCTCGCCTTCGGCCTGCCGTTGACGGCGGGCGTCGCTGCCCGCCTCCTGCTCAACTACGACGCCGCCGACCTGACGCTTGAGGGCGCCTTCCTCGCGGGTCTCATCGCCGGCCCGTATTCAGGCGCGCTCGTCGGCGCGCTCGTCGCCATGCCCGCGCTGATGGCGGGCGAATTCATCGCACTCCCCTTCGCGGTGGGATGCGGCTTTGCCGGAGGGGGACTCCGCGAAGCGTCCCCCAAGGAAGCCATCTGGCAGTTCACGCCGTTCGTCTTCGTCGATCTGGGCAAGCACGTGTGGCACGTCATCCGGCGGCTCGAGCCGAACTGGCAGTTCGCCCTGCTGGCGGCGCCGGTGAGCCTCGAACTCCTCCGCCAGGGGCTCGGCTACCGGTTCGGGGTGCACCGGCTGTTCTATCTGAACTCCCCTTCGGTCTGGATGACGGTGCTGGTCGTCCTCGCGGCGGTGCTAGCCGTCGCCACGCCGATCAAGATCTGGAACAGCGCCCGTATCGAGCACCGCCTGCAGGAGCAGGAAAAGCTGCTGCTCGCGGCCAAGATCGAAGCGCTCAAGAGCCAGATCAACCCGCACTTCCTCTTCAACACGCTGGCGTCGATTTCGTCCCTGATCCGCTCGCAACCCGAGACGGCGCGCACGCTGATCATCAGGCTGTCGGGCCTCCTCCGCCGGCTCATGCGGAGCCACCAGCACTTCGTCACGCTGCGCGAGGAACTGGAAGCGATCGACGAGTACCTGGACATCGAGGTCGTGCGGTTCGGCTCCAAGCTCCTGGTGCAGAAGGACATCAGCGCCGACACGATGGAGCTGATCGTCCCGAGCATGCTGCTGCAGCCGATCGTCGAGAACTCCATCAAGCACGGCCTCGCGCGGAAGGTCGGTCCCGGATCGATCGTCATCCGCAGCTGGCGCGAGCGCGGCCGCGGCATCATCGAGATTGAGGACGACGGCACCGGTTTTCTGCTCGACGGCCACAACCAGTCGATGTCGAGCGGCATCGGTCTGGCGAACGTCCGGGAACGGCTGCGCGTGATCTACGGCGCGACGTCGCAGTTCACGATGTCCAGCGAGCCGGGCGTCGGGACGCGTGTGCGCATCGAAGTGCCGGAAATCGCCGCCGTCGAGCAGATCACGGCATGACCCAGCCGGTCACGCTTCCGATCCGCGTCCTCGTCGTGGACGACGAGCAGCTGGCGCGCGAAGAGCTGTGCTACCAGCTCGATCAGCTGGGCGAGGTTGAGGTCGTGGCGCAGGCTGGCAACGGCCTCGAGGCGCTGTCGGCCGTCGAGCGCTCCCAGCCGGACGTGGTCTTCCTGGACATCCAGATGCCGGGGCTGAACGGCTTCGAGGTCGCCCGGCGGCTGCTGGAAAGCCCGGACCATGCGCCGGCGCTCGTGTTCGTGACGGCCTTCGACCAGCACGCGGTCGAAGCGTTCGAGGTGAACGCGGTCGATTACCTGCTGAAGCCGGTTGACGCGGGACGGCTCGAACAGGCGCTGACCCGGGCACGCCGCCGGCTGAGCCTGGACCGGCCGGGTCCGCTGAGCGACCAGCTGGAGCAACTGGTCAAAATGATGTCGAACCGCCAGATCCGGCGCGATCAGGTGGCTGTCAAGGTCGGCGAACGCTTTCTCCTCGTGCACGCGGAGGAGATCATCTATGCCTCTCTGGCCGATGAGTCGATTAACATAGTGACGGGCCAGGTCGCGGGCGCGTCCAACTACCGGACTCTGGACGAGCTGCACGCGCGGCTCGACCCGGAGGTGTTCTGGCGGGTGCACCGCTCACACCTGGTCAATATCAACAAGATCAAGGAGATTGTCCCTTGGTTCAGCAGGAACTACATCCTTCGGATGAAGGACGCGAAGGGGACGGAGATCCCGGTCAGCCGAGCCCAGACCAAACGGCTCCGGGAATATCTGAAACTCTGACTCCGCCCGACCCATCCGCCTTCGCCGAGGCTTCGGCGGACACGTCCGAGGAGATGGTGGCCGACATGGCCCCTTCCGCCGACCCCTTCGACGCAGTGCCTCTGGAAGCGGCGGCACCGGACATGCGCCTGGCGATCGACGAACGATCCGCGGCGTTCATGCTTCGCCTCAACGTCTGGAAGGGCGAGGCGGTGGCGTGGATCAAGACGCTCGCGTCGGCGGCGGTCTACGCGACGCTCATCGTCACGTTCGGCTTCCAGGTGGCCCGCGTCGAGGGGCAGAGCATGGCGCCCACGCTGGCCGACCAGGATCGACTGATCGTCAACAAGATCGCCTACCGGTGGGGTCCGCCGCGCCGCGGCGACATCGTCATGCTGTATTACCCGCTCGACCCTGAGAAGTCGTTCGTGAAACGCGTGATTGCCGAAGAGGGCGACCAGGTGCGCATCGTCGCCGGCGGGGTGTTCGTCAACGACGTGCCGATGCAGGACGATTTCGTGCCGCCGGAGTACCGCAGCCATGACGACTTCGGACCCTCAGTCGTGCCGGCGGGCTACTACTTCGTGATGGGCGACCATCGCAACAACAGCTCCGACAGCCGGCACTGGGGCTTCGTGCCGAAGAAATACATCATCGGCAGAGTGCAGCTGCGCTGGTGGCCGATACCGACGGCGCACGTCTTTTAGAAAGTCAAAAGTCAAAAGTCAAGAGTTAAGGGTGGCCGGTAGTGTCTCAGTTTGCCTGAGACACTGGAACCGGAGATTCGACCTCTCCGAGCAGCCTGACGATCTCTTCCATGCTCCAGACATGGTCGGTCAGGCCAGCCTGCATCGCAGGGGTCACGCGCAGCGTCTTATGAACCTTCGTGAAATTGTAGAACACCGTGTACAGCGCGATCATATGCACGTGGTTTTCGAGCTTCTTTGAGAATCCGTTGGTCAGCCGCGTGAACCGCCGCATGTGCATCCGCATCGTCAGGTTCTGGCGCTCCACGTACGACGTGGACACGTGCTTGGGGTCGGGATCGCCCGTGATGCCCTTCGAGATGCAGCCGATGCACTTCGCCGGGCTGTACCGGGTTTCGTTCTCGCCTGACGCCCCATAGAGCTTCACGAGCTGCGCGTAGTCCACGTCCGAGCCAAAAACATCCTCAACCGCGTC
Organism: Vicinamibacterales bacterium; assembly: GCA_964202965.1. Classification (GTDB taxonomy): domain Bacteria; phylum Acidobacteriota; class Vicinamibacteria; order Vicinamibacterales; family UBA2999; genus CAXNKG01. Next base: position 15,555 of record CAXNKG010000024.1, read on the forward strand.
CACGTAGAGCTTCAGGCCGTCTGACGTGAGCTGGACGCGGTTCACCAGGCGCGATTTGAGGTCGCTGGTGAAGGTGAACGCTGAGCCCGCGTCACGCGGTCCCACTAGCCACGACACGATCAGCTTGGAATCTGCATCGAGCCCTGTCCACGTCCATGTATCACCCGCGCCAGCCGGCGCCTTCTTCGCCTTCGCAACGTTCTTTGCCTTCGCGTAGGTGAAGCTCCATATTTCGTCTACTTGGACGCGACGCGCTTTTACGCCCCGCACTTGGTCATCGTGGAACGCTGCCGCCAGCTTGCCCGCGTCAACCAGAAGCTTCGTGACGGTGTTGATCGACACGTCCGCCAGCCGGGACACGGCCCGCATCGACGTGCCCTCACAGAGCATCGAAAGTATTTGGGCGCGTTTACTGACGGGCAGCTTGTTCATGAACGAATCGTACTGAACTATTTGCTTAGCGTCAAGCATAATCGGCACTGCGCCGGTTCATTCCGGCAGTATAAGCCGCCTCAATAGGTATTTAAAATACAGTATATCGATCTTATTGTGCTATAGTCCAGGCTGGAGTTAACCCGCGCAGCCGCCTCTGGCGGCTTCGGAATCAGACAGGAGCCGATGTGCCTCTCTCTAAGGAAGTTCGCCTGCTGCAGAGCCGCTGGGACGGCAAACAGGGTTGGCCTAAGCGGCTGGAATGGGTTGAAATTCAGGGCATCCGTGGTTGGACAGGCCAGAGGATCGAACTCCAGTTTCCGATCGTCGCGATTGTCGGCGAGAACGGTGTTGGCAAGAGCACAATCCTGCAAGCGATCGCGGCCAGTTTCGACTCGCAGCCCTACCCATCCGATTTCTTCCCCGACACGGCATGGGAAACGGTCACGGCTGCCGAAATCCGAACCTCTCATCGTGACTCGCCGCAATCCGGCTCGCTTCCAACAAATATTACAAAGCTCACACAAAGATGGCGTGGACTCGATCGACGTAAGAAGGATCGTTCGGTCAAGTACATCGATCTGGGCAGGATTCAGCCTATGGGCGCACGTGTCGGGTATGCACGGATCGCGAAAGGCAACGTGAAGGAAACCTCGACAGCCCCATTTGAGGCGAGCACAATCGAACGGTTCTCTCGCATCATGGGCCGTGATTATTCAGCCGCACGCCTTTCCGTCACGAATGCTGATGAGCATCTGAAAGAGGACAGGCGAAAGGTTCCTGTCGTCGCCCGCTCTGGAGCTAGCAGTCCGTACTCGGGTTTCCACAGCGGCGCTGGCGAACTCGTCCTCGCCGAACTACTGCCGGTCGAACTTGAGAAGTTTTCGATCCTCTTGATCGATGAGATCGAGACTTCACTGCATCCACGCACTCAGCGCCGACTCATTCGAGATATTGCAACTATGTGCAGGCAACTCGAAATGCAGTGCGTTGTGACCACGCACTCGCCGTATGTCTTGGACGAACTGCCGCCAGAAGGCCGAATCTATCTAATGGAAAGCGACGGTCAGAAGCGAATCATTTCGCACATCAGTCCGGCGTTCGCAATGTCGAAAATGGACGACGAAATCTATCCTGAAATCGACGCCTACGTGGAAGATGAGCGCTCGGGAACGATGCTGAACGAGATCGTCTCGAGATCCAGCCAGCGCGATTTGATGCTGCGGTTTCAGCCGGTCCCTTTCGGAGCAGCTAATGTGGGGCGTTCGTTGGGCACGATGTGTAAAGAGAACCGATTTAAGCGTCCAACGGTTGTGTTTCTGGACGGAGACCAGGACCAATCCGATGGATGCAGCCTGTTACCCGGTGGAGATGCGCCAGAGCGGGTCGTGTTTGAAGGGCTACTAAAACTGGGAACCTCATCAGGCGTTGGGAATCGCTTGAGTCGGTCGGAAGCCGACGTTACCGATGCCCTCTCTCAGGCGTCTCTTTTGTCGAATCATCACGATTGGGTGAAAGCGGCCGCTGACCGTCTTTCTGTTTCTGGCGACACACTTTGGCAGGCGATGTGCGCGGAATGGGTGCAAGTCGTTCTACCGCCTGCGGAGGCGGACAAAATCGGGGACTACCTGATGACAGCGCTGGTTCTGAGGGGCGGCACGAGGTACTACGAGAAGCCGCCTGTCCCGGTGCAGTCAGGGCTTCTCGGCCTTGACCCACCGTGATCTGGCAGCTTTCTTGGCGATCTCAACGCGACGCTTACGTGTCATCGATTTCGCTCTAGCCGCCCCACCCTTGCGACCTAACTCCACGGCGGCTTTACTCTTCCCGTCCTCGGTCAATTCCTCAATCTCGCCGGTGGCGATCTTCATGACCGTGACGGCGTTCGAGATAACATCGGCCGGACGCTTTTGACCTTTGGGACCTTTAGGCATAGCTTACCGCTAAGCATAGCACGGAGGCAGGTGATGGGCGACTACAAGACGGATGCTGACCGCTTCACCGATGACTTCGAGCGGGGTCAACGTGACCTGCAACACGCCGAGAACCTGCGTATACTCGCCTCGCATCTACACGTTTCACCAGATGAGGTCTTGGGGATTCTTCGACCAAAACCTGGGCTACGCCGTCTCGATGAAGACGGCAAGCCAATCGGTGTTGAGTTCAGGAATGCCCCACGGCGCTTCACGGATCGCGATTTAGCAGCATGGGCCGTTCGACAGATTTCGGCGCCAGAGTAGCTACAGGGGGTTGACGATGGCTCGTCATGTGAAGTGGTTTAACGGCGTAGCGTGGGAAATTACCATTCAACGGCTTCCAGCCAGGCTTGAGGTATCCGCCCAGAATCACGTACCGACTGAGGCCAGAGAGCCACTACCGATTCTAGAGAACGAGGACGAACTCTTACAGTCGATCTGCCGGCAGCTCCAATCGACGGAAGGGACTATGACGGAGACTCCGCCGCCAAACTGAGACACTACCGGGTGGCCGTGCTTCTTGACCCTTCTTTTGATTTGTAATTCTTGCCTTTTGACTTTTGCCTTTTGACTTGACCACCGACAGATACTCGCAAGTTGTACGCGTCCTCTATCGCGTCTTCTTCCTGAATCTCGGCGTCGCCGTCGTCAAGATCACCCTGGGGTACATGACCGGGGCGGTCTCCATCCTGTCGGACGGCTTTCACTCGCTCACCGATTCGGCGTCGAACGTCGTCGCGCTGGTCGGCGTCTCGATCGCGCGGCGGCCGCCGGACGAGAACCATCCGTACGGCCATCGGAAGTACGAAACGATGGCGTCGCTCGGCATCCTGGTCTTCCTGGTGGTCGTTCTGGTGCAGGTACTGGCCGCGGCGTACGACCGGGTCATCAACGGCGGCACGCCGCGCGTGTTTCCCGAGGGCATCGCCCTGATGACGATCACGCTCATCGTCAACGTGTTCGTCGTGCAGTACGAGCTGCGGGAAGCCAGGAGGCTCAAGAGCGAAGTCCTGCGCGCCGACGCCAAGCACACGAAGAGCGACGTGCTGACCTCGGTGGCGGTGCTCGGGGCGCTCGTCGGCGTCTGGTGGGGCTATCCCCTGCTCGACCCGCTGGCGGCGATTCTCGTCGCGGCCTTCATCGGCCATGCGGGGTGGGAGATCGTGCAGGAGGCGTCGCGCATTCTGAGCGATGAGATTGTCATTGCGGAAGAGGACGTCCGCGCCGTCGTCGGCACCGTCCCGGAAGTGCTCGGCTGCCACCAGATCCGCACCCGCGGCGCCGCGGACCACGCGTTCATGGACCTGCACCTGTGGGCCGACGGACAGACGCCGCTCGAGTCGGCGCACGCCACGTCGCACATCGTCAAGGACCGCCTGATGAAGCGGTTCCCCCAGCTCGTGGACGTGGTGATCCACATCGAGCCGCCCCCTCCCGGGTGGACTCGCTAACGGGATTTTCGCCGGTAGGCGCCCGAACGGCCGCCCCGCTTTTCGACAAGGCAGATATCGCCGATCACCATCTCCTTGTCGACCGCCTTCACCATGTCGTAGATCGTCAGCGCCGCGACCGAGACGGCCACCAGCGCTTCCATCTCGACCCCGGTCTGCGCGCTGGTCCGTACGCGCGCCTCAATGCGGTAGCCGCGCGCGGTTGGCGCGAGGTCCACGCCGACGTGTGTCAGCGGCAGCGGATGACACAACGGTATGAGCGAGGAGGTCTGCTTGGCGGCCATGATGCCGGCCAGCCGCGCGGCCTGAAGCGGATCTCCTTTCGACACGGCGCCGTCGCGAATCAGTTTCAGCGCGCCGCGGCTCATGGTGATGTCGCCGCGCGCCAGCGCCTCGCGGCTGGTCACCGGCTTATCGCCGACGTCCACCATTTTCACGCGGCCGCGCGTATCGACGTGCGACAGTGCGGCACGCTTCGTCTTAGCCACCTTCCACCTGCGCGAGATAGAACGAGAGGCTTTCGAGCGACACCGTCAGGTCCACCATCTTCAGCTTCACGTGGTCCGGCACCTTGAGCGTGCCCGGGGAGAAATTCAGGATCGCCTTGATCCCGGCGGCCACGACCTGATCGATGACAGGCTGGGCATGGGACGCGGGGACGGCGACGACGGCGATGTCGAAGCGCTCGCGCTTGACCAGGCGTTTCAGTTCCTTGACGTCATGAATCGGCACACCGCCCCGTGATTCGTGGCCGATCTTCTCATTTGCGGTGTCGAACAGGGCCGCAATCTCGAAGCCTTCCTGGCGAAAGCCGGGATAGTCCGCGAGCGCCAGGCCGAGGTTGCCGGCCCCCATGATCACGACACGCAGGCGGCGATCGAGGCCCAGAATCTGGCGCAGGTGGCGGCGCAGCTCCTTGACGTAGTACCCGACGCCGCGGACGCCGAATTCGCCGAAGTACGCCAGGTCCTTGCGGATCTGGGCCGCGTTGAGATGGAACTGCTCGGCGAGCGCCTGCGAGGAGATGGTCTGCAGGCCGGCCGCATCGAGCTCGTTGAGGCAGCGAAGGTAAACCGACAGTCGATTGGTGGTCAGTTCGGACACCTGGTCGGGTGTCTGGCGACGCTTGTTCGGTCGATTCACAAGCTCCAATGCTACCATCACGCGCCATGGCCGAATGGACACCCTACGTGCCGCCGACGCAGTCGCCGGCCGAGTTTACAGCCAAGGCAGTCGTGCTCGGGATCGCATTCGGGCTTCTCTTCGGCGCCTCGACCGTCTATCTCGGGCTCCGCGCGGGACTGACGGTCAGCGCGTCGATTCCGATTGCCGTCCTCGCGATTTCCGTCCTCAAGCGGTTCGGAGGATCGACGATTCTCGAGAACAACATCGTCCAGACCATCGGCTCGGCGGGCGAGTCGGTGGCGGGAGGCGTCGTCTTCACCATCCCGGCGTTGATCTTCCTGATGCCGTACGGCCCCGACTACTTCACCTACGTCCGCATCACGATGCTCACGCTGGCCGGCGGCATCCTCGGGGTGCTGATGATGGTGCCGCTGCGCCGCGCGCTCATCGTCAAGGAGCACGGCGTCCTGCCCTATCCGGAGGGCACCGCGTGCGCAGAAGTGCTGGTGGCGGGCGAACGGGGCGGCAGGCTGGCGGCGCTCGTCTTTGGTGGCCTGGGCGTCGGGGTCCTCTGGAAGTCGCTCTCCTGGATCTTCAATCTGTTCCGCACCGAAGTCGGCTACGTGATGCCTCGCGCCAGTCAGTTTCCCAATGCGACGCTCGCGGTGGACATCTCGCCCGAGTATCTGGGCGTGGGGTACGTCATCGGTCCGCGCATTGCCGGGACGATGTTCGCTGGAGGCGTCCTGGCCTGGCTGGGGCTGCTCCCGCTCCTCTCGATTCTCGGCGGATTCATGACCGAGCCGTTTCCGCCGATCCACCCGAACTTCGCGTTGAACCCCGCGACCGGCCGGCCATTCCTGATTTCCGAGATGGACCCGGGACAGCTGTGGAGCGCGTACATCAGATATATCGGTGCGGGGGCCGTGCTCGCCGCCGGCATCATCACGCTCGCACGCACGATCCCGACGATCGTGTCGTCGGCACGCGGCAGCCTTCGCGGCATCACGGGCGGAGCGGCGGTGGGCGGAACGGCGCGAACTGAGCGCGACCTTCCGATATCGTTCGTGCTGGGCGGGTGCGTCCTGCTGGCGCTGTTTCTGGTCGTGGCGCCGGGCCTGCCGACGCAGGGCAACGTGCTCGCGGCGCTGCTGATTCTCGTCTTCGGATTCTTCTTCGCGACCGTGTCCTCGCGCATCACCGGCATCATCGGATCGTCGTCAAACCCGATTTCCGGCATGACCATCGCGACGCTCATCCTGACGTGCCTGCTCTTCGTGGCGCTCGGATGGACCGGCGATATCTACTCGCCGATCGCGCTCTCCGTCGGAGCGATCGTCTGTATTGCGGCGGCGAACGCCGGAACGACGTCACAGGACCTCAAGACGGGGTACATCGTGGGCGCGACGCCGATCTACCAGCAAGTCGGGCTCATCATCGGCGTCGTCACGTCCGGGCTGATCATCGGCGTGACCACGCTCTACATGCACCAGGTATTCGGCATCGGGTCCGCGGACGTGCCGGCGCCGCAGGCGACGCTGATGTCGACGATCATCACCGGCCTGCTCAATCAGGACCTGCCGTGGGGCCTCGTGCTCGTCGGCATCTTCATCACGGTGACGCTCGAACTGTGCGGAGTCCATGCCCTGTCGTTTGCCGTGGGCCTGTATCTGCCGATCGCGACGACCGCGCCGATTTTCGTGGGCGGACTGGTGCGCGCCTGGGTGGATCGTGACCCGGGCACGGCCGAGTCTGACGCCGGCGCCGGGACGCTCTTCAGCTCGGGCCTGATCGCCGGTGGGTCGATCGCGGGCATTCTGTTCGCGATCCTCGTGGGAACCGGCGCCATCGCGCCGCTGGCCGCCATCGGCGCCGCGTTTCCGTTCTTCGCGCAGGAGTCGGTCATCGGCCAGGTCGCCAGCACCCTCCTCTTCGGCGCCCTCGCGGTGATCGTCGCCCGCATGGCGATGCGCAAAGTAGAATGACGATGTGAGGCTCCGGGGCACGCTCGCGGCACTCGCGCTCCTGTTCGTCGCGGTAGACGCGGTCCCGCAGGCTACCGTCCGTCGCCTTGCCACCGTCGCGGCGCTCCGGCAGTATCCCGGCTATTACCACATGCAGAACGTGCTGCTCCACGGCGAACTCGTGGAGAGCGGGCCCCGCTTCGTGCTGCGCGGCGGCGAAGCCGAAATCGCGGTCATCCTGAACAACCAGAGCGCGCCGTCCGGGCTGGCCGAAGTGCGCGGCACACTGCTCGACATTGGACGATTCGAGCCTGGCGACGCGCGCGTCCAGGCGTACACGGGCCCACTGGCGCTCGAACCCGGGAACTGGCCTCGTCCGGGCGAGGAGCTTGTCGTGAATGTCACGAGCGTTGGTGAAGCGCAGCTCGCGACCACGCCGTCGGTGCGGGCGCTGGCGCTTCAGCCGTGGCGCTTCGACGGCCAGCAGGTGAGCATCGTCGGTGAATTCCGCGGACGCAACCTCTTCGGCGATCTGCCGAGCGCGCCCGGGAAGAGCCGGTGGGATTTCGTGCTGCGCATGGTGGACTCGGCGGTCTGGGTCACGGATCTCCGGCCGCGGGGCCGCGGCTTCGATCTGGCGGTCGATGCCCGCGTCGACACGGGCCGGTGGCTGCAGATCACGGGCACGGTCAGCCAGGAGCGCGGCCTGGTGAGGCTGACAGGCACCACGATCGCCACCACGACCGCGCCCCAGATGACCGCGGTGACTGACGACGATGCGCCAGCGCCACTGGTGCCGCTGGAGCCAGGCGAGGTGATCTTCAGTTCCCCCACGGAGGGCGACATCGATGTTCCGCTGGCGAGCAGCATCCGCGTGCAGTTCTCGCGGGGGCTCGATCCGGCGTCGATTGCCGCCGACCGTATTCGCGTCTCGTACGTGGGAGCGGCTGCCCCCGGCGAACCGCCGGCGCTGCTGCCCTTTACGTTTGATTACGACGCCGGCCCGCGATCGATCGAGATCCGCCTCACGACCCCGCCGGAGCGATTCCGGACGATCCGCATCGAACTGCTCGAAGGCATGCGAACCTTCGATGGCGCCCCCGTTACGCCGTGGGCGCTGACCTTCACGGCCGGCGGCTAAACACTCCTGCAGTCAGATCCCGAATCCCAAGAACCAACTCCCAAGGAACCGCGACCCCTCCTCTGCCCTCTGAGGAACCAGCGGTGTGCGTAACTTGCGATGCCGCGCTGCCTCAGGCGTGGCAGGTCCTGCGTACATATCCGATCCCCGTTTCCGATTCCCTTTCGGATGCTCGTCGAATCATCTGGCATGGTTCTGGCGAGCGTTGTGGGCGGTCTCCCGGTGGAATCTCCGCCTCCTGCGGCCTCGCGACCGAAGCTCCTGGATCGCGTGCGCGACGCCATCCGAACACGGCACTACAGCCGCCGCACGGAGGTCGCCTACGTCGGATGGATCCGCCGGTACATCGGATTTCACCAGTTGGTGCACCCGGCTACGCTCGGCGCGGCCGACATTTCGGCCTTCTTGACGTGGCTCGCGACCAGGCGGCATGTCAGTGCGTCAACGCAGAACCAGGCGCTGGCGGCGTTGCTGTTCCTGTACGAGCATGTGCTGCAGATGCCCGTCGGCTCCGTGGAGCATGTCGCCCGGGCCAAGCCACCGCTGCGACTCCCCGTCGTACTCAGCCGGGAGGAGGTGGCCGCGGTCCTGTCCTGTCTGGAAGGCCCGATGTGGACCATCGGCGTGTTGCTTTACGGGTCGGGCCTGCGCCTGGAGGAATGCCTGGAGCTTCGGGTCAAGGATATCGACTTCGATCGGAACCAGATCGTCGTGCGCCGCGGCAAGGGACAGAAGGACCGGACGACGACGCTGCCCGCTGCGGCGATCGATCCGCTTCGCAGGCATCTTGCAGAGGTCAGTCGCGTGCATGCGGGCGACCGCGAGGACGGGTTCGGACGGGTCGTCCTGCCCGATGCGCTGGTGCGAAAGTATCCCAACGCGGCCGCGGAATGGGGATGGCAGTTCGTGTTCCCGGCCTCGCGCATCTGCAGAGATCCGCGATGGGGCCCGCCCTCACGGTTTCATGTGCATGCATCGGCGGTGCAGAAAGCCATGGCCATGGCGGTTCGCCGGTCAGGCATCGCCAAGCGGGCGGGACCGCACACGCTGAGACATTGCTTCGCCACGCACCTTCTCGAGGACGGATACGACATTCGGACGGTGCAAGAGCTCCTCGGTCACAGGGACGTGAGTACGACGATGATCTATACCCATGTGCTCAGTCGGGGAGCGTTCGGCGTGAAGAGCCCCGCGGATTGGCTCGTGGGTCGGTCGTCGCGAGGTTAGCCGCATCTCGATCGGACGACCTGGGCTGATGTTAGCCGCGTCGTTCGCGGGTAGCGCCGACGTGGAGGTGTCTCTGACTCGCCCATCGTGACGTCGGTTTGACCGGCGTTCGTGCCGCGTGCTCATCCGGAGAGCAGAGTTTGATAGCCGCCCCTGCGGCGGCTATCGCGGGTCTCCAGAGCAACTCTTGCGCGGCCAACACATCATTCTTCCGGGGCTGTTTGGTCGTGTTACCATCCGCCGCGTCAGCGGAATCAGGCGGGACAATTTGAAGCGGGTCGACTTGATTAGCCGCCCGAGCCCGCGCTCCGTTGGCAGATCTAATCAATACTTGTTATGCCTCTCGAACACGCGCTTGGTCCTGAATGGTGAATACGACTACATTGAGGGCATGGCTTCTGGGCCGCTCACGCGCGATATCGCGATAGCACGACTCACCCAGGCTGAATCGGACATTCGGGCGCTGGGCGTGGCACGGCTCTCCCTGTTCGGGTCCGTGGCACGCGACGAGGCTCGGGCGGACAGCGACGTCGACCTCCTAGTGCAGTTCGCACCCGGGCAGAAGTCGTTTGGTCGGTTCATGGCGCTCTCCGACCTCCTGGAGTCACTCCTCCAGCGGAGGGTCGAACTGGTCACGACCGAGGCGCTCTCGCCCTTCATCGGGCCTCGGATTCTGGCGGAAGCGCAGGATGTCCTTCGAGCCGCGTGACTTCCTGCGGCACATCCAGCTAGAAGCCGACTACCTCGTCGAGCGAAGCCAGGGCGTCGAGTTCGCGGCGTTCGCGGCGGACCCGACACTGAGCCGGGCGTTCGTCCGGAGCTTGGAGATCATTGGCGAGGCCGCCAAGAAGGTTCCTGCCGACCTCCGCGCCCTCTATCCCGAGATCGACTGGCGCGGCATGGCCGGCATGCGGGACCGGCTCATTCACGACTACTTCGGCGTGGACTACGAATTGGTGTGGGATGTCGTTCGCAACCGCGTGCCAGAACTGCGGCGACAGCTCGCAACGATACTCAAGGCATAACCTTCAGATGGAGCCGACGCCCTTTGGCCGCTTGCGCGTGTGTCGGGCGCGGCTCATCTGAATCGTTAGACTGCTGAATTGATCAACGAGCTGGCTTGAGATGTTCTTCAAGCCACTCCGTGAGTTGTTCGCGCGTCATCTTGCCTGCGGCAAGGTCGAGCATCAGTCGCTCCTGTTCATCGACCGGCGCCACGATCTCATACCCATTCAGGATCAGAAAGACTTCCATCGCGGCGTGCGCGACACGCTTGTTGCCGTCGACAAACGCGTGATTCAGAGCAAGGGAAAAACCGAGCGCCGCCGCTTTTGCCGGCAGCGACGCATGCAGGTCACCACCGCCGAAGCTCGCACGCGGCTGTGCAAGGGCGGACTCCAGGCCGCCAAGATCGCGGATGCCGGGGGCTCCGCCGGAGTTCTCGAGAAGGGCCCGGTGAAGTGCAACGGCTTCCCCGAGCGTCAGCCAACGCATCAGGCCAGGCGCTTGTACAGGTCCTGGTTCTTGGTCAGTACACGGTACGCCACGTCCTGAAACTCGGCGTCGGGAGTGGACAGCAAGTCGGTCAGCGCAGCACGAGCCAGATCCTCTGGCGACAAGCCCAAACGTTTCGCTTCGGCGCGAAGTTTGTCAGCCTGGGCCGGCGGCAGCTCGATTGCGAGGTTCATGGCCGTACTTTAGCGCGAGCCGTGGCTGCTTAACAATGTCCGCAAGCGGTGCGTCGCTCACGATAGAGGGGGGGACGTCACTCCCACACCGGCCCTTCATCCAGCAGTGCCTGCACCGCGCCGCGTACGCGATCAATCAGATCGTCGCGATCGTCGAGCGTCAGGCCTTCTGTCTCGATTGGCTGACCGATGCGCACGCTGACGTTGACGGGACGCACAAACGCGCTCCCCTTCCGCATGGCCGCCCGGCCCCCCTGGACGGCAACGGGGACGATCGGCACCTGCGCTTCGATGGCCATGATGAAGCCCCCTTTCTTGAACGGCAGGAGCGCCCCGGTGCGGCTGCGGGTGCCTTCGGGGAAGATCAGAAATGAGCGGCCGGCACGCAGCGCGGCGGCGCCGCGGGCAATCGAGGCCAGCGCCTTGGCGCGATCCCCGCGATCAATCGGAACGAACCCGCCGATGTCGAAGATCGTCCCCATGATCGGGAACTTGTGGAGCTCAGCCTTGTAGAGGACGTGCAGCTGCGGGTGCAGCGCCCGGAACAGGAGCGGCGGGTCGACGTTGCTCTCGTGGTTCGAGCAGAAGACCACGGCGGTATCCGGAACGTGTTCGCGGCCGGCCACGCGATACCGGATCCCGGCCAGCGTGAGCGCCAGCCAGACGCCCCCGTGGCCCAGCGCGTACAGCCCGCGCTTCCACCGCAGCACGACGCCGACCACCAGCCCGAGGGGACCCGCGACGGCGATATACGCCAGGATGGCGACGTAGGTGACGATCGACCGGACGACGGCGAACATGTCGGACAACTATTCAGTCAGCAACGACTTCGAGAAGCACTGTACGAAAAAACGCCCGGGAGACAGGCTCCCGGGCGGGCATAGAAGGCCAGGGCAAGGAGAAAGAGCTTAGGACGCGCGGGCGGCCTGCCGCTTGGCTGCCATGACGGCCGCCTTCACAGGCTTGGTGATCTTCGCGCGCGTCGCGGCACGGGCAACGTTGCGCGCCTTCACCATGAAGCACTTTTCGAGGGCGCGGTCGACCTTGTCCTCAACCGCCGCCACTTTCTCGCGCACGACTTCCGAGATCTCCGAGATGATGAGCGCGCGCGCGCGATCCAGCATCCGCTTCTCGCGGAACGACAGGCTCTTGGACTTGCTCAGGAACGTGAGGCTCTTGAGGACGTCGGCCATGTCGTAAATCGACCCGGTCCGCATCTTGTCCGAATTGTCCTTGAAGCGGCCCTTCCAGTTCTGGTGGCTGTCGATGCGACCGTCGCCCAGCAGGCCGAACAGCCGTTCGACTTCCTCGTCTGTAATGGCCTTGCGCAGGCCGACGTTGTCGACGTTGGCGACAGGGACCAGGACCGTCGTGTCATTCGAGACAATCCGCAGGTGAAAGAAGCCGCACGTCGTGCCCAGAATGGTTTTCTCTTCAACGCGTTCGACGATGCCGAGACCGTGGTTCGGGTAGATGACCTTGTCGCCGACCTGGAATGTCACGTTTCCCCCGCTGGAAGGTTGATGGTAGGACCGGTTTCTCACCGGGTACTGCACCCGCGAGTATAGCGCAGCATCCTGTCGGAATCAACGAAAAATGGCCGAAAAACGCCAGTTTTGCGCACTTCAGCCCGGCCGTTGGACCATTCACCGCCATCCGGTTACACGTCCGGCACGACGGTAACCTGCGGACATTCTGACGTTTGTGGGCGGGCTGCACGAATCGGCCTGCCGCCTGAGTCCGCCGAACGAAAAAAGCTCAACCTTTAGTCGATCCGTATAAGGGATCGGTAGAATCGCAGGGTGCGCGCCATCCTCGCCGTGTCACTGGCGGCCCTGACTGCCCTGCCGCAGGCCCCCTTCGTCCCCACCCCTCCGGATGTGGTGGACCAGATGCTGGCACTGGCCGACCTGGGGCCCTCGGATGTCGTCTACGACCTGGGATGCGGGGATGGGCGCATCGTGATTGCCGCGGCTCGGCGCCACGGCGCCCGCGGCGTGGGGGTGGATATCGACCCGCAACGGATTGAGGAGGCGCAACGAAACGCGAAGGCGGCCGGCGTGGGACATCTGGTCACGTTCCGGGTCGAGGACGCACTCGAGACCGACCTCTCGGAGGCCACCGTCGTCACGCTGTATCTGGTCGCGTCACTCAACGCCCGTCTGCGCCCGCGACTCATGACGCAGCTGCGTCCGGGCGCGCGGATCGTGTCGCACAACTTCCCCATCGGCGACTGGGAGCCGGACAGGGCGCAGACCTTCACGAGCGCGGATGGTCAGACCCGGACGCTCTTCCGCTGGACCCTGGGAGTTGTGAAGTTGGGAGTTGGGATTTGATTCAGGCCCGCGCGACGGCGAGCTCGACGATCTCTTCGATCAGCTGCGTGTAGGTCCGGCCCGACTTCCGGGCCGCCATGACGAATTCCGCCTTCGAGGCCAGCCACGGATTGGGGTTGACCTCGATGACGTGTACCTTGCCGTCCGCCTGCAGGCGCATGTCGACGCGGCCGTAGTCGCGCAGCTCCAGCGCCTGATACGCGGCGAGCGCGGTCTGGTGCAGCACCTGGACGGTCTCGTCGGGAAGATCGGTCGCGATGGCCGACTTGGTGTCGCGGTAGGCTTTCGTCCCCTTCCCCCACTTCACTTCCGCGGCGGCGATGCGCGGCGTGCCCTCGGGAAGCTTCGAGAGATCCAGCTCCACGATGGGAAGCGCCTCCGGCTTCTCATTCCCCAGCACGCCCACGTACATCTCACGTCCCTCGATGTACTCCTCGATCAGGACGGGCGAGTCGAAATTGGCGTGCAGCCAGTCCATGCGCTCCATCAGCTCGCGGATTGAATTGACCACGGCGCTGAATTCAATGCCGATCGACCCGTCTTCGCGCGCCGGCTTCACGATGACAGGAAACTCGAGATCGTGGGAAAAATCGAGCCGCCCCCGGAACGACTTCGCGAACGTCGGCGTGTGGATCCCGTGGAACGCGAAGATCTTTTTGGCGACGGCCTTGTCCTGGGCCAGCATCAGTCCGTGCGTGCCGGAACCGGTGTATTTCCTTCCGAGAAGCTCGAGGAACGCCGCGATCTTATAGTCGGCCGTGTCGTCGTCGGCAAAGGACTCCGAGAGGTTGAAGACCAGGTCGCATTCGGCCTTTCCCAGGCCGAGCAGGCTCTTCTGCGTGCCGTCGAGCTCGTACAGGACGGGCTCGTGGCCAAGCTTCGTCAGCGTATCGGCGACTTCCTCTTCGACTTCTTTCTTGTCGAGTGTGCGCACGATCGGCGACTTGTCGCCCGAGGCGGGTTCCTCGTCATCATCGACAAGCATGCGGTCGTACAGCACGACGATTTTCAGCTTGCTCATCTGCTCTGCGCTAGTTTAGGTCTCAAAGCGCCCGCGCGTCAGAAAATTCATCGCAAGCGTGGTGGCCAGCGCGGTGACCTCGACGAGGTATCGCGCTTCCTCGCCCCGCTCCCCCCACAACTTCATCCGCTGGCACGTGCGGCAGATCGAATCGATCAACGCGCGCACCACCGGCCGCGGGACGCCGGTCCAGTACGTGATCTTCTCAATGAGCTCGGGACGATACTTGCTGACGATATCGGCCGCCGGGCCCGCCTCCTTGCGCCTGCGGGTCAGGAAGATCTGCGGCAGGTGGGCATCGAGCGCGATATCAATCCGCGCCTGTCGCTCCTGCCCCGCCGCTTCGTAGAACTGCTCGACGGTGACGCTGATGTCATCCGGCGTGATGTCCACGTCGCCGGTCTTCACGATCGGCTCGACATCGGCGAGCGCCCGGGCAACGCGTTCGACATACCGCAGTTTCTGAATCGCCGGCCACCCCTTGTAGCGGCGGCGCCACGCGCTGCGCGGGGTCAGCCAGACGGCAAACGTTTCGGCAAAGTCCTCGTCTGGATGCTTCTGCGCGTACCACCCCTCGATGTGACGAACGAAGTGGCGGCTGAACGGGATGGGCCGGTAGTCGTCGCGGTAGGGCCGGAAGAACGGGCCGAACAGCCGGCGCCACTCGGGCGTCGTGTAGAGGCGATACGCGTAATTGAATACGTGTCCCGCCTCATGGCGCATGTACATCATCACCTGGCGGTCGCTTTCGAGCGCGTCGACCGCTTTTTCGATTTTTCGAAGCTTGGGATCGGCCAGGTAGAACGGAATTCCGAGGACCGGCTGCTGGTCGGGACAGCCCCATTCGTCGGTCAGGTAGCAGACGGGGCGGAACGTCCTGAGTCCGCGGCGCTCGAGCTCCTCGTAGAGCTCCCGGACGTAGCCCTCGACCGGAGAACCCTCGACGCGCAGGCCGAGCTCGCTGACCTTCTTGCCCAGGACGCCCCGAATCTCCGGGTCGAGCGACTCGAACTTGACCACGACCTGATCTTAGTTGGTAGGCGGTAGGCGGTGGTTCAACCCTAACGTTCGGGGAACCGCTCAATCCGCTTGTCGTCGTCGAGCTTCGGCGGTTCTTCCCTGGGCTTCCGGCTGTTCGGATCCGCCGGGCCTGGCGGAGGCGCAGGCGGTGGCGGCGTTCCTGGAGAAGGCGGGCTCTGGGCCTCGGGAATTCCCATCGTCACCGCCTACTGCCTACTGCCTACAGCCTAGCTCGCGCACTCCCCGTCCATCACTTCGGGTGTGAACGCCTCGGTTTCGCCCAGATCGATGTAATCCTGTGGCTCCAGCTCGCCCGGAACGACTTCGGCAAGGTCCTTCAACGCGTCGGTGGCCGCGGCGGGGCCGACGCGGCGGAAGAAGGCGCCCAGTGACTCCGCGGCCACGCGATCCTGCCGGTAAAGGCCAATCAGGCGATCGAGTGCGTCTGTCAGGCGATTGACCGGCACCTTTGACACGACCTTGCCGAACTGCGCGCCATCGCTGCTGACGCCACCGCCGACCAGCACGAAGTACTGCGGCACGGCGCGTCCACCCACCCTGCGAACGCTCCCCTGGAAGCCGATCCCGGAGATGTGGTGCTGACCGCAGCCGTTCGGGCATCCGCTGATCTTGATGTCGCCCGACGGCACGGCGTCCACGAGCTCGGGATGCGCACTGAGATACTCGGTCAGCACCCGGCCCAATCCACGCGACTGCGTCACCGCGAGACGGCAACTCTCCGCCCCCGGGCAGCTCGTGACATCCGCGACCGTTCCCGCATCCCCGGCTCCGAGATCGGCAGCGCGAAGCCGCTCATAGAACGCCGACACCGCCTTGACCGGAACCCATCGGAACAGGATGTTCTGATCGATGGTCAGCCTGACCGTGCCATCGCTGTAGGCCTCGGCGAGGTCGGCGATGACCTGCGCCTGACCGGCCGTGAAGTCGCCGAGCGGCAGCCTGGCGGTCACCATGACGAACCCGGCCTGCCGCTGCTTGCGGATGTTGTGCTTCGTCCAGCGCGCGTAGCCATCCGGCAGCATCTGCAGTTTCACGGTCCCCGGCCTGATTCCGGGTCCACTCAGGCTGGTGTCGGCCAGCGCGGCGGCCATCTGCGGCGTCGGCGGCGCGGGCTTCGGCCAGTCCGGCGCCTCTTCAACCGGGGGCGCCTCCGCCGGGAACGGCAGGCGGGCCCCACCCTCCGCGCGGAATCCGGCTAGCGCCTCCTCGAACTTCGCGCGCCATGCCTTCCACCCAAGCAACTTCATCAGGAACTTCATCCGGTTCCGCTGCGGGTGCTTCCGGTCGCCGTTCTCGTGGAACACGCGCAGGACCGCTTCGGCCACATTGAGCATCTCCTCCGCCGGGAGGAATTCATACAAGACGGGCGCGTCGGTCACCATGATCGCGGTGCCGCCGCCCACGACAACCTTGAAGCCACGCTGGCCGTCGACGATGCGCGCGTGCCAGCCGATGTCATGGATGGCGGCCACGGCGTGGTCCTCGTGGCACCCCTCGAACGCAATCTTGAACTTCCGCGGCAGCGACGCGGCGAGCGGATGCCGGAGGAAGTACCGCGTGAGCGCCTCCGCATAGGGCGTGACGTCGAATATTTCGTTCTCGGCGACGCCGGAGTACGGGCAGGACGTGATGTTGCGGACCGAATTGCCGCACGCCTCCTGCGTCGTGATCCCCGTCTCCGCCATGGCGCGCATCGCGCTTTCCACGACATCGAGCTTGACGAAGTGGAACTGGACGTTCTGTCGGGTCGTCACGTGCCCGAAGCCGCGCGAATAGCTCGTGGCGACCCCGGCAAGAGATCGCAACTGGGCCGACGTCAGGATGCCCTGCGGGATCTTCACCCGCAGCATCTGGACATCGTCCTGCCGCTGCCCGTAGGTGCCGCGCACCAGGCGGAACTTGCGCCAGTCGTCGGCCGAAATCTCGCCGCGCTCGTACCTGCCCAGGACCTCGACGAACTCGTCGATGTCGTGCTCCCTGGCAAACCCCGTTCGCGGACGGCCCACAGCCGTCGCCTGATCAATGACCGACATGCCTCACCTCGTCTCCTGTGGCCGCCGAGCGCGCCAATCTCTCCCGAATCTTCACGACGTCCCCGATGACCAGGACGCCCGCCGCGCCGGCCGGCGGTTCAGCGGCGCCCATCTGATCGAGCCGGCCGGTCCATACCCATTCGTCAGGCATCGACGCGCTGCAGACGATGGCCGCGGGCGTCCCCGGGGCCCATCCGTGGCCCATCAACTGCCCCGCCAGCGAGGCGCGGGCGCCGACGCCCATCAGCATCACGACCGACAGCGAATTGGGCCGGACGGCTCCAAGACTGTTATCGACCGATGCGTCCGTGTGGCCAGCAAGCACCAGGAAGCCGGACGCCACCCCGCGGTGCGTGATCGGGATCCCGGCCAGTTCCGGGGCCGCGACCGCGGTGGTGACGCCCGGCACGATGTCGAACGGAATCCCCGCCATTGCCAGCGCCAGAGCCTCTTCCCCGCCCCGGCCAAATACGAAGGGGTCGCCGCCCTTCAGCCGCACGACGCGCTTGCCCTGCTTGGCCGCGCGAATCATCAGCCGGTGGATCGTTTCCTGCGGCACGCTGTCGCGGCGTGCCCGCTTGCCAACCGAAAAACACTGCGCGCTCGTCGTCCGCCGGAGCGCATCCGCATCGACGAGCGCGTCGTAGAGCACGAGATCGGCCTGCTGCAGCCGACGCACCGCGGCAACAGTCCAGAGATCGGGATTGCCCGGGCCCGCGCCGACGAGGGATACGGCACCAGGCCTCAGTTCCGGGTTCCGGGTTCCGGGTTCCGGGTTCCCGTTCGGCGGTTCGGCGTTCGATTCTCCATAGATCCGATTGAGCGCATCCAGCAGTCGCGGCCGGCGCTGTTCCATCGGCACACCCTGCTGCTTCCAGGCGATACGCGCGGCATCGGCGGTCGAGAGCCAGAGCCCCAGATCCTGCGGCAGCATCGCGTCGATACCTTCGCGCAGCAGGCCCGCGAGCGCCGGCGCTCGGCCATCGGTCGAAATCGCGACCGTCACGCCCTCGCGCCGGACGACGCCGCCAAGATAGGCCGTCGCGTGGCGGGGATCGTCCACCGCATTCACGAAAATCCTCCGCTCGTCCGCCGCCGCCCGCACCTTCTGGTTCACGTCAGGCGGCGCTGCCGCCACGACCCACCAGGCGCCGTCGAGATCCGCCGGCGCAAACGGCCGGCGAACGATGGTGACCGCCAGGCGCTCGATTTCGGGCACCACGTCCGGCGCGACCACGGTCACGTCGGCGCCGGCCGCCAGCAGCGCCTCGAGCTTCGAGGCCGCCACAGGACCGCCGCCGACGACGACGGCACGACGCGACTGAAGGTTCAGAAATGCTGGAAACATGCGCCTAAAAAGCAAAAAGCCCGGGAGGTTGTCCCGGGCTTTCGATCCTGTTCGTGTTTGGGTGTGTCTTACGCGTGACCCGCACGGACCGCAAGCGCCGGGACTTGAGTCCCCGTACAACAACACGCGCAGGCGCATCCGCACAGCTTGAACACGATGGGGAATTTTACTGCGGCAAACCGCGCAGGGTCAAATAGTTACGCCCGCGCGGCGGCGGCCTGGGCGGCCTGCGGCGCCAGTGCGCGCTCGAAGTCGGCGAGGCTCCGCCCGATGCGCGTGGGCTGGGCCACGCGGCCCATCATGACGTCGGCGGTCTTGTAGCCATTCCCGGTAATGCACACCACGACCGACTGGTTTCGCTTGATCACGCCCTGTTTGATGAGCTTCCGCGTCACCGCCAGCGTGGTTCCCCCGGCGGGCTCGGTGAAGATGCCTTCGGTCTGGGCAAGCAGCTGGACGGCGTCCAGGATCTCCGGGTCGGTCGCGGAGGCGCCGGCACCGCCCGTTTCGTGCACGACTTTGACGACCTGGAATCCGTCCGCCGGATTGCCGATCGCCAGAGACTTCGCAATCGTGTTGGGCTTCACCGGCTCGGGAAATTCCAGCCCGGCGTCGAGCGCGTTGATCACCGGCGACGAACCCGCCGGCTGCGCGGCGTGGATCTTCGGCATCTGGCCGCTCACCAGGCCGACTTCGCGCAGCTCGCGGAACCCTTTGTAGATGCGCGGCAAGAGCGTCCCGCCGGCGACAGGCGACACAACGTGGTCCGGGAAGCGCCAGCCAAGCTGCTCCGCGATCTCGAAGCCCATCGTCTTGGCGCCCTCGGCGTAGTACGAGCGCAGATTGATGTTCGCGAATCCCCAGCCATAGCGATCCACAATCTGCGTGCACAGCCGGTTGACGTCGTCGTAGTTGCCTTCCACCGCCACGACGTGCGGCGCGTAGATCGCGGCGCCCAGGACCTTCGCGGGTTCCAGATCGTGAGGGATGAAGACGTAGCACGACAACCCGAGGCGCGCGGCGTGGGCGGCGACGCTGCCGGCGAGATTGCCGGTGGACGCGCATCCGAACACCTGGAACCCGAGTTCCACAGCGCGGGTGGCCGCAATCGACACGACGCGGTCCTTGTACGAGAACGTCGGATGGTTGACCGAGTCGTCTTTGAGATACAGCTCGTCGACGCCGAGCTCGCGCGCCAGGCGGGTCGCCCGCACGAGCGGCGTGAAGCCGGAGTTGAACCCGGTGCGCGGCTCCTCGACTGGCAGCAGCTCGAGATAGCGCCAGAGCGAACGCGGGCGCGATTCAATGAGCTCCCGGGTCATGACCTTGCGGACGGCCGCATAGTCGTACGAGACTTCAAGTGGGCCGAGGCAGTCGCTGCAGACCCACAGCGCCTCTGCCGGATACGTCGCGCCACACAGGTGGCAGGTCAGGCCCGCGACGAATTTCATGCCGTTCTCCCCTGGGCCGAGGCCACCGCCTCGCGTGTCGCCTCCGATGACTGGTGGACGCCGAGCGTGCGGACCGTCCCCGGGCACTTGGCACGCTCGTAGATGGAATGCAGCAGCCGCTCGAGGCGATCGAAATCGCGCCGCGCCAGCACCGCGACCGACGGCCCTGCTCCCGACAGGAACGCGCCGAGAATCTCCGGATCATCGAGCGCCAGCACGGTGTCGAGCTGCGGAATGAGCGCCGCCCGCGCCGGCTGGTGCAGCCGATCGCGCACCGCCTCACGCAGACCGCCGTAATCGCCATCCTGGAGCGCGTGCACGAGCCCGAGCACACGCTGCAGATTGAATACGGCGTCCTTGCGCGGGACCGACTCGGCCAGCGCGGCACGCGCTGTCGACGTCGCGAGGCCGACCGACGGCGTCGCCACGATCAGGCGCAACTCCTCGGGCCACGGCCACCGCAGCGCGACCGGCTCCTCGCCCTCGCGCTCGATCACGGACGTGAGTCCGCCGTGCAGCGCGGCCGCGGCATTGTCGGCATGTCCCTCGAGCGAGGTGGCGACGGCCAGCAGCACGCCGTCCGGCAGCGGCTGCGTGACACGTTCGAACATGCGGACGCCGGCTACCGTCGCCGCAGCGCTGCTGCCCAGGCCGGCGGCCATCGGAATGTCGCTCTCGGCCTCGACAAAGACCGACGGTGTCTTCAAACCGGTCCAGCGGGCCATCGCATCGAAGGCGCGTTCGACAGCATTCCGGCCGGGCACCGGTGGCGTGCTCTTCACAACGGTCAGCGTCGTGCCGCCGTCATCCCGGACATCGATAACCCGGAGACGCAGGTACAGCTGCACGGCCACGCCAAGCGTGTCGAAGCCGGCTCCGAGGTTCGCCACGGAGGCTGGAACGGTGACCAAAGTGCCGTTAAGTGACACGAACTACAGAAGATACCATGACCTCGCCGGGCTGCCGATCAGGCTCGCGGGTCGTCGCTCACCAGCATCGGAAGGGCGAGCGGAGGCTCGGCATGGAAGCCAAAGGCGGCGATCTCCTTGAGCGCCGACCTGAGGGCCGGCTCCTCGCACGCCTCGACGGTGATCACGAACGGCAGGGCGTCCTTCGGGTACCCGGGCTCCTGGAGCACCGCATCCAGGTTGATCCCCTGGTTGGCCAGCGCCGCAGCAATCGACGACAGGATCCCCGGCCTGTCCTGGACGACGAAGCGCAGATAGTACGGGCGCGCGGGCGGCGGAGCAATCTGGCCGGCGGGCCATTCCTCTCCGCGCTCGTGCGTACGCTGCGTCAGGGACAGGAGGTCCGACACGACCGCGACGGCCGTCGCCGGTCCGCCGGCACCCGCGCCGCTGAAACTGTTCTCGCCGCCGTAGTGTCCCGCAATGGTGACGACGTTATTGGCGCCCTCGTTCAGTCCGAAATGAGAGCCCCGCAGCACGAGCGCGGGACCGACGAACGCATGAAAGTTCGGGCCGTCGGCTTCGACCATCGCAATCTGTCGAATGGTGCATCCGAGACGACGCGCGTACCGGAAGTCGGCGGCTGAAATCGTCCGAATCGTCTGCCGCGGAATGTCTGCGAGCCGCAGGTGCCGGCGGAAGGCAATCCCGGCGAGCACGACGAGCTTGGCACCCGCGTCGTGGCCGTCGACATCGGCGCTCGGATCGGCCTCCGCGTATCCAAGCCGTTGCGCGTCCGCAAGGACGGGGGCCATCGCCTCGTCGCTCGCGGCCATGCGGCTCAGGATGTAGTTGCAGGTGCCGTTGAGAATGCCCGCGACGCGCAGCAGACGGTCGCCGGCGAGCCCTTCACGGACGCCATGAATCAACGGGACGCCGCCGGCCACGGCCGCTTCGAAGCGAAGCTGGGTCCCGCGCGTCGCGGCGAGGTGGAGCAGCTCCGGCGCGTGCGCGGCCAGCAGCATCTTGTTGGCGGTAACGACGGCGGATCCCTGTTCGAGCGCACGGCGGACCCAGGTACCCGCGGGTTCAAGCCCGCCGACCACTTCGACGACGGCGTCCGGCTTCGAGGCGAACAACTCGTCGATGCTCTCCGTCCAGACGACGGACGAGGGAACCCAGTCGGCGCGCTTCCGCGCGACGCCGCGATTGAAGATGTGTGTGAGCTGGAGGCGATCGGCGAGGTCGGGACGGTCGACCAGAATCCTGGCCACCGACCCGCCCACCGTGCCAAATCCGAGCAGGGCGACGCGCAGCGGTTTCATCTTCATGCAGAGTAGGCGTAGGGACGAACCAACGTTAGCATAGGGCTGATGTTCACGGTCGCCGTCGTCCAGGACCACGCGGATGCGGATGTACGCAGCAATGTGCAGCGCGCGGAAACGCTTGTCCGCGATGCGGCGCGGCGCGGCGCGCAGATCATCTGCCTGAAGGAGCTGTTCAACTCGCCCTACTTCTGCAAGTCGCAGCAGAGCGACCGGTTCGACCTGGCCGAGCCGATCCCGGGCCCGACGACCGACGTGATGCAGGCGCTCGCGAAGGAGCTGGCCGTCGTGATCATCGTGCCGATCTTCGAGCGCCAGGCCGCTGGCGTCTATCGCAACTCCGCGGCCGTGATTGACGCCGACGGGAGCCTCCTGGGTGCGTATCGCAAGATGCACATCCCGGACGATCCGCTCTTCCACGAGAAGTACTACTTCACGCCCGGGGACGGGCATTTCGATTTTCACGGAGAAGAGGCAGGCGAGCCTGGCGGCTTCCAGGTCTGGAAGACGCGGTACGCGACGATTGGCGTGCTGATCTGCTGGGACCAGTGGTTTCCCGAGGCGGCGCGCATCACGTCGCTGCTGGGCGCGGAGGTGCTTTTCTACCCCACCGCTATCGGCTGGCATCCCGCGGAAAGAGACGAATGGGGGCAGGCGCAGGTCGAGGCCTGGCGCACGATCCAGCGGTCGCACGCAATCGCCAACGGCGTCTATGTGGCGTCGCCGAATCGCATTGGCCACGAAGACGAACCCGGCACAAACGGCATCACCTTCTTCGGCCACTCGTTCATCGCCGACCCGTTCGGGCGCTGCGTGGCGGAAGCCGGCGAGGGAGAGGAGATCGTCATCGCCCAGTGCGATCCGGCGCTGATCGAGAGCGTCCGTCGCAACTGGCCGTTTCTCCGCGACCGCCGCGTCGATGCCTACGGCCCAATCCTGAAGCGCTACCTCGGCTAATTAAATGGGGTCGGGAGTCATTTTTCGAGGACAGTCGGCGGAATAAATGACTCCCGACCCCATTTTTCGGATGCCGGCCGAATGGGAGCGGCATCGCGCGACGTGGATCGCGTGGCCCCATCACGAGCCGGACTGGCCGGGCAAGCTCGCCGCGATTCCGTGGGTCTACGCGGAGATCGTGCGCGTCCTCGCACAGCACGAGCCGGTCGACATCCTCTGCCACGATGCGGCGGTCCGCGCCAGCGCGAGCGCGATACTGGACGCGCACGACGTCCGTCGCGACCGCGTCCGTCTGCACGAGGTGCCGACCGACCGCGTCTGGCTTCGCGACTCCGCGCCGACTGGCGTGCTGGATCCGTCGGGAACACCGGTCCTGCTCAACTGGGCGTTCAACGCCTGGGCAAAGTACGACAACTGGCAGGACGATGCCCGGGTGGGTGAGGCCATGGCGCGCGCCACGGGGCTGCGGCGCGAGGTCCCCACGCGTCGCGACGGTACGCCGATTGTGCTGGAAGG
The DNA here is from genome assembly GCA_964202965.1 of Vicinamibacterales bacterium. Taxonomy (GTDB): domain Bacteria; phylum Acidobacteriota; class Vicinamibacteria; order Vicinamibacterales; family UBA2999; genus CAXNKG01. The sequence goes on from CAXNKG010000024.1 coordinate 39,495, forward strand.
AGGCGGGATCGACGTCAACGGGAACGGACTCCTCCTCGTCACCGAGGAATGGCTCCTCACGGACATCCAGGTGAGAAATCCAGGGCTCGGCCGTCAGGAGTACGAACAGATTTTCCGCGACTGGCTCGGCGCGCGGCACACCATCTGGCTCGGCGAAGGATGCGTCGGCGACGACACGCACGGGCACATCGACGACGTGGCGCGGTTTGTCAGCGTTGATACGGTGGCGCTTGCCGTTGAGCACGATCCCGCCGACGAGAATCACGCGCGATCGATCGATAACCTGCGGAGGCTGGAGCGCGTGGCCGCATCAGACGCCGGCCCGCTCCGGATCGTGCAGCTTCCCTTTCCGCGGCCAGTGATCATGGACGGCACGCGACTCCCCGCCAGCTACCTGAACTTCTACATTGCCAACGACGTCGTGATTGTCCCGACGTTCAACGATCCGAACGACCGCGTCGCGCTGAATACGCTGGCCGACCTGATGCCCACGCATCGCATCGTCGGCATTCACGCGGTGGACCTGGTGTGGGGGCTCGGCACGCTGCACTGCCTCACACAGCAGGAGCCCGCGGCCGTAACGACGCGGCCACTGAACTAGCGGCCGATCGCCAGCGCCACGGTGACGGCGCGGCCGGGCATCGCGACTCCCGCAACTTCCTGGTACGACGCGCCGGCCAGGTTCGTCCCTTCCACACGGACGTCATACCGGCCGAATGCGCGACTCAGACGGATATCGAGTACCGCGTAGTCACTCTCTCCCGTCGAGCGCGTGCGATGGCGGTATTCGAGGCGAGGCGCCAGCTGGACGCGCGCCACAAGCGGCACAACTCCCGCGACGACGACGCCATGCGGGGCGTAGTCGAGGACATATTTCGACAACTGCGTGACCCTCGCGGCGGTGACGTCGAGGAACGTATACCCCGCCTGCACGAACGCACCCGCGGCGAGCGTGCGCGTCAGCGAGAGCTCCATGCCGACCGTATCGACATCGCGAATGTTGTAGGTCCGCCACCGTTCGGAGGTGTTCGGGCGCAGCCAGTCAATCACCTCGTCGTCGAGCCGGCCGAAGACGGTCCCGCTGACCTGCCAGCCGCCCGGCATGAAGACATCCATCCCCGATTCCCCTCCCCATGACGTTTCGGCGCCAACCTCGGGCCGCGCCCAGTGGGCCGGATCAGAGTAGTACCGCTCGGTGAAGGTGGGGACTCGAAAGGCGCGGCCGCTCGAGGCACGCACACGAACGTTCGAGGCGGGCCACCATGCGGCGCCGACCGACGGACTCACAGCGCTGCCGAACTCCGTGTAGCGATCGACGCGTACGCTGGCGTCGAACTGCACGGTGGTCCCCACCGCCTGTCGCCACTCGGCGAAGGCGCTGACCCGTCGTGTCGTGTGGTCGCCGAGATTGGATGAGCGAATCCAGTCGGCGCCCAGTTCCGCTCCCGCCGCCACAGAGGCTCGCCCCCCAATGACGCGCGACATTCGAAAGGACCCAATCGCGGCATGGGTCCGGTGGCGATTCTCGGCCACGCCTGGCCGCCGCACGTCGAAGAGAAAGTGATCGCCATGCGTGCGGTAGGACCCGGTCCCGCTCGCCTGCCATCCGCGCCACAACCCGAAAGCGCGCTCGGCGGCGAGGAAGGTCTGATTCGTCCATTCGTGCGACGGTGCATTGCCGTAAAAGCCGTTGGCGCCGAAATCCTTCCACAGATACGACGCCAGGACGCGCGTGTGCTCGCCGATCGCTGTACGGGACGTCACCCCCGCGATCGTGAATCCACGTTCGAACATGAAGCCGGACGAGCGCTCCACGGAGCCGGCAAGCAGCTGCCGCACCCCACCCGCCGTCGTCGACACCTGCCCGCGGCCGCCGACAAGACCGAAGCTTCCCCCCTGAATCACCCCGGACGCGGACTCCCCACCGTCGCGCGTGATGACGTTGATCGTTCCGCCAAAGGCGTCGGCGCCGAAGAGCGACGACCCTGGTCCGTGGAGGATTTCGATGCGCTCGACAGCATCGAGCGGGACTGGAATATCGCCGTTGTGATGGCCTGACTGCGCGTCGTTCAGGCGAACGCCGTCGACGAGGACCAGCATCTGGCCGAAGTTCGCTCCGCGCACCGCAAAATCAGTCTGGACGCCCCGCTCGCCGCGGGCCCGGACGTCCACCGCCGAGACCAGCCGCAACACGTCGGCCACGCTCTGCACGGGTAGTCGCTCGATCTGGTCGCGGGTGATGACCGTCAGCGTCCGGGTCACGGACCCGATCTCGACGGGCACCGCCGCGGCCGTCACGACGACATCCTGCCGAAAACCACCGGCGGCAGGCTTCTGTGCCGGTACACCTTGCGCGGACGCCGAAAGCGACCACACGCATGCGGCCAGCACGAACGCCGAAAGCCTCGTTCGAGCTACTTCCATCGAATGAGCACGACGCCGACGACGAGAAAGGCTGCGCCGAGGAGCCGTGTCGTGGACAGACGATGCACGGTGGCACCGAGCCAGCCGTAGTGATCGATGAGAAGGGACGCACCCAGCTGCCCGACGATCGTCGCCGCAGAGAGAACCGCGACCCCGACCGTTCGCGTCAGGAGGATCGCGAGCAGGACATACGTCCCTCCGAACACTCCGCCGAGCCAGACCCATTTCGGCGCAGTCCAGATGGCAGGGCTCGGCGCGGCCGGCTGCCCAAGCAAGATCGAGATGCCGAGCGCCGTGAGCCCGGCGATCGCCGAGACGGCAAAATTGATGTTGGCCGCCCAGAGCGGCGCCATGGCTGCGGCACCGAGCCCGGCGTTCACCGCGATCTGGGCGGCCAGGCCGGCTCCCACAATCACGATCAGCAGGATGTAGAGATTCGTCATCGGACCGATGATCGCACGGACACCGAGTACCGCCCGACGCGCAGGAGGAGGGCCGCCGCGATGGCCAGGAGCGAGGCCGAGAAGCTCAGAAGGGCGCCCATCTTCGCTTCATCCAGGAGCCGTCCTGGCGGAAAGGCCGCGGTGGAGAAGAAGAGCGCGACCGTAAATCCGATGCCGGCGATGATCCCCAGCACGAGCATGTCCCGCCACGAGACGCCGTCGGGTTTGTGCAGCCCGGCGGCCACGCATAGCGCCGTGAACGACATGATTCCCACCGGCTTGCCGACGAGGATCGCCGTCAGCACGACCCAGGTGCCCGGCCCCACGCTCGACACCGCAACCCCCGCGTTCACCAGGCCAAAGAAAAACAGGATGACGTGGACGGGCAGCTTCCACCAGTGTTCGAAGCGATTCAGCGGATCCGTCAGCTGCGGCGCATCGACGAATAAACCGGGATCCCGCGCCGCGTGCGGCAGGAAGGGAATGATCGGGACCAGTGCCAGCGCCGGGTGCAAGCCGCCGCGATAAAACGCCACCCACGAGATGAACCCGGCGCCCGCGATGTAGGGCCAGAAGTTCATCGTCCGCGTGCGCCGGAGCCACGTGCCGAGCGCCAGGGCCGCGCTCAGCAGCACGACGAACTCGATCGGCCGAAGCGTCCCGGTGGGATAGAACGCCGCGAGCACGAGCAATCCCAGTGCATCATCGGCAATCGCCAGCAGCAGCAGAAACGGAATGCCGGGATGTCGCGCGCCCAGAACGAAACGGGCGACGAGATAACTGAACGCGATGTCCGTGGCGCTCGGAATCGCCCAGCCGCGCAGCAGTTCAGGCGCCTCCGCCGCGAGCGCAAGAGCCACATAGATCGCAGCCGGCGCCGCCATGCCGCCGACCGCAGCGAGCATCGGCACTGCCGCGCGACGCGGCGAGTGAAGCGCGCCCCCCGGCGCCGTCGCCTCGACAACCTCCTTCGTGGCGAGCGCAAAGAAAAAGACCATCGCGATGTCGTTGACGAGAAAGTGGAGTGCGTGCGCGACACGGGTATAGCTCTCTGGCGCGGCGTTGGCCCAGATGAGCGCGGCGATCGCGCCAACGATCAGCAGTCCGGAATTGTCGATGAATCGTCGGAGCACGTGTGTGAGCGGCCAGACAGGCCGATGCTGGCAGTATACTGAAGCCCCGCGATCACTCCGGCCGGAGTGGTGAAACTGGCAGACGCGCCGGACTCAAAATCCGGTGACCGCAAGGTCATGGGGGTTCGATTCCCCCCTCCGGCACCAGTCTTTCGCTCGCATCGCGATGCATCGGTTAAGCAGGCCCGTCCCGCCTGTATCATGTCTTCATGAGTGCTGCGTCCACGGGCGTCAGGCTGC
>CAXNKG010000025.1:0-43130 GCA_964202965.1 Vicinamibacterales bacterium
GGGATCGACGCCGTGCTGCCCGTGCACGTGATACAGCCGCTCCGCACGGTCGTAGTACGGCTCGAGCGTGTCGTAGTCGATCGGCCACGCGGGCGATACGCCGTCCACGTGCTCGACTGCCTGAAAGTCTTCGCGGCGGAGCCGGTACAGCACGCTGCCCCAGAACTTGGAGTTCCCGCCGACGCAGTAGTGCGTGTAGGGACGGAACTCGTGACCCTGCCAGTCGCGCCAGCGCTCGGCGACACGGTAACGCAGCTGTCGCCAGACCGCCTCGGGGTCCCAGTTTTCCGCTTCGCTGGGCACGTGGTCACCCCGCTCGAGCAGCAGGATCCTGGCGGGACTGTCCGCAAGCGCGTGGGCGATCGTGCCGCCGCCCGCGCCGGTGCCGATGATGATGATGTCGTAGCGTTCGGTGCGCATCGAGGCGGCTAGCTGGTGCCCACCCCGGCGTAGATCTGGTCCATCACGCGCTGATCGTCCATGGCGCGCTCGAGGCTCATCTCGGGCTGGCGACCCGTACGAATCGCACCCGCGAAGTCGCGATACATCGCCTGGTACCCCCGGATGTCCCGGAATCCCGGCAGGATGAACCGCGGGACGCCTGTGCCGCGGACGAGGACGAAGAGGCCGTTCGACTCGAAGGTGATGATGCCGTCGCGGCCGTAGATCTTTGACAGCCGGAGCCCCCGCAGCAGCGACGGGATCTCGCGCGAGTAATACAGGGAGCCGACCGCCTGGTTGTCGTACCGGAATGCGACCATCATGCTCTTGGCGCGGCGGTCGGGCCCTTCACGCGAAGGCGCGGGGCGATAGCCGTGCGCCATGATGATCTTCGGACCCAGACTCCCGGCGATGTGCAGCCAGTGGATGCCCTCCTCGAAGAACGCATCCCCGCCGGCAATCGCTTCGTCATTCCGCCAGTCATCTTCGGACTTCAGCCGCTTCGCGATCGTCGTGAAGTGCGCGAAGACCATCTCGCCGATGACGCCCTTCTTCACCAGGGCCCGCAGCGTGACGGCGAGGGGCTTGTAGTGGTCGTTCTCGCCCACGAGCACCGTGCGCCCGGTACGGTCGCGCGTGTCCGCCACCGCGCGGTAGTCGTCCATCCGCAGGAACGCCGGCTTCTCGACGAGCACATGCTTGCCTGCCTCGAGCGCCTGCATGGCGAGGGCGAAGTGAAACCGGGGCGGGACGGCAATGACGACGGCGTCGAGCGCGGGGTCGGCGATGGCGGCCGTGTAGCTCGGATAGACCTGGTCCCCGCCGAACGTCCGGCAGGCGGCCTCGGCCTTCTCCCGATCGCGGCTTGCATAGCTGCAGACGATCTCGTCCTTCATCACGCGCAGGTGCCGGCTGTGCACGCCCGTAATGAATCCGCAGCCGAGAAATGCGATCCGCAGGGGGTCTGGCATCCGGTCGGATCATGATACTGGACGGGAAGATGGGCCTTGGGCCTTGGGCCTTGGGCCTTAGGCCTTAGGCTCTAGGCTCTGGGATCCCGCATACAATGCCGCCGGGCCAGGAAGAGGAGGACGTGATGCAGAAGCCGTCTCTCGCGTTCGTGTGTGTGGGTGCGCTGCTCGCGCTCGCGGCGACGCCGCCATCTGTTGCGGCGCAGACTGTGTCGGCTCCGCCGGTTACCGATGCCGTGCTCGCCAGTCCCGATCCGGGTGACTGGCTCCACATCAGCCGGACGTACGACCAGCATCGCTTCAGCCCGCTCAGTCAGATCAACAAAGGCAATGTCGGCCGGCTGCGGATGGCCTGGTCGCGCGGCTTGCCCGCCGGCGTCCAGGAATCGACACCGATCGTCTCTCGGGGCGTCATGTACGTCATGGCTCCCGGCGCCACGATCCAGGCGCTCAATGCCACCACCGGCGACTTGATCTGGGAGTACCGCCGCAGTTATGCCGCCGGTGTGCCGGTCGTCGCGGCACGCAGCAAGAACCGCGGCATCTACGAGGACATGATCTATTTCGGGGCGCCCGACGGCTATCTCCTCGCGCTCGATGCGAAGACGGGCGCGCTCCGGTGGGAGACGAAGGTCGACAACGGACAGATCACGGCCGGCGGCCTGCTCGTGGCCGACGGCAAGGTGATCTCGAACCGGACGTGCGACCAGGGGAAACGGGAGTTCTGCTTCATCGCCGCGCACGACGCGCGCACCGGCAAGGAGGCCTGGCGGTTCTATGTCACCGCCGCCCCCGGCGAGCCGGGCGGCGACACGTGGGGCGACCTGGCGGTGGACGTTCGCGCGGCCGGGCCGTGGGGACTGCCCGGCTCGTACGACCCCGTCCGCAAGATCGTTTACTGGGGCGTCGCCAATCCGAATCCCTACACGCGCTTCAAGCGGCACGGCCGCTACGATGCGGCGCCGCCCACCGCGCCTGACGAGCTCTACAGCAACTCCACGCTTGCGCTCGATGTGGCCACGGGAACGCTGGTCTGGTACTACCAGGAGCTGCCTGGAGACGACTGGGATGCGGACCACAACCAGGAACGGCTCCTGATTCGCACGCGCGTGACGCCGGATCCCCGGCACGTCAAGTGGATCAATCCCGATCTCCCGTCCGGCCTCCAGGATGTCGTGCTGACCGTCGCCGAAGGCGGCGGGATGTTCGCCGTGGCGCGCCAGACCGGCCGGTTTCTCTGGGCGCGCCCCTTTCCTTTCGACGACCCCAATCTCAACATGACCGTCGTCGACGTGAAGACCGGCCGCACAGGCGCCTCCCCCACCGCGATGTTCAAGAAGGACGGCGACACCGTCCTTGGCTGCTTCCACAACACGCGCGGCCTGTGGCAGATCGCGTATCACCCTGGTAAGAACGCGGTCTACGTGCCGTTCCACGACCAGTGCCTGTCGATGCAGGCGGTAAACACGACCGGCACGGGATTCGGACGCCGCGTCGGCGTTCTGCGGCCTGGGACGGACCCGAACAAGTACATGGGCATGGCCAAAGTCGACGCGGCCACCGGCGAGATGCGCGTGATCTACTCCCAGCCGCAGCCGACCAACGGCTCGGCGCTCGTGACCGCGGGCGACCTGCTGTTCTTCGGCGACATGAACCGCCGCCTCCGCGCGCTGGACGCCGACAGCGGCAGCGTGCTCTGGGAGACCGTCGTCGGCGGGATGATCATCAACAGCACGATCAGCTACGCCGTTGACGGCAAACAGTACGTGATGATCTTTACCGGCGGCGGTCAGTCGGTCACATCGGGGCCGCTTGCCGTCGCCGGGAAGTCCATGCCGCCGGTCGTCGCCGGGCACAACGCGATTTACGTGTTCGCGCTGCCGTAGAGCGGAGGGGGCTTTGGGCTTCAGGCTGCAGGCTGCAGGCAGTCGTGGAGGCCGGCTTCAGCCGGCTGTGCCGCGCCGCATCCCCGGAAGATGACGCTGATGGGCCACACGCAGCGCGATCAGGTCCGGCTGGTTGACACCGAGTTCTCGCGCGATCTTGTGGATCTCGCCCTCCTCGGCCAGCGAAATAGAGTCGTCTGTCACCGATACGGCGAACAGGCAGCGCATCAGCGCCAGCTTCTGCTCGTACGACGTCATCGCGGAGAACTCCCTGGCGACCAGGAAGTTGGCGGTCCCGCCGAACAGCAGGTTACTGGTCTTGGCGAGCTGGGTGACCATCATGGCCTGGTCGTCAGACAGATGGCCTTCCGTACGGACCAGTTCCTCCATCGCGCGCGTTTCCTCGGGCGACACATGCTGATCCGCGTGAGCGACGCGGCCCAGCAGGTACGCGAAGGCGGCGAGGAACCGCGCACGATCGGGCTCCATGTGGTCGAGGGCATCGAGGGTCTCGCGGAGCGGGGTGGACGCCTGTTCTTCAGGCGCGTCGATACCGAGCCACGCGCGAATGGATTCCAGAGGCATCAGAGCAAAGTTTGCCACGGAATCTGGAATATTTCCCACAGACACGAACTAGCACGCATCCCTCGCCGCGGCCGTCCCTGCGGATGAGCCCGCGCGAGCCATCGTTGATCGATCCCCTCGTGGTACGAACTTCGCCTCCTGAGACACCACAAGTCGAGATCGGCGGACGCTTACGCAGAGGAGGAGTGACACATGAGCGCACTACGACGCTATCTATTCCTGGGGATGGTCCTGATGGTGTTGCCGGGCTGTGGCGGCGGGAACGAGGCACCGCCACCGGAAGCGCAGCAGCCGGCGCCAGCGGAGGCACCAGTAACGCCCGCGGTGAGTATCAACGCGATGATGGTCGACTGGGTTGACCACTCTGCCCACGCGATGTGGAACGTCGAAGTCGCGGGGCAGGCTCCCAGGGACGAGAAAGGCTGGCGGGAGATCGAACGTCATGCCACGCAGCTGGCGGCGGCGGGGTCGCTGCTCACGCTGGGTGGAACCGGGGAGGCCGATGCGGGTTGGGCGCAGTCGCCGACATGGAGAGCTCACGCCAGAGAGTTGAGCGACGTCGGCCTGGCTACCTTCAATGCCGCCCGCAACCGGAATCTGGTCGAGGTTACGACCAACAACGGCCGGTTGCTGGCCGTCTGCGAGGGGTGCCACAAGGAGTTCAAGTCAGAGCTGCCAACGGAGGGGCGCGTCCACGATCCTGACTGACCGGCGAGGGCGGGTTCGCACACTGCCAGCAGAGGAAGACGAACCCGCCCTGCATCTCGGAGACATGATTCAGACCAACGCACACGGCGCCGCGGATATCATGGGTGACCCGTGGCCCAGGGCGCGACGATCTACAACTTCGACGTCGAGCTCGCGGACAGCGACCGGAACGTCTACGAGTCGCTGGCACTCCGGGTCGCCAGGCACCCCTCCGAGTCCGAGGAGTTCCTGATCGCCCGCCTCCTCGCCTACGTCCTCGAATACACGGAGGGCATCGAGTTCTCGCGCGGCGTCTCGGATCCCGGTGAGCCCGCCATCGCCATTCGCGATGCCACGGGCGCCATCACGACGTGGATCGATATCGGGATGCCGGAAGCGGCCCGCCTGCACAAGGCGTCGAAGGCGGCCGCGCGGGTTGTCGTCTATACCCATCGCGATCCCCGGCAGTTCCTGATGCAGCTGGCCGGCGAGCGGATTCATCACGCCGAAGCGCTCGAGCTGTACGCACTGGACCGGCCGCTGGTGAACGCCCTCGTCGAACGACTGGACCGCCGGATGTCGTTCAGCCTCTCGGTGACCGACAGGGAGCTCTATCTGTCTATCGGCACCGACAACCTGACCGGCGCCGTCGTCCGGCTGACCCGCGAATCGTAAGAACGGGCCGCGATTCAGCGGGCGCCCGCGAGCGGCTCGAGGCCGGCTCGCTTCAACACGGCCGCGCCATCGGCGCTCGCCAGCAGCTGCAGAAACGCCCGGGCGGCCGCCATGTTCGCGTTCGTCGCGAGGATCGCGGCCGTATAGATCGTCGGAAGCTGGATTGACGCCGGAATGGTTCCGACGACCTTCACGCCAGGGTTGGGCTGGAGCTCGCTCGTGAAGGTGATACCCAGCTCCGCGGCGCCGGTTGCCACCGCCTCGGCCACGAGCGACCCCTGCGTGCGATACACAAGCTTCCCTTTGAGCTGGTCCGCGATGCCGAGCGCCTGGAGCTGTTTCTCCATGTGCACGCCGGATGTGCCGCCCGCCGCCGGGTTCACATAGGACACGGACTTCGCGTTGAGGAGCGCCGCCTTGAAGGCCTCGACTGTCGAGATGTCAGGCGACGGGGCGCCAGCGCGAACCGCGATGCCAATCAGTGCGCGCCCGAGATCGGTGCGTGTGCCGTCGGCTATCCGCTTCCCCTTCTGCAGCACCTCCATCACCGGCGCGGTGACGAAAATGACATCCCCTGGCTCGCCCGACATCACGCGCTTCTGCAGGCCGCCGGCCGTATCACTGGTGATGAGGACCTTCACCCCGGACGTGCGGGTGAAACCATCGACAACCTCTTTCACGGTAGGAGTCACCGCCCCCGCGGCAAACACGCGGAGCTCGGTCTGTGCGGAAGCAAAAGCCGGCAGCAGCATCAATGCACAGAGTGCGACACAGGTGCGTCTCATGCCGAGGAGTCTAGCATTCGGCGCGTCAGCCGGCGGTTACCGAAAGCGCAGATACCCGCGGCCCAGGCGCTGGAACGCGACGCGGTCAGCTCCCACGACATCCGCATCGATCGACTCGGCCGTGGCCACCAGCCAGGCGTCGTTCTCGCCCATCCGATGAGCCGAGCGACGTTGCACGAGCGCGCAGCGTCGTGCCTGTGTCAGGTGCAATCCCTGAATCGAGAAGCGTTGGAGTGACGCAAGCGCCGCTGGTTCGTCCACGGCCCCTTCCAGGATCTCCTCGACGCTGACAATCGACACCACCAGAGGACGCCCTCGCAAGGCGCGCAGGAACCGCCTGGCTGGCCCCTCTTCGCCCCGTGCGGTCTCCCGCTCGAGCGCGATCAGGAATGACGTGTCCAGCAGCGCGGGACGGCTCACGGCTTTTTCTGCGCGAGGCCCAGGCCCTTGCCTTCCGACGCCGTGACCCACTCGATCAGATCGTCGGCGGTCTCAATCGGCCCCGCCCGATCGATGAGCGCCCTGATGACGTCGGATTTCGGCACCTTCCGGCGGCGCGCCCAGCGCGCCAGACGCGCCGCGCGTGCCTTGTCCAGCTTCACGGTGATGGTCGGCATGGTAATACGCACATATTACCACCAGGGAGGCGAGGCGCTGGCGGCGGGAGGACGTATAATCGCCACCCCATGGCCCTGGCTCCCGGCACGCGACTCGGCGTCTACGAAGTCACCGCGCCGATCGGCGAGGGCGGCATGGGACAGGTCTACCGGGCGACGGACACGACGCTCGGTCGCCAGGTCGCGATCAAGATCCTGCCGGACGCGTTCGCGGCCGACCCCGATCGTCTGGCGCGGTTCGAACGCGAGGCGAAGACGCTTGCGGCCCTGAATCATCCGCACATCGCCGCGATCTATGCGGTCGAGCAATCGGCCGGTCTACACGCCATCGTGATGGAATTTGTCGACGGCGACGATCTCTCGCAGCGGATCGCGAAGGGTCCGATCCCGCTCGATGACGCCTTGCCCATCGCGACGCAGATTGCCGATGCGCTCGAAGCCGCGCACGAGCAGAACATCATGCATCGCGACCTGAAGCCCGCCAACATCAAGGTCCGCGCCGACGGAACGGTGAAGGTGCTGGACTTCGGATTGGCGAAGGCCATGGAGCTCACTGGCGCGTTGGCGGGGAGCAACTCGATGTCGCCGACGATCACGACGCCGGCGATGACGCAGGCCGGGATGATCCTTGGCACAGCGGCGTACATGAGTCCCGAGCAGGCGCGCGGGAAACCGGTGGACAGGCGCGCCGACATCTGGGCGTTCGGGGCCGTGCTGTTCGAGATGCTGACGGGGCAGCGGGCGTTTCCCGGCGAGGACCTCACCGACACGCTCGCGGCGGTCGTGAAGCTGGACCCGAAGTGGGACGCCGTGAACGCGGACGTGCCCGCCAGAGTGCGGCAGGCGCTGCGCGTGTGCCTCCAGAAAGATCCGAGGCGGCGGGCGCAGGCCATTGGTGACGTGCGCCTGGCGCTGGAGGGCGCGTTCGAAACCGCCGACGACGTGGGGCGGGTGACGCGAAGCGGACCCGCCGGGTCCCCTGGGCAGCGCCTCGTACTCGCCACCGTGGCCCTCTTCGTGGGCGCCGTCATCGCGACAACGGTCATGTGGTTCGCCACGCGCCCGGCCGATCTGGTACCGCCTCGCGTCTCGCGTCTGTCGCTCGCTCCGTCGGGGACCGCCGCGCTGAGCATCAACGCCACCGACCGCGACCTGGCGATCACGCCGGACGGCTCGAGCCTCGTCTACGTGGGTAACACCGGCACGCAGATCTTCGTTCGCGCGCTCGACGCCCTGGAACCGGTGGCGATATTCACCGGCACACCGCGCGGGCTATTTGTCTCCCCAGATGGCCAGTGGATCGGATTCGTGGACAACAACACCACATTGAAGAAAGTGGCAGTGACCGGTGGCCCGGCGGTCACGCTGGCGACGCTCGACAGCGCCGCTCCCCGCGGTGGCACCTGGGGACCGGAGGACACGATCATCGTCGCAACAGGTAACTTGACGACCGGCCTGCAGCGGATCGCGGCGGCGGATGGATCGGCGACGGTCCTCACCAGGCCCGACCGTGCACAGGGCGAAGCCGATCACCTCTGGCCGGAGTTGCTGCCGGGCGGCCGCGCCGTGCTGTTTACGATCACGCCGGCGTCGGGCGGTCTGGATGCCGCGCAAGTGGCCGTACTGGATCTGCAGACCGGAATGCACAAGGTCCTCGTGCGCGGCGGCAGTCACGCCCACTACGTGCAGGCAGGTGGCGGCGAAAGAGGCCATCTCGTCTACGCGGCGGCCGGTACGCTGCGCGCCGTGCCGTTCGACCTGGCCATGATCGAGACGCGCGGCACGCCGGTGCCAGTCGTCGTCGACGTGGTGACGAAAGCAACCGGGGGTGTCGACGCCGTGGTGGCTGGCGACGGCACGCTGGCGTACGTGTCGGGGGGCGGCGCAGCGGGCACGGGCGCCGATCGGATGCTCGTGTGGGTAGACCGATCGGGTCGCGAAGAACCGCTGGACATGCCGGCCGGTCGTCACTTCGACCCCAGGCTGTCGCCTGATGGCAGTCGGATTGCGGTGGCAACCGAGGCCGCTGGCAACACCGACGTCTGGGTGATCGACACAGCTGGCGGACGCCGCCGCCGGATCACGTTCGATCCCGCCATCGACCGGTACCCACTCTGGACGCCTGACGGCAAGGCGCTCCTGTTCCAGTCGGCTCGCGACGGCACGCTGGGCGTGTACCGCAAGATGCTGGACACCGACAGGGCGGAGGAGCGGCTCTTCACGGACTCAACCAGATATGTCGTTCCCTGGTCATGGTCGGCCGATGGGGAGACCCTTGTCACGACTGAACTGGCGTTAACGGGCGGCAGCGGCTACGACGTCGGCGCGTTGTCACTGAGCGGGACACCGGTGTGGAAGGGCCTTCTGGGAAGCACGTTCACGGAGGGCCAGCCAGTTGTGTCGCCGGATGGCAAGTGGATGGCGTATGGCTCGACCGAGGGAGGAGGGGGCAGTGGCGTCTACGTCCGGCCGTTTCCCGATGTGAGGGCTGGTGTGGAGCAGGTCTCGACAGACGGAGGCAACAATCCTGACTGGACGCGGAATGGCCGCGAGCTGGTGTACCGGAACGGAGACACGATGATGGCCGTCCCCGTCGAGCTGTCCCAGGCATTCCGGGCCGGCACGCCGGAGGTGCTCTTCAAAGGCACCTACTTCAATGACATCGGCACGCAGTGGGCTGTCACGCGCGACGGCACGCGCTTTCTCATGATGAAGCCCGTCGCGGCGAGCGACGGGACTGGCGGGGAGCAGGCGCGGCCGCACATCACCATCGTCTTGAACTGGACAGAAGAGCTGAAGCGGCTGGCGCCGGCCAACTGAGTCGTCGGTCAGGTCGCTTTCTGGTCAGTAGAAATCGTGCGCGTCGACGGATGCGCCCCCCTCCATCGGCTGCACGCGCTCGGCTTTCACCGATACCACGCCGTCCTGGTGCTGCAGCACACCGTCGACAATAAGGAACGGCCGGCGGATGACCGTCGCGCGCTCGCGATCGAAGAGATCGGGGCGGACGATGATGTTGGAGATGCCAGTCTCGTCCTCCAGTGTCAGGAAGACGAATCCCTTGGCGGTTCCGGGGCGCTGACGCGTGATGACCATGCCGGCCACGCGCACGCGGCGCCCGTTCCGCACCTGCGACAGATCCGAGGCGCGCAGGACGCCGCGCAGCGCCATATCGTCGCGCCGCAGTGCCATGGGATGGGGACCAATGGTCAGGCTGGTGCCGGCGTAATCAGCCTGCAGCCGCTCGCTGGAGGACATGGCGGGAAGCGGGCTGCGGGCTACGGACTCCTGGCTTTGGGCTTTGGGCTTTGGGCTCTGGGCTCTAGGGTCTGGGCTTTGGGCTTTGTCGTCGTCCGGTGCAAATAGCTCCCCCGCCGGCCGGACCGCGCGCTCAATCTGCCACAGAGCGCTCCGGCGCTCGTTCGTGAACGCGTTCAGCGCGCCGATATCCGCCAGCGTCGCCAGTTCGTCCCGCCGCAGGCCGGTGCGGCGGACGACGTCTTCAATCGACGTAAACCGGCCAATCGGCTCGACCGCGACACTCCACTCGTGCGCGCAGGTGTTGCAGAAATACCCGGCCATCGGGCCGCAGGATTCGGGCTTCTGGTGTCCGTCCGAAAGCCTGGAGCCTGAAGCCTGGAGCCTGATTCCAGTCATCTCAATCATCGAGTCGTCATCGGATCCGCATTTCGGGCATTCGGGCGCGGTGCGAGGCTCCATCGTTTTCGTCCGGTCGAATGCCGTCATGACATGTCCAATCTCCCTGCGCAGGCCGTTGACGTACATGAGTCCCAGCCGGATGCCGCCATCCGCCTCAATCCGGCACAGCCAGTCGGACTGCTGCACGTCGATCGCATGAAACCGGACGCCCCGGCGCTGCGCATCCTTGACGAGCGACGCCGGGTGATAAAACCCCATCGGCTGGTTGTTGAGGAGCGCCGTAAAGAACACCGCCGGATAGTGGACCTTCAGGTACGCGCTCGCATACGCCAGCAGCGCAAAGCTCGCGGCATGCGACTCGGGAAAGCCGTAGAGCGCGAACGAGGTAATCGAATTAACGATCCGATCCGCGGTCTCGCCGGTGATCCCGTTGTGCGCCATGCCGTCGCGCAGCTGAATCTCGATCTGCTTCATCCGCTTCCCGGATCGCTTGAACCCCATCGCGCGGCGCAGTTCTTCGGCCTGCCCGCCGGTGAACCCCGCCGCCACCATCGCGATGCGCAGCAACTGCTCCTGGAAGAGCGGCACCCCGAGCGTGCGCGCCAGCACCGGCTCGAGACACGCGTGCAGCGGCACGACCGGCTCGCGTCCAGCCCGCCGGTTCAGATACGGGTGCACCATGTCGCCGACGATGGGACCGGGACGGATGATGGCGACCTGCACGACCAGGTCGTAGAAACAGGCCGGCTTGAGACGCGGCAGCGTCGCCATCTGCGCGCGCGACTCGACCTGGAAGACGCCGATGGTCTCGGCCTTCTGCAGCATGTCGTAGACGGCGGGGTCGTCCGGCGGAAGATGTGCGAGATCGAACTCGGCTCGAGGCTCAGGGCTCTGGGCTTTGGGAATTGCCGCAGTGTTAATGAGCTCAATGGCGTCCTGCAGCACCGCCATCATGCCGAGCCCGAGCAGGTCCACCTTGACGATGCCCATGTCCGCGCAGTCGTCCTTGTCCCACTGGACGACGACACGGCCCGGCATGCTGGCCGGCTCGAGCGGCACGACGGCGTCCAGTTCGCCCTGACAGATCACCATGCCGCCCGAGTGCTGCCCGAGATGGCGCGGCAGGTCCTGGATGCGGCCCCACAGATCCGCGAACGTGCGCATGCGCGGCATGTCGAGCGACAGGCCCACCGACGCGAGGTTGCGGCCGAGCGTCTCGTGCGGGTCTCTGAACTCGAAGTGGTTCATCACCTTCGCCAGCCGGTCCACCTCGTCGTCTTTCATCGAGAGCGCCTTCCCCACTTCGCGGGCGGCGCTGCGGCTGCGATACGTGATGACGTTGGCGGTCATGGCTGCCCCCAGACGGCCGTACTTCTCGTACACGTGCTGGATGACGCGCTCGCGGCGGTCGCCGCTCGGCAGGTCGAGGTCGATGTCGGGCCACTCGCCGCGCTCCTCCGACAGAAACCGCTCGAACAGCAGATCCATCGCGATTGGATCGACCGCGGTGATGCCGAGGCTGTAGCAGACGGCGCTGTTGGCTGCCGACCCGCGCCCCTGCACGAGGATCCCCTGCTGCCGCGCGTAATTGACGATGTCCCAGACGATCAGGAAGTAGCCCGCCAGATCGAGCTTTGCGATCAGATCGAGCTCACGCGCGATCTGGACGCGCGCCTTGTCGTGATACGGCCGGTAGCGTTCGTGCGCGCCGACCTCCGTGATGTGGCGCAGAAACGACGCCTCGGTCTCGCCCGCCGGGACCGGGTACGCCGGAAATCGATACCCGAGGTCCGCCAGCGTGTACTCGAGCCGCTCCGCCAGCGACGCCGTGGCGGCCAGCGCCTCCGGGCGATCGGCAAACAGCTGCGCCATCGCCTCCGGCGACTTGAGGTAGCGCTCGGCATTCCGCGCCAGCAGGCGGCCGGCCGTGTCGAGGGTGGTTTTGTGGCGGACGCAGGTCAGCACGTCGAAGAGCGGCCGATCGGCAGGCTCCGCAAAGCGGACGCCGTTGGTGGCGATGACCGGGACGCGATACGCACGCGCCAGCGCGTCAAGCGCCGCATTGCCGGCTTCTCCATCGCGCTGGAGATGGCGCTGCAACTCGACGTACACATTGCGCCGGCCGAACACCCCCACGAGCCGATCGAGCAGTCCGCCGACGCCGTAGCGGCTGGCGTCGAGCAATGGGAGCCCTCCGAGCGCCACGAGTCCCGCCGTCGATCCGTCCAGTTCCTCGAGCGCAAGCGCGCCTGCGCCCTTCCCGGCGCGCATCTTCATGCGCGTGATCAGCCGGCACAGATTGCGGTACCCCTCCTGGGACTCGACGAGGACGGGAAGGGACCATGTTGGGCTCTGGGCTCTGGGCTCTGGGCTTTGGGCTCTGGGCTCTGGGCTCTGGGTACCGATGGTCAATTCGGCGCCCACGATCGGTTTCAGTCCCGCCTGCTTCGCGGCCTTGTGAAACCGGGGCGCGCCGTAGACGCCGTCGGCGTCGAGCAGCGCGAGCGAGGAATAGCCCAGCGCGGCCGCGCGCTCGATCAGCGTTTCAGGAAGCGAGGCGCCCTGCAGAAAACTGAAGGCGGATGCACAGTGAAGCTCGACGTACATCAACGTAGTAGGCAGTAGGCAGTAGGCGGTAGGCAGTCAGAACGCCCATGCGTTAGTCGAAGATGCCTTCAAGAAACCAGGCGCCGCTCCCGCGTTCGCGGAACACGCGATACGCGACGCCGTCACCGAGCGCCACGTCCCACTCGTCGCGGTCCCAGGAGAATGAACTCCCAATTCCCCTGTCCCGAGCAACGCCGAGGGGCAAGGAGCCAACTCCCAAGTTCTGTTTCCACCAGTTGCCTGACGTACGCCAGGGTCCCGCCGCCGATTGCACGCTCCCGCCCGTCATGCCGCGACGATCGACGGCCACGTACAACGGGGTCCCCTCATGGGCGCGCACACGCGCGGGCACTGGAACGCGGAACCGGCGTAGGGCGACCGAAGGGCTTTGGGCTTCAGGCTCAAGGCTATGGGCTATGGGCTTTGGGCTTTGGGCTTTAGGCTTTGGATCAGGGTTGAATCCCTTCATCCCAAAGACCCCGGGCTTCCAGGAGTCCACGATCACGGGCGAGCCGCAGCGGTCCTCCCCCATCAAGGCGCTGAGGCGCGCCATCAGGGTGGACAGCTGCTCCGGTGACGGCAGCGGCCGCGCCAGCAGCGAAAACTGCAGGACGCGTGCGGGCGTCGGGTCGGCCGCCACCACCACCCGATCGATGGCCGCGGGCGGCGGATGCGATTCGAGGTCGAGCAGCAGGAGCGCCCGCAGCGTGCGCGCGTCATGCATGGCCACCGGGAGCTGCAGCGACCGCTCGTGCAGCGTGCGCGTGACGAGATGGAGCCGGAGGTGCAGGACCGCGGCGCCGCGGCCGCGGCGTTCGAGATGCGCGGCCAGCGGCTCCAGCAGCCGCCCGAGCACGAACGACAACGGCTCCAGTCCTTCAATCGGCCATTCCAGATCGAACGCCTGTTCGAACCGCTCGACCGGCACGTCGGGCTGCAGCGGGCGCAGGTCGTGCCCCTGCGCGAGGCGGTGCCAGCGAAGGCCCTCGGCGCCCAGACGCGCCGAGACGGCGTCCGCAGGGAGCGCGGCCAGATCGCCAAGGGTACGAAGGCCCCAGCGGCGGAAGGTGGAGAGCCGCTCGGGGTTCAGAGGGTTCAAGGGGTTCAGCTGCGCTAGCAGTTCAAGCGGCAGCGGCGCGACGGCGCCCGCATCCTCCCCACGATTGACGACCGTCACCGGACACGAGCGATGCGCGGCTAACAGATGGGCAGCTGTGCACGTGCCGGCAATCGCCACGTGCGCACGGAGTCCGCGGTCCACGATCGCCGTCCGGAGTGCGTCGGCAATCGCGCGTGGATGGCCGAACAGCCGATCGAGACCCGCGAGGTCAAGGACGACCGCATCGCCCCGGCGTTCGAAGCGCGGAGAAAAATCCGCCGCGACGTCGCGTAAAAGCTCGACGGCGGGTCCGTCGCTCGATGGACCATCTCTCGCGACGGGACCCGTCCCACGTACTACAAGCGCGCCGAACATGCGACCTCGCCATCCACCTGCCGCCGCGGCGACACGACGCGCACGCCCATCTCGAGCCCCGCAAGACGCCGGCTGCGGGCCGCACTCCCCTCCCACGCCGGACGGCCGCCGCAGGTCAGGGTCAGCCCCTCGGCGCTGCGCGCCAGCGCGTGCGGCGCCAGCAGCAGGCACACCGTGTCACTGCCTTCAATCGTGCGCTGGATGCGGAGCCATGTCGTAAACGGGATACGGTGCAGCGCCTGGAGCGGCGCATCCGCCAGATCGAACACCACGAGGCCGAAGCCGCCCGCCTGAAGGACGAGATTGAGCGCCTTGAGCCCGCGTTCAATCACGCGATCGAAGAGTGACGAGGCTTCCCCGCGGATCCAGAGCAGCCGATCGAGATCGAGGCCTGCGGATGCGGCAGACCCCACGTCGAGCCGGTCGAAGGTGTCGACCAGGGCGACAATCTCCCCGCGCCGTGTCGCCGCCGCGAGCATGTGCAGCACCGCAGCCGTCCGGCCCGACGACTGTCGCCCCACGACCTCGGAGAGCTGCCCGCGGGGCAACCCGCCGCGCAGGCAGTCATCCAGCCGCGCAATCTCCGTCGCCGCCGCGTTCGGGCGAACAGCCGAAGGGAGCGCTGTCGTGAGCGTTCGGTCGAGTTTCCGGGCGCGGAGGGCCGCTTCAGCCACCGCCAGAGCTACATTCGCCATATTTTCGCCTCAGACGCGAAAATATAACGAAATGAACTCGAAGGAGCAAGGGATAAGATCGGCGGCCTGGCTGTTCCTCCCCTCAAGCGGCTTGCCGCCGCCCTGCATTACCGCGATTTCCGGGTCCTCTGGATTGGCGCCTTCACCTCGAGCATCGGCACCTGGATGCAGAAGGTCGCGCAGAACTGGCTGGTCCTCACGCTCGCCGGACCGGCCTCCGCGTTCTACCTGGGGCTCGACACGTTCCTCGGCGAAGGCCCCATCCTGCTCTTCACCTTGATCGGCGGCGTCGTGGCCGATCGGCGCGATCGGCGCCAGCTCCTGCTGATGTCGCAGTATGTCCAGATGTCGGCGGCGTTCATCCTGGCGTCGCTCGTGTACTTCGACATCATCCAGATCTGGCACGTGCTGACGCTCTCGGTGATCACCGGCGTCGCGCAGGCGTTCGGCGGTCCGGCGTACCAGTCGCTGGTTCCCTCGCTCATCGACAAGGAACACCTGCCGAACGCGATCGCGCTCAACTCGATTCAGTTCAACCTGGCGCGTGTCATCGGGCCGCTCATCGCCGGCGCCGCGCTCACCGCGTTCGGGATTGCGGCCTGCTTCGGGCTGAACGGGCTGTCGTTTCTGGCCGTGATCGCCGCGCTCCTCCTGCTGCACGTCCGGCACATTCCGCACACCGGCACGACCGGTATGCAGGCGGAGCTGCGCGGTGGCCTGTCGTACGTCCGGCACCAGCCGGCGCTGATGGTGTTGACGTTCCTCGCCTTTGCGACGACGTCGCTCGGGACGCCGATTCTCACGTTCCTGCCGCTTTTCGCGCAGGACGTCTTCAGGGGCGGCGTCGGCCAGTACACGCAGTTGATGGCGTGCGCCGGGGCCGGCGCGGTCACCGGCGCGCTCGTCGTCGCCTGGCTCGGGCGGTTCCGGCACATGGGGTGGATGGTGCTGGGGCTGCAGTTCGTGTTCGGTGCGCTGCTCATCCTGTTTGCCCTGAACCGGATCGTCTGGGTCGCGGGCGTGCTGCTCTTCGCGGGCGGCGCCTGCATGGTGATGGTGTTCGCGATGATCGCGTCGCTCGTCCAGCTCACCGTCCCGAACGAGTTGCGCGGGCGCGTCATGAGCATCTATATGGTCGCGTTTCGCGGCGGCATGCCGCTCGGGAGCCTCGTGGCCGGGTACATGGCCACCGTGTCATCTCCTTCAGCGGTCCTGACCGTCAATGGCGTCCTGCTGAGCTCCGTGGCAGCATGGTTCCTCCTCAACAAGGGAGGGATAAAGGAGCTCTGACGTCGTAGGCTCTAGGCTCTAGGCTCTAGGCTCTAGGCTCTAGGCTCTAGGCGATGTCATCATCTACGCGTGACTGAAGGGCGCCGTTGCGAATTCTGATCGCCGAAGACGACCGCGACATTGCGGACCTGGTGTCCCACTACGTCTCCAAGACAGGCTGGTCCGTGCACATCGCCGCCGCCGGCGACGAGGCGCTCGCGTACGTCCGCAGCCACCCGGTCGACGCCATCGTCCTCGACCTGATGCTGCCAGGAATGGACGGCCTGGATGTCTGCCGGGCGCTTCGCGCGGATCGCGCCACGGCAGGCATTCCGATCATCATGCTCACAGCCCGGACGGATGAGGCCGACCGCGTCCGCGGCCTTGAGCTCGGCGCCGACGATTACGTCGCCAAGCCGTTCAGTCCGAACGAGCTCATGGCGCGGCTGCGCGCCGTGCTCCGCCGGGTACACCGGTCAGACGCGACGACGCTGACGTGCGGCCCGATTGTCGTCGACCTGGAGCGCCATACGGTGTCGCACGACGGCGTTAACGTCGAGCTCACCGCCAAGGAGTTCCTGCTGCTGCAGTACCTGATGGAGCACCGCGGACGCGTCCTCTCCCGCGATCTGCTCCTGGGCGACGTCTGGGGCTACCAGTACACGGGCGGCACGCGGACCGTGGACGTTCACGTGCGGCGTCTCCGCCAGAAGCTGCCGTCGCTCGTGACTGGACTCGTCACCATCAAGCAGTTCGGCTACAAGCTCGAGGCGCCCGCCGCCGCGTGAGCGTCCGCGTGCGCGCGCAGATACTCGCGGCCGCCGCCACCGGCATCGTGGCCGCACTGGGCGCGGCCGCGCTCCTGGCCGGCACGCCGCTCGGCACAACACCCCGCTCCATCCTGGCCGGCCTCGTCGGCATCACCGCGGCGGCGATGGCCGCGGAGTATGTCGCGCGCGCCAACCGGGGGCGGGTCGCCGCGCTCGCCAGTACGGCGCAGCGATCCGCCGAAGAGATGTCGCGCCGGCTCGAGGAGCTTTCGAAGGATCGCGCGCGCATGGAGGCGATCCTGTCCGGTATGGTAGAGGGCGTCCTTGTCCTCGACCGTCAGGGCCGCGTCCAGCTGGTGAACCGTGCGGCGCAAGCCATGCTGCACGTCGACAGCGCGGCGATCGGCCGGCTGTACCTCGAGGTGATCCGCCATCCTGACATCTCGGCGCAGCTGGCGGCCGCCCTCCGCGGCGAAACCGTTGACGCGGGCGAGCTGCCCCTCGGACGCGATCTCTCGCGGCTGTTCGTGGCACGGGCGGCGGCGGTGGGCGGCGGCGGCGCGGTCCTTGTGCTGCACGACATCACCGACCTCAAACGCGCCGATCAGATTCGCCGGGACTTCGTCGCCAACGTGTCGCACGAGCTGCGCACGCCGTTGACAGCCATCCGCGGCTACGTCGAAGCGCTCGCGGAGGGAGCCGACGCCGAGCAGACCCGCCGGTTCGTGGAGATCATCGCCCGTCACAGCCTGCGCATGGAGCGGCTCGTCTCGGATCTGCTTCGCCTGGCGCGGCTTGACGCGCACCAGGAGGTGCTGGATATGGCGCCTTGCGATCTGCAGCAGATCTTCACTGCAGTGGTCACCGACCTGGCACGGACCGTCGAGGAGAAGCGCCAGCACATTGTGATCGCGGTGGCGCCAGACGCCTGTTCGATCACGGCCGATCCGGCCAAGCTCCACGACGTGGTGCGTAACCTTATTGAAAATGCGGTGAACTATTCGCCCGACCAGGCCGAGATCCACGTTGGGACAGCGAGGCTGGAGGGCGCCCTGCAGTTCACCGTCTCCGACACGGGACCCGGCATCCCGGAATCCGACCTCACGCGCATCTTCGAGCGCTTCTACCGCGTCGACAAGGCGCGCACGCGCCCGGGCGGCACCGGCCTCGGCCTGGCAATCGTCCGCCATCTCATCGAGCTGCACGGCGGAAGCGTGAAAGCCGAGAACCGCCCGGAAGGCGGCGCCCGGTTCACCGTGACGCTGCCGCTGTGATCTGGGCCCTCACGCGCGACATCAGCGACTCGTTCGAGCAGTGCCAGCTCACGCACCTGGCGCGCGTGCCGATCGACCTGGCGCGCGCCCGCGCCCAGCACGAGACGTACGAATGGGCGCTTGTCGAACTGGGCTGCACCGTCCGGCGGATCGACGCCGCCCCCGGCATGCCGGACTCGGTGTTCATCGAGGACGCGGCCGTGGTGTTTCCAGAAGCCGCGGTCATCGCGCGGCCCGGAGCGGAGAGCCGCCAGGGTGAAACGCCCGCCGTCCGCGAGGCGCTCCGCCGATTCGGCATGCCGATGCACGAGGTTGCAGAACCGGGTACGCTCGACGGCGGTGACGTGCTGGTCGTGGGGCGGCAGGTCTTCATCGGGGCGTCGACACGGACAAACGCGACCGCCGTCACCCAGATGCGGCGGTTTCTTCGTCCGCTCGGCTATGAAGTCCGCGTCGTCCCGGTAGAGGGATGCCTCCACCTCAAGTCGGCCGTGACCGCGGTTGCCCCCGACACGGTCCTGATCAACCGCGACTGGGTGCCGCCGGAGGCATTCTCCGGACTGGAGACCATCGAGGTCGATCCCGACGAACCCGCCGGCGCCAATGCCCTGCTCGTCGATGATGTCGTGGTGTATCCCGCGGACTTTCCGAAGACGCGGGCACGGATGAACGCGAAAGGCCTTCGCGTGCGCGTCGTGGACGTCGACGAGCTCGCGAAAGCCGAGGGGGGAGTAACCTGCTGCAGCCTGGTCTTCGAGACGTAGCTAGTCGTCTGTCACGTAGCTGAAGACCTTCCAGCTGTCGCCTTTCAACAGGCTGGATCCGAACACGCGCAGGTCGACCTCCCGTCCGCTCTCGTCACGCGCGCGCAGAACAGTCTCGCGATGAACGACATAGCCGGGATAGGTCGTCGATGCTCCAGCAAAACGCACGCTGACCAGGACGTAGCGGCGTCCTCCGTGTTCCTGGACCGTCTGAGCCAGGAACGATTCGCTCTTCTGATGCAGGTCGCCCCAGACATACGAGAACGGCAGGTTCCGGTCGGGGCGCGCGGCCGGCAGTTCGGGCCACACATGCTCCCGGAACTCCTCTTCGGATAGTGCCAGGTTGCGAAGCGACGCGACATCGCGGTACTCCAGCGACTGGAGCACCGCGGTCGCAAGCGCCTCAGCCGACGGATGCGCGTTGGAAAGCAGAGGGGTGCTGGAGGAGCAGCCGCTCAGATAAATCCCAAAACCCAAAACCCAAAACCCAAAGAGGGCCAGGACTCTCATCGGAACTCGCTCACGTTGGGATTTGGGATTCGGGATTTGGGTTTTGTTTTATCGCTGGGGATACGCCGTCCACCCCGCGGTCCAGTCAGCCGCCGGCGCAGGAGCGACAGCACCGATATAGGTCACCGCTTCGAAGAAGCCGTCGTTGGGCGGCTGAATCGGCGCAAGCTGACCGCCGGCCAGCGTTGCGGCTGACGACGGCTGGAAGTTCGGGTGCTCGTGGTTCGAGCAGGCGGTCGTGGCAACGCCGGACTCGACACCGACACGGATGCCCGGGAATCGGCCGTTGTTGACGTAGGTCATCACGCTCGAGTGCATGTTGGTCGCCATGCCCCACGCCACGCCCGCGCCCATCTGCGACGTCCCGTTGTCGATCTGTCCGGTAGTGGCGGTGTTGCTCGTCTCAATCTGGAACCCGACCGTCTTGAACCCCGTCACCAGGAAGTTGCGGATGGTGAACGCCGTGCCGCGGCGGATATTGGCCGCGCGCGGGCTCTCGCCGCCTTCGTTGCGGTCCGGGTCGCCGCACATCGTGAGGTTGTAGATCTGCGGGTTCGAGCGCGGCAGGGCGTTGTTGTTGAACTCGCTGTTGTCGGCCTCGATGCCGTTGTCGGCGTCGTCACCGCGCTGGGTCACCGCCACAAACTGCAGCCGCCCCCTCCAGCCGAACGTCCAGTCCACGCTGTCGTCGGCGGCGTTCGACGTCACGAGGTACTTGCCGTCCACGGTTCCGCCGAACCACTCCAGCGCGTCGTCGCGGCTCATATGGGCCTGCACGTGATCCACCTGCGTGCCGCGGCCGACCCCCTGGAACGCGATGCCATTCAGTTCGTTATCAGGGCTGAACTCAATGCCCGAGAACTCGACGCGGACATACCGCAGCACCCCGCTGTTGTCGTTCTCGTCGTTGCCGCCGTAGACGCCCGTATCGCCTTCGCCCGCGCCTTCCCCACCCTCGAGATTGACCGGCGCGCGGCCGTTGATGATGAGGCCGCCCCAGTCCCCGCGGTTCCGCGTACCGATCGACTGGTCGCTCGTGAAGACAATCGGCTGCGTGGCCGTGCCGATCGCGTTGATACGGCCGCCGCGATCCACAATCAGCGTGCCGACGCTTCCCGACTCGCCGATGATCCGCGTGCCCGCCTGGATGTTCAGCGTCGCACCCTGGCGCACGAAGACCGCGCCACGGAGCACGTAGTAGTTCGTGTTGACCCACGTCTCGCTGCCGTTCACCTCGCCGGTGACGACGACGACCGGCTTGTCGATCCCCGGGACGTTCACGGGCGGCGCCTGTTCCGTCGACACACGGGCCACCGGAATCACTGCGAGTACGCCCGCAACCGCTGCACAGGTGAAGACTCTCTGTAAAGACTGACGCATGATGGTGTGTCTGCTCCTCTGTATGTGCATGGGTGTGCTCAGAACACGTTGAGGCCGAACGACAGCGCGATGGTTCGACCCATCGTGAAGAGCCGCTGCGTTTCGGTGGTATCCAGCGTCTGCGTGAACAGGTAGTCGCTGTCCGTCAGATTCTCGACGGTGAGGCGGATACCGAGCGCGCGAATGCGCTGCGAGAACACGATGTCGAGCGCGCCGCGTCCTTCTTCGATGATGTCGGGCGCCTGGTTGGCGCCGACGTCGGAGATGCGGTCGCCGAAGTAGTTGAACAGCAGCCGGGTCGAGAATCCGCCGGCCATGAATTCGGCTGTCAGGTTCGCCAGGTTCTTCGACTGTCCCGCCAGCGGCCGCTCGAGCGACGTCTGCACCGTGCGCTGTTCGGCCAGCAGCGTGATCGTCGATTCAACGAACGTGTAGTTCCCGTTCAGGAACACGTGCGACCCGAGCTGCCGCCCCGCTTCGAGCTCGATGCCGAAGTTGCTGGCCTTGTCCGCGTTCTGGAATGTGGCAATCGGATTCGCCGCCGCAATCACGATGCGCTCAATCGGCTGGTCGAAGTGCTTGTAGAAGAGACTCGCGGCAAGAACACCACGGCCGCCGCTGAACATCTCCCAGCGGCCGTCGACGTTCTGGATCAACGCGCGCTTCAGGTTCGGGTTGCCCTTCACCGCGCGGTTGCCGACGACGTCGGTAAACTCGAACTCGGCCAGCTCGCGGAATTCCGGGCGATTGACCGTCGAGCTGTAGCTGAGACGGATGTTCGAGCCGGCGCTGACCGCCTGCACGAAGTTGATGGCCGGGAACACGTCCGTGTTCTTGTTGACCGCCTGGATTTGCCGCGCGAACAGCCCGAACGGATCCTGCGTCGTCACCGTCTGATCGAAGCGCTCGACCCGCGCGCCGGCGATGATGCGCGTACGGCTGCTCATTGCCACGTCCACCATTCCGTAGCCGGAGGTCGTCGTCTGCTCGCCGCTATAGGCGTCCACCGGCCGCGTCTCCTCGTTGAACCGGAACGCCGTGCCGATGTTCGACGTCGTGAACAGCTGCTCCGGCGTCAGGAGCGGATTGAACAGGAGGTTCCCCGCATCGGCCTTCTGCGTCGTGACCGGAATGAAGTGGAACCGGCGCGAACGGAAGTCGCGTGTGCGCTCCACGTAATTGAGGCCAAACTTGTACTGCGTAGGCCGGCCGCCTGCGGCATTCGAGACGCTCCAGTTCAACGCTCCATCGACCGTGTCGTCGTCGAGGTTGTTGAACATGTGGAAGCCGCTCTGCGATTCGTCGGCGTAGGTGAACGGGGTGGTCGGGGCCACACCAATCAGCCGCTCGTAGAGCGTTTCGCGCAGGTCGGGTTCGTTGCGCTTCGCGCGGGCGTAGTTGACGCGCCAGTCGATGCGGCTGTTCGACAGCTGTTGGAAGAAGTGCTCGCCGCCAATCGCATTCGCCATCAGCCCTTCTTCGATGAACTGGAGGCGGGAGTTCGTGTACTCACGCGCGTTGTCGAAGTTGAGGCCCTGGAAGAACCGCCCTTCGTCGCGGCCGCTGTGGGTATAGAAGTTCTCGAAGGTGACACGCTGGCTCGGCGCGAATTGGTACGACAGGTTACCGACGATGCCCAGCTGCGCTTTCTGCTGGCCCGTCTGCATGTGGTAGTCGCTGGTCGCTTCGAGGTCGCCTTCGTCGGCGATGCGGAAGAACCGGCGGTCCTCCTCGACGTACTGCTCCTTATAGGAGTGGCTGACGCTCGAGACGACGCCGAGGTTGTTGAAGCGATTCCCGAACGTGGCGCTCCAGCTCTGACCCGGCGCGCCGTCGGCCACCTCGGGCGTCCACTCGTTCCCGAGCAGCCGTCCGAACTGCGTAATCTGGTCGGGCGTGTAGCCGACGCCTGGGGTATAGATGCCCTGCCGCACAATCTTGTTGTTCGGGATACCGCCGGGCAGCGCACGGGCGCCTTAATCAAAGCCCCAGACGTCCTGGCTGCCAAGGGGGCTCAGCGGAATCGACTTCCCCGTCGCCGTGGACGAGAAACTGAGGCCGTAGGAGAAATCGACCACAGGCTGCACGGGCAGCTTCATCGGCACAATCTGCACGAGGCCGCCGGCGAACTCGGCCGAGCGGTCGGGCGAATACGACTTGTTCACCTGCACGCTGTCGATCAGCCCGGCAGGAAACAGATCGAGCGGCACCACCTTCTTGTCCGGCTCGGTCGTCGGCAGCACCGACCCGGCCAGCGTGGTGTTGCTGTAGCGCTCGCCGAGGCCGCGGACGAACACGTACTGGTTGTCGACGAGCGAGATCCCCGTGACGCGCGACATGGCGGCCGCGGCGTCGGAATCGCCGTTCGACTTCATTTCATCGGAGCCCATGTTGTCGGTGATGACCGACGCGTTCTTGCGCTCCATCAGCTGCGCCTCGGCGGACGACGTTTCCACGTCGACGGCGCGGCCGACCACGGTGACCGTCTCGGCGAAGCCGGTCATCGAGAGGCCCACGTCGACCGTGATCACCCGCTCCGTGCCGGCGGTGACCGTGACCACCCTTTCCTGATAGCCCTCCATCAGGACTTTCAACTGATAGGTCCCGGCCGGCACCTGGTGCACAAAGCGGCCGTCCACGTCGGTGTAGACCACGGCGCCGGTCTCGACAATTTCAACAGGAACACCTGGAAGGGCGATGGCGTTGGCATCGTCCCGGACCATGCCGGCGATGCGAACGGTCTGGCCCGACTGTGCGGCGGGCGCGGCCTGCGCGGCCTCACCGGAGACGGGCAGAAACAGAAGGGCAACGACCGGCGCCATGCGCGCCGCTCTGAGCACGATGTTCATAAACTCCTCTAGGAGACGGGAAGGTTGGAGAAAGCCCGGCAACACAGCCACTCTAGAGAGCGGCCGTGATCTCGCTGTGACGAAGACGTTACAAGTGGGTAAATTGATGGGTCAGGCGGATTCGCGCCACCCGGCCTGGTCCACGCGCGGCGCTCCCCTGTAACTCACATTTAACGCCCGCGTGACAGCGGCGACACCTCCAGCCATTACCGTCGACCTGTGACTGGGAACAAGATGTCCGCAGCGACACGCAACCCTCAGCAGCTAAGTACCCGCGCACGGCGACGCCGCGTGCTCGTCGTGGAAGATGAGCCCGACGTCGCTGGCCTGATCAGGCACACGCTCGAGCGCGGAGGGGACATCGACGTCGAGATCGCGCATAGCGGCGAAGCGGCGCTGACGAAGGCGGCCGAACGGGTGCCGGACGTCCTGATCCTCGACCTCAACCTGCCCGGGTTCGAC
This sequence comes from Vicinamibacterales bacterium, assembly GCA_964202965.1. Taxonomy (GTDB): domain Bacteria; phylum Acidobacteriota; class Vicinamibacteria; order Vicinamibacterales; family UBA2999; genus CAXNKG01. The sequence continues at coordinate 24,362 of CAXNKG010000025.1, forward strand.
GGCCTCGAAGTCTGCCGGATTCTTCGCGGGCGGCAGGGGTTCGAGAGCCTCCCCATCATCATGCTGACGGCGCGCGCGAGCGAGGGCGACCGTATCAAGGGCCTCGACCTGGGCGCCGACGACTACATGACCAAGCCGTTCAGCCCCCGCGAGCTCGCCGCCCGCGTGAGGGCCGCCCTTCGCCGCGGTACGGACGCGGCGCGCGCCGCGACGGACGTCTATCGCGGCAGGCACCTCGTGGCCGACTTCGACGCCGTCGCGGTGGCCGTCGACGACAAGCCCGTCAGGCTCACACGGCGCGAGTTCGAGCTGCTGCGGTACCTGGTGCAGAACCGGAACCGTGTGGTGTCTCGCGATCGCCTGCTCGAGCGCGTCTGGGGCTACGAGAACTCGGTGGAAACCCGCTCGGTCGATGTCCACATTGGCCGCCTCCGGAGCAAGCTCGGCGTTGCCGCCGCGCAGATCGAAACCGTCGTCGGCCTCGGCTACCGGTTCATCGAAATTCCAGAAACCGCAGCGGCGGGATAGCATTTCCCGGTGGGCGTCGACGTCGACCGCCGGTTATTCCTCCGATGTCTCGGTGCCGGGCTGACGGGGACCGCATGGCACGGCAGTCCCCTCGGACCACTCGCCCAGCACCCGCTCCACGCCGTAGCCCAGGCGCCCGGGGCCCCGCGCAGCCCGTTTGCCGATTTCACCGGCATCGATCCGACCATCCGCGACGAACTCGTTCTTCCGGACGCCTTCACCCATGACGTGATCGCGCTGTGGGGAGACCGGCTCCCCGGGACGAACGGACGCGTTGGCTATAACGCCGACTACACCGCGTTCTTTCCGACGGCGGCGGACGGCAACGAAGGCGTGCTGGTCGTCAACCACGAGCACCTCAGCATGCCGGAGCCTGGCGAGGTCGGTGTCTACCTGCAGACGTTCCCGCTCCTCATGGGCCGGGTCGCCGAGATCGAAGACGAGATGCACGACGTCGGACTGTCGGTTCTCCAGATCCGGCGCGACGCGGAACGGCGGTGGCACATCGTGGGCTCTCCGCTCACACGGCGCTATGACGCGACATCGCCCATGCGCACGTCTGGGCCCGCGCTCCAGCATGTGCGCGACCTGCGCGGCACGCTATCGAACTGCTCGGGCTGCCACACGCCATGGAAGACGGTCCTCACGTGCGAGGAAAATATTCACTACTTCGTCCCTCCCGAAGCCGACACCGCCGGCCGGTCCCGCACGGGTGGGCGGTTCCGCCTCGATGGGTCGCATTACGGCTGGGTGGTCGAAGTCGATCCGATGGATCCCGACTGGGTGCCGGTCAAGCACACGATGCTCGGGCGTTTCCGGCATGAGAATGTCGCCATTCGCGCCGAGGCGGGCCGACCGATCGCCGCGTACATGGGCGACGACCGCATCAACGGTCACGTCTACAAGTTCGTGTCCGAGCGGCCGTTCGTGCCGGACGGCGCCGACACTCGCGGCGCGCTGCTCGCCGCTGGACGGCTGTACGCCGCCGTGTTCCGCACAGACGGTACCGGCGAATGGCGTGAGTTATCGGAGGCATCGCCGCTGCGCCCGAATCCGGGATCCGAGATGCCGCCGGTGCCGAGGGGCGCGATGACGCTTGGTCAGGTGTACACCGACCTCGGCGCGATCATGACGGATGCGTATCGGGCGTCGAACCTGATCGGCGCGACGCCGACCGGCAGACCGGAAGACGTGGAGGTCCACCCCCTCGACGGCAGCGTCTACATCGCGTTCACCGAGAGCGCCACGGCGCGCGGCAGCCTCTTCACGAACCTCTATGGCGAGATCTGCCGCATTCGCGAAGAGGACGATGTCGCGGGTACGCGCTTCACGTGGATGCGATGGAAGGGCGGCGGGCCGAACGACCCGGCTCAGCAGGGACACGTCTTCGCCGCGCCGGATAATCTCTCGTTCGATCCGAACGGCGATCTCTGGGTCGTCTGCGACATCACCACCGTGCGCCTCAACGGCGACCCGCGGTACACCGCGTTCCAGAACAACGGCATGTTCTTCATTCCCGCCTCCGGTCCGGACGCGGGGGTGCCGAGGCAGTTCGCCTCCGGCCCGTGCGAATCGGAGCTGACCGGCCCGTCGTGGACCCCCGACAGACAGACGCTCTTCCTGTCCGTCCAGCATCCCGGCGAAGGGTCCGGCATGCGGACCGCGGGGATGGTGGCGCCGCGCGGCAGCAACTGGCCTGGCGGACATCCCGCCGATCCGCCGCGCCCTGGAGTCGTCGCGATTCGCCGAAGCTAGCGTCCCGTGTCTCTGCACGGGCAATCCGGCGCGGTCGGATCGGCCGCGAGAACTGACGCGTCCGCGCTCGTATACGATGACGGCATGTCCCGGAACGTCTCCGGATGGTTCACCGGCTTCTTCCTGTACGACGTCGCCGAGGCCATCGACCTCAAGACTGTGGCGACGCTGATCGGCACGACCGAGTCAGGCGGGATGGCGCCCAGACCGCCGGCGCCACTCTATATCCAGTACGCCAACGTTCCCGTCACCGTGGACGGCCGGGACGTTGACGCCGCCGGCGTTGACGGCTGGCGCGTCCGGTTCAAGGCGTTCGACTACGGGGTGGTGTCGGTGGCGCTGACGCGTCCGCTGCCCTCGACATGGGATGCCATGCTGGCCGAGGGCCTGGCGTGGCACGACGATCCCGCCCTTGCGGCCTCCGCCGAACGATCCTGCCGTGCCTTCCTCAGACACGTCGACACGGCCCTCGAGAAACGCCGGGACGTGCTGCTCGCGGAGGACTACCTCGTCTTCAGCACGACGCGGATCGAAGGGATCGCCTCGGCCGAGGCCCTGCTGCAGGCGCACGGCGAGGCCCTCGCGCAGCTGCTCCGGGGCGAGCGCGAACCCCTGAGTGCGCAGGAGCGCGAGGAAGTCCTCCGGCACCGGATGTCCTACCTGGCGACCGACGTGGTCATTCCCACCTGGAACGCCGCCTTCATCTTCGACACGGACGCGGGTGCGCGCGGCGTGCTCGAGATTCTCGAGTTCGCGAACTCGCAGTTACTCGAGTTCCGCTATTACGACGGGTTGCTGGACGGGGAGCTCGCGCGCATCTACGCGAAGCTGGAGCGGCCGGGATGGGGCCACGGCCGGTTCAGCCGCCGCTTCACCCGCGCAGCCAGGCAGGTGCACTCGCTCTTCATCGAGGTCAACGAACTGACCGACAAGACCGAGAACGCCCTCAAGGTCGCCGGCGACGTCTATGCCGCGCGGCTCTTCAACCTGGCGGGCGCCAGGCTTGGACTCGATCACTGGAAAGGTACCGTCCGGGAAAAACTGAAGACGCTCGACGACATCTACCGCTTCGCGGTGGAACAGACGGCGATGGCCCGCGGGGAACTGCTCGAGCTGACCATTGTCCTCATCCTGATGTTCGAGCTCGTCCTGTTTTTCGCCGGCATCATGCGCTGACGCCCACCCGGCCCTCGTGGCCACCTCCTGGGCGCCGGGCGGCCCGGCGCCTGAGGCCGGAGTCCCGCCTAGAGCCTAGAGCCTTGGGCCTTGGGCCTTGGGCCTTGGCCCCCTTTGTATTACTCTCCCTTCGCCGACCGGTTCATATCGCTCCCGCATTCATGAATCCGGCACACCGGCGGCACCTGTACGCCCTGCTCGGCTATGCGGCGGTCGCGGTGGTCTTTACCTGGCCGCTGCTGCCAAACATTTCCACGCATCTGACGGGCTCACCCGCTGGCGACACCGGTGTGTACGTCTGGAACCAGTGGGTGTTCCAGCACGAGCTGCTCAACAACCGTCAATCGCCCTACTTCACCGACAAGATCTTTTCGCTGAGCGGCCGCGCCAACCTCAGTCTGCACAACTACACCGCCTTCCAGGATCTGGTCGCGCTGCCGCTGATCCCCTGGCTCGGCGTCGTCACGACGTTCAATGTCGTGTATCTGCTGATGACCGTGCTCACCGGGTATACCGGGTTCCTGCTCGTACGGCAGGTCACCGGCGCCTGGACCGAAGCATGGCTGGCCGGCGTGCTGTTTGCCTGGAGCCCGACGCTCGTGACGCGAGGCGGCGCGCATTTCAGCCTCGTGGCGGCGGCCCCGCTCGCGCTGTTCATGGCGCTCCTGCTGCGCACGGCGGACAGGCAGCGCCGCCGCGGCGCGCTCGCCCTCGGCCTGACCTGCGCCTGGGCGGCCAGCGCCGACGCGTACTACGCCGTGTACTGCGTGATGCTGGCCGGGCTCTTCATTCTCGCTCGCGTGATGACGATCCGCCGCCACCCGGTGCCGGCGGCCAGCCGCGCCGTGCCCTGGACGCTCGACGTCCTGCTGTTCTGCGTCGGAGGGCTGGTCGTGTCGATGCTCGTCAGCGGCGGCTGGCAGATGACCATCCTCGGGCGCGTCGCCAGCATGCGCAGCCTGTATACGCCCATGCTGCTGTTGACGCTGCTCGCCTGTGCGCGGCTCGCCTGGACGTACCGGCCGAACCTGATTCCGTGCGAGGGACGATCCCTGCTGCGCACGCTGCGTCTCAGTACGGCGGCGGGACTGGTGACCGTCGCCGTCCTGTCGCCGGTCCTCTACGCCGCCGCCGTGCGTGTCGCGCAGGGCCGTTGGGACCGCGACCAGATCTTCTGGCGCAGCAGTCCGCGCGGCGTCGATCTTGCGGCACTGGTCCTGCCCAACCCGAATCATCCGCTCGCGCCCGAGAGCCTCCGCGCCTGGCTGACGCCGCGCCCCGACGCGTACTACGAGAACGTGGCGTCGCTGACCTTCGTGGCCCTGTTCGCCATCGCCGCGGCCTGGCGGGCCGGGTGGCGGATCCCTCGACTCTGGGGCGGGCTGGCCCTCGTCTTCGGCGCGCTGTCGCTCGGTCCGTTCGTGCACGTGCTGGGGATCAATACCCATATCCCCGGTCCCTGGGCCTTCCTCCGGTACGTCCCGATCGTCGGCCTCGCCCGTACACCGTCGCGCTTCAGCATCGTGCTGATGCTGGTCGTCGCCGTGCTGTTCGGCGCGGCGCTGTACTGGCTGGGCCAGCGGTGGCCGCAACGGCGGCGCGCGATTGTAGTGACCGCCGCCGCCCTTCTGCTGATCGAGCTGCTGCCGGCGCCGCGACCCGTCTATTCCGCGGCCGTGCCCGAGATCTACAACCGCATCGCAGCCGTGCCTGACGATTCGGTGCGCGTGCTCGAACTGCCTTTCGGCGTCCGCGACGGCACGCGCAGTGTCGGGAACTTCACCGCACGCTCGCAGTATTTCCAGACCGTCCACCGCAAGCCGCTCATCGGGGGCTACCTCTCGCGCGTGTCACGCCGGCGGATTGCCGATGTCCGCCGCGACCCGATGACGGACGCGCTCATCTGGTTGAGCGAGGGGCGCGACCTGGACGACTCCCGCCGGCCATCCCTGGTGGCCGACGGCACATCGTTTGTGACGCGCGCGAAGATCGGTTTCGTGGTCATCGACCGCGAACGGACGCCCCGTGCCCTCCGTGCATTCGCCATTGATGCCTTCGGCCTGCGGCTCGTCGAGGCGGACGGCAACTTCGAACTCTACGCCCCGCGATAAGATCCTTCCGTGCACGACACGCTGGCGGTGATCCTTGGCGGCGGCGCCGGCTCGCGCCTGTTCCCGCTCACCTCGACCCGATCCAAGCCCGCGGTGCCGATCGGCGGAAAATACCGCTTGATCGACGTCCCGGTCAGCCGCTGCCTCCACGCGGAGATCCGCCGCATCTTCGTGCTGACGCAGTTCAACTCGGCGTCGCTCAACCGCCACGTCGGCAACACCTATCAGCTCGACCGCTTTTCGGGCGGCTTCGTCGAGATTCTCGCCGCCGAGCAGACGCCTGATAATCCCCACTGGTACCAGGGCACGGCGGACGCCGTCCGTCAGGCCGTGCGCCACATCACCCAGCACGACGCGGACTACTACCTGATCCTCGCGGGCGACCATCTGTACCGGATGGATTACGACGCACTCGTCACCGCGCACAGGGACACGAACGCCGACGTCACGATTGCCGCGCAGCCGGTGGACCCAGAGATGGCGACGCAGATGGGCATCTTTCGCTTCGATACGGCGGGCCGGATCGTCGCCTTCGAGGAGAAGCCGACCATGGCTCGCCTGCACCAGATCGGACGCAGCATCCCGCCCGGCGCCGCGTTCGCCGCGCACAGCGATGAGCAACCGTTCATGGCGTCGATGGGGATCTACGTCTTTTCGCGACGCGTGATGCTGGAGCTGCTGGAACGCGAGGCAGGCCACGACTTCGGCCGCGAGCTGATTCCGGCCGCGCTGAGCCGCTACCGCGTGACGCCGTATCTCTACCGCGGCTACTGGGCCGACGTGGGGACGATCAGATCGTTCTACGACGCGAACGTCATGCTGGGCCGGCCGGGGGCGCCGTTCCGGTTCTGGGACATCCACCATCCGATCTACACGCACCTCCGGCAGCTTCCCGGGACGCGGCTGACCGACTGCACCGTCCGCAACTCGGTCGTGGTCGACGGCTGCTATCTGGACCGATGCCGGATCGATGAGTCCATCGTCGGCGTCCGTTCGCACATCCGGGCGGGTACCACGGTGACGAGGGCCGTGCTGCTGGGGGCAGACTTCTACGAGGACGGCGACCCGCCGGAGGGCGTGCCCAAGCTCGGCATCGGCAACGACGTCGTGCTCGACCGGGTGATCATCGACAAGAACGCCAGGATCGGCGACGGCGCGCGGCTGACGAACGCGCGGGGCGTGGAAGAGGCGGACGGGGACGGGTATTACATCCGGGGCGGGATCATCGTGGTGCCGAAGGGAGGAGTGATTCCCCCCGGCACCACGGTCTAGCTAGCGCGCTGCCGTCGCAGCCTGCGGGCGCGCGAAGCGCGCGTCGTCTATCGCGGCGGTATCGACCGCATCGAACTCGTACATCAGCACCGCTTCCCGCGGGCCGTTGACCGTCCATTTCAGCGGCGTGCGGATGCCGCCGCCGATGTAGAAGTTATCGTAATTCACCCGGAACACATGGCAGCAGTACCCGGACTTCTGCTGGTATGTCATGCTGAGCAGGTACGCCGTGTCGCGGTCGAAGTAGAGCTTCACCTGCGGCAGCCACGTCGAGCTTCCTGACACGACCCAGGCGGTGCGGTCGCCGACTTTCTCCTGCCCCTCGACCTTGAGGTTGGTCAGCAGTTGCTTGAACTGCGCCGGATACATGACCGCATTCTCGAGCCTGGCGAGCTCGGCCAGGTCCGGCCGGAGATCCCCCGGCGCGGCGACTCCCGCGCGCGTCCAGCTTCCCGCGGCGTTGAACGTCGTGACCGCATCGGCCGCGATGTTGTGCTGAACGACCATCCGCTTGTCGGCGCCCTTCACCATGACTTCCACCGGGGTGACAAGCGTCGGCGCGCGCTCCGGATGCACTGCGTCGAGGTGGCCGTAGTTGGTGACGCGGCCCCTGAGCGTGCGGGCCGGCGCTTTCGCGATCGCCTCCGCTCCACCGACCGCGGTGGTATACCGGGCGAGCAACTCGTCTGCGGTTGGCGCCGCGGCGACGGCGACCGTGGCTGGGCTTCCCTCTTCCCCGTTGTACGGCAGGACGGTCGTGGGCTTTGTGTTCCCCTGATGGCAGGTGAAACAGGTGACGACCTCGCGCCCGGCGAACTGGGTGCGGTTGATGTCGTTCACCATCGTGATCATCCGGCGCGCGATCTCTTTTACCGGCTTGTTGTCCAGCTCCCGCTTGGTGTTGTCCGCGTCGTGGCAATAGACGCAGTGCACACCGAGTGCGATCTCCATCAGCTGCATCGTCGGCTGCATCAGGTGCGCCGGCAGCGTTCTGAGGACCTTGACGTTCTTGAAGAACTGCTCGGACGGCTGCGCACCCGGTTGCTGGGCCCGCACCGACGCCGCGCCGAGTAATGCCACCGCCAGAACGCCGACCAGGAACCCAAACACAACACGTGGTGAACGTCCGTTCATCGTGCCCCTCCCTTTCAATGGCCGAGATTGTGTCATAAAGCGTGCTAGGACGGAGGCTCGAACGGCCGCGAGGCGTTGAGCGCCCGTTCGATGTAGGAGCGGAGCTCCGACAGGGTCCTTTCGGACCCCGTAAACAGGCCTTCCGGGTAGCGCGACTCCTCGATCATGTTCCGGTAAATGTCGGCGCTCTGATAGAGGTTCAGGCTCAGGCCTGCCAGGTACTGCAGGCGCAGGTTCCGATCCGTGTTGATCACCCCGTCCCGCAGCCACCTGGCCATGCCCTGCCGCCCGCCGGCATAGGTGCCAAACAGCTCCACGGCGGAATTAATCCCCACCTGGGCGAGTGACTGTCGAATGGGCTCCCCCTCCGGCGACGACAGCCGCGCCTGCACGGCATCGACATCGATTGGCTGGTTGCCGAGCTGGCCGAACAGCACGACGTCGTACCCCTGGTTGTTGACCGTATTCGCGAATACGGCGCCGTTCGGGAACGCCTCCAGAAAAGTGGCGACCTCGCTCTTCACGGCCGCATCGTTGCTCTCGTACAACTGCACGAAGAGCGTGACGACGCCCCCCGGGTTCAGGTGCTCCTTGACCTCCTGGAAGAACTCCCGGGTGTAGAGCGTGGCGGCGCCCTTGACCCAGGGGTCCAGCGGGTCCGACGTAATCGCGTCGAACTTCTCGTCCGTCGTCAGAAGGAAATGCCGCGCGTCGTCGAGGTGAATGCGCACCTTCGGGTTGCGAACGACGTCGAAGTTGTGCTCGGAGAAGTGCGTGGAGACCACCTGCGGCACGAGCGGCTCGATTTCCGCGATCGTCTGCGCCTTCACCATCGGGTCGATCGACACGGCGCCGGCCGTCACGCCTGCCCCGCAGCCGATCACCAGCACGCGCGCCGGGTTTGCCGGGACGAGCGTCGTGATGTGGCCCAGCATGCGCTGCAGCCGCATGTCCTGCGGTTCGCTCGACGCCTGGATCTTGCCGGCGTTGTGATAGTTGAGGATCCCTTCGGGCGTCCGTGACACGGCGACGGCAGCGGTCACGCCCTCCCCCACGTATTCGATCTGGTTCACGCCAATCCAGGTCGCCGCATATCGTCCGTAGGCGACAAGCAGGCCCGGCAGCGGCGGGACGGTGCGCGCCAGGACGAGCGCGCCGAGGCCGACCACTGCCGCGAGCATGGCCGCGCGGCGCGCATGCGTGCCTGGGTGAGCGGCGTGTTCTGGGGAGCGCGGCGCAACCCCAACCAGTAGGAGCAACCCCGACATCGCCGCGACGCCGATCAGGAGCTGCTGGGTGACCTGGCTCCCCATGGTGCCCACGAGCACGAGTCCCGAGGCCAGCGCGCCGACGATCGCGCCAACCGTGTTCGCGGCGTAGACGCGGCCGACCACCCGTCCCGGATCGTCGATGTCACGCGCCACGGCGCCGAGCGCCAGTGGAAAGCTGGCACCCCACAACAGCGTCGATGGCAGCGACACCCACATGGCGCGAATCAGATCCAGTTGGAAGAGGTAGGCGAGGTCCGTGGAGATCGACGGGTTGATCGGCCAGTACGGGAGCGACGCGCCGGCCGTGTACGCCGCCCACGCCATGGTGACGCACAGCGCCAGCTGGCAGCAACCGAGCGCCACGCGCGGATTGGGAATCCGCCGCGCGATGTCGGCGCCAATCGTGCTTCCGAGACCGAGCCCGACGAGAAACACCGCCAGGATCAGCGAGAACGTGTACGTCGTCGCGCCAAAGAGCAACGACAGAATGCGCGTCCACACCACTTCCGCACCGAGCGCCGTCAGCCCGGAGAGCGCGATGGCGGTATAGACCAGACGTGCATCCGGTGCCGGTGTCGTCGCCTCGGGCACCAACGGCGCGGGCACGTAGGCCGTTCGGCGCGCGACAACCAGCGCCAGTCCCGCGACGACGACGTTCAACACGACCGCGACGTAGGTCGCCGTCGGCATGTCGAACACGCGAAGCAGATAGAAGCCCGCCAGCAGGCAGCCGATGACGGCGCCGACGATATTCCCGCCGTAGAAGAAGCCGAGCCACGCCACGCCGGATGGTGTCGCCCTGACCCATCGGGCAATGGCCGGGAGCGTCGCGCCCATAAGCATCGTCGGCGGCAGCAGGCAGATGCCCGCCACGACGGCACGGAGATACAGGTTCGCCTGGCCTGTGCCCGCGACGCTCGCATAGACGCGGCCCGCGAACGGGAGCGCGAACAGCGCAAGCAGGCCGAACGCGCCGATGCCGAGCTCGAGCGCGGCATACACACGCAATGGATGATGGCGCGCGCTGATGAACTTGGGCAGGAGGAGGCTCCCGAGACACATGCCGCCCATGAACGTGCCGAGCAGAATGCCGAGCGACACCGCCGACGACCCGACCGAGAGCTGCAGCAATTGAAACCAGACGACTTCATAGATGAGCGCGGCACAGCCGGAGCCGACGAATAACAGCAGGATCACAGGCATGGGTAAGGGCAATATCTCACGGAATTGATGGGGTCAGACGCGTGCTCCGAATATTGAATCGCCTCGTGAAGCGCGCCGCCAGCTGTTCGCTGTGGGTCACGACGATGAGGATGTTCTGCTGCTGCGTGTGGAGCGCGATGAGCAGGGCGGCAACCGCCGCGGCTGATTCCTGATCGAGGTTGCCGGTCGGCTCGTCGCACAGGAGCAGACGGGGCCTGCGAATCAGCGCGCGCGCGATCGCGACCCGCTGTTTCTCCCCACCAGACAACTCCCCCGGGCGGTGGTCGATGCGATCCGACAGCCCGACCTCGGCGATCAGGGACCGTGCAAATGCGGCGTCGTCCGCGCTGGCGCCGCTCCGGCGCTCCGCGACAAGCGTGGGGACCAGCACGTTCTCGAGCACGGAACACTGCGGCAGCAGGCAGTGATCCTGGAAGACGAAGCCGATCGAGGCGTTCCGGAATTCGGCAAGAAGCGCGTCAGACAGCGCGAAAGGATCGCGGCCATCGAGGGTCACAGTGCCGGATGTGGGCCGATCGAGGGCTCCGAGAATGTGCAGCAGCGAGCTCTTGCCGCTGCCTGACGGCCCCGTAATCGCGGCGGCGTCACCCGGCGCGAGCGAAAACGTGACATCCGAGAGTACCGCCAGCGGCCCCAGCGGAGTGGGATACGACTTGCTGACGCTAACGACGCTGAGCACTGGCTACACCATACGCCTCGATCAGGCGCTCCGCCGATTGATCCACCCCGTAGTGCCGCCGGACGCCGTCGAACGCCCGCTGCGCAAGGTCCAGTCGGAGCGCCGGCGTCCGCGCCAGGCGTTCCATGCCATCGGCCAGCGCGTCGGGGTCGTCCGGCGCGACCAGCAGGCCGCCGCCCGTGCGCTCCACGATCTCGGTGAACGCCCCGCGCCGTGGCTGCACGACCGGCACGCCGCTCGCCATGGCTTCGAGCAGGAACATGCCCTTGGGCTCATCGTAGGTGGCCGGCACCGACAGCACATCAAGCCCGCGCAGAAACGCGATCTTGCCGGGCCGATCGACCTCACCGCGATACTCAAATTCGTGAACTAGGCCTGCGCGCTGCAGGATCGCCTTCGCGCCATCGAGATAGGACTGGTTCGGGCGCGGCAAATGCCCCGCCGCAACGAGCCGCATCGGTATGTCCGGCGTCCGCCCCCGCAGCCGCACGTACGCGTCGGCCAGGACCTGCAGTCCCTTTTCCGGTGCGATACGAGCGAAGTAGCCGAGGGTAAACGGTCCGGGGCTCCGGGCTTCAGGCTCGTGGACTTCTGACTTCTGACTTCTGACTTCTGACTTTTCCGGATACCCATCCAGCGTGATGCCCAATGGCACCACCGAGATGCGATCGGATGGTATGGCGAGATACGCGGACATGAACCGGGCGGCGTAGTCGCTCACGGCAATGAACCGATCGATCGCTGGCACCTGCGCGCGTATGAGCGCCCGCGCCTGCTCGCGATACGGCGGGACCAGATCGTCCAGGAACAGCTCTTCACCCTGGAGAGTGCAGCAGACGGGACGGTTGAACGCGCGCTTCAACGGCACCGCCATCGCGATAAGCAGTGAATTCGCCAGATCGATGACGTCCGGTGGCGCTTCGTCACGCGCCCACTCCATCAGTTTCTCGAACTCCTTGTGCAGCACGCCCTGTTCGCCGCGGAGCATCGAGATCGTCAGCTCGCCGAGGAGCCTGGCGTCGGTCTTGATGGCGCGTCCGGCAAAGGCACGGATGACGGCCGGCGAATCCCAGAGCCGATCCAGCAGACGCGGAGTGGCGCGAAACAGCGGCACGTATTGCTGCAGGTAGACGCTGATCCCGCCAAAGAGCACCCGGTCTCGGCTGACATTCGGCTCGTCCGGCCGCGTAGGCGTGTAGACCGGCATGAGCGTGACATCATGCCCCCGCGCCATCAGCGCCCGCGCCAGCGCGTTGTCGCGGGTGCAGCTGCCGCAGTACATGCCGGCGGCGCCGGCGGTGATCTGAAGGATCTTCACTGCAGCGGAGCGGTCTGAAAAGCCCGTGCGCGGAACAGGAACTCGACGATGTTCCCTTCGTGCGGCTGGAGCCAGTTGAGCTGCGACGTCGGGACCGGGCCGAGGTTCAGGCGGTCGATGTGGACCGCGTCGAGCAGCTGCCGCCGGAACGTCTCGTTGCCGGTGATCGCCGTACACACCAGCGTCGGCCCGATCGCGTCGAGCATCGTGCGCTCCGGGCATTCGACGACGGTGACGAACGGAAACATGTATTCCTGCTTCGCGACGGGAACGCCGGGGCTCGCGGCATGGATCACCGTCGGCAGGAGATAGTCGGCCCTGCCCTCTTGCACGAGGCGGCCGCCCGGCCGGTACGTCGCCGTCACGTCGGTCACGCCCGGGACTGTCAGTTCCGCGTCGATCGCCTTCGAGATCGCCTCGGCGACGCCGGGCACGGTGAACGCCGCCAGGCCCGCGTCGGGATGATCGGGCGGCAGCGGGCGGATGGCCGCCAGCCGCTGCGCGATCGCGTCGGCAATCTCGCGCGTGTGCCGGCTCGCCCAGATCCCGGAGCAGTTGATGCAGCTCCGGCCGCTGTTGATGAAGACGCTCTCGACCATCACGTCGAGATGGCGCTCCCAGTCATCCACCTGGTCGTCGCCGAGGAGAATCTTGGAAAACCCGGGCCCGTGCGCCTGCACCCGCGGGTCGCCGCGATACCGATCGACGGTGGCGGTGCCGCCGAAGATGAGGCTCCGCGCACAGGCATCGAGCACCGCGCCGCCGACATCGGCCTGCCCCGGGTAGATCGCGATGGCGTCGCGCGGGATGCCCGCCTCGAAAAAGGCGGACGCCATCCGGTACGGCGTCCACGGCTCCTGCGGGCCCGGCTTCAGGACCAGCCCGACCTGCAGCGGAATGATCGGCAGCCACAGCGTGTGCACGCCGGGAGAATTCGACGGCAGCACGAGCCCGAGGACAGGACTTTGCGCCTGGTAGCTGATCGGCACGCCGCGCTCGTCCCCGTGCCCGCTGGCGAGCACGTCGAAGTCGAGGCCGCGCGTCAGCGCCGTCAGGACATTGCGCATCTCGCCCAGCACGAAGGCGTTCTTCTTCATGTTGGCGCGGCACATCCGCTCCGGGAGCCCTGTGCTGGCCGACTGGGCATGGACGAACGCGTCGGCCGTCTGCGCGCCGTCGCCCATCGGCAGGGTGGCCGTCATGTACAACGCCCCCGCCCGGCCCACGCGGGCAATCAGCTCGTCAATCGGGATCGCGCGCAACGCCGCGCGCGCACGGGCGGCCTTCCGCATGTCGCGCTGAATGAGGCCGCCGTTGGCCCGGCTCACACGGGCGATCGGTTCCCCCGTCGAAAAGTGGACGACCTCGTCCACCTCGAGGCTGGTGTAAGGGTCGCCGAAACGGAGGACGGGAAGATGCAGCATAGGCTCAGGGCTCAATAGACCCCCACCGTCGTCACGGCCGCGAAGCCGCGGTAGGGCCGCACGCCGCTGACGCCGTCCCACGGAAAGCGTTCGCAGGGGGGCTCACGCTCGCCTTCGTCGCGTTCGAGGAAGCCCGGCATGAAGAATTCCTTCGTCAGCGTCGTGAGCTTCACGCGGCCGGTGGCTCCGTAGTCGACCACCCGGTCGGCGTCGTCGAAGTCGACGACTTCGATCACGGCCCTGGGCTGAGGCGCGTGGTACGTGATCTTGTAGCTGTTGGCGGGACCGGTCGGCGCGCTCGCCGCCAGTCCCATCAGCGTGTTGCCATAGGTCGGCGTCATGTAGGCGCCGTCGAGCATCTCCTCGTGCGCGAAGCGGTTCCACTGGGGCGTGAACTCCGTCCCCCCGCAGAAGATCCCCGTGATCCCGCTCTTCCGGATCGTGCTGCCCATGGACTCCAGGCGCAGCGCCAGCGCTTCGAGCAGCTTGGGCGTCGTGAACATGCACCGGATGTCGTGGTTCGCCGAGAGGATGGTGACCGCCTGGTCGATGACGTGATCCCGGTAGGCATGGAGGTGCTCGGTCCAGCCGCTCTTGATCAACTTGATCACCCACCGCGGATCGAGATCGACGCAGAAGCAGATCCCGCCGCGGTGCTGCGCCAGGTGTTCCACCGCCAGCCGCAGGCGCCGCGGCCCGGAGGGACCAAGCATCAGCCAGTTCGCACCCTTCGGAAACTGCTGATCGGGAAGGGTGGTGCTGAACAGCTCGTAGTCGATCCGGAAGTCGTCCACGTTGATGCGCGTCTTCGGGATGCCGGTCGTGCCGCCCGTCTCGAAGACGAACACGGGCTTCCCCGCCAGCCCGCGCGGCACCCAGCGCTGCACGGGACCGCCGCGCAGCCATTCGTCCTCGAACCCGCCAAACCGGCGCAGATCCGCGAACGTCCTGACTTCCCGGCGCGGGTCCCACCCGAGCGTGTTCGCGCGATCGAGCCAGAAGGGAGACCCCGTGGCGGGATCGAAGTGCCAGTCCACGACTTCCTGTACCCATGAGTCGAGCGTCACATTCGGTAGTATATTCGCGCCTCATCCCACGAGGCCTCATGACAACGGTGCATCTGGAGCAGAAGGCTCCCCGCCTCACGCCGATCCAGTGGTTGATCTGCGTCATTGCCGCCATCGGCTTTGCGTTCGACTCGTACGAGTTACTGATGCTCCCGCTCATCGTCAGGCCCGCGCTCGCGGATCTGCTCGGCGCCGCGCCGAACAGTCTCGAGGTCAACAGCTGGGTGGGCACGCTCCAGTACATGCCGGCCGTGGCGGGCGGCATCTTCGGATTGCTGGGGGGGTATCTCACCGATCTGCTCGGCCGCAGGCGCGTCCTGGTCTGGAGCATCCTGCTGTACGCCGGCTCGGCATGCGCGGCGGGCTATGCGGCCTCGGTCGAATGGCTCCTCTTCTGGCGCTGCTGCACGTTCGTGGGCGTCTGCGTCGAGTTTGTCGCGGCGGTGGCGTGGCTGGCGGAGCTCTTCCCCAACCCGGCGCAGCGCGAACGCGTCGTTGGCTACACGCAGGCGTTCGGATCCATCGGCGGCATCATGGTGACCGGCGCCTATTACCTCATCGTGACGTACGGCCAGTCGCTGCCCGAGGTGCGCGGCGGCCACGAGGCCTGGCGCTACACGCTCATCTCCGGCCTCATCCCGGCCATCCCGCTCATCCTGATCCGCCCCTTCCTGCCGGAATCGCCCACCTGGATGGAAAAGAAAAAGGCGGGCACGCTGCGGCGTCCGAGCTTCGCGGCGCTCTTCGCCCCGGAGTTCCGCCGGACCACGATCGTGACGACGATCATGATGGCGTGCGCATATGCCGCGGCGTTCGGCGCCATCCAGCAGATGCCGCGCATCGTGCCTGGCCTCGAGCAGGTGCAGGGGTTGCCGCGGACGGCGGTGGAACAGACGATTAGCGGCGTCCAATCCTTCCAGGAATTCGGCGGGCTAACCGGGCGGCTGCTCCTGGCCTACCTGGCGGCGGTCATCATCAGCCGGCGCCGGCTGCTCTGGGTGTTCCAGATTCCTGGCCTGTTCCTCCTCCCGGCGGTCTACCTGCTGACGCCGACGGTCGGCCTGCCGCTCGCGCAGTGGGGCATCTTCCTCGTCGGCATGGCGACCATCGCGCAGTTCAGCTTCTGGGGGAACTACCTGCCGCGCGTCTACCCGACGCACCTGCGCGGGACGGGGGAAAGCTTTGCGGCCAACGTCGGCGGGCGCATGATCGGAACGATGGCTGCGCTCGTCACGGTGTCGCTGGTCACGAGCATGCCGGGCGACTCACTCCCGGTGCGGCTGGCCTACGCCGCGGCGGCCGTCGGCACCGGGGCGTACGTCATCGGGATCATCGCGAGCCGATGGCTCCCGGAACCAACGAAAGGGGCGCTGCCCGACTAAATTTAGTGTGTCCGACATGACACCGCCATGAGCCTCCTTCCACGCGCGGCACTCGTCGCCACGACTCCCGAGGCGGTACGCGCGCTTCGCGGCGTGGCCGAGGTGGAGCTGACTCACTTTCCCTTCAGGATCGGGCGGGACAGCCGCACGTCTCCGCCGGGTAGCGACGAAGTGATCGAGCTCAGACTTGGCATTATTCCCGGCCTGAACGACCTCTATCTCGTCGAGGCCCGCTGGGCAGACCTGCTGCAGATTTCCCGCGAGCACCTGCAGATCGAACGCGACGGCCAGCGCTTCTTCGTCGCCGATCGTGGGAGCCAGACCGGCACCATCGTGGCGGGCAGGCCGGTGGGCGGGAACCGGGCGGCCGGGCGGGCGGAGGTGACGAGCGGCGATCTGATCGTCATCGGCAACGACCGGTCCGAGTTCATCTTCCGATTCGAGATCCGCCGCACAGAACGGTAGCCGGGGTCCCTCGCAGCTATGGACGCGGCAGGAGCGCCTCGGCGACCGCCGCGCGCAGCGCTTCGGTGCGACCCGCGAACAGTTCAAGCGCCCGAACATCCTGCGCGAGCCGCTCGATGATGTGTCCGCGCCGAAAGCTGTCGACCCCCACGACCTGTGTGGCGTGCTCGACTGCCCGTTGCGCCGCCGCCGTCGCCATGATCTTGGCGAAAGACGCGTCGGCCAGCGATGGCGTTCCGGCGGCCGCGGCCTTCCACGTCATCAGCATGGCCGCGTCCAGATCCGTCGCAGCATCGGCAAGCAGGCCCTGCACCGTCTGCTCGCCGGCGGTCGCCGTGTGGGCCTTCCGTGCGGTGTCCAGCGCTTCACGAAGCGCCCGTCGCCCGATCCCGAGCCCCGCGGCCGCCATGAGGATGCGGACCCGCGTCATGATCGGCGGCGTCGGTCCCATCGGCAGGCCGGGCACCGCCGAAAGCACGACGTGTCCGCAGACGACACCCTGGAGCCCCGCGGTGTCCACGCTGGCGACCGCGACGCCTGGCGCGTCGAGGCTGACGGCATATGCGACGCGCTCGGCCCCGTCACGGGGGCCGATGACGGCAATGCCCCGCTCGGTGATGGGCGCCACCCACGGCGCCCGGCCCGACAGTACTCCGCCCGCTTCGACAGGGGCGTCTTCGGACGTGAGTCCCACGGCGACAACGGCTTCGCCGCGAAACAGTGAATCGAGCAAGGAGGACGGTCTGGCGGAGTCCTGACGATGGCTGGCGATGGCAAGCGCCACGCCGGAATGCAGGGCGAAGATGACACCCGCCGACGGCGATTCAGCCGCCAGCGCCTCGGCCGCCACGGTGACAGCAAGAAAGTCCGCGGCGGGATCGAGCAGGCCGGCGCGCGCCGCACCGGCGATCACGGTGGCGGCGGCGGCGCCGGAGACGTCCCGCCCGAGGTCGGCCGCCTTCTCGCGCCACGCGCGCTGCACGTCCGTCAGGTCAAAGTTCACCCCTTCATTGTAGAAGGGGTACTCGAAGGCGCCCGCTACGCGGCGTACGTCATCGCCAGGTCGGCCTACGGGCGATCGAAGATGGGGCGCAGGCGCGCGGCCGTGGCGCCGAGTTCTTCGGGCAGCACGCGCATGTTCCCGACCGTCGTCATGAAGTTGGTGTCGCCGTTCCACCGCGGCACGACGTGCACATGCAGGTGCTGCTCCACGCCCGCGCCGGCGGCCTTGCCGAGGTTGATGCCGACGTTCATCCCGTGCGGCTGGTAGGCCTCTGTCAGCACAGCCTCGGCACGCTGGGTGAGGATGCCCACCTCGGCGAGTTCTTCCGGCGTGAGCGCGACCAGCGACGGCACGTGCCGGAACGGCACCACCATCAGGTGGCCGTTGTTGTAGGGATACAGATTGAGAATGATGTAGCAGGTCGTTCCCTCGTGGACGATGAGGGAGTCGGAATGGGGTGGCCGGTGCGCCTCGCAAAACACGCAGCCGGCCTTCGTGTGCCCGCCAGTCACGTACTCAAGCCGCCAGGGAGACCAGAGACGATCCGTACCTTTGACCTTTGACCTTTGACCTTATGACTTAGACCGCCGCTGAATCCGACGGCAGCGAAGCGAGCGGCGGTGAGGCGGCTGGTGCCTGCTCCCCCTCCGTGCGGTTGATGAGGTCCTTGAGTTCCTTGCCGGGCTTGAAGTACGGCACCTTCTTCGGCGGCACGTCCACCTGGTCACCCGTCTTTGGATTGCGTCCCTTGCGCGGCTCGCGCTTGCGGAGGCGGAAGCTGCCGAAGCCGCGCAGCTCGATCTTCTCGCCCCGGTGCAGCGCATCGATGATGCTCTTGAACACCGTGTCGACGATGACTTCCGAGTGCTTCTTCGTGAGCTCGGACACCCGGGAGACTTCCTCCACGAGCTCCGCCTTCGTCATGCTCCCGGCAGGGATGGTCATTGGCTACCTGTTCTT
>CAXNKG010000026.1:0-42365 GCA_964202965.1 Vicinamibacterales bacterium
GCGTACGCGGCAGCGGCGCGTGGTCGCCGCGTCCGCAAGGAGCTCGGGCGAACGGCGACGGTCACGGAGGCCATCTACGGCGCCGGCTTCAATTCGAGCGGCCGATTCTATGCGGCTACGGACGCGCTGCTCGGGATGACACCAACGTCCTATCGCTCGGGCGGCGCGGGAGAACAGATTCGCTGCGCCCTCGGCTCGTCGTCGCTCGGCGCGGTGCTGGTGGCGGCGACGCAGAAGGGCATCTGCGCGATTACGCTTGGCGACAATTCCACCCAGCTGAAGCGCGACCTCAGAGCACGGTTTCCGCACGCGTCGATCGCCGAAGGGGATGCCGCGTTTCAGCGGCTCGTGGCGCGTGTGATCGCGATGGTCGAAGCCCCGGCCCGCACCGTGAGTCTGCCTCTCGATGTACGCGGCACCGCCTTCCAGCACCGCGTCTGGCAAGTACTCCGTCAGATTCCCGCGGGAACGACCGCCAGCTATACAGAGGTTGCGCGCCGCATGGGATCGCCGCGCGCCGTGAGAGGCGTTGCCGCCGCATGCGCGGCCAATCCTGCAGCCATCGCGATCCCCTGCCATCGTGTCGTGCGCCGCGACGGGAGTCTTGCGGGCTATCGATGGGGTATCGAGCGGAAGCGCGCACTTCTCGAACGCGAAGCCATGTCTACGCGCAGATCCGCCGGTTCATGAGGCGAGCCTGACAAGGCTCGCCCTACATGTAGGGCGGACCTTGTGAGGTCCGCCTCTCACAGCAGGAACGTGTACGACAGCTTTGTGAAGAACTGCCACCGCCGCTCGCGCGGTGGCGCCTCGCGCCAGAGGCGATCGTCCCGCTCGAAGCGATTGATCCCGATGTAGATCGCCCGTCCTGGTGCGACCAGGTACGTCACGAGGAGATCCCCTGTCAGCTCCCCGTAGGGCCGCAGCGGCGTCAGCCGCTCATTCGTGCGCAGCGAGTCGTGCTGCAGAATCATCCGCACGCCGAGCTCCCGCGTCAGTTGATAGGTCGACTTCAGCCGCCAGATGCGATTCGCGAGTACCTCGGCGGACAGGCTGCGGTCGGTGAGCGATCGCGCCAGATACGTAGCATCCACCGTCAGGCCGCGCGTCACGCGCGCGGAGAGCGATCCCGTGGCCTCGTATGCATCGCCCGGTGCCGGCGTCTCGTCCCGAACCGGCCGTAAGTTGATTCCATCTCCACGCGAGACGGATGCGGAACCGACGACGCGTTGGAAGCGGTTGAAGACGAGCTCTATTCCACCGCGGTCCGCCACGGTATCGAGGGATTCAAGGATGGCCCGGGTCTCGCCTGGTCGCAGGCGCTCCCGCGCTCGCGTACGCGACAGCGTCAACAGGATTGGACCTGTCCATTCGAAAGTCAGGCGTGGCGTCACTGCGGCGTCGAGCCGGCGGCCGTCGCGCGTCCACGCGTACACAGACGTGAGATCCGGCCCCCACGCGACCAGCGGCCCGCCGGAACTGCGGAAGCGGTACGACAACGCCTGGTCCAGCGAACGGAAGTTCGTGCGAGGCACGAAGCCGGTGTCGGCGCGAAACCCTTCGCTGCGGTCGTGCCACTCGGCCGCATACGTCAGTGAGCGCCCGGCCCGCCTGAGGCTCGCGGAGTAGGCGGGCCCCGCACTCGACCGGCGCGCCCCGCTATGCGACGTGCTCGCGGCAGCCTGCCATGTGCCCGTCCACTGCGCACCGATCGCAAACCGTCCGTCGAGTGCCGCCAGCGTATTGGCGAGTCCCTGATGCTCGCGGGTGCTCAGGAACATCCCGACCGAGCCGTCCCGACCGACGTTTCGCGTCGCGCGGCCGACCACAAGCGAGGCGCCGGTGCCGCCGGGAACGCCATTGGGCGACTCGTCGTCGACGACAAGTGCCGCCAGGCTGTACCGGCCCTGCCTGGCCGTGAGTCTCACGCCCACCTGCGGATCGGCCACGCGGCGCGTGAAGAGCAAAGGAATAGGCGTCTGGAAGTACGAGGCATTCTCGAGGAAGAACAGCCGCTTCTCTGGGAACAGCTTCTCGAATCGCTCGTTTACGGTGACCTGCGGCTCATCAGACTCGATCTGACTGAAGTCCGGATTGACTGTGGCGTCGACGACGTAGCTGTTGCGGACGATCCATTTCGCATCGAGGCCCGCCTCGGGGCGACGGAACGCGGCTTTCTGCCCTTCGGCATGGACGGCGTGGGTCGTGCCGTAGGGTGTCAGTTGCACGCTGCGCGGCGCTGTCACCCCGCGGATCCCGGCGGCCAGCGCCGCCTGCGTCAGGCGGCCGGCGACACGCGTGGAGTACGCAGGCCACGTGGCGAGCTCATTCTTCCTGGGGATCTCGCGAAAAAAGAAGAGCCCCCAGACCTGCTCGTCGCGCGGAGGAAACCGCAGGCTGTTGAACGGGACGGTGATGAGAACGACATAGCCCAGCGCGGTTCTGGCGCTCTCGGCCTGCCAGATGGCGTCGAATGAGAAGTCCCAGGCGCCGGCTGCCTCGCTCCAGATGCCGTCGCGCTGCACGCCGGCCGCGCTCACCTGGAAGGTATACGCGTTCTTCCGGTCGCCGAACGTATCGAGCTGCATCGCCACGGCGTCGTCGTCTTCCGGGATGCGCTCGCGTCCGGCGAGCTGGCCGCGGACGGCCGACGGCGTGGCGTCGAAGCAGACAAACGCCGCGTACACGTGGTCGTCGTCGTAGCCGATGTACACATTCGTGCGCTCCGAGATCGGGGCGCCGTCGTGAGGGACGCGCTGAACGAGACGATCCACGACCTCCATCCCGGCAGCGTGGGCACCAGGCTCCGCCTGTATCCTGACGAAGTCGGTTAGCACGGGGGGGTGGTGCACGCGCGGGATGGAGAGACTCTCCTGCGCGAGCGCCCTCGGGGCAACCGCGAAGAACAGGAAGGCGCAGAACAGTGAACGGTGCAGGCGAGTCATGGTGAGCACGTCTCACGGTACGCACTCCCGGACGCGCACACAGCCCGCTTCTTGCGGTCAAACCGGGGGATTCCGGAGCGGCGGCTGGTATGAGACACTTACGCGGGATTCGGACTCCCGCACCCCGTGAGGATCGCGCATGCCCATGATTTCGCTGAATGTGAACGGTCGCAGGCATACCCTCGACCTCGATCCGCAGACGCCGCTGCTGTACGTGCTCAGTGACGATCTCGCGCTCAAGGGTCCGAAGTTCGGCTGCGGCATGGCGCAGTGCGGCAGCTGCACCGTCATTGCCGACGGCAGGGCCATCCGGTCGTGCTCGACGGCCGTGGGAACCGTCGCGAACGCCCAGATTACGACGCTGGAGGGCCTCGGCACTCCCGAGAAGCCGCACCCGATCCAGCAGGCGTTCATCGAGGAACAGGCCGCGCAGTGCGGTTTCTGCCTGAGCGGCGTCGTCCTGACCGCCAAGGCGTACCTCGATCAGAACCCGAAGGCCAGCGAGACGCAGATCCGGCAGGCGATGTCCGGGGTGCTGTGCCGATGTTTCACACACACGCGGATGGTGCGCGCCATCATGAAGTACGCACAAGGGAGGAACGCATGAACCCTCTCAATCTCACGCCAGACGCCAGCGACGCGCTCGACCGCGAGGGCTTCTCGCGGCGTCATTTTCTCAAGGGGTCCGGCGCGTTGGTCGTCGGCTTCAGCCTCACCAGCGTGGCGGGACAGCTTGGGCTCGAGACCACGCTCGCGGCGCAGGGCGCGCAGGCGGCCCAGCCGAACGCCGCGCAGCTCGATTCGTGGCTCGCCATCGGCGCCGACGGCGTCGTCACGGCGTACACGGGCAAGTGCGAGCTGGGCCAGGGCCTCACCACGGTGCAGATGCAGCTGGTGGCGGAGGAACTGAGCGTGCCGATGCAGCGCGTGCGGTTGATCCAGTGCGATACGTCCATCACCCCTAATCAGGGCACGACGTCCGGCGCGCAGTCCCATCCCGCGAATTTCAACAAGGCTGGTCTCGCTCAGGCCGGGGCCACCGCCCGTCAGGCGCTGCTGCGGCTCGCGTCGGAGCGGCTCGGCGTTCCCGTGGCGCAGCTGACGGCGCGCGACGGCGTGGTCAGCGTCACGAGCGACGCCTCCCGGCGGGTGACGTACGCGGAGCTCGTGGGCGGCCGGTCCTTCCAGCTGCCGATCGATGCGGGCGCGCCGCGGAAGCACCCGAAGGACTGGACGGTGATGGGCCAGCCCCTGGCCCGCGTCGACATCCCGTCGCTCGTGACCGCGCAGGCCGAATTCGTGCACAACGTGCGCGTCCCCGGCATGCTGCACGGCCGCCCCGTCCGTCCGCCGGCCGTCGGCGCGACGCTCATGGGCGTGGATGAAAGCTCGATCGCCGGCATGCCCGGCGTCGTCACGGTCGTGACGCAGAAGAATTACGTCGGCGTCGTCGCGGAGAAGCCGTGGCAGGCGATTCAGGCGGCGGCTCGTCTGAAGGTGTCGTGGTCGGCGGGAACAGGGCTTCCGGGCTACGCGCAGTACTACGACTCCATGCGCAAGCAGCCGTCGCGCGACACGCTGGTCGTGGATTCTGGAGACGTGGACGCGAGGCTCAAGAGCGCGGCCGATGTCGTGCGCGCGACCTACATGTATCCATTCCAGATGCACGGATCGGTTGGCAGTTCGTGCGCCGTCGCCGACGTGCAGAGCGGCAAGGCGACGGTGTGGGCCGCGAGCCAGAACGTGTACGCGCTGCGCGGCAGCACGGCGACGCTGCTGGGCGTTGCGCCCGACACCGTGCGCGTCGTCTTTACGCGCGGGTCCGGCTGCTACGGGATCAACGGCGCGGACGCCGCCGCGTTCGACGCCGCGCTGATGTCGAAGGTCGTGGGCAAGCCGGTGCGCGTGCAGCTGTCGCGCAAGGACGAAATGGCCTGGGAAAATTACGGCCTCGCGTTTGTCATGGATCAGCAGGTGGGGCTCGACGCCCAGGGCGACATCGTCGCGTGGGACTACGAAGGATGGTCGGCCTCGCGCGGCGGACGTCCGGGCGCGCGTCCGGGCAACGTGGCGAGCGGGTTCCACATGGGGTTCGAGCCGGCGCCCTTCCAGCCGCTGACGCCGGCGCCGGCGCCGACGGAGTTTGTCGGCGACAACAACACGGCGCCCTCGTATGTCCGGGGCCGCGTCGGCGACAAGGCGGGCGGCGCCGGAACCGTGGCCAGCGAGCGTGTGCTGTCGCACCGCGTCGAATCGCCCTTCTTCAACGGCCCATTGCGCGCGCCCGAGCAACTGCAGAACACGTTCGCGCACGAGTCGTTCATGGACGAGATCGCGGCGCGCGTGAAGGCCGATCCGGTGGCCTATCGGCTGAGGCACCTGGGCGATCCGCGCCTCATCGACGTCGTGCGCGCCGCCGCGAAGACGTCGGCATGGGAGACGCGGCCGTCGCCGAAGCCCGCCAACCGGCGCACCGGCGTCGCATCGGGACACGGGTTCGCGTGCGTCGCACGCGATGGTGGCAACGGCTGGGTGGCGATGTCGGCCGATGTCGACGTGAATCAGGACAACGGACAGGTCGTCGTCCGGCGGTTGACGATCGCCGTCGATGCCGGACCGATCTCGAATCCCAACGGCATCCGCAATCAGCTTGAAGGCGCGGCGCTGCACGGCATCAGCCGGTCGCTGGCCGAAGAAGTGACGTGGGACGACCAGAAGGTCACGTCGTTCGACTGGCAGACCTACCGGACATTGACGCTCGGGATTCCGATGCCGTCCATTCAGATCGTGCTCATGGATCGTCCCGACGCGGCCGCCACGGGCGCCGGCGAAACATCGATTACCGCCGTCGCGGCGGCGATCGGCAACGCGATTTTCGATGCCACCGGCGTCCGCCTGCGGCAGGTGCCGTTTACGCCCGAACGCGTGAAGGCCGCTCTCGCCGCGCGGCGCACGTAAGGCCGTCGTGCGACGCCGGTCTTTTCTGGAAACGGTCTGTCGAGTGGCCCCCGGGTTCGCAGCGACGTCGCTGCTGCCGGGTGCCGCATTTGCGCAGCAGCCCGCCTCGACGGGCCAGCTCATCGTTCGATCCACGAGGCCCGAGGATCTCGAGACGCCGGTCCATCTCCTTGATTCGTGGATTACCCCGACCGATCTCTTCTTCGTGCGATCCCATTTCTACACGCCCGAGATTGACGCGCCGTCCTGGCGGCTGCAGGTCGATGGCGAGGTTGAGGGCCCGCTGCTGCTGACTCTCGACGACATCCGCCGCATGCCGTCGACGACCGTGACCGCGACGCTGGAGTGCGCGGGCAATGGCCGCGCGTTCTTCGATCCCCCCGTCGCCGGGATTCAGTGGGAACGAGGCGCCGTCGGCACGGCGGCGTGGACGGGTGTGAGGCTGGCAGACATCCTCGACCGTGCGCGCGCGAAGTCGAACACCCGCTATGTCTGGCTCGACGGTGCGGACCTGGGCGTCGGCGCCGCGCCCGATTTCGTCCGGAGCCTGCCGATTGACAAGGCCCAGCAGCGCGAGACGCTGCTCGCCTACGCGATGAACGGCACGGCGCTGTCGACGGCCCACGGATTTCCGTTGCGCGCGCTCGTGCCGGGGTGGGAGGGTGCGTACTCAGTGAAATGGCTGACGCACCTCCAGTGCAGCCCGCGCGATCACGACGGGCCGTTCGTGCAGAGTGGCTATCGGTATCCGCGCGTGTCCGTGGCGCCAGGGACGGTCGTGCCGGTGGCGGACACCGTTGCCCTGCGGGAGCTCGCGGTGAAATCGGTGATCACGGCGCCGGCGTCGAATGCGACCGTCGCGGCCGGCATGCCGCTCCGGATTGCCGGATTCGCGTGGGCCGGCGAGGCCGAGATCAGCCGCGTCGACGTGTCCCTCGACAACGGCCGCACGTGGGTGCCGGCGCAGCTCGGGCCCGACCGTGCGCGCTATGCCTGGCGGCAGTTCGAGCATGTGTGGCGTATACCGGTCCCCGGGTCTCACGTCGTCCTGTCGCGGGCGACGGATGCGCGCGGCACGCCGCAGCCGATCGTGGCGGAATGGAATCCCGCCGGCTATGTCTGGAACGCGATCGATCGGGTACGGGTCAATGTTCGCGCGTGAGATCGGCGTCGCGCTGGTGGTGCTGGCGGCGGTGGGATCGACCGCTGCCCAGGATCTCGGCGCCGACCTCATCCAGCGCCGGTGCGTGGCCTGCCACGGCGAAGACCTGATCCGCCAGCAGCGCCTGACACGCGACGGCTGGTCCCGCGAGCTCGACAAGATGGTGGCCTGGGGGGCCGCAGTCACGCCCGAGGAGCGGCCGCTGCTCCTCGACGCCCTGACTGGCCGGGTGCTCCCGACGGCCCAGGACGCGGTCGCGACCATCCTGCTGGAGACGCGGTGCGAGTACTGTCACGGCCCCCAGCTGATCGCTCAGCAGCGCCTGGACGCGGCCGGCTGGACGCGCGTGATCGACGACATGATCGCCTGGGGGGCGACGGCCAACCCTGCGGAGAAGGCGGCGCTCGCGGCGATGCTGGTGCAACGCCGGGCGGGCGTGCTACCTTACCGGCCCTGAAACGACTTAATCGATGAGGTGTCACGTGCAGCACGCAAGAATGCTTGGAACGGTGTTGGTGGTCATGCTCGGGTTCGCGGTCGTATCGAGCGCGCAGGGACAGATGCCCGCTGGCGTTCACGCCATGAAGTCTGCGGCCGGCGCCAGCATGCTGGCGGATGCGACGATGATGACCCTGTATACCTTCGCGAAAGACGCGGTGGGTGTGTCGAACTGCTACGACAACTGCGCGAAGAACTGGCCGCCGCTGATGGCCGCGGCTGATGCCAAGCCGATGGGCGACTGGACGATCGTCATGCGCAAGGATGGCGGCAGCCAGTGGGCATACAAGGGCATGCCTCTTTACAAGTGGAGCAAGGATGCCAAGCCGGGCGACTCCACGGGCGACGGCATGGGGCAGGGCGCCTGGAAGATCGCGGCTCCGTAAATGAGGTGCATGATGATGCGACACGCGACGCGCATAGTGTTCGGGCTTGCCGTTCTCGCCGCAGGAACGGCGCTGTCCGCGCAGCAGGACATGGTCAAGACGCATCTCGGTCACGTGACCACTGCGTTCAACGGCACACCCAACGGGCAGGGACTTCTGTCGACCGCGATGGCCGAGGCCAAGATTGCCGCGCAGCACGCCGCGCTGGCGATGAAGTCGGAAGGTAATCTCGACGGGATGAAGCTGCACGCGGGCCATGTCGGGCACGCGGTGGATCCGACGGTGGAGATGAAGGGTCCCGGTCTCAATTACGGCGTGAAGCGCGCGGCGCAGGGCGTGGCGCAGCACGTCGACCTGGCGGCCAAGTCGGCGGGCGCCTCGAAGAACGTGATGACCCATTCCGCGCACGTCGCCACGTCTGCCGGTAACGTCGTGAAGTGGTCGGACGAAATCCTTGCGGCCGCCGCGGACGTGCGGTCCGCAACCGACGCGAAGGTGGCGGCCGGGCACGTCGCGCACCTCAACATGCTGGCGCAGCAGCTCGCCTCCGGCGTCGACGCCGACAAGAACGGCCAGATCGGCTGGCAGGCGGGGGAAGGCGGTCTTCAGCAGGCGGACATGCACATGAACCTGCTGCTGAAGGGCGAAGGCCAGTAGCACGCGTCGCCTCGCAGGCCTCCTCGTTCTCAGCATCCTCGGAGCGGCGGCGTCAGGCTGCGGCCGCTCCGACGCTCCACCGCCGGAACCGGAACCCGCGACTGCGCCGGCTCCCGTCAGCGCCGCTGATGACGAGCTCATCGTGCGCAACGCGGACGGGTCGCTGGCCGGCGCCTTCCAGAACGGCAGCGCCGTCACGGTCGAGCCCATCCTGGATGCCGACTTCACCTGGACCACGCCTGAGGGCGTGATGCTCTCTCGTTCGTCCGTGCTGGCACTCATGCCCAAGCCGGCGATTCTCAACGCGGGCAGCTATACCCTCGAAGCCCACCGGTACGGCACGTCGCTGGCCGTCGTCCAGCGGCACGCCGGCAAGACGCACGCGCTCAACGTGTGGGTGAAGCGGCCCGAGCGCTGGAAGCTGCTGCATACGGCTGAAGTCATCGAGGGCGAGCGCGTCGTGTACGGCGGGACGATGATCGGCACAGCGAGTTGCATCAACCCGTGCAAGGTGGTGCCGTTTGTCCCGGGCACGCCAGCCGAGCGCGCAGTCATGGAGGCGTGGCAGGCACAGCAGTCGGGTCCTGAACTCTGGGCCAGGCACGTGCCCGATGACAACGTCGCGCGGACGTCGAACGGGACCTACACAAAGTCCGAGCGGGTGGCGGTGCAGCGGCTTCAGGTGCAGTCAGGCACGACAGTCACGCCGAGCCCGTTGCTCTGGGCGCGCATCTGGGAGTTCGGGGATTCGGCCCTCATGCTGGCGCTGCAGCCGCGCGCGGTCGGGAAGCCTTTTCTGGGAAGCCGCGTGTTCGAGCTGAGGGATGGCATCTGGGTGATGGCCGAGGCTTACCAGATCACGATTCAGGACGTCCCGCCCTTTTAGGAAGTCTGCAGGCGCCAAAGCCCAAAGCCCAAAGCCCAAAGCCCAAAGCCCAAAGCCCAAAGCCCAAAGCCCAAGGCCTTAGGCCTTAGGCCCAAGACTCAGAGACCAGAGTCTGAAGATTTCATGAATTCTTCGTCAGACGGTGCCGCGTCGATTGACCGAGGCACACCTTTCAGTTATCGTCCATCTCAATGCAGGTATTTCGTCAACGGTGTGTGGTCGCCGTCTTCGTGCTGGTTGCCGCGTCTGTGATCGCCGGCTGCGCGGCGCCGGCGCCCGAGCCGCCGCCGCCCGCGGAAATCCCGTACCGCCCCGTCGCCTCGATCCGGGAGGTCATGACCGGCGTGATCGATCCGTCCGTCGACCTGGTGTGGAACTCGGTGAAGACCGTCATCGACGACGGACGCATGACCGATCACGCTCCTGCCAGCGACGAAGACTGGGCCGAGGTGCGTCGCCACGCGGTGATCGTCAGCGAAGCGGCCAACCTCCTGTTGATGCCCAGTCGTCCGGTCGCGCCGCCTGGTGCCACGGCCTCGGCGCCTGGCGCCGGACTGCCGCCCGAGGAGATTCGCGCGCTGATCGATGGCAACCGGGATGCCTGGAACTCGTACGCGCAGGCGTTCCAGGACTCGTTGACGCTGGCGCTGGCGGCGATCGATGCAAAGGATCCGCAGGCACTGCTCGTCGCCGGCGAGGACATCGACATGAGGTGTGAGAACTGCCATCAAGTGTTCTGGTTTCCGAACGCGGGAGCATCGGCTCCTTGAGGTATCGCACGTGATTCTGATCGGAGGCATCTGATGAAGAAGGGGATTGTTCTCGCGTGGCTCGTCGGTGGAGCGCTCTGTGCCGTCCGGCCGGTACTCGCGCACCATCCGTTCGCCGCGGAATACGACATCAACAAGGCGGTGACGCTGACGGGCACTCTGTCCAGAATGGAGTGGGTGAACCCGCACGGCTGGATCTACATGGACGTCAAGCAGCCGAACGGCACCGTCAAGCGGTGGACGGTCGAGACCTCGGGTCCTGGCCAGATGAACCGCCGCGGACTGCGGAGCAAGGACACGGTCGACGGTATGCCTCTGGTGATCAAGGGGTATCAGCACAGGCGGGATCCGGCACTCGTCAACGGCCGGACGCTGGTGCTGGCCGACGGACGCAGTTTCTACATCGGCGCGGTTGGCGGGCCAAACGACGGCGCCGATCGCTGACGCACCGGACGCCGCCGCGTAATGCCCTCGATCGTCCCTTCTCTCGAGTGGCTCGAGGGGCTTGCCTGGACCACGGCGATTCGCGAGTCGGCCTGGGGCTATCCGATCATTCTGACGGCGCACGTGGCCAGCATCGTGGCCTTCGCCGGCCTGGTCATCGTCATGGATCTCCGTTTCCTTGGCCTGGCGTTCACCGCCGTGCCGCAGGCGCAGATCCAGCGGCGCCTGTTTCCCTGGCAAATGACTGCGCTCGTCCCGAGCACGGTTACCGGACTTCTGTTGTGCGGCATCGATCCGCTGCGCTACTACGGGAACGTGATCTTCCGGGTGAAGCTCCTGCTGCTGGCGCTGGCGGGAGTGAACGCGCTGGTCTTTCACCTGAGAACCTACCCGGCAGCCGGTAAGTGGGACGACGATCCGCGGCTGGCGGCCACGGTGCGGATGGGTGGCGGGCTCTCGCTGCTGCTCTGGTCGGCGATCATCGTCTCGGGTCGGCTCACCGCCACCAACTGGTTCAACTGAAGGGTCCGGGTGTTTCAGCCGTTCTTCGAGTGGTGCGACGCCCTGACGATGAGCCAGGTGTACCGCGAGTCGCTGTGGCTGTTCGCCGTGACGCAGTCCCTGCACCTCGTGGCGATTGCCACATTCGTCGGTGCCATCCTGATCGTCGACCTCCGCCTGCTCGGCTGGGGGGTGGTGGGTCAGTCGCGCGCGGGGCTCGCGCGCAGCGCGCAGCGCGTCCTGGTCTGGGCCGGCCTGGCCGTGCTGGCGACCGGCATTCCGCAGTTCACCGCAAACGCGCTGATGTATTCGCGGTCGCCGATCTTCGTGTTCAAGATGTGGCTGCTCGCGGCGGCGGTCGTCTTTACGGCGACGCTGCGGCAGAGGGTTGCGGCCGCCGACGAAGGGCGCATGCCGTCCTGGGTGCCGCCGGCGGTCGGCGCTGCGTCGATCGCGCTCTGGCTGGCGGTGATCGCCAGCGGCAGGATGATCTCCTACTACTAGACCAGCAGTCTCGCTAGACCGCCTCGCTAGACCGCCTCGCTAGACCTGAGAGCCCCTTAGTACTGCGGCGGGGGCGGATCCTGAACCTCCATCGGTTCGCCGACGGGATCGCCGCTGAACATCCGCGCTTCGGTGAAAAATCCTGATGCGTTGATGAGGATCTTCACGTCCGTTTTGCCGGTGTTCTTCCAGTACAGCCCGTGAAGACCGGGGTACGGCGCGCGATAGGTGCCAGATCCGCTGGCGAACGACCCTCGCAGGTACGTCTCCGATGCTGAGAGCGGCTTGCCGTCGGGAACAGTGTGGAAGTCGACATCAATCGGAAAATCCGACTTCCAGTTGAAGACCATCGTCGAGCCGGTCGTCAGGCGGAACTTGTACTCGACGAACTGCTCCGGCCGGAGCTGGAACTCGATGGCGTCCACCTTGTACGTCGCCTCGGACGGCGTCAGCGGATCGCCCGGCTTCGGTGTCACCGGCGGTCCGCCCGGCTGTCCGCCCACCGGGTTCAGCGGCTGCGGGGTCTGGGCGAATCCAGGTGCCGCAAGGAGTGAAAGCGCCAGCGCGATCCCGGCGATGCATGTGTTCTGTGTCATGGCTGCTCACAGCGATTATACGGTCAGCGTCGGACGGTCAGAACCGCCTGACGAAGAATTCAGTCAATCTTCAGATCCGCTACAGATTCCAGTCCACGGCGCCTCGGCCGACCAGGGTGGCGTCTCTCAGGGCGCCATGGACCTCTTCAATGCCCTCGGGTCCAACGACCGCGCTGACGACCGGATGAATCGTTCCGGCCGCAACGAGCTCCGCTGACTCACGCAGCTCTGCCTTCGAGGCATAGCGCGACCCGAGTACCGTCAGCTCCCGGAGCACGAAGTCTCGGGGGCTCAGGACCGCCTCGACGTTGCGGAAGGTGGTGAGGAGCACCAGGCGCCCCCCGAGCGGCAGGATGTCGAGGGCCCATGTGACGCTCTCATGGGAGCCGAGAAGGTCGATGACCACGGTCGGCGGCTCGCCGCTCCAGGCCTTCTTCAGATCGACGGTGTCGAACGAGCGGGAGTGCACCGGCATGCCGCCGGCCCTCCGGATCGCCTCGAACTTCGCCTCGGTCGACTCGAGTCCCGCGACGCTGCCGCCGAAATGGGCCGCCATCTCCACCATGTGAATCCCGACGCCGCCGCCGGCGGCGATCACGACGACGCGGTCGCCCGGCTGGATGCGTGCGCGGGTCCTGCAGACGTGGAGCGGGGTGGCGATCGCATCTGGAATCGCCGTGGCCTGCGATGCGGGAATCGAGTCGGGCAGCGGGATCGCGTTGCCGGCCGGCAGCACTGTCACGGGCGCGTACCCGCCGTCCCGATGCACGCCAACCCACCCGGCAAGGTTACGGCAGAGGGAGTCCAGTCCCATCTCGCACGCGTCGCAGCGCCCGCAGACGAGATAGAAGTACGCCATGACGCGCTGGCCGACGGCCAGTCCCGCGACGTCATCGCCGACCGCTTCGACCCGTCCGACAATCTCGTGGCCAGGTACACGCGGCAGGCGGGCGGCGTCGTTGGCGAGGTCGCCGCGGATGCAGTTGAGCACCGTCAGGCCGATGCCGCAGGCTTCGACGCGGACCAGCACCTCGCCGGCCTTGGGCGCAGGGACGTCGAAGGACTCCCAGCGGAGCGGGCCGCCCCACTCGTGAATCCGGAAGCCATCCACCTTCATGTCGTCAGGCGAAACAGCTGTCTGGCGTTGTCGGTCGTGACCGCGTCCAACACCTCTGGCGGGAGGCCTGCCTCCGAAAAGTACTGCTGGAACCGTACGTCCGCCATGTCGAACGGCAGATCCGTGCCCAGCACCACGCGGTCCCCGCCGGCCAGGTCAATCAGGAACTTCAGCGGCGTGCTGGCGTGCGTGATCGTGTCGTACCAGAATCGCCGGAGATACGTCGAGGGAGCCGAGGAGATGGCCGATTTCGTTTCCGGGCGCACGCGGAAACCATGATCGAGCCGGCCGATCTGGAAGGGCATGAACCCACCCGAGTGCACGAGGACGACCTTGAGCGTCCGGTGCCGATCGAAGAATCCGGACAGGATCAGCCGGCTGGCGGCGATGCAGGTCTCCAGCGGGTTGCCCGTGAGGTTCGTCATGTAGAAGTCGGCGAGCTGCCTCCGGACGCCGACGTAGTACGGGTGGAGGACGATCGGCACGTCCAGCTCTTCGGCGGTGGCGAAGAACGGGTCGAACCGCCGATCGTCCAGCGGCACGTCTTCCATCGTCGTGCCAATCTCCACGCCGCGAAGGCCGAGCTCGGTCACGGCGCGGCGCAGCTCCGCGGTCGCTGCTTCACAATCCTGGAGCGGGACGACCGCGACGCCCTCGAGCCTGTCGGACTGCGCGACGAACGCCGCCATGGAATCGTTCGCCTGCTGGCAGAACTCGCGCGCGGACGCCGCCTCGAGCCAGTAGAAGAAGAGTGTGGGCGTGAGTGACAGCACCGCTCTGTCGATGCCCAATCGATCCATCTCACGATGCTTCGCTTCGACGTCGAAGAATTCCGGCGAAAGAGGATACCGGTAGCCCTGCGGGTGTGCGAGCCACTCGGCGCCATCGCGGTGCTCCACGGCGACGCGATCGCGGGCGCGTCCCGCGCGCGCATCGCGGACGAACTCCGGCGGAATAAAGTGGGTGTGAACGTCGATCATGCGGCCAATGAAATGGGGTCGGGGGTCATTTTCGGAGGACACTCGCCCGGATGGACTGCGCGGCCTTGAGCAGGAGCGTCCGGTTCACGCCGTCGGAGTGAATGAAGCAGGCGGCGTCGCGCACCAGCTTCTCGAAGCCGAGATCCCGCATGTATCCCCAGGCGCCATGAATTTCAAGTGCCTTGGTCACCACCTTCCACGCCACTTCCGAGGCGAATACCTTGGGTAGGGCGCCAAGCGTCGGATCCCAGCCGGTATCCCGATGGTCCGCTTTCCAGGCCGCGTGGTGAATGTAGGCGCGCGCGGCATCGATGTTCATCTTCATCTCGGCCAACTGCGCAGCAATGATGTCGTGTTCGATGAGTGTCTTGCCGCCCTGGACCCGCTCGCTCGTCCATGTCAGCGACCGTTCGTAGGCTGCCACTGCGACGCCGAGCACGCTCGCCGCCGCGTACGCGTTGCTGGCGGGGAAGAACTGCGACATGACGTCAAAGCCCCTGTTGACATCACCGAGGACGTCTGCATCGGGCACGACGCAGTCGGTAAAGATGAGCTCCGCGTTATTGGCCAGCCGCTCGCCCATCTTGTCCTCGACGTGGCCGGTGGTGAACCCGGGCGTACCCCGCTCGATGATGAAACAGGTCGACCCCCGGTTCAGGCCCACATCCGGATCGGTCTGCGCGAACAGCAGGTACACCCTCGCGCGGTTGCCGTTGGAGATGAACCGTTTCCTGCCGTTAATCACCCATCCCTGGCCCTTGCGCGTCGCTCGTGTCACGAACACCGCGGGGCCGTAGGGAATGATGTAGTTCGACGCGTTGGTCGGCTCCGTCATGCCGATCGCCATCAGCGCT
This sequence comes from Vicinamibacterales bacterium, assembly GCA_964202965.1. Taxonomy (GTDB): domain Bacteria; phylum Acidobacteriota; class Vicinamibacteria; order Vicinamibacterales; family UBA2999; genus CAXNKG01. The sequence continues at coordinate 15,259 of CAXNKG010000026.1, forward strand.
CGATGGTCGTCTCTCAGCTTCGGCAGCCAGCGGGCACGCTGGTCGTCGTTGGCGGCACCCTGCAGCGACTGAATCAGCTTGAGCGTCTGTGCAAAGACGACCGAGACGCCCATGTCGCCCCTGGCGATCTCTTCGACGACTGCCGCGGTCGTGACGCAGTCGGCGCCTGCGCCACCGTATTCGGGCAGCAGGGTCAGTGTGCGCAGGCCGCGGCGGCTGCCTTCCTCGACGATGTCCCACGAGAAACAGTCTTCGGGGTTGACATGCTTGTCGAGTGCGGCCGCCGCGGGCGCGACGACGTGTGCAACGAATTCGCGCGCGATATCAACAGGGGAGCGCGACGCAGCCGAGTGAATCATCAGTGCTCCAGGATGATCTTCATCCGCCCATCCACATCGTCTTCGAGCATCGCGAGAGCGTCGCGCAGCTGCATGAGCGGCACCGTCTGCGTGATCAGGGGAGACAGCGACACGGCGCCACGCGCGACCAGGTCGATCGACTCCGGAAAATCCGCGCCGGTCGCCGCGCGCGCGCTGACGAGGGTCGGTTCCTTGAAATACAGCTGGTAAAAGGGCAGGGCGGCCTCCTGGTCCGTATAAATACCGAAGAGCACGATCGTGCCGCCGGGACGCACCATCGCGATGGCATCCGCCAGCGCCTTCATGTGGCCCGTGCATTCGATGACGACGTCGGCGCCGTGGCCGCCGGTCGCCTCCTTGACGGTCCGGACCGCGGCGTCCCCGCTCGAGCCCGTGAGGTCGGCGCCCAGTTGCGACGCGATGCCACGTTTCCACGCGCTGCGGCTCAGCCCGATGACGGTGGTCGCGCCGTGGGCCTTCGCCAGCTGGGCGTGCAGCTGTCCCGAGACGCCAAGGCCGACGACCGCCACCGTCTGGCCGGGCGAGACGCCCCCTCGGCGCTGCGCATGCAGGCACGTGGTGAGCACCTGGATCGCGGGCGCGCTCCTCGTCTCGATGATGTCAGGGAGCGGATAGACGTGGGTCTCCGGCACCACGACGAAATCGGCGAAGCCTCCGTTGACTTCGCGGCCGATGATGCCGCCGGTCGGACAGAGATTGGTCCGGCCGGCGCGGCAATCGAGGCAGGTGCCGCAGAAGAGCACGGGATCCACCAGTACCCGCTGCCCCGGCGCCATCCGGCCGCTGCCGCCGGAGACGACGTCGCCCGCCATTTCGTGTCCCATGATGAGTGGGTAGGCCACCGGCACCGCACCGCTGAAGATCTTCAGGTCGGTTCCGCAGATGCCGCTGGTGCGGACGCGTACGAGCACTTCGTGGCAGCGCGGTTCGGGAGTCTCGACGTCTGCGGACGCCAGCTCGCCGGCGCCCCGCAATACCAACGCGTTCATGGAAGTGTACGTAGGGCGGCTCCGCGACGAGACGGCATCATCGCGGCGCGGACCCGGCGATCAGTATACTGCTCGCACATATGCCCACCCTTGGCGTCGTCGTTGGCAGTGTTCGAGAGGGACGCGTCGGCCTGCCGATCGCACAGTGGTTTGTCGAGCGGGCGACGCAGCATGCTGCGTTCGAGGCCGAGCTGCTGGACCTGAAGGTCATCAACCTCCCGATTTTCGCCGAGCGGATGCACCCGCGGCTGCGGCAGTACGAGAGCGAGCCGCAGAAGGCGTGGAGCGCCACGGTCGCGCGTCTCGATGCGTTCGTCTTCGTGACGCCCGAGTACAACTACAGCATCGCCCCGGCCCTGTTGAACGCGATCGACTACCTGTCGGCCGAATGGGCGTACAAGGCGGTGGGATTTGTCAGCTACGGCGGCGTGTCGGGCGGCCTGCGCGCGGTCCAGATGGCCAAGCAGACGGTGACCGCCGTGCGGATGGTGCCGATCGTCGAGGCGGTGAACCTGCCGTTCGTCGCCAAGCTCGTCGAGGGCGGCGTTTTCAAGGCCGCCGACGTGCACGACACCTCGGCCGCCGCCCTGCTGGATGAGCTCGTGAAATGGACGGGCGCACTGGCGTCTCTGCGCGCCCGCTGAAGCCCTGCGCTTTCGCCAAATCCGGCGCTCTTTCCTGTTGCGGCGGTCTTCGAGGTCCCGGCTTACACGACCTGCCTGTTCCGGAGATCTTCGATCTCTGCGGCGCTCATCCCCAGTTCTCCGAGAATCGCCGCCGTGTGCTGGCCCAGGGTGGGCGCGGCCCGGCCGGCGTCGCGATCCCCATCGCCACACGTCACCGGGTTTCCGAGAAATCGCAGCGCCCCCGCGGTGGGGTGTTCGAGCGTCGTGATCATTCCGCGCGCGGCGAGCTGCGGATCGGCGACCGCCTCTCCTATCGTGCGGACGGCGCCGCACGGCACGCCTGCGTCGCGCAGCTGGCGGGCCCAGTCATCCCGGTCGCGCGACGCGAGGATGGGCGCCAGGATCGCCAGCAGCGCATCCCGGTGTGCGACGCGCTGGGGGTTGGTCGCGAATCGCGCATCGCCGGCGACCTCCGCGATGCCCGCGGCCCGGCAGAACCGGCGCCACTGCTCGTCATTCCCGACCGCCAGCATCAGCTGGCCGTCGCGTACGTCGAAGGTGCCATAGGGCACGATGCTCGCGTGCGCGTTTCCCATGCGAGGCGGGTTCGCGCCGGTTGCGAAGTAGTTCGCGGCCTGATACGTCAGCAGGCCGGCCACCGAATCAAGCATCGAGATATCGACGTGCCGGCCCGTCCCGGTGGCCTGCCGGTCCAGGAGCGCCAGGAGGATGCCCTGCGCCGCGAAGAGGCCCGAGACCAGATCGACAATCGGCAGGCCCAGGCGGAAGGGCGCGCCTTCGACGTCGCCCGTAATGCTCATGAGACCGCCCTCGGCTTGCGACACCGCGTCGTACCCGGGCAGGTGGCGCGACGGGCCGGTGTGGCCGTACCCTGAGATCGACGCGTAAATGAGGCGTGGAAACCGCGTGGCCACGGCCGCCGCGTCGAGTCCGACCGCACCGAGCGTGCCGGGTCGGAAGTTCTCGACGAGCACGTCGGCGCCGACGAGCAGCGACTCGAGGATGGCGCGGCCTTCGGGCTGCTTGAAGTCGAGCGTCAGGCTTTCCTTGTTGCGGTTCACGCTCAGGAAATAGACGCTCTCACCGCCGACAAACGGCGGCCCCCACGCCCGCGTGTCGTCGCCGCGCGCGGGGTGCTCGATCTTGATGACGCGCGCGCCCATGTCGGCCAGCATCAGCGTGCAGTACGGGCCTGACATGACGCGGGTGAAGTCGAGGATCGTGATGCCGGAAAGGACGCTGGCGCTCAACGGGAGCTCCCTGACGAATTCAGCAATTCTTCAGAGTAAATCACGACTCCGGCCGCCGGAATGAAAGAACTTCTATAATGACCGCTCATTCCTCATGAGAATCATCTACGGGTTATTCGCGGTCAGCGTGGCGTTGTTCATCAGCGGGATCGGGTTCGTGATCGCGGCGGCCCGCACCGCCCGGGACGCCGGGCCGGCCATCGAAGCGCCGGTCACCGTGCCGGTGGCCAGTGTCGCGCAGATCATGAACGGCATCACCGGACCGAATGCCCGTGTCGTCTATGAGGCCGTCGGGGCCATCATCAACGCGGACGGCGTGAAGGAAATCGAGCCGCAGAACGACGAGGAGTGGGCGAACGTTGCCAACGCCGCCGCCGCCGTCATCGAGTCAGGGAACCTCCTGCTCATCGGCGATCGCGCGCTCGACAACGGCGAGTGGGTCACGATGACGAAGGCCTTGATGGAGAAGGGGCAGGTGGCGTTGAAGGCGGCCGAGGCCAAGGACAAGGACGGCATCCTGGAGATCGGCGGGCCGCTCAACGATACCTGCGATACGTGCCATGCAAAATATCAGCGTCAGTAAGACACTCGGCTTCGCGGCAGCCGTCGTGCTGCTCATCCTCGGTTCTGCGGCTGGCGTCGAGGCGCATGGCGTCTCCGGCAAGGACGCGGTCTTCCTGCAGGGGCTTCAAGGGCAGGCGATCGGGCCGCTGCTGTACCTGGGCGCGAAGCACATGGTCACCGGCTATGACCATCTGCTGTTCCTGGTTGGCGTCATCTTCTTCCTCTACCGGCCGAAGGACGTGCTCCTCTACGTCAGCCTGTTCACGCTGGGACACAGCGTCACGCTGCTGGGCGGGGTCCTGGGCGGCATCCACGCCAATCCGTACATCATCGATGCCATCATCGGCTTCTCGGTGGTCTACAAGGCGTTCGAAAATATGGATGGGTTCAGGAAGCTATTCGGCTGGCAGCCGAACACGCGGGTCGCGGTGCTGATCTTCGGCTTCTTCCACGGCTTCGGCCTGGCCACCAAGCTCCAGGACTTCGCCTTGTCGCCCAACGGGCTCGTCGCCAACATCGTCAGCTTCAACGTCGGGGTCGAGATTGGCCAGTTCCTCGCGCTCGGCGCCATCCTCATCGGCATTACCTATTGGCGCATGCACCCCTCGTTCATGCGGCAGGCGTTTACGGCTAATGCCGTCGTGATGGCGTGCGGGTTTCTGTTGATCGGGTATCAGCTCACGGGCTATTTCCTGCCGGTTCTGTAAGGGAACATGGAACTCGGAACTCGGAACTCGGAACCGGCGCTTGCGAAGCAGCGCCTTGCCCTCGCCGCGGGCGCCGCCCTCCTCGTGGCGGGCCTCGTCCTCGTCGCGTTCATCATGCCCGCCGAGTTCGCCGTCGATCCGCTCGGAATCGGCGCGCGCGTCGGGTTGGTCGATCTCGGCGTGACGGGCCAGCAGGTGGAAGCGCTCGAGCAGGCGGCGGCAGCCGGAGGCGGAGCGGGGCAGGTGGCGATCGTCGTCCCGCAGCAGCGCCCCTACAACAGCGAGACGGTCGAGTTCACCCTGCCGCCGGGCGAGGGGTGGATCGAATACAAGTACCGCCTCGAACAGGGCGAATCGCTGCTCTACACGTGGTCAGCGGCCGCTCCGGTGAACTGGGAGTTCCATGCGGAGCCGGACGGCGGCCCGGCCGGGTACGCCCAGACCTACGAGAAGAGCCAGGGGAGCGCCGCCTCGGGCACCCTGACGGCGCCGTTTTCGGGTATTCACGGCTGGTACTGGCAGAACACGGGCGCGCAGCCGGTCACGGTCACGCTGACGAGCTCGGGCTTTTACAACCTGGCCCACGAGTTCAGGCCCGACGGGTCCGTGAACAACAAGACTTTCCAGTAGAATCACGACGTGGGCCGGCGACTCCTGTCCTTCGGGCTCTGCATCGCGCTCCAGGTGGGCGCGCTCTCTGCGCCGTTCGTGCATGCGCATGTCGGCCGTTCGCACGCTGCGCACGCCGGCGGCCGGATTCACACCCACCTTGACGGCCACGTTTCGGCGCATCGTCACGCCGCGCCTGACGGTCTGGCGGTCGAGACAACCGCCGATGCGGACGCCGACGTCGTCGCGGCGGTCCAGTTGTTCGTCGCGGTGCATACCCTCGCCGGGGCGACGGTGGCCCTGGCGCTTTCTCCGTTCGCGCTCACCGCGGCACACGTCTCGATGGCGCGTCCCCTGCCCGACATCGTACGGAGTCACGGACCTCCACCGGTTCGACCGCTCGCCGCCCGCGCCCCGCCCGTTTCCTTCCTGAGTTGACGGCACGCTAGCCGTCTGTCCGGACGCGGATCCCGAATCCCGGATCCCGTTCCCCGATTTTCTATCCGTGAGGTTCTATGCGTGTTCTTGTCGTACGCGCGGCGATCGGCCTGGCGTGCCTGCCGGCCGCCGCAGGCGCTCAAACGTTGGCGCTGACCGAGTCAGAGGCGGTTGCCCGCCTGTCGAGCGAGAGTCCCCGCGTGCAGGTCGTGCGTGCCGCCGTTGACGTGGCACGTGCCGACGTGCTCAACGCGGCCCGCTGGCCGAATCCGCGCGTCTCGTACAACCGGGAAGCGGTCGCCGGCGTGGCCGAGAACTACCTGACCGTGGCGCAGGTCCTGCCGCTGACGGGCCGGCGCCGCCTGGAGGTCGAGGCGGCGTCGCTCCGCGTCGAGGCGAGCGCCAGCCGTGCCGAGGACCAGGTGCGCCGCCTGGAGGCGGACCTGCGGCTGGCATTCACGGACCTGCGGGTCGCACAGACGCGCGAGCGCGAGCTGGCCCGGAGCCGTAATCGTCTACGGGAGCTGGCCGGCATCCTCGAGCGGCGGGAAGCCGCGGGTGAGTCGCCGGGGTTCGATCGCCTGCGCGCCGAACGCGAGGTCATAGACGTCGATGCCGAGCGTGCCTCGGCGGCCAGCGAACGCGTCCGGGCACAGGGCGCGCTCGTCGGCTTTTTTGCCGCCGCCCCGGACGTCCAGGTGATTGACGCGATCGACACCGCCCGCCCGCCCACGGTGCTGCCGTCCGTCGACGAACTGATAGCGCGTGCGGAGACGCGCGGGGCGTTCGTGGCGCTGCAGCGCGAGCGGGATGCCGCAGCATTCACCGAACGCGCCGCCGGCCGACGGGTGATTCCGGAGCCGGAGCTCGTGGCGGGTACGAAGTCCTCCAATGCCGGCACGGGCGACGTCGGGAGCATCGTCAGCGTGCACCTCACGCTGCCGCTGTTCGACCGCGCGCGGCCCGAGCGTGCGGCGGCGCTGGCCAGGGGGGCGCAGGTGCGGGCGGACGCCGACGCGCTCCGCCTGACCGTTCGGGCGCAGATTGCGGCCTGGCGCGGAGCCGCCCTCGAACGGCGCCAGATTGCCGATCAGTACCGGGCGGCCATCGGGAACAATGCGGAGGAGATCGAGCGCATCGCGCAGGTGAGCTATGACGCGGGCGAGCAGGGGATTCTGGAACTGCTCGACGCGCACCGGACTGCGGCCTCGGCGCGCGTGCGCCAGGCGCTGCTGGACGCCGCCGTGCGCGAGGCCGAAATCGAGCTGGCGTTCGCCAGCGGATGGGAAATGCCATGAGATTGAAGATTGACGATCGAAGATTGAAGATTGGAATTGCCGGATGGTTGATTGTCGTCGTGGCGGTCCTGACAGCTGCGTGTAACCGCAGCGAGGCACCGGCACCGGAGGCCGAGCTGCCGACGCTCGATATCACCACCTGGACCGACAAGACGGAGCTCTTCATGGAGTATCCGCCGCTCGTCGCCGGTGAGAGCGCGCTCTTTGCCGTCCACCTCACGGATCTGCGCGACTTCTCGGCGATGAACAGCGGGCGCGCGAACCTGGAGTTCACGCCGGAGTCCGGCGGGTCCCCGATTGTCGTGCAGGGCCAGGGCCCCTCGCGTCCAGGCGTCTACCGCGTGGAGGGGGAGATGCCCGCCGCCGGCCGCTACCGCTGGGCGCTCGTCATCGAGACGCCCGACCTGACAGACCGGCATGACCTCGGAACCGAGACCGTCTTCGCAGAGGAGAGTGCCGCCGTCGCCGATGCCGAGACGCGTCCTGCCGCAGATGCCTCCGCGATCTCGTATCTCAAGGAACCGCAGTGGACGATCGGCTTCGGCGTGGCCGTCGTGCAGGAAACCGAGCTGCGCCGGGGCATCCGCGTCCCGGCGGTGATCGAGCCGCTGACGGGCGGCGAGGCGATCGTGTCGGCCCCGTCCAATGGCCGCTTCATGGCGGCACGTCTGCCGGCTATCGGCGACCGCGTGGCAGCGGGGGAGGAACTGGGGCGTATCCAGCCGCGCCTGGCCGAAGACGGCGCCGACCGCGCCTCGCTGGCGGCGGTCGAGGCCGAAGCCCAGGCGTCCCTCGAGGCGGCGCGCGCCGACCTGACGCGCGCCGACCGGCTCCTCGCGGACCGCGCCGTCCCCGCCCGCCGGGTCGAAGAGGCGCAGCGGACGGTGAAGATTGCGGAGGCGAGGCTCTCGGCCGCCCAGGCCCGCCTCGCACAGCGGGACGACACATTGCGCTCGGGTGGCGGCGCCGCGGCCGGCAACTCGTTCGTGCTGCGGGCGCCGATCGCGGGCCGCTTCGCGGAGATCGACGCGGCGCTGGGCGCCTCGTATGACGAAGGTTCGCCGCTCTTCCGCATTGTCAGGACCGACGAGGTGGAGCTGCAGGCCCACGTCCCCGCTTCGGATGCCCCGTTCACGCAGCCGGTGACCGCGATTGCGCTGGAGGTGTCCGGGCGGCCCGATCCGATCGTGCTGGAGCCGGGCCATATGCACGACGCCGGCATTCTCGATCCCGTCACGCGCGCGCTGCCGGTGCAGTTCCAGGTGCGCAACCCGAACGGGCAGCTGCTCATCGGCCAGACCGGCACGGCGGTGCTCTACATCGGCGCGCGGCAGAAGATGCCTGCCGTCCCGAAAGAAGCGGTGTTGACCGAGGCCGGGCGGCCCTACGTCTTCGTCCAGCTCGGTGGTGAGAGCTTCGCACGGCGGTTCATCGACATCGCCACGCGTGACGGCGACATGGTTGGCATCCGGGCCGGCCTCCGATCCGGCGAGCGTGTCGTGACGCGCGGCGCCTACGACGTCCAGCTGGCCTCGGCCGCCGGCGGCCTACCCGCGGAAGGGCACGTGCACTGACATGAAGCGACTCATTACGTGGTCGATCGGCCACCACTGGATTGTCATCGGCATGTCGGTGTTCCTGCTGGCCGCGGGCATCTGGACGGCGCGCGCCATGCCGATCGACGTGTTCCCCGACCTGACGGCGCCAACCGTCACGATCCTCGCCGAGGGTCACGGGATGGCGCCCGAGGAGATGGAATCGCTCGTTACCTTCCCGATCGAAGCCGCGATCAACGGTGCATCAGGCGTGCGCCGCGTGCGCTCGGCCACCGCTGTCGGCATCGGCGTCATCTGGGTCGAGTTCGACTGGGGGACCGACATTTACACGGCGCGACAGCTTGTCGCCGAACGGATGGCTACGGTCGGGGCGAGCCTGCCGCCCCAGGTCGAGCCGCCGATCCTGGCGCCCATCTCCTCGATCATGGGAGAAATTCTCTTCTTCGCGCTGTCCTCCGACACCGTCGATCCGCTGACGATGCGGACCGTGGCGGATACGGCCGTCCGCCGGCGGCTGCTGGCGGTTCCAGGCGTGTCGCAGGTCACGCCGATCGGTGGCGCGGAGCGCCAGTTCCAGGTCATCGCGCATCCCGACGCGCTGCGCGCGAACGGCGTCTCCCTCACGGAGCTGCTCGAGGCGGCTCGCGGCGCCAGTGACAATGCCTCGGCGGGGATCTACGTGGACGGGCCGCAGGAGTACGTGCTGCAGGCGGTCGGCCGGGCGCGGACCACCGACGAGATTGGCGAGAGCGTCGTCGCCGTCCGTGGCACCCGGGCGGTCCTGATCCGCGACGTCGCGGATGTGCGCGAGGGGCCGGCGCTCAAGCGTGGCGAGGGATCGCGGAACGGCGGGCCGGCGGTCATTATCGGCGTCCAGAAGCAGCCGGGCGCGAACACCATCGACGTGACCGAACGCCTCGACCTCGAGCTTGATGCGCTCGAGGCCGACCTGCCGCCGGGCATCAGTATCGACCGCCTGATCTTCCGGCAGGCGGACTTCATCCAGGTGGCGGTCGATAACGTCGTGGCCGCGCTGCTCGAAGGCGGCATCCTCGTGGTCTTCGTCGTCCTCCTCTTCCTGGCCAACACCCGCGCGGCCGCCATCACGCTCACAGCCATGCCGCTCTCGCTCGCCGCCGCGGTGCTGGTTCTGCAGGGGTTCGGGGCGACGATCAACACAATGACGCTCGGCGGCCTCGCGATTGCCATCGGCGCGCTCGTCGACGACGCGATCATCGACGTGGAGAACGTGGTACGGCGTCTCCGCGAAAACGCCGCGCTCCCGGTTGACGACCGGCGGCCCGCTGCCGTGGTGGTTCGGGACGCGACGCTGGAAATCCGGAAGTCGATCGTGTTTGCCACCCTCATCATCGTCCTGGTGTTCCTGCCGATTTTCGGCCTGTCGGGGGTTGAGGGACGGCTGATGACGCCGCTGGCCTATGCCTATATCGTGGCGCTTGCCGCGTCGCTCGCCGTCGCCATCGTCGTCACGCCGGCGTTGTGCTTCGCGTTCCTCCCGCGCGCGAAGACGATTACCGAGGGCCACGAAGGCTGGCTGGCGCGGACGCTCAAGGGGCGCTTCGCGAAAGACCTGCCGAAGGCGCTCGACCATCCCTGGACGGTCATGGCCGTCTCCGCCCTGCTCCTGACGGTGGCGGTGGCGGGCACGACGCAGTTCGGGTCATCGTTCCTGCCTGAATTTCACGAGGGCAGTCTCACGATCAGCGTGAATACGATGCCGGGAACGTCGCTCGAGAAATCCGACGAGATCGGACGCCGCGTGGAGGGGATTCTGCTCGATCAGCCGGAAGTCGTCGCGACCGCGCGGCGTACCGGCCGTGCGGAATTCGACGAGCACGTGCAGGGCGTCGAGGCGGCGGAAATCGACGTGGGCCTGCGGGACGGTGAGCGATCGCGCGAAGACCTGCTGGCGGAACTGCGCCGGGCCTTCAGCGGCCTGCCCGGGACGAACGTCGCCATCGGCCAGCCGATTTCGCACCGGATCGACCACATGCTGTCAGGGACGCGAGCCAACATCGCGGTCAAGATCGTCGGTGACGATCTCAGGACGCTTCGGCGCCTGGGCGAGGCCGTTCGCGACGCCATGGCCGGCGTCGAGGGGGTCGCGGACCTGACGCTCGAGCCCCAGACCGATATTCCGTTCGTGCGCTTCATCCTGGACAGGGCCGCGATCGCACGGCATGGCCTTCGCGTTCAGGATGTCGCGGCCGCCATTGAAACGAGCTTTGCGGGGACGACCGTGGGACGCATCTTCGATCGGGCCGCGTCATTCGATCTCGTCGTGAAGCTCGATCCGTCCGTGGCGGTGGACTTCGAGCGGATCGCCGATCTCCCGGTTCACACGCCGCTCGGGCAGCAGGTGCCGCTGCGCCTGCTGGCCGACATTCGCCGTGAGACGGGCGCCAATATGATCCTGCGCGAAAATGTTCAGCGCCGGATCGTGGTGTCCTGCAACGTGGCGGGACGGGATCTTGGCAGCGTGGTTGACGACATCCGGGCGGCCGTCGCCGGCGACGTGGTGCTGCCGGACGGATACCGCGTCGAGTATGGAGGACAGTTCGAGAGCCAGGAACGGGCGACGGAGACGCTCCTGGTGCTGGGCGGCGTGGTCGTGGCGGGCCTCTTTATGATCCTGGTTTCGGCACTCGGGCGCTCCCGGGACGCGCTCCTCGTCATGCTCAACCTCCCGCTGGCGCTCATCGGCGGCGTCGCGGGGGTGTTTCTCGCGGGTGGCGTGCTCAGCGTGGCGTCGCTCATCGGCTTCATCACGCTCTTCGGGATTGCCACGCGCAACGGGATCATGCTGGTGACGCACATCCAGCATCTGATGGAGCATGAAGGGGTCACGGATTTCCGGGAAGCCGTGTTCCGCGGCGCGCATGAGCGCCTGATTCCGATTCTCATGACCGCCCTGGCGGCGGGGCTGGCGCTGATTCCCCTCGCCCTGGGGGGCGGCGAGTCGGGCAGCGAGATTCAGACGCCGATGGCCATCGTCATCCTGTGCGGACTGATGACGTCGACGCTGCTCAACATGGTTGTGGTCCCCACGATGTATCTGAAATATGGAGGCGTGCAGCCTCAGGAGGAACGAGTATGACCCTACGTGTTCTGATGGCGGCCGCGGTGGCCGCCATTCTCGCGCCGGCGGCCCTGTCGGCGCATGTCAGCATCACCCCGCGCGCCTCGATCCACGGCGCGACGGAAAAATATACGGTTCGAATTCCGTCCGAAGGCAAGGTCGCGACGGTGGCCGCGGAGATGGACGTGCCGGAGGGCGTCATCGTCGAAGTGCTGCAGTCGCCCATGGGGTGGAAGCACGAAGTGAAGCGAGCCGACGACCGCATCGTGTCTGTCGTCTGGCACGTGAATGTGCCGCCGGGCGAGTTCGTCGATGTCGCGTTCGTCGCGCGCAACCCGCGTCAGGGCGCCCGGATCGTCTGGGGGCTGCGACAGAAATTCGCCGACGGCACGATGGAGAACTGGACCGTCGATGCGAAAGGGCAGACGCGGCCGACCGCCGTGACACAGCTGAGCCCGACCAGGCCGTAACGGGATGGACTCCACGCGCACCCTGTTCACGGCGATGGCCGCCGCCCTGGTGGTGGCGGCCATCGTCCTGGTCGCGTTCGTCATGCCGGCCGAGTACGGCATCGACCCGCTCGGGACCGGTCGGGCGCTGGGTCTGACGGCGATCGCCTCGCCGGGGTTGGCCCCGGTTCCCCCGCCGCAGGGAGACACGCTGGCGCCAACGCCGATGGGCCCGGTCGCGCTCTATCCGGGTCAGTACAAGTTCGACGCGCGCGAGATCGTGCTGGGACCCTACGAGTACGTCGAATTCAAGTACCGCCTCGCCGAAGGGGCGACCATGCTCTTTGCGTGGTCCGCCAGCAGCGACGTCATGCACGATTTTCACGGAGACCGCGACGGCGCGCCGGCTGACGCCGCGCAGTCGTACGACGCGGCGCCGCGGCGCCAGGCGGACGGCAGCTTCACGGCGCCGTTCACCGGCATTCATGGCTGGTACTGGGAGAATCCCGGAGGCGACGAGGTGACGATCAGCCTGCACACGGCCGGGTTTTACAGCGCGGCCTATCGGTTCAACTCGAACCGGACCCGTGATACGCACGAGGTGCGTGCGCTCGACGCGATTCCATCCGACAATTGAGGAGTGACTTTCATGAAACGGCTCATCATCGCCCTGCTCGCCGTGCCGGTTCTGGCCGGCAGCGCCGTGTCCGCCCACGACGAGTTCCGGATCATCGGCACCGTGGCGTCGTACAAGGCAAACGTGCTGGCCGTGAAGAAGAAGGAAGGCCAGACCGTGTCGATTCGACTCGACAAGCAGACGCTCATCACGAAGGACAAGAAGAAGGTGGTGCCGGCTGACCTCACGGCCGGGCTGACGGTCGTCGTGGACGCCTACGGCGATTTCGAAGACGACTCGCTGGCACTCGAGATCCGGATCGTCCCGCCCATCGCGGCCAGATAGCGCCGATGCGGCAGGGGCCGCTCAGTAGTCGAGCAACCGGGTGTATTTGACGACGAACGACCGGCCCAGCAGTTCGTCGGGTGTGAACGGCGAGGTGTCGCGGCGGTCGTTGTACACGAGAAAGAATCCGGTACCGCTGCGATCGAGCAGCGCCAGGCGGATATTCGAGGAGATCGTGGACGCCTGCCGGTTGTACTGAATCAACCCCTGCAGGCTGGCCAGGCTCGTGAACGAATAGCTGAGCTTCACCGGAACGAGGTCGTTGCGGAAGCTGCCGCCCGGCAGCGTGATGTCGTCGCGGTTCCACCCGACCTCGGACAGCAGCCGGGCGCCGGCACGCAGCGCTATCGTCAGTTGCCATCCCTGATAGTCGCCGTTGTAATAGCTTCCGGTCCGATGGAGCAGCGTCGCGGCGACAGGGGCACTGGGGTTGGTGTTGCCTTCGAACACGCCCCTGGTCCAGGCGTACTCGCCGGCGGGAATGACGACGCGGCGTCCCTCGACGTTCTGGTAGACGGTGAACGGTCGCCTGGGCCTGTCCTGCTGCGTCTCGAATAGATACCCGAAGCGCGCGCCCGTACGGGTTCCGAAGTCAAGGACGTGCCAGTGGCCCTGTGAGCTTTCGAGCTGATTGCGCAGATCCATGTAGGCAGTGAAATTCGTGTGCGGCTGGATCCGGCGGAGCCAGGTCCACTGCTTCGGCTGATAACTGAGATTGGCGCGTCCCTCGACGGAGCGATAGGCGCGGCGCCGCAGGAAGCCGACCTCCGGATTGAACCGTTCGCCGACCTGGGTGTAGCCGGCCCCGGCCGTCCACTGCTGGTTGACGTGCGTGTACGCCGCGCGGCCCGCGTAATCGGATGCGCCCTTGCTTCCCGGCGAATCGGTTCGCGCCAGGAACGCGGACATGCGCCCGTTGGTCGTCGCCTGCCACCCGAGATCGAGACCGTACGCCCGGTTGTAGTCGTCGCGCGATGCCCGGCTGCCGACGCCCTGACGGCCGACGAACATCGCGCCGAACGTCGAGCGGCCGACCTCCCGCTGGATGCGCAGGACGCTGAAATTGTTAGCCGGCGCCAGCGTTCGCGCCGACCGCGTGTCGACGGCGGCACCGGTCTGCATGTTCAGCACCCCGACGTTGTACCCGCCCAGCTTGCCGCTGAGGCGTCCGCCGGCCAGGATGTTAATTGGTTCGCCGGTGGGCGAGAGCCCGATCCGCCGCGAAAAGAACAGGTCGACCGCCTGCGGCTGGCCCATCTGAAAGACCTGCGCGTTCTCGAGGAAGAAGCCGCGCTTTTCCGGGAAGAACAGTGGAAACCGCGTGAGATTCACCTGCTGCTCGTCGTCTTCGACCTGTGCGAAATCCGTATTGACGGTCACGTCGAGCGTCAGATCGGCACGCACGCCCCACTTGACGTCGAGGCCGACGTCCCCCTGACGGCGCACCGTGTCGGTCCGCAGCGTCCGGTCGTCGTTCACCGCCCCGGAGGCATACGGCAGCAGCTTCAGATCGCGGCGCGCGGGCAGGCTCAGGCCCTGGAGCTTCCCGGCCGCCGACACCATCTGCAGTGAGTATCCGCGCGGTACGGGCGAGAGGTACACCTGCTCGTTCTTCCGCCGGACGACGCGCAGGGCGTTGATGCCCCACGTGCGTTCCTCGCCGGGGTTGTACCGCAGGGTCTTGAGGGGAAGGGCGAACTCTGCCTCCCACCCGCGCGGCGTCCGTTGCGTGCGGACCGTCCAGTCGGCGTCCCAGTTCACGTTGAAGCCCCCGCGAGCCCCGCCCCCCTGCCCCGTCTGTCCTTCGGCCATGACCTGGCCGTCGTACTCGATGCCGAACGGGTTGGTGCCGAAGACGAAGGCATTCTGGCCGTCGTTGAAGGTGTCGAGGAGGATGCGGATGGAATCCGTGTCGTCGAGGTCCGCGTCGCGCCGGCTCTGGCTGACGAGGATTCTGTCCGGTTCCGAATCGAAGCAGATGACGGCGATATACAGGTTCTGCCGATCCAGGAAAAAGCGGATCTCCGTGCGCTCGGTCGCCGGCTCACCCTCGTCGGGGTCCTGCTGAATGAAAGCGGTGAAGGGCTGCACGCGCGTCCATATCGCTTCATCGATGCGTCCATCGACTGTTGGTTGCTCGCCCTCCGCACCACGTCCGGCAATGAGCACGGGCACCGGCACTCCCTGGGCAGCCGCCATGCCAGGCGTTGCCAGCATGCTGCACAACACGAGTAGAAGTGTGACTCTCTCGGATATCACGTTGTCGCCTCGCAGACCGCTGCACGCCTGACAGGCGCGCACGACGGAACAGTACCGTACTTCGCGGCCGGACGCGTGGGATGGCGATGCGATTGTCGAGGCGTTCGTCGAGCCGGTGTCAGCTTCGACTCACGAGTTCAGGCTCGTTCGCGGCGAGCGGGTGACGCCGGCCGAAGCGCTTCCACAGCGCCAGGCTCAGGGCGTGGCGCCTTAATCGCCGCCACGCCGGCACCAGCGTGGTGAAACTCAGGATCGTTCCGCCAATACTCAGCACGATCACGACGACATCCCACAGCGGGCGGCTGGAGTAGAGGCCCGGAAAGTCGAGGCTATGCAGTCCCTGGTACAGCCACCGGCGCAGCCGGCTCACGCCGGTTGACCGCTGGACGATCCCGCCCTGCTCCGGATCGAGGTAGAGCCACGTCTCCGGTTCGTCCTGATAACGCACGCGCAGCACGGGCAGAGGGCGCGAGCCGCGGGGGTCGTAGTAGTAGCCGTCGTAGGCCTCCAGCCACTCCGCATCCTGGACGCGCACTCCCGGCATCGCCGCCTGCGCAATTTCTGACATCGCCCCACGCCCGAAGCCGGTCACCGGCCCGCGTTCCGGGTGTACGGCTGACACATAGCGGTGTTCCAGGCGGGGCCTCGGCGCGCGCGGCAGCAGGCCCTCGTGCATCCAGAGCCCGGCCTCGCTCTCGGTCGGCGCCTTGCGGCCGACCCAGTAAGGCTCGCCACGGAACTGCATGGAGTCGAGCTCCTTCGGCGCAAAGGCCGGCTCGATCGCGGCGACCGCCGCCCGCATGCTGTCGATGGTCAGCAGCTCAATCTTCAGCGGACCGCCGGTGGCCGCTTCACGTTCGGCCCGGCTGGCGGGTGCCGACCGGAACCAGTTGAACGGTCCCATCGAGAGCAGCCCGCTGTAAATCCACGTCAGCGACACGAGGCCGAAAATCAGTCCCGAGACGTGGTGCCATTTCATCCAGCCCGCGTAGGGTGACATCGTCGGCACGCGTTTCATCCGAAACTGTTTCCGCGGGGAAAATCGCCAGAGTCCCCAGACGATCCCCGTGATGCACATCAGGCAGCCGATCACGGACGACCAGATGATGAACTCCGTCCACACCGGCCCGTGCTTGCGGAGCGGCGTGAAGTACATCCAGTGGAAGACGGGGCCGAGATATCCCCAGAACCGCTCCGCCCGTGTGGTCCGCAGAAAGACATCGCCCGTGACTTCCGAGACGTACAGATGCGTCGCCTCCCGGTCGTCAAGGTCGAACCGATGGAGGGGCATCCGGTTACGTGCGCCAATGGTCCACTGATCGGGATCGTCGGCGGTGAGGACCGCGGCGTGGCGGAGAGTGCCGGTGTGCCCAGGCGCATAGCGCCTGGCGGCCGCCTCCGCCTCGACCCGTGTGAGTCCTCCGGTGAACGTCTCGCCGGTGTCGGCGAACACCACTGTCTGTTCGCGTCCGCCGAATCTGTAGACCGGGCGGCTGCGGAACATCCCCACCTGCACGCGGTCCGGTGCCAGACCGGCAGCGGCGGCAGCCTCTGCAGGCGACAGTGTCACTCCTGACAGATCGAGTTCCCCCGCCCTCGCGAGGCGCTCCTCGTTGGCCAGGCCCGGCATCCGGGCGTACATCATGACGATCCCGGAGATGAACCACGCCACGAACAAGAGGCCGAGGGTGATCCCGAACCAGCGGTGCGTGTAGGCGAGCACCTTGCGCCAGTCGAAGATCCAGAGCGAGAGCAGTGTCTGCATATGACCCGGAGGGATACACCGTACGCGGCGCACTGCCGCCTTTCAACTGAAGTAATCCTGAAGTTTTCGTCAGAACTCCAATCCTGACAACTTCTTCAGGAAATCTTCAGTTGCCGCTCCGGTGGCCGACCGTAGCATCTGAGCCATGTACATCTCCTGGAGAGGTTTCATGACTGTGTGTCGTGCCTGGTTCGCCTGCCTTGTCTTGCTGTTCGCTGCGGCGGCACCCGCCGCCGCCCAGAGCGGCTCGATTGTGGTGCGCGTCACCGATGCCGATCGCGCCGTCGTCGTGGGGGCGCCGGTCGTCCTCGCCCCCGCCGCAGGGGAGTCGCGCAGCGACGTGACGCGCAACGATGGGACGGTCGAGTTCGAAGGCATCGCGCCCGGCGAGTATCGCGTCGAAGTGGCAGCCCCCGGGTTCAGTCTGTTCACCCAGACCGTGGCGCTGACCGACGGTTCGCGTACCGTCGACGCGGCGCTCGTGATCGCGCCGTTCCAGGAGGACGTGACCGTACAGGCGGTGGCGACCGTGTCCACCATCGGACGCATCAACGTGCCGCTCCGCGACCAGCCTCTCACGGTGAGCACGCTGACCAGCGAGTACCTGCAGTCGCGGGCGATCAACGACATGGTGACCGCGCTGCAGCACGTGGCGAGCGTCGCCGCGTACACCCAGTACGGCGTCTACCAGTCGTTCTCGTTCCGGGGTTTCGCGGACAGCGTCCAGATGGTGGATGGGATCCGCAACGAGGGCAACCGCGTCACCACACAGCTTGCGAATGTCGATCGCCTCGAAGTGCTCAAGGGGCCTTCGTCTGTGCTGTACGGCGGCGATGCCATCGGCGCGGCAGTGAACATCGTGCTCAAGAAGCCGCAGGCCGAACCGGCGTACGACTTCTCGACGACGGCGGGGCGCTGGGGGACATACCGGGGCGCGGTTGGCGCCGGCGGACGGGTGGCGGGCTCCGATCGCCTCTTCTATCGTCTCGATGTCGGCGGCGAAATGGCCGACAACTTCCGCCACGACGCGGCAAAGCGGCTGAATGTGACCCCGTCGGTCGCGTGGCGCATCTCGAACAGCGGCCGCCTTGATGTCCGCCACATGTTCGACCGCAATCGCGTCAGCGGCGATAGCGGCATTCCGCTCGTGCCGCTGACGGCCGGTTTCGTGCCGGACCCCGAGCGGTCGGCGATCGGGGATCCGATCGCGCGAGCCGTTTCTGGAGACGGCAGTGACTTCATTCCGCGCGTGCCGCGCGACTTCAGGTACAACACCCCCCAGGATTTCGGCCGCGCGACCGATCACAACCTCCGCGTGAGCTACTCGCAGCCTCTGGGCCGGAACCTCGCGTTCCGCAACACGACCGGCTATCGCCGCTTCGACGACGAGTATTGGATCGCTGAGTTCCTGGACGTCACGCCGCCGAGCCGTGTGAACCGCGGATTTCTCTACTTCCGGCACGCGCGCGACCCCTGGCTGAACCAGGCGGAACTGACCGGCCACAGCTCGGCAGGCGTGCCGCAGGATTTCCTCGTCGGCTGGGATTACCAGGGCTACGACAGCGTGACCGATCGGAAGGCGGCGGCGAATTTCAACACGGCGCCGATGGATCTGTACAACCCGGTCGAGACGCACGTGGCGCGCGATGTCGACAGCTTCCCGGTGACGCGCAGGGACTACGCGGAGCACCAGACCAACGGGCTGTTCTTCCAGGACACCGTAACGGTCCTTCCGCAGCTCAAACTCGTGGCGGGCGGCCGGTATGACGCCGTGCGGCGGCGGAATCACAACAATCCGGTGCTCAACGGAACCGAGAGCGACGGTCCGCTCGTCAGAGGCGAGTCGAACAAGTTCACCTACCGCGCCGGCGCCGTGTACCAGCCGACGTCGTCTGTCGACCTGTACGTGCAGAATTCCACCGCCTTCAAGCCGAACTTCAGCATCCAGGCCGACGGGACGCCGCTCGAGCCCGAGCACGGAGAACTGGTCGAGTTCGGACAGCGCGTCCGGATGATGGGGAACCGCCTCGAGCTCGCGTCGGCAGTGTTTCATGTCGAGAAGCGGAATGTCGCCCGTTCCATCGGGGGCGGCATGTTCGACCAGATCGGCAAGATCCGATCGCGCGGATTCGAGGTCGAGCTGCATGGACGGCTCACGTCGGCGCTCGGAATGG
This sequence comes from Vicinamibacterales bacterium, assembly GCA_964202965.1. Classification (GTDB taxonomy): domain Bacteria; phylum Acidobacteriota; class Vicinamibacteria; order Vicinamibacterales; family UBA2999; genus CAXNKG01. Next base: position 34,405 of record CAXNKG010000026.1, read on the forward strand.
ACCTCGGGTACGGGTTTACGGACGCGACCTTCCTCGATTACTTCACCAACCAGGGCGCGAACCTCTCGGGCAAGACGCCCCGGCGGGCGCCCGATCACACGGTGACGATGTCGTCCACGTATGACTGGGCGAACGGCCTGACGGTCGCTGGCGGTGCCCGCATCGTGTCGGGGCAGTTCATCAACGACACGAACACGGTGGGATTCAACGGCTACACGGTTCTCGACGCCGGCATCTCCTACAGGCGCGGTCCGCTGCAGTACGGGCTGAACCTCACGAACCTGACGGATCGCGAGTACTTCACCTCGTCACTGGGGAACCGCCAGCTCTATCCGGGCCAGCCGTTCAACGTCCTGGCGACGATTCGCCTCCGCTCGAATTGAAGGGGAGACGTGTGATGGGTGCGCGTGGTCGAAGCTGAGATCGATTGGGACAGCGTCTGGACGACGCTGACGTTCGAGGTGGTGTCGTAGTCCGCCTCAGGCTGGGCGGGCGGCGAGCATCGACTGCTTCGCCAGCCGCTCGATGTCGCGCGAAGCGACGACGCGGTACTCGCGGGCGTAGGCTTCGTGATTGCGCTCGAGGTCGTCGAGGTCGTACACGTAGTTCGCCATCACGCCGAACGACCGCCGGATGCCCGCCTCCGACACGTCCGCAAGCCAGTTCAAGCGATCCAGGCGCGCGCCGTTGGCGAGATGGAACCGGGCGACCGAATCGTACGGCAGCGTGCCCTTGCGCGCCTGGGTCAGGTAATACGCGCACAGTCGCACGAGCTCGTCCTTGATGTCGGCCGGCGACGAGCCGGTCGGCGCGATATCGCCCGAGTCCACGCGCGTGAGGAAGTCGCCCACGCCCCCATCGGCTGCCCCGGGGCCGCTCGCGGCCTTCTCGGCCAGCCATTTCCGGAAGTCGGGGATGGGCGACAGCGTTGCGAAGGTCTTGACCTTCGGGAAGCTCCGTTGCAGGTCCTCGACGACCTGCTTGATCAGCAGGCTCCCGAACGAGATGCCGCGCAGCCCTTCCTGGCAGTGCGTGATCGAATAGAAGACCGCGAACCGCGCGAGCTTCGGGTCGAGCACGCCGGCCTTCGGATCGAGGAGCGGCCGGACGGTGTTGCTCAGACGTTCGGTCAGCGCGACCTCGATGAAGATCAGCGGCTCCTCCGGCAGCGCCGGATGGAAGAACGCATAGCAGCGGCGGTCGGACTCGAGCCGGCGGCGGAGGTCGTCCCATCCCTGCACCTGATGGACCGCCTCGTACTGAATCAGGCGCTCGAGCACGACAGCGGACGTCCGCCAGTCGATGCGACGCAGGACCAGGAACCCGCCGTTGAACCACGAACGGAAGAGGTGCTGGAGGTCCGAATCGATGCCCGACCGATCGGGGTGCTCCCGCAGCGTACGCAAAACGTCGCGCCGCATGGCGATGAGCGCCTCGGTGCCTCCTTCCGCCAGATTCAGGCGGCGGAACAGTTCCTGGCGCAGCGGTTCGGTCGCCGTGTGCAGCCGCGCCAGCGTGACGGAGGACGGCGCGCGCTGATAGGCCTCTGCGGCAATGGCCACCTGATCCGGATCGGGAATGAAGGAATCGGCGAGGAGGTCGAAGAACCCTTCACGGCCTGACGGGGAGAGGTTCCGGTAGGCCGTCAGCAATTCCGCGGCGACGCGTGCGCCGGAGACCTCCCCGCGCTCGGAGAGGAGCGCTTCGCCGAGCTGCAGGACTTCCAGCGACTTACCGCCGTCGTTTCGAAGCCGGGTGGCCGCGCGCGTCCAGATACGGCGAAGAAACGGGGCAGGGGGCCGTCCCTGCTCGGACGGCGCTTCCAAGTCTCCTAGAGTTCCGGGTTCCCCTTTTAACGTCACGCGCCGACCTCACCCCCTATGCTGACTTCGTGCCAGAACCATGTCAACGCCTCAGAAGCGGAATCGTATGCCGGCGTTGATGGTGCGCCCTTCAAGCGGCGCCCAGGCATCGGTCGCCCACCGCCCGTCGCGCTGCCGGCTGCGGAACAGCAGCGGCTCGGTTTTCGTCTGCCGGACGTCGCCCAGGTTCTCGGTGTTCACGAAGAGCACCAGGGGGCCGACGTCCTGCATGACGAGGCCGCCCCAGAGGATGTATGTGGAACCCCTCGTCCGATACGGCGTGTCTTCGAGCCGCTGGCTGCCGGTGTAGAAGGCCTCGAAGCCGACGCGCGTTTCTCCGAACTCGTACATCGCGTCGAATGCGGCGGAGTGTCGCGGGTTCAGCGGCACCTCGCGACGCTGCCCGGCGTCGCCGTCCGATTCCGTCGACCACAAGTACATGTGCGAGAGAATCGCGATGAACCCGCCCCTGCGGTATCGCCCGATCAACTCGGTGCCACGCGTGCGCGTCGGCTCGCCGGCGTTCACGATGCGCGCGGGATACGGGCCGTCCGGGAGGCGTTCGAACCTGAGCGGGCGATCGATCCGGCTCTGGAAGACGGTGGCCGTCACCTCCCACGGCGCGGAGGCCCAGGTCAGATCGCCGGCCATGCTCGTGGCGTCCTCGGGGTCGAGATCGCCGAGCGGCGCCACCGCCATGAGGCCCGTCGCATCGGTCTCGTCCGTGAACGGCAGCGGCGCGAAGTGGCCCCGTCCGGCCGACAGGCGCGCGGTAAGGAGGGAAGTGGGTCGCCAGAGCAGCGCCGCCCGAGGGCTCACGAACGCGCCGAATTCGTTGTGCACGTCCACGCGCGCACCGCCAGAGACGGTCACGCGCGGTGTGAGCGCATAGTCGTCCTGTGCGAACACGCCAGGCGTGACGTAGGAAAAATTGAACCGCGGCACGTCGGCCGCGCGGAACCGATCGCCCTGGATCGCCGCCCCCGCCACCCAGGTATGCCTGCCGCTCGTCGCCGTCATCGACGTCTCGCCCAGCCACGTCACCGCCCGGTCGTGCTCGCTCACGCCGCCCATCCGGCGGTGATGGCGCTGCGACGAGACGCTGGCGCGAATGGACAGCACGTGGGTCCCGGCGAGCAGAAAGCGGCCGAGTGCGCCGCCGTCGATGCGCGTCGTATCGAGGTGCTCGGCGAATGGACGTCCATCCGGGGCGTCGGCCCGCGGCATCGTCCCGCCGCGACGGCGCTCGTCCATCCCGCCGACCGTGACCAGCACCGAGCGTCCAGCGCCGTTGTCCCAGAGCAGACGGGGGCGCAGCTGCACGCGGCGGAACATGGGCAGGTCCGTCCAGCCGTCCTCGTCCAGGTCCGACCGCTGCTGCCAGTGCGTCCCGCCGATCAGGCTGATGCCCCATCGCTCGTTGAGCGCCTGGGCGATCCAGAGCGCGGCATCCGTCCCGCGATGGCTCGTCTGGTTGATGAGCATCTCCCGCTCCGGCTCGTCGAGCGTTGGCCGCTTCGACACCAGATTGACGACGCCGCCAATGGCGGACATGCCGTACAGAGAGGACGCGACGCCCTTGATGACTTCCACCTGGCCGAGATCCATCGGTGGAATCTGCAGAATGCCGACCGATCCGGACTGGCCGCCGTAGAGCGGAAGCCCGTCGGCCAGGATCTGGGTGTACCGCCCGCTCATGCCCTGAATGCGGACGCTGGCGCCGCCGAGCGACGGCGACGTGGTCTGCACGCGGAGGCCGTTGGTCTCGGCCAGGAGCATCGAGACATCCCCCGGCGTCATGACGACCTTTTCCTGCACCTCCTCGGCGGGGACCACTTCCACCCGGAGCGGCTCGTCCTCGACGCGCCGCTCGGACCTGGTGGCGGACACGACGATGGTTTCCTCGAATTCCGGGGCCTCTGGCTCCTGTTCGGCCGGCGTCTCCTGGGCCCATGCGGGGGATACGCAGCACACGAAGGCGATGACAAGTACCAACCGCGGCATGTGAACGCTGGATATAATCGCAGAATCTGGAGGTAGGCGATGAGCGTGAGGATTGGTGATACCGCACCCGATTTCGAGGCGGACACGACAGAAGGGCGCATCCGGTTCCACGAGTGGATCGGCGACTCCTGGGCGGTGCTTTTCTCGCACCCGAAGGACTTCACGCCGGTCTGCACGACCGAGCTGGGCTACATGGCGAAGCTCAAGCCCGAGTTCGATCGGCGCAACGTCAAGGTCATCGGTTTGAGCGTCGATGCGGTCGCCAACCATGCGAAGTGGGCCGCCGACATCAAGGAGACGCAGGGGCACGCACCCAATTACCCGATGATTGGCGACACGCAGCTCGAGGTCTCGAAGCTGTACGGCATGCTGCCGGCGGACCTCGTCGGGAGCTGTGACGGACGCACGCCGGCCGACAATCAGACGGTGCGCAACGTGTTCGTGGTCGGTCCCGACAAAAAGATCAAGCTGGTGATTGCGTACCCGATGACCACCGGCCGCAACTTCGACGAAGTGCTTCGCGTCATCGACTCGCTCCAGCTCACGGCGAAGCACAAGGTCGCGACGCCGGTGAACTGGAAGCAGGGCGACGATGTGATCATCGTCGGATCGGTGTCGGACGAGGAAGCGAAGAAGGTGTACCCGCAGGGGTGGAAGGCCCCGCGCCCGTACCTCCGCATTGTCCCTCAGCCGAAAGCGTAGCTTCGGCCATTCTGCTGAAAGGAGCACCCTGATGGCGACGGCAACAGCAACGCGGTGGGCCATGAGCGGCCGCGGCTACGAGTTCTGCAACTGTGATTTCGGGTGCGGATGCAACTTCGGCGGATTTCCCAATTCCAAGGATGGCAGCTGTCGCGCCCTGGTCGGCATGACGATCACGTCCGGGAAGGTCGGTGACGTTGACGTGTCGGGGGTGAAATGCGCGGCCGTGCTGGACTGGCCGAAGGCGATCCATGAGGGCAACGGGAAGTGTGTGTTCATCGTGGACCCCGCCACCTCTGACAAGCAGATTGAGGCGCTCGCGGGGGTGTTCACGGGCAAGCTGGGTGGCATGCCCTGGGAGCTTCTCGGCCCGACCTTCCAGGTCGTCGGGTTGCAGAAGGCCCGGATCACCATCGAGGGCGCCGGCCGGAAGAGCGTCGTCAAGGTCGACGGCATCGGTGAGGGGCGCGGCGACACGTTCAAGAATCCGGTGACGGGCAAAGAACACCTGGCGAATGTCGACCTGCCTGACGGCTTCATCTGGAAGCATGGCGAGTGCGGCCAGGGCTCGTTCAAGGCCAGCTCGGACGGCGTCTCGGTTGGCGCCGAAAAGTCGAACTGGATTCTCTACGAGTTCGACTGGTCGAACGGCTGATCGTCGTCAGGACCAGAGGGTCCAGGCGCCCGTTGCGAGAAGGGCCACGCCGAGGATGCGGCGGGTCTGGTCTCCGAACGGCGCGACTTTCTCGAGGAGGACGACGGCGGTGAGGGCGAGGATCACCGACAGGTTCATGATGCCGCCGGCAAACAGCAGCAGCATCAGCGCCCAGCAGCAGCCCAGGCAGTAGGCGCCATGTTCCAGGCCGAGGCGGAGCGCGGTCCCCGCGGCCGCCCCGGTTCGCCGCATGACGAACGACATCGGCGATCGGCAGGCACGAAGGCAGGCTATCTTGGCCGGGGTGAACTGGTAGGCTCCGGCGAGGACGAGCAGTGCGCCCGCGCCGCGCCTGTTCGCCATTTCCATCATCGGCGTGACCATGAGCGACGCGCTCAGGAACCGCTGGAGCGCGGTGGCGGCGGCGCTGAACGCCCCCCACACAGATAGATAGCCGGCAATGAGAGCGGCGAGCCGCAGCACCGCACCGTCGCGAGCTGAGGTGGCCCTGGCGTAGAGCATGACGAGTGGTGCGGCCGTCGGGAGCATCATCGCGGCCATCATCACGGCCCACATCAGCCAGATGAGGAGCGTATAGCGGGCGTCCCACGCCGGCCGCATCATCCAGGCCGACGGCCCGGTCATCGGGCCGTACATGTCGCGCGCCATCGGGACGATCCAGATCCAGGACAGCAGCGTCACGACGGTCAGCAACGCGGCCGCCAGCAATGGTACGATGCGTGGCTTCAGCACATGGCTCCGCGTACGGCGTTCCGCGTTTCGGTCAGCAAGGACGACCTCGTCTTCTCATCGGCGCACTTCATCACGTTTGCCGGTCACCGGTGCGAAGGGCTGCACGGCCACAACTACCGGGTGAGGGTGACCGTCGAGGGGGCGCTGAATGCGGAAGACGGGCTCGTGTTTGATTTTCTCGAGTTGAAACGGCTGATGCGGGAGCTGTGTGAGGAGATCGATCACCTCGTGCTGCTTCCGCTGCACAGCGCCCGCATCACGGTCGTCGAGGACGGTGATGCCCTGCACGTATCCGTGGACGGCACCCGGCGCTACACATTCCCACGCGTTGACTGTGCGTTGTTGCCTGTCTCGAACACCACAGTCGAGCTACTGGCCCAGTATCTTGCCACCCGACTGGAAACGGAGCTCGCGTCTCAGAAGCTCACCCGTATCGGCTCGATCGAGGTGGAAGTCGAAGAGAATTTCGGACAGTCCGCGACGTTCGTTTCGCATCGCCCGTAGCTGCCGACGCTAGTCCCACTCGCGCTCGACACCGTGGCCGCGCGCCACGTCGCCATGGTCGGGCGTGACGAATCCGAGTAGACATCCCGACGACCCGTCCCGCAGCAGGTGGCAGCGCACCTTGATGCGGTCGCCCGCCTTCACGTCCTCGCGCTTCACGCCGTTGGCGAGCACGCCACGAACGCTCGTCGCCTCGAGCGACCAGACCGTGACTTCACCCTTCTGATCCTTCACGTCCAGATAGACGATCGAGTGAGGGACGACGAGGATGACCTGCTTGACGACGCCTTCCATGGGCGTCCACTTCGAGATGTCGTAGTTGCCGTGCGAGTGATGCGCGGCGACCGGGAGTGTCAGCGCCAGGGCGCACAGCAGGGCGATGCCGAAAGATTTCAACTGCATGGTCAGGCTCCTAAGGAACAACGTGTTCTATGGTGCATAGTCGTCGGCCGTCTGGTCCCGCTCGGTGCGCGGCGGTTTCGGCACCGTCGGGAACTGCCATTCAGCGGCGTAGCCTTCGGTGTAGAAGGTCTTGTAGCGGATGTTCAGCCCCTTCTCGTTCACAAAGCCGAGATTCTGCATGAACAGGATCGGCTCGGGCATCTTCGGTGTCACGCTGGCCTGGTGGATGTAGAGCCGGCCGTCGTGCTGGTGAATGACGACGAACGTGCGCGACTGATCCGGATTCGTTAACTGCACGAGCTTGCCGGCGACAATCTCCAGGAAGTACCACATGTAATGCGTCGTCTTGACGCCTTCCTTGCGCATGAACGTCCAGGCGGCGTAGTCCATGGCGCCGGCCACGTCCACGCGGAAGTCGTTCTGGCACGAGTCGCCGTCGCCCTTGGCGGCGCGGCATTTCGCCACCGCGTCGGTGTGCAGCTTTTCGACGCCGCGGTAGTCCACCACGGTCGTGGAATAGCGGCCCATCGAGTCCTGGGCGCTGAAGACGCGCGCGGGCAGCGTCTGGCGGTATTCGGTGGCCCAGGTCGTCGTCTGGACGGCCGGCTTGCCTGGGAACGTGGCGCTGAAACCATCCTCCGCGCTGACGAAGCGGACCCAGTCCTGGGCGAGCGCCGGACTCGCCATGAGGACGATGAGGGCCGCCGGGGCGAGTGTGAACAGGCGCATGCTGCTTCCTCCGGGCCGGATACTACACCTCTGCGCCTTGACGGTCCAGCGCACGCAGACTAGGCTAGCCGCCGTGGGAGGACTTACATGAAACGATTCGTTGGCGGTTGCCTCGTGCTTGCGGCGCTGGCCGTGGTGGCGGCGGCTGCGACCGCGACTACGACCGCGACCTTGTTTGCGCAGTCGCGCGCGACCGCGCAGAACGTCCCGGAGATTCCGTTCGAGTCCGTGCCGAATTTCCTGAAGCTGCCCGCCGATGTCTATCTCGGCGAGAGCATGGGCGTGGCCCGCAATTCGAAGGGCAACATCTTCGTCTATCACCGCCGCGACGACACGCGGCTGTTCGAGTT
>CAXNKG010000027.1:0-40345 GCA_964202965.1 Vicinamibacterales bacterium
GTCCGCGGCCTTCATCCCCGCATCACTGGCGCGTAGCGCCCGTTCTCGAAGATCCATGGAATATGCGCGCATCGGCCCTCCCGTGTTGTGCACGCAGAAGTACCATGGCGCACCCGGGTCGTACAAGAGCTATCTGAAAAGCGCTTTAACGCCGCGGCGCCATAGTTAGCGAGCTCACGGACCGTCTGGGCCAACGCTTCCCGTTGTCGTGCAGTCAATCGTACCATCGTCGCTCCGGAGCCACCTGAGGCGAAAGACGTACCTGTGCGAATTCCGAATGAACTTCGTTTCTCGCGGCCAAGGTACGCAGTTCTGGCGGTGCCGTCAGTCGACGATGATCGTCGTTCCGGCGCTTTTCATAGTTACAATCCACGCGTGAACGCCCTGGAGCTCTTCGACCTCTCCGGAAAGGTCGCACTCGTCACCGGAGGCTCGCGCGGACTCGGCCTCGAGATCGCAACCGGACTTGGTGAAGCAGGCGCGAAGGTCGCCATCACCGCCAGGCGCGCCAATTTTCTTGCGTCGGCGGAGGCCGAGCTTCAGTCCAGGGGCATCACCCCGCTCGTCCTCACGTGCGACGTGACCTCGCCCGAGCAGATTGCGGACGCGGTCGCCGCCACGATCACCGCGTTCGGGCGGATCGATATTCTGGTGAACAACGCGGGGATGGCGTGGGCCGCGCCGGCGGACACGATGCCGCTCGACAAGTGGCGGCAGGTCATGGAGACCAATGCCACCGGCTGCTTTCTGATGACGCAGGCGGTCGGCCGCGAAATGATCCGCGCGGGAGGCGGCGGCGCGATCGTGAACACCGCGTCCTATGTCGCGGCCATGGGCAGTCCGTCCGACATCGTCGATGCAGTCGCCTACACGGCCAGCAAGGGCGCCGTCGTCAGCATGACGCGCGATTTCGCGGTGAAGTGGGCTCGCCACGGGATCCGTGTGAACGCCGTGGCACCGGGGTATTTCGACACGCGCCTCTCATCGGGTGTGCTCAGCCACGCGAAGGAGCGCATTGAAGCGATGACACCGTTGCGCCGCATCGGGAGGCCCGGCGAATTGAAGGGGGCCGTGGTATTCCTCGCGTCGCCCGCCGCCGCCTACGTGACAGGGCACATCCTCGCCGTCGACGGCGGGATGATGGCGCTATGAGAGGTACCGGAGGTACATGGAAGTTCCACTGACCCCTCTGGAGTTCGGGCGGCGCGCCCGGCGGCTGTATGGCGAGCGGCTCGCCGTCGTCGATGGCGACCGACGATTCACGTACGCGCAGTTCTTCGACCGCTGCGACAGATGGTCGGGGGTCCTCCAGTCGTTCGGCATCGGCCGGGGCGATCGCGTCGCCTACATTGCGCCCAACACGCACGCCCAGCTCGAGTCGTTCTATGCCGTCCCGCAGATTGGTGCGGTCCTGGTGCCGCTGAACTACCGTCTGACGGCCGACGATTTCGCCTACATGATCGGCCATTCTGGCGCCCGCGTCGTCTGCGTCCACGGAGACTATCTGGATGCGATCGACAGCGTCCGCGATCGACTGTCCGGCGTCGAGCGCTTCGTGGCGCTCGAGGGCGCCAGGGACGGCTGGATCGGCTACGAGACGGCGATTGCGTCAGCTGCGCCGGTGGTGGCACCGGTCGAGATCGGCGAGCGCGATCTGCTGACGATTAACTACACCAGCGGCACGACCTCGCGGCCGAAGGGCGTGATGATCACGCATCGCAACGCGTACATGAATGCGGTCGGGACGCTGATTCATCAGCCGATGAGCACCGCGGACCGATACCTGTGGACTCTGCCGATGTTTCACGCGAACGGGTGGACGTTCACCTGGATCGTGACCGCCGCCGGGGGAACCCACGTCTGCCTCCGGAAAGTCGATCCGGCGGTCGTCTTCCCGCTGATGGCCACCGAGTCGGTGACGATGCTCTGTGCGGCGCCGACGGTGCTGATCTCGCTGGCCAATGCCTCCGAGTCCCTTCGTGCCCAGGCGCCGCGCGGGGTACGCGTGGTGACGGCCGGCGCGCCACCATCGGCTGCCACGATTCAACGCATGGAAGAGGATCTTGGCTGGACGGTGACGCACGCCTACGGACTTACCGAAACAGCCCCATTGATCACCGTGTGCGAACCCCGTCCGGAACATGCCCTGCTCGCCCCTGAGGAGCGCGCGACCATCAAGGCACGCCAGGGTGTCGAGCTCGTCACGTCCGGCGAGCTGCGCGTCGTCGATGACGAGGGACACGAGGTGCGGCCAGACGGTGCGACGCTTGGCGAGATTGTCGTCCGCGGAAACGTGGTGATGGCCGGGTACTACAACGACCCGGAGGCGACCGCGAACGTGATCCGTGACGGATGGTTCCACAGCGGCGACGCCGCGGTCGTGCATCCTGACGGGTACGTCGAGATCCGCGACCGGTTCAAGGACGTCATCATCAGCGGCGGGGAGAACATCTCGTCTGTTGAGGTCGAAGGCGTGCTGATGCGGCATCCGGCAGTGCAGGAAGTCGGCGTAGTGGGGGTGCCTGACGAGCGCTGGGGAGAAGTCCCCCATGCATTCGTCGTGCTGAGAGCCGGTGGCTCGGCAACCGGCGACGACCTGATCGCGTTCGTCAGGGATCGGCTCGCGCATTTCAAGGCGCCACGTGGCGTCAGTTTCATCCCGGAACTGCCAAAGACCGCCACCGGGAAGATCCAGAAATTCGTGCTGAGAGCAGGGCGCGCGGCCATCGCGCCGCAGTAGGATCAAGCCGTCTGGAGCCGACATGAAGCCACTGTTGCGTACGGTCGTTCTCGCCCTGCTGCTCGTCCCGTCGACCGGCTCCGCCCAGGGCCGGTTCATCGGGGTCGATGACGACCCCGCGCTGGGCGATCCGAAGGCACCCGTCACCATCATCGAGTTCGGCGATTACCAGTGCCCCTATTGCCGCGTGTTCTGGCGGGAGACGTTTCCGCGGCTGAAGAAGGAATACATCGATACCGGGAAGGTGCGGTTCATCTACCGTGACTACCCGCAGGCCGTGCATCAGGAAGCGATGCTATCGGCGATGGCGGCCGAGTGCGCGGACGATCAGGGGAAGTACTACGAGTTTCACGACAAGGTCTTCAGGGAGCAGGACCGGCGAGGCCGCGACGTCGTGCGCTTCCGCGCGCCGGAGCTGAAACGCTGGGCTGCCGACATCAAGCTGGATGCCGCAGCCTTCAACGCGTGCCTTGACGAGGAGCGGCACAAGGACGAAGTGTCGAAGGACTACAAGGACCTCGAGGGTCTGGGCTTCGAGGGAACGCCGATCTTCTTCGTCAACGGGCGCGTGCTCGCCGGCGCGCACCCGTTTGCCACGTTCCAGAAAGTAATCGAGGAGTTCCTGAAGTAGATCAGGGCGCCACATCGCTTAACACGGCGGCCAGCCCGCGTCCAGCGTTCTTTTTCGACTAGAATTAGTGTTTCAAGCCGGCAAGCGGCTTTCTGTGAAAAATTTCCCACGGTATCCAGCCGCGGAGGCCGGTCCATGAAGTCGAGACCTCGGTTCCCAGGGATTCGCGTCACCGCCAACGGTAATCAGCTCGTTTCGTACCACACGGAAGCCCGTATCGCGGATGCGGGTGTCTTCTATCCCATTACTCCGTCAACTGAAGGCGGCGAGCTGTATCAGCAGGCGTTCGCCGAAGGAAAGCTGAACGTCTTCGGCGGCAACACAATCGCCATTGAGACCGAAGGCGAGCATGCGGCCCAGGGTGGCGCCATCGCGCACTCCGTGTGCGGCAAGCGCGTCGTCAACTACACCTCCGGTCAGGGCATCGTCTACGGCGTCGAGCAGTACTACCACGCCCCCGGCAAGTGCTCGACGATGGTGCTGGAGGTCGGCGCCCGGGCGCTGACGAAGCACGCGCTCAACGTCCATTGCGGCCATGACGACGTGTACGGCGCGCTCGACACGGGCTGGATCATCGCGTTCGGCAAGGATGCGCAGCAGACGGCCGACCAGTCGCTCATCGTGCGCCGCGTGACCGAGCTGTCGCTGACGCCGGCCATGAACGTGATGGACGGCTTCCTCACCACCCACCTGGAGCGGACGTTCTACAAGCACGAGTCGCAGCTGATCCGCGAGTACCTTGGCGCGCCCGACGACATCATCGACTGCCCGACCGACAGCCAGCGGCAGCTGTTCGGACCGCGCCGGCGGCGCGTGCCGAAGATGATCGACCTGGCCAATCCCGTCCTTCTCGGACCGGTGCAGAACCAGGAGCACTACATGCAGGGCGTCGTCGCCCGCCGCGACAACTTCGTCGAGCCGATCCTCGAGTTCTTCGAGGCGGCGTACAGGGACTTTGCCGAGCTGACCGGCCGGCACTACGGGCTCGTCAGCCAGTACAAGTGCGAGGACGCCGACACCGTGTTCGTCTCGCTCGGATCGGCTGCCGAGAACATTGAGGCGGCCGTCGACCATCTGCGCGGGCGTGAAAACGCGAAGGTCGGATCGATTCATATCAACGTGTTCCGCCCCTTTCCCGAAGCCGCCGTCATCAATGCGCTTGCGGGCAAGAAGAACGTCATCATCCTCGAGCGGACCGACGAACCGATGGCGGGCGACAACCCGATGGGGCGCGACATCCGGACGGCGCTGAACAAGGCGCTGCAGGGCGTCGAGGGGCTGCCGAAGATCTCCGTCGACCAGATGCCCCGCCTCCTGGCCGGCATCTACGGGCTCGGCTCACGCGACTTCCGGCCCGAGCACTCGATCGGCGCCTACGAGTTCGCAATCGGCCGGCGCGCGCGCAAGGACGGCAAGACGGCGGCCGACGGCGCATCGTTCTTCGTCCTTGGCGTGGATCATCCCTACGAGGTGAGATCGGACGACACGCCCTCGCTCCTGCCCGACAAGGCGATTGCCGTCCGGTTCCATTCGGTCGGCGGGTGGGGCGCCATCACGACCGGCAAGAACCTGGGCGCCATCATCGGCGACCTCAACGATCTGCTCTACGAGCGCGACAAGGTCGTCGATGAATTCGGCAACCCGAAGGAGATCATCCACGTCAGCGCGAACCCGAAGTACGGATCCGAGAAGAAGGGCGCGCCGACGTCGTATTTCATGATTGCGGCGCCAGAGCGGATCCGGGTCAACTGCGACCTGCGGCACGTCAACGTCGTCCTCTGCTGCGACCCCAAGGCCTTTACCCACACGAACCCGCTCGACGGCATGGCGGCGGGCGGCTCCCTGGTGTGGGAGTCGGATGAGGAAGGCTCAGCCGCCTGGGAGCGGCTGCCGCTCTGGGCGCGCAAACAGATCATCGACAACAAGATCCGCGTCTTCACGCTCCCTGGTTTCAAGATTGCCCGCGAAGCGACCGATCGCGGCGACCTGCAGCTCCGCATGCAGGGCAACGCGTTCCTCGGGGCGTTCTTCTCGGTGTCGCCGATGCTGCAGGAATTCGGCATCACCCCCGAGCAGTTCCGCGACGCCGTCTACAAGCAGTACGTGAAGAAGTTCGGCAAGCTCGGGGATGCCGTCGTCACCTCGAACATGGAGGTGATGACGAAGGGCTTCGAGCTCGTGCGCGAGATCGCGGTGGGCCAGCTCGAGGCGGCGGACCGTTCGACGCTGCGTGGCAAGGCGCTGCTGCCGATGGCGATGCCCGTGAGCTTCGCGGTCTCCGAGGGCTGCGGCAGCGGGTGCCGCTCGATAGAACCGCCGGCGCAACAGGCGGAGCGCCCCCCGATGACGCGGATTGCCGACTTCGACAGGCAGTTCCGATCGGACTACGGCTACAACCAGCCGGCCAACGCGTACGCGTCGCTCGGCATCATGGCGGCCGGCAGCGGCGATACCGCGTCGAAGTACGTGGCCCGGCGCGAGACGCCGCTCTACATCCCCGAGAACTGCACGCAGTGCATGGAGTGCATCGCGGTCTGTCCCGACACGGCACTGCCCAACTGCTCGCAGGACTTCGACACCCTGCTTCGGACAGCCATCACGAACTACGTGGAGGATCCCTCGGAGCGTCAGAAGATGCTCGGGCTGGTGCCGGAGATCGACAAGCGGGCGCGCGAGTTGATGCGCGACTCGGTGGCAAAGAACACCGGGACTCCCCTGCAGACGTTCATTCGCCAGGTCACCAACGACGTCAACGGCTTCTCCGAGGCCTCCAAGACGCAGTTCTTCAACGTCCTCGACAAGATTCCGATGGCGTATCAGAAGACCAATGCGATCTTCGCGACGCCGGAAAAGCGGAAACCTGGCGGCGGTGGTGTCTTTTCGATCTTCGTCTCGGACCTCTGCAAAGGCTGCGCAGCGTGCGTGACTGCGTGCGGCGAGCACGACGCGCTCCGCATGGTGCAGGAGACCGAGGAGGTCAATGCCGAGCACGAAAGCGGCACGGCATTCCTGAACCTCCTGCCCGACACGCCCCAGAAGTATCTCGGCCTCTACAACGATTCGCGGCCGCAGGATTCGAAGACGGCAACGCTGCGCAACATGCTCATGGTGCGCCGCAATTACGACGCCCTCGTGTCAGGCGACGGCGCGTGCGCCGGCTGCGGCGAGAAGAGCATCCTTCGCGCCTGCGCGGCCGTGACCGAGGCCTACATGCGGCCGCTCTACCACGCCAAAGCCGACCGGCTGCGGGCGAAGGCGGATCAACTGGACAAGGACGGCCTCCAGAAGCTGGCCGCCGTCAAGGCGCGCAGCCAGGAGGAATACGACCTGCTCCACCAGGCTGTTGCGCACCTGCTCATGCGGCTGGGCGGCGAGGACGAGAAGGACACGAAGGGACGAATGGCCGCGCACGGCCCCATCTCGGACCGCGACCTGATCGACGCCATCACCGCCGTGATGCGGCAGGAAGCCTTCAACCACAGGAACCTGCAGCCGATCGACGGCCGCCTGGCCAACGGCATGTCCGTGATGGCGATGGCGGCGCACACCGGCTGCAATACGGTGTACGGGTCGACGCCGCCCAATAATCCGCATCCGTATCCGTGGATGAACTCGCTCTTCCAGGACGGCATCACGGTCGGCTGGCTCCTCGGCGAGAGCTTCATCGTCGATCACGGACGCCGGTCGGTCATTCCCGAGCGGCTCGCCGATGCGCTGCTGACCCGCGAGACGGACGTGATCAACCCGCGCGAGTTCTACGAATACGTCCACTTCACCGACGCGATCATGACCGACCAGGAGATCCTCGAGCTGCCCAAGGTCTGGGTGGTCGGCGGCGACGGCGGCATGGGCGACATCGGGTACCAGAACATGTCCAAGGTCATCCTGCAGAACCGCCCGAATATCAAGGCGGTCATGCTGGACACGCAGGTCTACTCCAACACCGGCGGGCAGAATTCCGACTCCACGCCGATGCTGGGCGGCAACGACATGAACGTGTTCGGCGCGGCCACGCAGGGCAAGAACAACGAGAAGAAGACGGTCGCCGAGACGTTCCTCGCCGGCCACGGCTCGCCGTTTGTCGCGCAGATCTCGATCGCCAACGCGCCCAAGCTGTACCGGGCCATCCTCGACGGCATCGAATACCGCGGCACATCCTTCCTCCAGTGCTTCACGACCTGCCAGCCGGAGCACGGCGTGGCGGATGACATGGCCCTGACGCAGGCCCAGCGCGTGCGCGATTCCCGCGGGGCGCCGGAATTCGTGTTCAACCCGAGGCTCGGCGAGACCTACCCGGAAGCGCTCGACCTGAAGGGGAATCCGTCGATTGAGATGGACTGGTACGAGGCGAAGTTCAAGACGACCAACGAGCCCTATCGCTACACCGTGGCCCACTGGTGTGCGACCGAGGCGCGGTTCCGCAACCACCTGAAGAAGCTCAAGCCTGAAGACGCGAGCACGTTCATTCCGCTGGAGAACATGCTCGTCCGGATCACGCAGCAGGATGTCGTCTACCGGCGCTATCTGGTGGCCGGCCATCGGTCGTTCGTGCCCGACTTCGGCGTCTACATCAAGGTCCAGGAATCACACGGCAAGGTCGAGTACCGGCTGCTCTCACGCCAACTCGTGCTCTTCTGCGTGGAGCGCCGGAAGGCATGGCGGATGCTGCAGAGCAAGGCGGGCATCGAAAATCGCGAGTACAAGGCGCAGCGTGCGCTGCTGGCGGATGTCGACGCGGGCAAGATTTCGAAGGCGGACCTGTTCGCCCACGCCGAGCTGATGCTGAAAGAGCGGATGCAGGCCGCGGCGGCGCAGAAGACCGCCGCACCCGCGGTCCACGCGCCGGTGGTCGCCGCGCCGCAGCCGGCGGCCAGCGCAACGGTCTCCTGACGCTAGGGATTGACGAGCGACGCCATGCCGATGAACGGCGCTAACCCGCTGCCGGGAATCGACATGTTGCCGTACATGATCTGCAGCGCCGGATCGCCCGTCGGCATGAACATGATGTAGTCGTCGAGCGCGCTCTCGTTGGCCACGTTGAGCGTCGTGCCGTCCGGCCAGAGAAAGTACACCTCGCGCGCCTGCGCAATCTGCTCCCAGTCGTCGAACTCCACCACCGACGGATCCCCCGCGACTCCGCCGTCCGCATACACGAGTTTCATCGGCTTGGTATCGGTCAGCGGATTCGCCATCCCGGTGCGCGGGATCGTGTTGTTCGAGAAGTACATCTTGTAGCGCGTGCCGCCCATGTGGACCGGCATCGGCGCCTGCACCCCCGGCATGTAGCGGGGACAGCCGGCGGCGTCCTTCTCCATTACCCAGCTCGCGCCGTCCCAGACGGCCAGCGAGGCGTTGAAGAACGACTCGCTCGAGCAGGCGCCCTCGAACTCCGCCGTAATCACCATGAACGCGCCGGGCTGGCCGTTCCAGCGCCAGTCGGTCCGGGTCGGATAGCCGATCTTGAACTGGCGCGCGTTGCTCAGTCCGGGGTTGCCGGCAATCGCGTCACTGCCGACGCCGATGACGACCGTCGGCGCGCAGCCGCCGCCGGTCGAATAGTCGGCCGCCGTGTCGCAGATGGTCTTCGCGCCGGCGTTGAAGTCGCGGCCGACATACCCATCGCGGCTGTCGAGATACATCACCCGCGTCCGGCGATCGGCGCCCATCGACTCGAAGAAGAGCCGGACACCGCCGCCCATCGACGCGTCGAGCGCGACCGCCTGCGTGGTCGTGACGCTCGCCGCGACCGTATCGGCCGTGCACGGCGTCATGTCGGGGCCGCCGACGGCGCAGAGCTGCTTCAGACCGAATCCCGAGACGGGACGGTACGAGGACAGCGACGCGACCGACGTACCCGCCGCGGCCGACAACTCGGCGATCTTGATGCCCTTTTCAGTGGCGCTCGTCGGGTTGTAGTACAGCTGCACCCTGCCGCTCAGGCCGCCAGCCCACGAGCCGTAGGGCAGCGCAAACGGGTACGTGTTGCCGTCGGACACGATCCTCGTCGCGGTGCCGTACGAGCCGCCGCTGCCGCGGACCTGCCAGTACTCGGCCTCGGTCTGGGCGCTCGCGGATGCGTCGCCGTCCAGGCTCGAGTCGCACGGTTCATCGAGGCACGCCTTCACCGACACCGTATGCGGGGTGGCCGACTTCAGGCCCGACACCGTCACACGCGTATCGGTCGCCTGCGCCGAGACGGCGGCGCCCGTCACGCCGTCCGTCAGCGTCAGCACGTAGTGGTGCACGGCCGCCGGCGGCGCCGTCCAGCTGGCCGAGAGCCGTGACGACGACCGGTACGCAGTCGTACCGACCCGTCCGCCGTCGACCGCGGCAACGGTCAGGCCGGCGGACCAGGTCTGGGCAGACGCCGGCGAACAAAAAGTGAGAAACAGGGCAAGAGCCGGCCACGCAACGCGCAGGCGCACGGACAACCTCCAGATATACGGTGAGAATCCCTTGAATCCTATTATCGGCCTGGATCTGCGGCAACAGCAGGCACCAGCGGGGGCTATAATCCGCACCGTCATGCCCTTCATCGGTGCGGCGCTGGTGGTCTTCGTCCTGAGCGTGTCGCAGGTCGTCGCCCAGGACGTGCTCGTGACGATTACGGCGAACCCCCTCGAGGGCGACGCGGAAGCCATCAAGGCCGGCATGGGCGCCTACCGCGTCCGCTGTGCCGACTGTCACGGGATGGATGCGCGCGGCATCCGTTCGCCGGACATCACGCAGGTCTGGGCCCGCGGGCGCACCGACGGCGCGCTGTTCCGTACGATTCGGAACGGTGTGACGGGCACGGAGATGCCATCGTTTCCCGCTCCCCGCACCTCGGATCTCGACATCTGGCGGATCCTCGCGTACCTGAAGACGCTGGCCGCTGCCGCCACGACCGAACCCGTGCGCGGGAGCGCCACGGCGGGCCAGGGCGTCTTCGCGGCACAGTGCCTGGCGTGCCACCGCGTCGGCACGGCGGGCGGCCACCTCGGACCTGACCTCTCGCGCATCGGCATCGCGCGCGCGCGCGCCGCACTCTCGCGCCAGATCCGCGGCGGCATGACGGACGTCAGAACCGGCTACGAGCCGGTGACGCTCACCACGCCAGGCGGCGAGCAGATCCAGGGCCTCAAGAAGAACGAGGATCTCTTTTCCGTGCAGATCATGGACACGACCGAGCGCATCCAGGGCTATCTCCGCGAAGACATGCGCGCGGTCACCAACGGGAGGCAGTCGGCCATGCCGGCGTTCAGTCCCGAACGGCTGAGCGATGCCGACCTGGACGATCTGCTCGCGTACCTGACAAGCCTTCAGGGAGCCGCCAAGTGAACGTATCCGAGGAGCGCCGCATGCATCGTCTCGTCGCGCGTCTCACGCTTGCCGCACTCGCCCCGTCTATCGTCGCGGCGTCGCTCCTCGCGCAGGGCGCGCCGCCGCCGCTCGTGACGCCTCAGGAGCTGCTGCAGGGGCTCCCGGCCGACGGATCCCGGTGGCTGACCTTCGGCGGCGGGTACGACAATCACCGGCATAGTCCGTTGACGCAGATCACCCCGGACAACGTCAGCCGTCTGGCGGCGCAGTGGGTCTTCCAGACCGACACGCCTGCCCGTTTCGAGACGACGCCGCTCCTGCGCGACAACGTGCTGTACGTGACCGGCCCGCTCAACCTGGCATGGGCGCTTGACGCGCGCACCGGCCGGGAGATCTGGCGTTACCGCCGCGAGCTGCCGCCGACCGGGTCGCTCACCGCCTGCTGCGGCCTGGTCAATAAAGGCTTCGGCGTCCTGGGCGATCGGCTCTTCATGACCACGCTCGACGCGCATGTCATCGCGCTCGACATGAAGACCGGGGGCGTCGTCTGGGATACGACGATGGAGGATTACAGCAAGGGGTATGCCTCCACGATCGCGCCGCTCGTCGTCAAGGACAAGGTCATCGTCGGGGTGGCAGGGGGCGAGTACGGCATCCGGGGATTCATCGACGCCTACGATGCGGCGACCGGAAAGCGCGCGTGGCGCTTCTACACGATTCCCGGCCCTGGCGAACCTGGCAACGACACCTGGGCTGGTGACTCGTGGCAGCGCGGCGGCGCCAGCGTGTGGGTGACGGGCGCATACGATCCCGACATGAACCTGCTCTATTACGGGATCGGCAATCCGGGCCCCGACTATCACAGCGACAGCCGCAAGGGCGACAACCTCTACAGCGATTCGATCGTCGCGCTCGACGCCGACACCGGGAAGCTGCGCTGGCACTACCAGTTCACGCCGCACGATCTGCACGACTGGGATGCGACCGAGGTGCCGATCCTTGCGGACCTGGCGATCGGCGGCCGGCCGCGCAAGGTCGTCATGTTCGCAAATCGCAACGGCTTCTACTACACGCTCGATCGCGTCACCGGCGAGCTGCTCGTCGCCAAGCCATTCGTGATCACGACGTGGGCCAAGGAGATCGGCCGCGACGGCCGGCCAGTGCTGCTGCCGGGCAATGTACCCGACGAGCAGGGGTCGCTCACCTGCCCCGACGTGACGGGCGCCACCAACTTCTGGCCGCCGACCTACGATCCGCAGCAGCGCCTGTTCTTTGTCAACGCGCGCGAAGTCTGCGCGACGTTCTATGCATGGAGACAGGAATACGTGCCCGGGGAGCGGTTCACCGGCGGCGCGGCGCAGCGCGCGCGAGGACCGGACCAGCGCGCGTACGGCGCGCTGCGGGCGATCGACCCCGTCACTGGCGAGCGGAAATGGGAGTTCGAGTACATCACGCCGTCGACCTCGGGGCTGCTGTCGACGGCGTCAGGCGTGATTTTCAGCGGCGATGCGGAGGGAAACTTTCTCGCGATCGATGCGCGGAGCGGCGCGTTCCTCTGGCGGTTCCAGATGGGATCGGCGCTGCACGGCACGTCCGCGATCACCTACATGGTCGACGGCCGCCAGCACGTGCTCGTGCCGGCCGGCACGACGTTGACCGCGTGGGCGCTGCCCGACGTACCGCGAGTCGCGCCCACGCGCTGACGGCGGGCCCGCAAGGACCCGCCCGCCCTACAGTCCTTTGTTGATCTCGGCCCAGTTCACAACGTTCCACCACGCCGCCAGGTAATCCGGCCGGCGGTTCTGGTACTTCAGGTAGTACGCGTGCTCCCAGACGTCGATCCCGAACACCGGGACCTTGCCGTCCATGAGCGGGTTGTCCTGGTTCGGCGTGCTGACGATCGCCAGCCTGGTCCCGTCCTTCACGGCCCACACCCAGCCGCTGCCGAACCGGCCGACCCCGCCCTTGCCCATCTGTTCCTTGAAGGCGTCGAAGCTGCCGAATGATCCGCTGATGGCGTCCGCAATCTTGCCGGTCGGCGCGCCGCCGGCGTTCGGCGCCATCCACGTCCAGAACTTCGAGTGATTCCAGTGGCCGCCGCCGTTGTTGCGCACCGCGGTGCGGACATCTTCGGGGACGGTGCTGATGCCCTTGCAGAGGTCCTCGACGCTCTTCGACTGGAGGTCGGGGTGCTTCTCGAGGGCGGCGTTCAGATTCGTGACGTACGCCTGATGATGCTTCCCGTGGTGGATCTGCATCGTCTGGGTGTCGATGTGCGGTTCGAGAGCGGCGAAATCGTACGGAAGCTTGGGCAGTTCGTGCGCCATGGGTCCTCCTCGGAGGTTGAAAGGCGATCGTAGTCGGACGCTACCGGATAGACAACATCCGATCGAGCGCGACCCGCGTCCAGTACTTCTGGTCGTCGGGGACGACGATCTGGTTGTGCACGCGGCCGTCGACCAGCTCTTCCAGAATCCAGAGGAGGTGGTTCGGCGACACGCGGAACATGGTGGAGCAGAGACAGCCGAACTTATCCAGCGAGAGGACGGTCCGGTCGGGTGCGAGGTCGTTGGCGAGCCGGTTGACGAGGTGCACTTCGGTGCCGACCGCCCAGGTCGAACCGGCTGGGCTGTTGGCGATCGTCCTGATGATGTATTCCGTGCTGCCGCTGTCGTCAGCCGCCTGGACGACGTCCCAGGGCACTTCGGGATGGACGATGACGCGGACGCCGGGGTGCTGCTTTCGGATCGCCTCGATCTGCCTGACGGTAAAGCGCGTGTGGACGGAGCAGTGCCCTTTCCACAGGATCACCCGTGCGCGCGTGACGTCATCGGGATCCAGCCCGCCGTAGATTTCGTCCGGGTCCCACACAACCATCTCGTCGAGCGGAATGCCCAACGTGTAGGCGGTGTTGCGCCCCAGGTGCTGGTCGGGGAGGAAGAGGACTTTCTCGCCTCTCTCGAAGGCCCACGTGAGGGAGGCTGCTGCGTTGGACGAGGTGCAGACGGTCCCGCCCCGCTCGCCAACGAACGCCTTAATCGACGCGGCCGAATTGATGTACGTGACGGGCACGACGCCTGCCTGCCCCGAGCCGTGTCGAGGGGTGACGCCCATCTGCGTCAGTTCGTGCCAGCAGGTTTCCAGTTGGTCCGGCGCGGCCATATCTGCCATCGAGCAGCCCGCGGCAAGATCCGGCAGGATCACTTTCTGATGCGGCTTCGCGAGCACGTCGGCGCTTTCCGCCATGAAGTGCACACCGCAGAACACGATGCAGTCGGCTTCCGGCCGCTGGGCGATCTGCTGTGCGAGCTTGAAGGAGTCGCCGGTGTAGTCGGCGAATCTGATGACCTCGTCGCGCTGGTAGTGATGGCCGAGAATGACGAGCTTCTTGCCGAGCGTCGCCCGGGCGGACGAGATACGGGCGCCCATCTCGGCGTCCGGGAGACCGAGATACTTCTCGGGCAACGCCTGACGCTCGGAGATGTTCTCCTTCTCGAATTCGGTCAGCAGCGGAATCAGTGTCATCGCCCCTGGACTTGTGAACCTTGTGAAACTTTTCGCAATCTATGGACGTGAAAAAGGCCAAACCGCCAACCGGGCTATTGCCCCGTGCGGCCTGGACCTGTCTGCAGTATAGCCTCTGAGAATCGCCTCGGAAAGCTCAGGCGGGGACGGGCTCCTTCACGTTGTAGAACGTATCGCGCTCATAGGGCTCGCGGCCGGCCGAACGGACAAGCCGGGACAGCTGCGCCATGGTCAGCCCTTCCGGGGTGGGCGACCCGGCCATGTGGTAAATCTTCTCCTCCTGGACGGTCCCGTCCAGGTCATCCACGCCGAACCAGAGCGCGGTCTGCGCCACGTCCACCCCGGTCGCAATCCAGAAGGCCTTGATGTGCGGGATGTTGTCGAGCATCAGCCGCGACACGGCGTGGACGCGGAGCGTGTCGAGCGCGCTCGGCGCCGGCAGCTTCCGCATCTGATTGTTGTCGGGATGGAACGCCAGCGGAATGAACGCCTGGAATCCGCCGGTCTCGTCCTGCAGCGCGCGCGCCCGCAGCATGTGGTCCACGCGCTCGTCGATCGTTTCGATGTGGCCGTACAGCATGGTGACGTTCGTCTTCATGCCGAGACCATGCGCAAGCCGATGAATCGACAGGTAGCGATCCGCGTCGCACTTGTCGTGGGCGATCTTCCGTCTGACGCGCTCGGCAAAGATCTCCGCACCGCCGCCCGGCAGCGAATCCAGGCCCGCCGCCATCAGCGCCGTCAGCACCTGCTCGTCCGTCATGCCGTACAGGTCCGCGAAGTACGCGATCTCAACCGCCGTGAAGCACTTCAGGTGAATGTCGGGACGAATCCGTTTGAACCCGAGCAGCAGCTCCGTGTAGTAGCTGAACGGCAGGTCGGGATTCAGGCCGTTGACGATGTGAATCTCGGTGAGCGGCTGGTGTGCGCGCTGGCGCAGCTTGTCCCACGCCTTCTCGAGCGTCATGGTGTACGCCGCTGCGTCGGTCGGCTTGAGGCGCGCGAAGGAGCAGAACAGGCAACTGGCGACGCAGACATTCGTCGGCTCGAGCCTGAGGTTGAAGTTGAAGTAGGTCTTCGCGCCGTGACGCCTCTCGCGCTCGCGGTTGGCCAGGGCGCCCACCGCCAGCAGGTCGTCGCACTCGAACAGCCGTACGCCATCCTCGAGCGCAAGGCGTCCGCCGCCCCGAAGCGTCTCGTCGATGTCGGCGATTCCGGCCGCGCGAAGGCGTGACTGCACCGGCAGATCCCTGGACGATCCTATCCTTACGAACCGACGACCGGGTTCGTCAGCGTCCCGACGCCTTCGTAGGTGCAGACGGACCGGTCTCCAGGCTTGAAATAGACGGGCGGTACGCGCGCCGACCCGACGCCGGCCGGCGTGCCGGTGGCGATGATGTCACCGAGACGCAGCGTCATGATGTTCGAGGCGTAGGACACCTGCTCGAACACGTTGTGAATCATGAATGAGGTGTTCGCCTCCTGCATCACCTGCCCGTTCAGCCAGAAGCGAATCACCAGCTTCTGCGGATCGGCGATGAATTCCTTCGGCGTGATGAACGGACCGAGCGGCGCGAACGTGTCGTGGTTCTTGCTGACGACCCAGTCGGACCCGTAGCGGGCATCGCCGCGGCCGCCGCGATCGGACACGTCATTCTGCAGCGTGTAGCCGAAAATGTAGTCGGCGCCCTTCCCCATCGGCACCCGCGCGGCCTGCCGGCTGAGAACGACGCCCAGCTCGCACTCCCAGTCCACCTGGGCGCGGCCCGGCGGCAGCGTGATCGCCTCGCCCTCGGCGATGATCACCGTCGGCGACTTCATGAACATGTAGGGGTTCCACCGCGTGTCGCCGGCCGTGCGCTCCCAGATGCCCGGCGCGCTCCGCGTGTTCGGCAGCGCCGCGCCGGACGTCGCCGCGCCCATTCCGGGCACCTGCTCGCGCAGCCTGGCCATTTCGACGTCGTGCTCGCTGTAGTTCACCGCCACATTGAGCATGACGGTCGGCATCACGGGCGGCAGAATCTTCACGGCCGCGACGTCCGACACATACGCGGGCCGCGCGTTCCCTGCGGCCTCCACGCTCCGGATGATCTCGCCGATGCGCGCGCGAAGGCCCGTGTCGTAGCGGGCGATCAGGTCCTTCATGTCGGCGGGCGGCGCAACGGTCGACGCCGGAGTGGTGATGGCCCTGTGCGCGGCGGCGAAATCAATCACCACCGACTCGCGCAGCACGATGCCGACAAACGTCCGTCCGCCCCGCTCGAACGTCCCGAGCTTGAACCCCTCGACTCCGCTCGGGGCAGGCGGCCGGGCCTGCGCCAGCAGAATCGCGCCGCCCAGCAGGCACGCAACGACGACACCAGTGGTGACTTTCACACTCTCCTCCACGCCGGGTCCGCGGCTCGAGACATACCCGCTCGCCGCGGAGCCGGCCTCCTAGGCGCTGTATTCGATGGCGAGCTTCTTCGGGATGAGGCGCTTGTCCCACGCCTCGTCGAACAGAAGCTGGACCGCCTTCCGCCCGCGGTCCCCGTATTCGAGCGTGAGCTCGTTGACGTACATCCCGACGAACTTGTCCGCCTTCGCGCGGTCGAGACCGCGGCCGAACTGCAGCGCGTAATCGAGCGCCTCCTGCCGGTGACTGAGCGCATAGGCAATGCTCTCGTGCAGCAGACGCGACACCTGAGCGATCACGTCGGGGCCCAGGTCGCGCCGGATGACGTTGCCGCCAAGCGGCAGCGGCAGGCCGCCGGTCCGCGCCGCCCACCATTCGCCAAGGTCGATAATCTTCTTCAACCCCTCGTCCTGATACGTCAGCTGTCCTTCGTGGATCAGCAGCCCCGCCTCGACCCGTCCTTCGCGGACCGCGTCCTGAATCTCGTCGAAGGGCATGACCACCGTCTCGACCGACGGGTCGTAGATGCGAAGAGCCAGGAAAGCGGTCGTCAGCGTGCCTGGAATAGCGACGGTGACGCCTTTCAGCGACGACGGTCCGTCCGTACGGGCCACAACAATCGGACCGTAGTCGTCACCCATGCTGGAGCCGTGCGGCAGCAGGATGTACTTGTCCGTGAGGTGCGCGTAGGCGTGAAACGACACGGCGCTCACCTCGTACATGCCCTCGAACGCCGCGCGGTTGAGCGTCTCGATGTCGGCGAGCAGATGGCCGAACTCAATCCCGTCGGTCGGCACCTTGCCGCTCGCGAGACCGTAGTGCATGAAGGCGTCGTCTGAATCCGGACTATGGGCGACTGTGATTTTCATGAATGAGGCGGGTCCACGGGGCCCGCCCTACATTATCCGTCAGTGGAGTTTAGCGGCGCGTGCGGCCAACCAGCGCAGGAGCGCCGTGAAGTCGGCCACGGGCGCCCGGAACTCCCTGGGCGTCATCTGGTCCTGCATGTCCCTGTGGGTCGGTCCGCCGTAGGGGACAGGGCCGTGCACCAGGTTGTCCTGTCGCCCGAACACGACCAGTGGGGGGGCCTGCGTATTGACGTTCACGTAATAGCGGAGATGGAGGCCGTCACGCTCTTCGCGGTCCGCCGTCTGCCGCAGCTCCCGGTGGATGCGCTCCAGATTCAGCGGGAGCCTGCTGACGTCGACGTCGGTCTGTGCCACGGCCGGGGCCGCCAGAGCCGTCAGCAGAACAGCCGCGAGAATGGACCTGGTCATGTCAGCGTAGACGTCTCGCAGACGCCACCGGTTCCGTATCCATGGTTTGTGCCAATGGCGACATCTGGCGGAGCCTGCGAACAATGCTCGAAATCTTCTCCGCCGCGTAGTCGATTTCCGCGAGGGTGGTAAATCGTCCCAACCCGAACCGGATGGACGCACGCGAGAGGTCGTCCGGCACCCCGATCGCCTTGAGGACGTGCGACGGTTCCCTGCTCGCGGATGTACAGGCGGAACCGGACGAGACGGCGATGTCATCAATCGCCATGAGCAGCGCCTCCCCTTCCAGGCCACCGAAGCTCACGTTGAGATTGTGCGGAAGCCGGTGTTCCAGCGACCCGTTGACGAAGACGTCGGCACGATCGCGGCGAAGCGCATCGAGCAGTCGGTCGCGCAGTCCGCCGGTGCGTGCGGCCTCGGCGGCCATCTCCGCCCGGCACAGCGCCGCCGCCTTGCCGAAGCCCACGATGCCCGGGACGTTGAGCGTGCCGGCGCGCAGGCCACGCTCGTGTCCACCGCCGTGAATCTGCGCGGCGACCGCGGCCGCGGGATTTCTGCGTCGGACGAACAGCGCACCCACGCCCTTCGGGCCGTACATCTTGTGCGCGGAGAGCGACGCCAGGTCGGCATTGATCGCGTTCACGTCGAAGGGAATCCTGCCGGCGGCCTGGACGGCGTCGGTGTGAAAAGCGATGCCCCTGGTCCGCGCGATGTTCCCGATCGCGTCCACCGGCTGAATGACGCCAATCTCGTTGTTCGCGGTCATCACCGAAATGAGAATGGTGCGCTCCGTGACGGCCGCCCGGACATCGTCGGGGCTGACGCGGCCATCGGTGCCGACCGGCAGGTAGGTCACCCGCAGCCCGCGTTCTTCGAGATGCCGGCAGGTATCGAGCACGGCGCGATGCTCGGTCACGCAGGTGACAATGTGATCGCCGCGGGAACGGCTGGCGTCAGCGACGCCGGTGATGGCGAGGTTGTCGGCTTCCGTCGCCCCGCTCGTGAAGATGATGTCCCTGGGATGTGCGCCGATCAGGCCCGCGACCTGGGCCCTGGCGTCCTCGACGGCGTCACGCGCGGCCCAGCCGAACGCATGGTTCCGGCTGGCGGCATTCCCGAACGTCTCGGTAAAATACGGCACCATCGCCTCGACCACCCGCGGGTCAACGGGCGTCGTCGCGTGGTAATCGAGGTAGACGGGACGCTTCACACGTCAGTACTTGGGTTGGCTCGGATCGACCTTGTCGACCCACTCGAGGATGCCGCCCTTGAGGTTCTTCACCTTCGTGAAGCCGACCGTGCGGAGGAACTCGAGCGCCTTCTGGCTCCGCCCGCCCATCTTGCACTGCGTGATGATCTCGCGACCCTTCGGCAGCTCCTGATAGCGGCGCGGCAGTTCGCCAAGCGGGATCAGCGTCGAACCGGGGATCCTGTTGATCTGGTACTCGTTCGGCTCGCGCACGTCGAGGACGAACAGGTCGTCGCCCTTGTCCATCCGCTGCTTCAGCTCGACCGGCGTAATCTCCCACTCGTTCATGGCGGCTCCCGTCGCTTCCACGTGCGGCTCCGGACGGATGCCACAGAACTGTTCGTAATCAATCAGCTTCGTGACGGTCGGATGGTCGCCACACACCGGGCATTCCGGATCCCGCCGCAGCTTCAGCTCGCGAAACTTCATCTTCAGCGCGTCGTAAATCAGGAAGCGTCCGATGAGCGGCTCGCCGATCCCCAGAATCACCTTGATGCTCTCGGTCGCCTGGATGACGCCGATGATGCCGGGCAGCACGCCCAGCACGCCGCCTTCGGCGCAGCTCGGCACCAGGCCGGGCGGCGGCGGCTCGGGATAGAGGCAGCGATAGCACGGGCCGCCCTTGGTCGCGAAGACCGACGCCTGTCCTTCAAACCGGAAGATGCTGCCGTAGGCGTTCGGCTTCCCGGTGAGCACGCAGGCGTCGTTCACGAGGTACCGGGTCGGGAAGTTGTCGGTGCCGTCGAGAATCACGTCGTACGGCTCGAACAGCTTGAGCGCGTTCTCCGATGACAGCGCCGTCTCGTGGGTGTCGATCTGCACGTGCGGGTTGAGATCGTGCAGACGATCCTTGGCCGAGGCCAGTTTCGTTCGCCCGACGTCCGTCGTGCCGTGCAGCAACTGGCGCTGCAGATTGCTGAAGTCGACGACGTCGAAATCGACGATCCCGAGGCGGCCGATCCCGGCGGCGGCAAGATACATGGCCGCGGGCGATCCGAGACCGCCCGCGCCGATGCAGAGGACGCTCCCGGCCTTCAGCTTGCGCTGCCCGTCCATGCCGACCTCCGGCATGATCAGGTGGCGGCTGTAGCGCTTGATCTCGTCCTGCGAGAGGTCCGTCGGGGAGGGCGCAACGGCTGTGGGCGCGCCGCCGGCCACCGAGGGCACGATGCTGAGCGAGTCGCCCGGCTTCACCGGCGTCTGCTCCCGCTGCATGTAGCGGATGTCTTCGTCGTTCAGATAGACATTGACGAAGTTCCGCAGCTTGCCCTCGTCCGTGTACAGGTGCTTGCGCAGCCCGTCGTAGCGCTTCGTGAGGTCGGCGAGCAGCTCGCCCACCGTGGCGCCCGAGACCTCGACGGACTCCTTCTTGTCAGTGAACGGACGAAGTGGTGTCGGGATGTGGATTGTGTTCGCCATAAGTCAATGGTTCCTGGTCGAAAGCCGAGCGGTCGTCGCGCAGGCGCCAGGAGGTCATATCCTCCGGAGCGCCGGCGCGCACCGCAACGATGATGTACGAGAAGAACGGCCACGCATGATCGAGATCGTACTGCGACGGGCGGGCCGGATGGTCGGGGTGCGAGTGGTAGAACCCGAGGAGCTCGGCGCCGCTGTCCGCGGCGCCCTTTTCGGCAGCGCGGTAGTCCTGCGGCCGCACCACGAACCGCCGCCGCGGACCTTCCTCCGTCGTATTCGGCAGCGCATGCGCGGTCGAGACGACCCCGTCGCGGCCAATCAGGGCGCCGCAGCATTCGTTGGGATACGTGTCGGCGCCGTGCTGCCGAATCGCGTCCACTACGCCGGGACCGAGTCCGAGCCCTGTCATCGGCCCTCGTCCCAGAACCGCTCCGACAGGTACTTTTCTCCACCGTCGCAGAACACGACGACGACGACGGCATTGGACGTGGCGCGAGCCACCTGCAGCGCCCCCGCCAGATTGGCGCCGCTCGAGATGCCGACAAACAGCCCCGTCCGCGCGAGGTGGCGCGTCAGCTCAAACGCGTCCTCCGTCGACACTGAAATGTCCTCGTCGGCCAGCGACGGATCGTAGATGCCGGGAACGATCGCCGTCCCCATGTGCTTCAGGCCTTCGAGTCCGTGGAGCGGGGAGTCCGGCTGGACCGAGATCAGCCGGATCGCACCGTTGTGCTCGCGGAGCCGCCGGCCCGCGCCGATAAAGGTCCCGCTCGTACCGAGTCCGGCCACGAAGTGTGTCAGCCGCCCGTCCGTCTGCTCGATGAGCTCGAGCCCGGTTGTATCGTAGTGCGCGCGCCAGTTCCCGGGATTGTTGTACTGATCCGGATAGAAGTAGCGGTCGGGGTGTTCCGCGTACATCGCCTTCGCGCGAATGATGGCGCCGTCGGACCCTTCCATCGGATCGGTAAAGACGACCTCGGCGCCGTACGCGCTCAGAATGCGCTTCCGCTCCGGAGTGACGTTCGCCGGCACGCACAGCCGCACACGATAGCCGCGCGCGGCGCCAATCATCGCGTAGGCAATGCCGGTGTTGCCCGATGTCGCGTCGAGGATGATCTTCTCTCGGGTGAGCTGGCCAGCGCGCTCGCCGTCGAGGATCATGCGGGCGGCCGCCCGGTCCTTCACCGATCCGCCCGGATTCTTCCATTCGGCCTTGGCCCACAACTCGACGTTGCGCAGCCCCGATTCGAACGCCGACAGCCGCACGAGTGGCGTATTGCCGATCAGGTCGAGGACGGACTGGGACGTACGGGGGAGCCCTGGGGTAACGGCTGGCATATCCGACTGTGTAAGTCCGATTTTATCAAAATCAGCTAACTCGCCGGTTTTCCCTCCGGATCACGGATTTCCACCGTGCCAAGGCTGAGCTTCCGCAATTCGGCCTCGATCGCGGCCCGATCCCCCACCGCGATCACCACCAGGCGGTCGGGCACGACGTAGCGCCGGGCAACATCGAGCGCCTGCTCTGCGGTCACGGCATGCACTTCCCTCGCGTACCGTGTGTAGTAGTCGAGCCCCAGGTCGTAGATGAAGATGTTCGAGAAACTGCCCACCACGCTGTTGTTGGTCTCGAACGCCCCCGGCAGCGAATTGGCCAGCGCGTCCTTCGCCTTCTGCAGCTCCTCGGCACTCAGCGCCTTTTCTCGAATGCCCGCGACTTCCCTGAAGATCTCGCTGACGGCCGGCGCCGTCGCATCGGTGCGTACGCCGGCGCCGATCGCGAAGGGCCCTGCGCTCCGCCGGAACAGGAACTGGGAATACGCGCCATAGCTGTATCCATGCTGCTCCCGCAGGTTCATGTTGATACGGCTCGAGAAGAGCCCGCCGAGCGCGTTGTTCATCACCTGGAGCGCGCGGAAGTCTGGCGACGAGCGTGGGGCGCCGATGGCCGCCACGCGCAGCTGCGTCTGCGGGCTGCCCGGCTTGTCGACAATGACGACGCGCGCGGTCGTCGTGTCCGGGGAGCCGAGGGACGGCTGCGGCGGATTCCCGCGCGGCCACGCCCCGAACGCCGTCGTGGCCAGCGCGCGCAGCTCGTCCATCGAGATGTCGCCCGCCACGACAAGCGCCGCGTTGTTCGGGACGACGTGTTGCTCCCAGAACCGTGT
Organism: Vicinamibacterales bacterium; assembly: GCA_964202965.1. Taxonomy (GTDB): domain Bacteria; phylum Acidobacteriota; class Vicinamibacteria; order Vicinamibacterales; family UBA2999; genus CAXNKG01. The sequence continues at coordinate 22,704 of CAXNKG010000027.1, forward strand.
CATGTCGGCGCGCGTCATGGCCTTCACCGCCGGTTCCGTTCCGAGCTCCGCATAGCCGTACGGATGGCGCGCGCCGTACAGGGCGGATGACATGACGACGCCGGCGAGCTGCTCGGGACGATCGCGCTGCTCCACGAGCTGCCCGAGGCGATCGGCGCGCTGCCGCTCGATCTCCTCCGCCGGAAACGCGGGCCGCAGCGTGATGTCCGCCATCAGCGCGAACACCCCGGGGAAGTTCTTGGACAACGAGGAGCCGCTGATGGTGATCGCGTCCATGCTGCTGGTGGTGTTCAGCCGTGCGCCGAGATGAGCAACCTCGTCGGCGATCTGGAGCGCGCCTCTCGTCGACGTGCCCTGATCGAGCATCGCGGTCATGAAGCTGGCGAGGCCGGGACGATCCTGCGGATTGGAATCGCTGCCGCTCCTGAACACGAGGTTCGCCGACACGAGCGGCAGCCCTCGACGCTCGCTCAGGACGAGTGTGAGACCGTTCGGAAGGACGGCGGTCGTCGGCGCCGCGATCTGAAGCGGCCGCGCGGGGCCGGCCGGCGCCTGAGCGTCGCGCCACGGCTCGTCGGCGTTAATCGCCTGGCCGCCCTGCCCGCTGCCCGACGCGGGCGCGGGTGACGCCGGCACCGGCGCCGGCGGCTGCCCGGGAACGGCGTGCAGCACCGCCCGCGCGTTCGGCGCCAGATACGTTTTGACAAATGCGTGGACCGATGCCGGTGTGACCGCGCGGTACCGCTGGATGTCCTTCGCGAGGTAATCGGGATTCCCGAGGTAGTGGTTGTACGTGTTCAGGCGGTTCGCCACGCCGTTGAGCCGTTCGAGACCCCCGATGATGGAGGTCTCAATCGTGTTGCGCGCCTGTTCGATCTCACGGATCGTCGGCGGCTGGGCGCGCAGCGCCTCGAGTTCCTCGTCGATCGCGCGCTCGAGTTCATCGGCGGTGTGGCCGGGCCGCGCCGTGGCCTGAATCTGGAACACCGAATTCAGCAGCATCGATTCCTGCCACGCGGCGACGTCCTGCGCGATCTGCCGCTCGTACACGAGTTTTTTGTACAGCCGGCTCGCCGCACCGCTGCCGAGAACGGTGGACGCCACCATACCGTCGGCGTTCCCGGGCTTGAAGCTGGAGGGCGCGACCCACGTCATGAACACGCGGGGCAGCTCCACACGCGCCGGCATCACCCTGCGGCGCTCCGAGGTGATGGGAGGCGTCTCCACCGTGATGGGCGCGGCCGCGGGCCCGCGCTTCAGCGTGCCGAAATATTTCAGGACCAGCGCCTTTGCCTCGGCGACATCGAAGTCGCCGACCAGCACGAGCGTCGCGTTGTTCGGCGCGTAGTACTCCCTGAAGAACCGGTTCACGTCGTCCAGCTGTACGGCCTGGATGTCCTCGTGGGAGCCGATGACGTTGCCGTAGTACGGATGGCCTTTCGGATACACCATCTGGACGAGCGCCTCATACGCCAGGCCGTCAGGATCGTTCTCGACACTCTGGCGCCGCTCGTTCCGGACCACGTCCTGCTGGTTCGACAGCGACGCCTGGTCCACCTTCTCGAGCAGGTAGCCCATGCGGTCCGATTCGAGCCACAGGGCGAGCGGGAGCTGATTCGCGGGGACCGTCTCGAAGTAATTCGTGCGGTCGTTGTTGGTCGTGCCATTGAGGCCCGTCGCCCCGGCGGACTCGAGCAGCTTGAAGTGGCCGTCAGCCGGCACGTGCTTCGAGCCTTGAAACATCATGTGCTCGAAGAGGTGCGCGAAGCCGGTGCGGCCGGGCTCCTCGTTCGCGGGACCGACGTGGTACCAGAGATTGACCGCCACGCTGGGAATGCGGCGGTTCTGACTCAGGATGACCTCGAGGCCGTTCGGCAGCGTGTACTTCTCGAACTGCAGTCGCGGGACATCCGCGGTCCCCGTCTGCGCCGCGGGAGGCGCCTGCACGAGCGCAACGACGATGAGGCCCAACAGGAAGGCGACGTGAGAGCGATGGTGCATGGCGGTCACTCCTTCACCGGCGTGTTCTCGAGGCTCCGCCACAGATACCAGCACGCGACGGAGCGGTAGGGTCTCCACTCTTCACCGAGCCGCGTCAACCGTTTCGGCGTCGGCAGCGTGCGCATCCGGTACGCCCGCTGCACGGCTTTGACAATACCGAGATCGTCAACCGGCAGCACGTCCGGACGATGAAGCCGGAACATGAGGAACATTTCGGCCGTCCACCGGCCAATACCTTTGACTTCGGTCAGGACCGTGATGACCTCTTCGTCATCCATCCGGTCGAGGGTGGCCAGCGGCAGCAGCCCACCTTCAATCCGTACGGACAGGTCCCGAATGTAGCGGAGCTTCTGGCCGCTCAGTCCGACGCCGCGCAGCTGATCGTCCGGCGCCGCGTTGACGCGGGCCGGGGTTGGCTTCCCATCGAAAAGCCCCTCGAAACGGCGGGCGATTGTGGCGGCCGCCTGCGTGGACAGCTGCTGCGAGATGATCGCGCGGACAAGGGCGCGAAACGGGTCGGTATGCTGGGAATCGGCGAGGCCGCACGGTCCGTACCGGCGCATCAGGTCGCGCAGGACGGGGTCGCGGCGCGCCAGCAGCCGGCGCGCTTTCGCGTAGTCGATCGACACGGCTTACAGCTTACCTTTGACCTTTGCCCTTTGACCTATTGCAGTTCCGCGGTCAGCGTCACGCTGGCACGCAGTTTCAGCTGGCCCGCCGAAATGACCGGGGCATCGGGATCGATCGCATCAACGCGAACATCGACGGTATTCCGCGCGACATATCCTCGCGACACCCGGCGGTTCTGGACATTACGTCTATTCTGACGCCGGAGGAGTGCCAGAGGTTGGCGGGTCCACGTACAATTGGCGCTGTGGAGATTTCGACCGTCCGTAACCAGCTCGCCAGGGCCATTGAGGTCGCTCGTCACAAGAACCAGCGCAGGCGCGAGCTGACCGCCGAGGCCGAGCGCGGCTTCCAGCTGTTTCTCGAGAACGTCGCGACGCCGGTGACGAAGATGGTCGCCAACGCGCTCAAGTCGGAAGGCCACCAGTTCATGGCCTTCACGCCGGGAGGCGGGTTGCGGCTCGCCTCGGACATCCGTCGCGACGACTACATCGAGTTCGCCCTCGATACGGAGGCCGAGCCCCCGCAGGTCATTGGCCGGATCAGTCAGACGCGCGGGTCGAGGACCCTGAGCGACGAGCGCCCGGTGAAGGCCGGTACCGCGCCCGAGGCGATCACCGAAGAAGACGTCCTCGCGTTTCTGCTCGACGCGCTGGCGCCGTGGCTCGAGGGCAGGGGCCGGGCCTGAGGTCCGCCCCTACACCTCCGGCACCTTCGCCACGTGAATGGCCATCAGGCCGCCCAGTAACAGCTCCACGCGTACCCCGCCGAAGCCTTCCTCCACCAGCATCGCGGCCACACCGCGCGCGCCCGGATAGAGCCGGATCGATTCGGGGATGTAGCGGTACGTGTCGGCATCGCGATGCAGCGCGAGACCGAGGGCGCCGCCAACGACCGTCAGGTACGCAAGGTAGGCCGCGCGAATCGCCGGCTGTTCCGGCCGATTGAAATCCAGAGACAGCACCCGTCCACCGGGCACAAGCACACGGCGAATCTCCCGCAGGGCGCCCCGGAGGTCTGGAACGTTGCGCAAGCCGTACCCGGTTGTGACGACGTCAAATGACCCGGCCGGGAACGGAAGCGACAGCATGTCTCCACACACGAAGGCCGCGCGAGACGCGTCGCCCCGACGCCGCAGCGCCAGCTGCAGCATTCTGGGCGTGAGATCGAGCCCAACCACCGTCCCCGCCTCTTCCGCCGCGGCCGCCTCCGCCGCGAACGTCAGATCGCCCGTGCCGCATGCCAGATCCAGCACGCGATCGCGGGACGTGATCGACGCGAGTGCAATGAGCCTCGCCTTCCAGCGGCGGTCCTGCCCGTATGAGAGCGCGCGGGTGATGAAATCGTAGCGGTCGGCGATGGTGGCAAAGAGCCCACGGACGTAGCGGCGCTTGCCGTCGGGCGTGGCGATCGTGGAGCGGAGGGTCACCGCACCCGGATTGTGCCTCGCATCATCAGCCGGTGCGGCTGGCATTCGTAGAGATACGTGCCGGGCCGTGTCGGGGCCGAGAACACGACATCGTCAGATTCATTCCAGCCGATTCGATCGACGGCCGTTCCCAGGGCCGGGATGGCGAAATCGTGCGTGAGACCGCGATCCTGGCTGCGCAGAATGATCCGGACGCGCTCCCCGACCTTGATGTCCAGCGTCGGATTCGCCGTCTTCGGATCGCTCTCGAGATAGAACGCCATGTCCTTCACCACGAGCGTAATCTCACGCGAAGGCGTCGTGCTCAGCGCGGGCGCCAGGACGCCAAGAATCATCAGCACCGCCAGCGCCGCGATCGCCCTACGTGGTATCCGTGTCCCCAGTACGCTCATCCGACCAGCATCCCCGTCAGATACATCACGGCAAAGCCCGCGAACAGCCCGGCCAATACCGGGGCGGTGGCCAGCATGCGGCCCACCGATTCCTGCCGCGCCATGTGGCGCATGATCTGGCCGATGACCTGGGCAATGGCGCCGACGCCGATTCCCAGGAACACCACCGACCACACCGGCGAATAGACGAAGCCGCCGAGCCACGCCCCGGCAATGGTCGGGACGCCGCCGATGAGCCCCAGCTTCAGCAGGTTCACCGCCGACACCCGCTGCTTCGCCCGCGCCAGCGGCGCGATAATCGCCAGCCCCTCGGTCGTGTTGTGCAGCGTGAAACCGACTATCAGCAGTGTGCCGAGCGCGGCCTCGCCAAGCGCGAACGCCGATCCGACGGCGAGTCCCTCGCCGAAGTTATGAAGGCCGATGCCGATCGCGATGAATACTGCGAGCGCCCATCCGCCGGTCCCCTCGCCCGCGCCGCGTGTTCGGCCCTTGAGCCAGGCGCCGGTAGCCTCGAGGAGGAGGTAGGCGCCAATCGCGGCGGTCGCGAACAGGACGACGCCTTGAAAGGATTCCGGCAGCAGGTTCGCCGCGTCGAGTCCTTCACTGCCCCCGTCAATCAGCAGAAACGCCAGCAGACCGACGGTGAGCGCGAGAAGGAAGTCCATGGCGCGATCCGACAGCCGCGAAATGAAGGGAAACCAGAGAAGGCCGATCACCACCGGGATGACACCGACATACACGCCAATCAGCGTGAAGATGCCGAAAAAGCGCGCGTTCGGTGTCGGCGTCGTCACCGCCACCGGAATCTCGTGTTCGAAGGCGGTACCCGTTGACGTCAGGACCTTGACGACATGCGCCTCGCCTGCCACCCATGGATAGGGAATGCGAATCGTCGTCCGTCCCAGATGGGTGAGGACCGTTCCATCGTCGGCCGTGAACGTCCAAAAGGCGTCGTCAACCTGGATCTGCGCGATGGTGACGGCATCTGGACCATCGTTGAGCACGTTGACCACGATGTAGTCGCGCTCGAGGGTGACGCGCTGGAAGGTCAGCCGTTCGACGGGGGGAAAGTCCGCGCCGCGAACCGAGTCGGCCGGCCCCGAACGGACGATCACCGTCAGCAGGATCGCGAGGAGAATCAGCGGAATGAAGGCCAGCAGAATGCGGCGCATTACGTGGGCGTGACCTCTTCGGCCCGGAAGAGCCCCATCCATCCGAGCTCTGCGAATTCGCTCTGGTGCGCGTGAAACATGAAGTCGCCGGGATACCGGAAGGTCGTCTCCAGAATCGCGCGCTCGCCCTGGCAGAGCATCAGCGTGTCGGTGCGCTCCGAGGGAGTGAGCGTCGTTCCTGTGCGGAAGACGTCGAAGAACATGCCGTGCGTGTGCAGGCTGTTGATCGGGTCGAACTCCGTGACGTTCACGAGATAGATGCGGACCAGGCGGCCGACGGACACGCGAATCGGCTCGTGCATGTAGGCATTGGCCACCGTGTTCGCCGCGTACACCTCGTTCTCCGCATCGAACGTCGTGTCGAACGCGTTCATCACCATCACCATCTCGTCGGCCGGCGGCCTTCCCCCGCGGGGATCGATGATGAACGTTCCGTACAGCCCTTTGTGGATGTGACGCTTCAGCGGGACGGTGTGGCAGTGATAGAGGTGCAGACCGAACGGGTCGGCGTCGAATTCGTAGACGAACGTCTCGCCGGGATTGACCTCCTGTCCCGCAAGAGCGCCGTCCATCGCGGGCATGTGCCATCCGTGGAAGTGCATGGAATGCGGGTGGGTGCCGGAATTCCTGAACGTCACCTTGACGCGGTCGCCTTCGGTCGCGCGAATCGTCGGTCCGGGGACCTGGCCGTTGTACGTCCAGGCGGGAAAGAACAGGCCGGGCGCAATTTCGATTTCGCGATCGACCGCGTAAATCTCGTACTCCCGAAGCATCGTGCCGTCGGGCCGTGGCGTTTCCCTGTAAAACTTCGCGCGAGCCTCGGGCGGAAGGTCCGAGAAATTCCAGCTACGGAGAAAGGTCGTCGGGTTAAAGGCCTCGAGCGACGGCTTCCCCACCGTTCCCATCACGTGGGAACCGTGATTCTGGTGACCGCCCCGCGCGGGCGTCTGACCTGAAAGACGCGCCGCCGCAGCCAGGCTTCCGCCCAGCGACGCCAGTCCCGTGGCCTGTAACCACCCCCTACGGCTGAGTTTCCACATTTTGAAGAATCAAAAATATATCGTAGATAACTAAAAAGTCAAGTCGCTATCACTCAAAGTCAGGTTACACTACCGCTCAAATGCTGGCGTCAAGCACGGTCGAGAATTACCTCAAAGCCATCTATCTCGGTGTCAACGCGCTGGACGCCCCGCAGAAACTGCTGCCGATGGGGCATCTGGCCGGCGCGCTTGGGGTGGCGCCAGGCACGGCGACGACGATGGTCAAGACACTCGCGGAATCCGGCCTGGTGCAGTACGAGCCGTACACGGGTGTCGCGCTGACCCACGCCGGCGAAAAGCTCGCCGCGCTCGTCGTCCGCCGCCATCGCGTCGTCGAGTTATTCCTCGTGCAGGTGATGGGCTACGGGTGGGACGAAGTCCACGACGAGGCCGAGCAGCTCGAACATGTGGTGTCCGATCGTTTGATCGACTGCATGGATCAGATGCTGGGCCGACCCGAAGTCGATCCGCACGGGGATCCGATCCCCGACGCGAAGGGCATGGTCAAGGCGCAACCCGCTCAGTCGCTGCTCACGTGCCCGCTGCACACGACCGTCACGATCACGCGCGTCATCGACCAGGACAAGGCCTTTCTCCGCTTCATCGAGAACCACCACCTGAAGCCGGGTGAGGCCATCGAGGTTGAGGATCGCGATGCCGCCTCCGACAGCGTGCGGGTACGCGGGAAGGGCGATCAGCGCATCACGATCGGCGCGCGGGCGGCGTCAAAGCTGCTGGTGCAGATGACCGCGGCGATCCTGCTGCTCCTGGCCGTCAGCGTGCCGGTCCACGCCCAACAGATGCCATTCGGGATTCTCGACAATTCCTTCCTGGTCGAGGAAGCGTTCAACCAGGAGCCGGGGATATTTCAGAACATCTTCGGCGTGCACCTGCAGGACGGCGGCGCGTGGGAGACCGCCTTCACTCAGGAGTGGCCAGTCCTCAGTCAGACGCACCAGTTCTCGTACACGGTGCCCTCGCTCGGCGGCGACGGTCATGCGGGCCTCGGCGACGTGATGCTCAACTATCGCTGGCAGGCGGCGATGGAAACGCCCGGGCGGCCCGCGTTTTCACCCAGGGTGTCGTTCATCCTGCCAACGGGCAACGCGACGCGCGGCCTGGGCGACGGCGGTCCCGGCTGGCAGGTCAACCTGCCTGTGAGCAAGCAGCTCGGCGGTGTGTACCTCCATTGGAATGGCGGCTTCACGCACACGCCGGCGGCGGAGATCGACGGTGCGGAGTACAGCCTGTTCACGCCGCACGTCGCGCTGAGCGGCATCTGGCAGATTCGGCCGATGTTGAATCTGATGCTCGAATCGGTGCTGGCGTGGGAAGAAACCATCGAGGCGGGAACGAGCGTCCGCAACAACGTCGTGGTTGTCGCACCCGGGCTCAGGGGCGGGTGGGACATCGGCGACGCGCAGGCGGTGGCCGGCATCGCAATGCCTGCGTCATTCGCCGAGGGCGACGCCAGCCTTGGCGTCTTCGGCTATCTCTCGTACGAATTGCCGTTCAGCCGCTGAATCCGGGCCTGAACTGCCCAATGACGTCGGCCAGTGCCGCCGTGTCCTTCGCGATCCACTCCTCGCCCGTCAGCCGCTCGGCGGGGAACATCTCGTAGCCGAACCCGTAGGCCGCAAGGCAACACCGTACACCGGCGCGACGAGCCGTTTCATGGTCGATGACCGAGTCGCCGACCATGAGCGTGGCGCCCGGTGACACGCCCGCGCGTCGCATGAGTTCCTCCAGCCCTGCCGGATCCGGCTTCCGCGGCAAGGGACCATCCCCACCGACGACGTCCTCAAACAGAGCGCCGACGCCGAGCGCGTCGAGAATCCGCCGGCTGGGGCGCACCGGCTTGTTGGTGAGCACGGCGACGCGGCCGCCGATGCGAGCCGCGCGGATGACTGGCTCGACGCCCTCGTACAAGCGGGTGTTGTCCAGCAGCCGGCTGTCGTAGATCTCCAGGAATCGGGGAAGCGCCGCCGGCGTGTCCGGAAGACCGGCGGCCACAAGGGCGCGGCGCACGAGCACCGCCGCCCCTTCTCCGACCATGCGGCCGATCGCGTCCTCAGACAGGCGCGACCCGCCGCGTTCCTCAATCAGCTGGTTCGCGGAGTCGGCGAGATCGCGGCGTGAATCGACGAGCGTGCCGTCGAGGTCGAACACGATCAGCCGGTGTAGGTCGCCCACGACGATGGCGTCTCCCAGACAGTGACACGCACGACCGGCAGCCCCTGTTCGCGCGAGATGTCGTACAGGAGACGTGCGATCCGCTCGGCGGTCGGGTTGCTGTCGACGACGAAGACCGGTTCGCCGAGGGCCCTGAGCGACGCGACAAGAGGATCGTCGTGGCGGAGGATCATCCGGTGATCGAGCTCGCGGTCGATCCACCCCTTCACGAGCCGTTTGATGTCACCGAAGTCGGCCACCATGTTGCGCGCGTCGAGCGACTCAGCGCGGATTTCGATTTCGGCGACCGCATTATGGCCGTGCGGATGCTGGCACATGCCGTCGTAATCCATCAGGCGGTGCCCGTAGCAGAAGTCGATGCGCTTGGTGACCGAGTACATGGACGGTATGTTAACGTCCAACTCCCAATTCCCAACTCCCAATGTCTGCCACAGCAGTCCTTCTTTCGGCCGGTCTCGACAGCGCGGTACTCGCCGCGGCCCAAGCGCGCACGCATCGTGTCCATCCGATCTACGTGAGCACGGGGCTCGCGTGGGAGGATCGGGAACTCGCGGCGCTCGAACGGCTGCTGGCCGCGCCGCCGCTGGCCGGCAGGACCGAGCCGCTCGCGCGGCTGTCATTCACCGTGCGCGATCTCTATCCGGCGAGCCACTGGGCGCTGCAGGGCACGCCGCCGGCGTTCGATACGCCCGACGAAGACGTGTATCTCACGGGCCGCAACATCGCCCTCCTGAGCAAGGCGGCGATTTATGCCGCGCACCATCAGATTGCGCGTATCGTCCTCGGCCCGCTGGCGGGGAATCCCTTTCCCGATGCGACCCGTACGTTCTTCGACGCGATGGCGCGGGCGCTGTCCCTCGGCCTTGATCACATCATCACCATCGACACACCGTTTGCGTCGATGGAGAAGAGCGACGTGATCCGGCTGGGCGTGCAGCTTCGAGTTCCGCTGGAACTGACGCTGTCATGCATGAACCCACGGCAGGATCTGCACTGCGGGGAGTGCAGCAAGTGCCGGGAGCGCCGGGATGCATTTGCCGAGGCGGGCGTCCCCGACCCGACGCGTTACGCTGCGAGACCGCTTCGCTGAGGGTGCGAAGGTGCGACCGTGCGGAAGAACGCCTTGTCGCACTATCGCACCCCCGCATCCTCGGCATAGACCTCCCGCCCGTCGATGATGGTGTGCCGGACGCGGAACCAGCGGTCCAGCACCACGACGTCGGCCACGGCGTCGCGGGCAATCACGCCGAATCCCGTCAGCCCCAGCTCGCGCGCCGGGGTAGTCGCGCACAACGTCGCCGCATCGACGATCGAGAGGCCGAACGCGGTCACGATCGTCCTGAAGGCGCGATCCATGGTGAGCGTGCTGCCGGCGAGCGTGCCGTCATCCAGCACCGCCGCCGTATCCGTGACGCGAATCCGGCGCCCACCGAGCTGCGCCGTCGACCCTGGCGTGAGGCCGGACCCGGCAGTGCCGTCGGTGATCCCCATGACCCGGTGCGTGCCTTTGGCGGCAATCGCGATCCCGGCCATGGCGGGATGCACGTGGTACCCGTCGCAAATCAGCTCCGCGGCCACGTCCTCCCTGGCCAGGACGGCACCGGCGATGCCGGGCGCACGATGCGTCATCGGCGCCATCCGGTTAAACAGATGCGTCGCGTGACGGGCGCCGGCGTCAATGGCGGCCATCGCCTCATCGAGCGTGGCGCCGGAATGGCCGATCGATACGCGATGACCGGCCGCCACGAGCGCCGTCACGAGCTCGATCGCGCCTGGCAACTCCGGGGCGAGCGTCACAATGCCGACGTCCGGGCGCGAGGCGCTGATGACATCCAGGATGTCCTGCCCGGAAAAGTCACCGTCGGCAGGTCCGCTGCGCCTGGCTCCAGGTGCTCGCGGGACCCGCCCCGCGTCCGGCGCGCGAAGGCATTCGCCCGGCTGTGCGCCCTTGTACTCGGGATTGATGAAGTTGCTCTCGAGGTGCGCCGGCAGCACGCGTGCCATGCCGACGGCCCTCGCGCCGCGCTGCGCCGCAACAGCGCGGAGCACCCCACGCAGCGCCGACGGTCCGCAGGCAACCGTCGTCGGGCAGAACGCGGTGACGCCGTACCGCGGCAGCCGCCTGGCCATGTCCCCGATCGAGTCTCCCTCGTCGAGCGTGTCGACGCCGTCGACACCGTGCACGTGCACATCGATGAAGCCCGGGACGACAAAACAGTCGCGCACGTCGACGATCGTCGCGCCGGCAGCATCGACAGCCGGCCGCGGCTCAACAGCCGTGATGCGGCCGCCGTCGATGACGAGTGAGCCGCCGGTGAGAATGCGATCCGGCAGGACGAGATCGCCGCCCGTAAGAACAAGCATCGTAACTTTTGACTTTTAACTTTTGACTTTTGACTTGCTACGACTCTCCGGACCAGTCGACGTGCAGATGCACGTTGCGCCCTTCGAACGGGAGCGCCGACTGGAACACGTCGTCGATGCGGGTCAGCAGCGACTCGCAACCCCGCGCGGTGGGCGCCGTGAGCACGACGACTCCCCCGCTCTCGAGCGGCGGGAACTTCTTCTCGTCCAGATAATCGCGATCCTGCGTGATCAGCGTGCGTCCCAGCTGGCGGGCCAGCAGGTAATGGTCCCCGTCACGCGCGCGGCGCAGGTCGTCGTGTTCCACAACGAAGAGCACATCCCAGTGCAGGCGGGAGCGCATGAAGTGGACCAGACCGGCCGGAATGTTTGCGTCGACATAGACCCGGGGCTGCCCCGACAGGCGGTTCGCGTGCGGGCCGAGCTCGGAGGCCAGCGTCCCCATCGTCTCTACCGGTGCCGCTCGAGATCGGGCATCGTCTCTGCCGGGCCGGCCGGCTTGGGGTGATCCCGTCTGCCCTCCTTCGCTTCGCGCTTCAGCGTGGCCACCAGGTCGTCTCGCTTGTGGACGAGGTCCTTTCGCGGCCGGCGATTGTGCTCGGCGCCAACCGCGTACTCGCAGAAGAGCGGAAAGGCGATCGTCGAATCGCAGTACGCCACGACGGTGTCTGGCAGCACGCCGGGATTGACTTTGCCCCAGCTCACGGCCTCGGCCGGCGTCGCGCCAGACAAGCCGCCCCAGACAACGGAATCGGTCGTGATCTGAATGAAGAAATCGTTCCCGCCCTTGGGAATGCCGTACACCTCCCATAAGGTCGGCTGGCCCTGGAGGTAGAAGTTCTTCGGCGACCCGCCGCCGAGGATGACGCACCCGTTCTTCCTGCCGGCGAGGATGAACGCGCAGACTTCGTTGACGTCCTTGTTGGGATCGACCATCAGCCGGCTGTCGTTCATCAACTCGTGGAAGGCGACGTTCATGCCGATCGAGCTGTCGCCGGGCGACGAAGTGTAAATCGGGACGCCGTAGGCGGCGGCCGCCGCCACGACCGAATACGCCTGACATCCCGGCTGCCGTTCCAGCAGGTCCTGGCCGAGCGCATAGTGCAATTCGGCTGTCGACACGGGGCCGTCGGCGCCCCAGCGCACCAGGAAATCACGGATGTACTGGTCGGTCTCCAGCAGGACGGTCGCGGGAAACAGGACGTCATAGATCCGAATGACGCCTTCCTCGTACAGCTCGACGTCGTTCACGAACGGCGACCCGCGGTGGAGCGTGAAATTCAGCGCGTAGTGCAGGTCGTGGTACAGGTTCGCGCCCGTGCTGATGACAAAGTCAATCAACCCGCGCTCCATCAGCTCCACGATGCAGCCGCCCAGGCCGGCCGGCGTCAGGGCGCCCGCGACCGTCAGCCCGATCGTGGTGTCGTGCTCCGGCAGGAGCATTTTGTCCGTGTAGATCCGGCAGGCTTCGCCGAGACGGGCGGCGTTGAACGCCTGAAAGCCGTCTTCGATCAGGCGCCGGATGTCGGCGCTCCCCTGCGGGCGGTAGTAGCGGATGGGCCGGCCTGACAGGTACTCGGCGCGCGTTTTCTGCGGCGCGCCCGGCGATCGATAGGGCACGCCGTTAGCTTACCTTGAGCAGCCGCCTGCCCCGCCGCAGCGTTGGCGAAAGCGGGGCTGGCGGACTGTCGGCCGCCGCCGCCGCGGCCGATAGATCAAGGCGGGCCTTCCGCCCCATCCTCATCAAACCGACGTGGACGATACTGCCAGCGCCGCTCGTAACGTTGTCGCCGACGCCACCGCGTCGGCCGACGAAGACACTCGTTTCCGCGCGCTCGTACAGTCGCCACTCCGCGCGGGACTGCTGCGTTTCCTGAACACACGGCCGCAGGACGCCTTCGAGATGGATGCGCTCATGTCGGCATGCGGCCGCATGCGCATGGACGTCGACAACTGCCTGCGCGAGCTCATCGATTCCGGCCTGATCCGGCAGATCGGCGATCCTCCTGCACGCTACGCCGCCCGGCAGCCCGAGTCGGGGCCTCTCGCAGCCCTGCTCGACGGGTTCCTCCAGCGCCGCGCCACCGTCAGCGCCGAAGACCAGGCGCCGTCGGTCCAGCGCTTTCGCGACATGATCGGCCGCGACGAAAAGATGCTGATCGTCTTCGAGTGGATCCGCACGGCCGCCAAGTCCGACATCTCCGTGCTGATCCTCGGCCCGACGGGCTCCGGCAAGGAGCTCGTCGCCCGCATGATTCACGAGTTGAGCCGCCGTTCGAAGGAACGTTTCCAGGCCGTGAACTGTGCCGCGCTGCCGGACACGCTGTTCGAGTCCGAGTTGTTCGGCTATGAGAAGGGGGCGTTCACCGGTGCGCACGATCGCAAGCCGGGACGGCTGGAGCTCGCGGACCGCGGCACGCTCTTGCTCGACGAGATTGGCGACCTGTCGCTCATCGCGCAGGCCAAGCTCCTGCGCGCCATCGAGGAACGGCGATTCGAACGGCTCGGCGGACAGAAGTCCGTCTGCGTCGACTTCCGCCTGATCTCGGCCACCAATCGGCCCCTCGATCTCTTCGTGCGCGACGGGCGATTCCGAGAGGATCTCTTCTACCGGATTAACGCCTTCGCGATCCGTCTGCCCTCGCTGCGCGAGCGTCCGGTGGACATTCCCGTACTCGCGTCGCGGTTCCTGGCGCGCTACTGCGCGTCCAGCGGCCTGCCGCTCGACGGCAAGACGTTTTCTCCGGACGCGATGACGCAGCTCCAGGCGTACTCCTGGCCCGGCAACATTCGCGAGCTGGAAAGTACAGTCTCGCGGGCTGCCCTGTCGTCGCCCGGCCGCGTGATTCGTGACACCGACATTGATTTCCTGCACGCGAGTGCGGCGACCGAGGCGCTGACGCCGTCGCGCCTCCCCACCCTCCGCGAGGCCGAGCAGGCGCACATCCGGCGCGCGCTCGAGCTGGCCCACTGGAACAAGAAGGAAGCTGCGCGAATCCTGGCGATCAGCCGCGGGACGCTCTATCGCAAGATCGTGGAATACAGCCTCGAGCCGACCGCCAGAGGATCACGCACCGGCTAGGGCCTCGCCCCCCCTGCCGCTGACGTTCTTGCATTCCAATTCGTCAGCGGGTTGTGCAATTTCTGCACACGGCCTGCACGTCCCTGCACCGTGTTCATGCGCCGAATGGGCGAGGCTCTTCCGTGAACCCACATAGACGCAACGACTTACGCGCGCTCAGACGACGGATCTAGAACTCCGGCAGTAAACTTGCCCTTGTCGCCTTACCTCTCCCTATGCCAAAAACACCTTTCGTCACGCACCTGCGTCTGATCCTGCTCCTCGCAGCGGGGCTTGGGCTGACCGGCCCGGCCCACGTCTGGAGTCAGGGCCTCCCCACCGGCACCCGCTCCCGGGTCATCGTCGAGTTCCGCGGAGCACCGGACGTTCGCATCATCACCGGCAGCGGCGGGGTCGCGCGGCGGCAGCTCGCCGGCATGAAGGCGCAGGTCGCCGACCTGGATCCGGGCGTGCTGCCGAGCATCGCCGGCAACCCCCAGGTCGCGTCGATTCGCCCTGACCACCCGGTCTTCGCGACGCTCGAACGGACCGGGGCGGCGATTGCGGCCACGATCGCCCGTCGCTCGTTCGGGCTGACCGGGAAGGGCATCGGGGTCGCCGTCATCGACTCCGGCATCACGGCCTGGCATGACGACCTGTATCTGACCGATCCGGCATCTCCGCGATCGGATCCCCGCATCGTGCACTTCCGCGATTTCACCACCGACAACATACCCGGCGTCTGGGCGTCCGACCAGCCGATCGACGTCTATGGCCATGGTACGCACGTCGCCGGCGTCATCGCGGGGAACGGGTTCGACTCCGATGGCCGCCGCATGGGCATCGCCCCCGAAGCGCATCTGATCGGCCTCAAGGTGCTGGACGGCGAGGGCAACGGGTACATCAGTGACGTCATTGCCGCGCTCGACTACGCGGTCACCGTCAAGGATGTCTACAACATCCGCGTCATCAATC
Source organism: Vicinamibacterales bacterium (assembly GCA_964202965.1). Taxonomy (GTDB): domain Bacteria; phylum Acidobacteriota; class Vicinamibacteria; order Vicinamibacterales; family UBA2999; genus CAXNKG01. Next base: position 37,958 of record CAXNKG010000027.1, read on the forward strand.
TCTCTGTCGCGTCGGGAGTCTTCGAGTCGTACAACACCGATCCGCTCGCGCAAGCCGCGCGGCGGGCCGTGCAGGCGGGCATCGTCGTCGTGGCCGCCGCCGGCAATCTCGGGCTGAATGACGAGGGCGAGGAGCAGTGGGGCGGCATTACCTGCCCCGGCAACGCGCCCTGGGTCCTGACGGTTGGCGCAGCAAGCCACGAGGGCACGCGGCCCCGCAGCAACGACATCGTCGCCGGCTTCAGCTCGCGCGGCCCGACCTGGATCGACTTCGCCGCCAAGCCCGACCTGATCGCGCCAGGCGTCGGCACCGAGTCGCTTGCCGATCCGAACTCGACGCTCTACACGATGTACGGCGACTACCTGCTCGATGGCACACGTTCGACGCCGTACCGGCCGTATTTGAGCCTCAGCGGGACAAGCATGGCGGCGCCGGCCGTCGCCGGAACGATCGCCCTGATGCTGGAGGCGAATCCGTCGCTGACGCCGAATGCCGTCAAAGCCATCCTGCAGTACACCGCTGAAGTCAGAGACGACGAGCCTGCCCTGGCGCAGGGGGCGGGACTGCTGAACACGCTCGGAGCCGTGCGGATGGCGCGCGCCTTCGGCAGTCCGGACGAGCCGTTGCCAGAACCGGGCGACACCATCGAGAACGAATTCATCGCCTGGAGCGAGCAGATTATCTGGGGCAACCGGCGCATCGCCGGCGGCGATCTGCGGCCGGGCGCCAACGCGTGGGCGCTGACGACCACCTGGGGCGCGCGGGCCACCGCCAGGCGCCGGCCGATTGTCTGGGGCACCCGCGGCGACGACAACATCGTCTGGAGCACCCGCGGCGACGACAACATCGTCTGGAGTACCCGCGGCGACGACAACATCGTCTGGAGCACCCGCGGCGACGACAACATCGTCTGGAGCACCCGCGGCGACGACAACATCGTGTGGAGCACGAACACCGCGGGCCAGGTGCTCTGGCCAGCGGATCAACCTGTGGACAACCGTCGCCGGGTGACCGGCACGCACTGAGAGGACAATCATGAGAACGCGCGTTACTATCATCTGGCTCCCGTAACCCGGTTCCGGCCTCACTGAGGCCAGGGCTCGTGTTGCATCAATGGCCGTTCGCCGTCCGCGCCTATGCGGGCGGCGCGCTCGCTGCCGCGTGCGCGATCGTCGTGGCGTCGGCGATGTCTCTGTCCGCCGTCTGGGTTGGCCTCCTGACGACGGCCACCCTGTACCTGGGATACCAGGCGTGTCTCTCGCACGTGCGGGCGGAGCGCCCGAAGGCCCGGCAGATGCTCTACGAAATCGCGCAGACCATTGCGTCAGGGCTGACCGTGGCGGACACGATGGGGCTCGTTCTCGGCGTCGAGTCAGGACAGATTCCGGTGGCGATCAGCGCGGGGATTGCGGTGTTTCCACAGGACGGGCGGACCTACGAGTCGTTACTCGCCGTCGCCGACCGCGAGATGTACGCCGATAAACACGCTCGAAAGACCGAGACGCTCGCCTCTTAGTCCTTCTTCGAGCCTGGCGGCTTCCCCTCGATCATCTTCGGCAGGCCCGATTCAGCGCCCCCCGAGAGCACGCCGGTCTCGATATAGGTCAGCAGCTTCTCCCGCGTGTCCATGATGTCGAGATTGCGCATCGTCAGCTGACCGATGCGGTCGCGGGGCGTAAACGTCGACTCCCCTTTTTCCATCGTGAGCCGTTCCGGCTTGTACGTCAGGTTGGGGCTGCGCGTGTCGAGGATGGAATAGTCATTCCCCCGCCGCAGCTCGACCACGACGTCCCCCGTGACCGCGCGAGCAACAAACCGTCGCGACGATTCCCGCAGCATCAGAGCCTGAGAATCGAACCAGCGTCCCTGATAGAGCAGGCGGCCGAGCTGCCGGCCGCTGTCGCGATACTGCGCGAGGGTGTCCTCGTTATGGATTCCCGTCAGCAGGCGCTCGTACCCGATAAACAGGAGCGCCATGCCGGGCGCCTCGTAGATCCCGCGGCTCTTCGCTTCGATGATCCGGTTCTCGATCTGATCGCTCATGCCGAGCCCGTGGCGGCCGCCGATGCGGTTGGCTTCGAGCATGAGCTGCACGGAATCGTTGAACGCAATGCCGTTGAGCGCGACCGGCTGGCCTTCCTCGAAGCGGAGGGTCACTTCCTCGGGCTTGACGACCGTGTCCTCGCGCCAGAAACGGACGCCCATGATCGGATGGACGATCCGGATGCCTGTATCAAGCCGCTCCAGATCCTTGGCTTCGTGCGTCGCCCCGAGGATGTTCGAGTCGGTGGAGTACGCCTTCTCGGCGCTCATCTTGTACGGCAGCCCGGCGCTCCGCATGTACTCGGACATCTCGGCCCGGCCGCCCAGCTCGTCGATGAACGACTG